>JAYTVT010000016.1:0-26461 GCA_043743835.1 Betaproteobacteria bacterium
GGCTCATGACAGGCGATAGGTTTGCAGATGAAGGCTGGTTTCGGTGCTGCTGATGCCGCGAATAAGCCGGATGCGTTCCAGCACCTGCGACAGCTCGGCGAGGTTGGCGGCGCGCAGCTCGGCCAGCAGGTCCCAGCGGCCATTGGTGTCGTGCAGGCAGGCCACGCCGGGCTCACCCAGCAGGGCGGCGATGACGGCGCGGGTTTCGTTGCCCTCCACCGCCACGCTCATCCAGGCGCCAATTTCGGTCGGCTGCGCATCGGGGCGCAGGCGCACCGTGTAGCCCACGATGATGCCAAGGTCTTCGAGCTTGGTGATGCGGTTGCTGACCGTGCCGCGCGACACGCCCAGCTTGTGGGCCAGCGTGGCGACGCTGGCGCGGGCGTCTTGGCGCAAGAGCGCGATGAGTTGCTGGTCGGTGGAGTCCATGCAGCATTTTGGCACTGGCGTCTGCCGAAATGGCACAAGTCTGTCAAAAACGCAGCGATATTGACGCTTCTCATTGCCACGACCCGCCCGAACAATCCTCTTCAACATCAAGGACTTGTTCATGACCACGCTGCTCACCACCCACGACATCGCCCGCATCGTTGCTGCCCACGGGCTGCCCCAGGTGCTGCGCCGCATGGAAGCGGCCATCACCGCCGACTTTCGCCGCTGGGCCGACTTTGACAAGGTGGCGCGGGTGGCCAGCCACTCGCGCACGGGCGTGATCGAGCTGATGCCAGTGGCCGACGCGGTGCAGTACAGCTTCAAGTACGTCAACGGCCACCCCAACAACGGTCAGCTGGGTTTGCCCACGGTGATGGCTTTTGGCGTGTTGGCTGACGTGGCCACCGGCCAGCCCACGTTGCTGAGCGAACTGACCATCACCACCGCCATGCGCACGGCCGCCACGTCGGTGATGGCGGCGCGGGCGCTGGCCCGGCCGGGTTCACGGATCATGGCGCTCATCGGCAACGGCGCGCAAAGCGAGTTCCAGGCGCTGGCGTTTCACCACCTGCTGGGCATCAGCACGCTGCGCTTGTTTGACACCGACACTGCGGCCACCGCCAAGTTGGTCAGCAACCTGCGTTCTGTGGCGGGCCTCAAATTGCAAGTGTGCGCAAACATTGAAGATGCGGTTCGGGGCGCACACATCGTCACCACCGTCACCGCCGACAAGCGCAACGCCGTCATCCTGCATGCCGACTTGCTGGAGCCGGGCATGCACATCAATGCGGTGGGCGGCGACTGCCCGGGCAAGACTGAACTGCACGCCAGTGTGCTGAGCGCGTCACGGGTGTTTGTTGAATACGAGCCGCAGACCCGCATTGAAGGTGATCTGCAGCAGATGCCGGCTGACTTTGCGGTCACCGAGCTGTGGCGGGTGTTGTCGGGTCAGGCCGCGGGTCGTGGCCAGGCCAAAGAGATCACGGTGTTTGACTCGGTGGGTTTTGCGCTCGAGGACTTCTCGGCGCTGCGCCTGATGGCCGAACTGGCGGCCGGGCTGGGCTTGGGGCAGGGGGTGGACCTGATTCCCACGATGGCCAACCCCAAGGACTTGTTCTCGCAACTGTTGCCTCCAGGCTCGCAATTGCGCGCCGCCTGATTCACTGGGCTTGGCGTCGAACTGGCGCCTGAGACAGAAAGAAAAAAGGGCCACCCGGTGGGTGACCCTTTTTTGGTTGGGTTCAGCGCGGTGGGCTCACCGCGCCTGGCATCAACCGAGTTCGTGGCGGTCGGCGGCTGCCAGCAGGTCAGCGGCAAACCGGCGATCTTGGCCCATCACTTCATGGGCGTATTGGCGAACCTGGTTGGCTTCGGCCACGCGCTGGGTCTGCAGGCGCTGCCGTGCGCGGATTTTCGCCAGGGTTTGCATGCCGTCCAGCAGCTTGGAAAACCAAGCGGCCGCCAGTGCCGCACCGCGCGGTGCCGCGACCTTGACGGGGGTGTTGATGGTGATGGTGGTCATCTGGGTCCTTTCGGTGCAACGGTGAAGCCGCTGCGATGGAACGGAATGTACGGGTAATCCCCAATGTCTGCTAATGAATATTTGGCACGTAAGATATTCACAGATCGTATTTAACAGCATCGACATTGAATCCGTGAACTTCCGCACCCTCGACCTGAACCTGTTGCGCGTGTTTGATGCCGTCATGGCCGAAGGCAGCCTGACCCGCGCCGCCAGCGGCCTGGCCATGACCCAGCCCGCCGTCAGCCACGCCTTGCGCCGCTTGCGTGAGGCCGTAGGTGCTGACCTGTTTGTGCGCGTGGTGCATGGCGTGCGCCCAACCCCACAAGCGCAGGCGCTGTGGCCGCAAGTGCGGGCCGCGCTGGGCACCCTGCGCCAGGCTTTGGCGCCCGACGACTTTGATCCGCGCCGTGACGCCGTCGACCTGCGGGTGGCGATGGCCGATTCCACCGCAGCCATGCTGGCGCCGGCTTTGGCCGCGCGGATCCAGGCCGAACAGGCGCTGGTCAACGTGCGCCTGCTGCCCTTGACCACACGTGATCCGCGCCGACTCATCGACAACGGCGACACCGACCTGGCCGTGGGCTTTTTCCCCGAACTGCTCACCACCATGCTGGCACAAGGACAGGACAGCCACCTGCACCACGCCCGCCTGTACGAATCACGCTACGTCTGCGTGATGCGCCAAGACCACCCACTGGCCCAGCAGGCATTGACGGTGGACAGTTATTGCGCCGCCCACCACCTGCTGGTCAGCATCTCAGGCCGCCCCCATGGCTACGTGGACCAGGCCTTGGCCGCACTGGGGCGCCAGCGCCGCGTGGTGCTCACGGTGAACCAGTTTTTCACGGCCGGGCGGGTGGTGGCAGGTTCAGACTTGCTGACCGTTTTGCCGCACAGCTTCATCGACGCCACCGGCTGCGGCAGCGCGCTGGTTCAACGTGAACTGCCCTTCGCTTTGCAGCCCATTCACGTTGAAATGGTTTGGCACCTGCGCCATGACGCGGACCCTGCCCACCGCTGGCTGCGCGCCCAGGTGCAGGCCGCAGCCGCAAGTTAAAGGCCGCGGGCGCGGCCAGGTTGGTTCAGACCACGGCTGCCATCGCGGTGGCCGTGCGCTCCACATTGCCGGTGTTCAAGCCGGCCACGCACATGCGGCCCGAGCGCACCAGGTAGACACCAAACTCTTCGCGCAGCCGGTCCACCTGCTCGGCGCTCAAGCCGGTGTAGCTGAACATGCCACGCTGGGTCAGGAAGTAGCCAAAGTCGCGCCCCGGGCGCTTGGCCGACAGCACCGCGTGCAAGCTCTTGCGCATGGCCAGGATGCGGCTGCGCATGGCCGCCACGTCGGCTTCCCACGACGCGCGCAGCGCGGGGTTGGTCAGCACCCGGCTGACGATGCCGGCAGCATGGATGGCCGGGCTGGAATAGCTGCGCCGCACGGTGGCCTTCAGCTGGCCCAGCACCAGGGCCGCCTCTGCAGCGTCGGCACACACCACGCTGAGCGCACCGGCACGTTCGCCATAAACGCTCATGCTCTTGGAAAACGAATTGGCGATGAAAAAGGTCAGGCCTGCCGAGGCCAAAGCGCGCACCGCAAAGGCGTCTTCTTCAATGCCGTCGCCATAGCCCTGGTAGGCCAGGTCCAGATAGGGCAGCAGCTGGCGTTCCTTCAGCACCGGCACCAGTTGCGACCACTGCTGCGGCGTCAGGTCGACCCCCGTCGGGTTGTGGCAGCAGGCGTGCAGCAGCACCACGCTGCGCGCGGGCAGGGTCTTCAGCGTGGCCAGCATCTGGTCAAACTTCAGACCGCCCGTGGCAGGGTCGTAGTAGGGGTAGGTGTTGACCTCGATGCCTGCGCCTTCAAACATCGCCCGGTGGTTGTCCCAGGTGGGGTCGCTGACCCACAGCGCGCTGTCGGGCAGCCAGCGCTTGATGAACTCGGCGCCCACCCGCAGGCCGCCGCTGGAGCCCACGGTTTGCAAGGTGGCAATGCGGCCGCTGGTCACGGCTTCATGACTGGCGCCAAAGAGCAGCCGTTGCACCGCGCTGCGCATCGGCGCCGAACCCTCGATGGCCTGGTAAGACTTGGGGCCGCTCTCGGCCAGCATCTGGGTCTCGGCCTGGCGCACGCAGTCCAGCACCGGAATGCGGCCAGCATCATCAAAGTAGATGCCGATCGACAGGTTGACCTTGTCGGCGCGCGGGTCCTTCTGGAAGGCCTCGTTCAGGCTCAGGATGGGGTCGCCAGCGTAGGGGTCGAGGTGCGAAAACATGCTCATGCTGACTTCAGGGCCTTTTCGATGTCTTTGCGGATCGCTTCCGGGGTGTCGTTGGGTGCATAGCGCTTCAAGACCTGGCCATCACGGCCGACCAGGAACTTGGTGAAGTTCCACTTCACGCCCTCGCTGCCCAGCAGGCCTGGCGCCTGCGCCTTGAGCCACTGCCACAGCGGGTGGGCCTCGGCGCCGTTGACCTTGACCTTGGCCATCATCGGGAAGCTGACGCCGTAATTCATCTCGCAAAACGAAGCGATCTGGTCGTTGGCCCCGGGGTCCTGGCCGCCGAACTCGTTGCTGGGGAAACCCACCACCACCAGGCCCTGGTCGCGGTAGTCGGCCCACAACTGTTCCAGGCCTTTGAACTGCGGCGTGAAGCCGCAGGCGCTGGCGGTGTTGACGATCAAGATCACCTTGCCGCGCTGGGTGGACAGGTGCGCGGGCTTGCCGGTGATGGACAGGGCTTCGAAGTCGTAGATGCTGGTGGTGGCCATGGTGTGGACTCGGGCGAACAGTCGGGGGTGGGATGTTAGCGCCCGTGCTGTCGCTGCGCAGGCGCGATGCAGGTGTTGCGAGTCCAGCCAGGGCGGCTCAACACGCTTGGCTACAGCTCGATGGGCCGCTTGCTGGGGTTTCAATGCGCTTCACCCGCACCCCTTGGGGCTGCGTCACCCTTCGGGGCCGTTGACAGGCTGCCAGTGGCCCGCCACCATCGCGGCCCTCATGAGCACCGCCTATCGAGTGGCCTTTTTGGGTCTGCGCGCCCTGGAGCGGGAAACGCTGGACGCCTGCCTGCGCCTGACCCAGCAGCGCACGCCGCGCTTCGAGCGTGTGGCCATGCTCGATGACGCCGAGCTGCTGGTGGCCGACGCCGATGACCCGCCTGCGGTGCAACTGGTGCTGGCCAGCGAACGCCTGGCCAGCACGGTTTTTGTCGGCTCTGCCGCACCGCTGGGTGCGGCGGCTTGGGTGCCCCGACCCATCGACGCCCAACACCTGTTGCGCGAACTGGACGGCCTGGTGGTGCGCCCAGGGGGTGTCAGCGTGGACCTGCCCCTGGACATTCAAGCCAGCGCGCCGGCGGCCAGCAGCCCGCCGCTGGCTGCGCCCAGTGCCGCCGCCAACAGCGTGCGCCTGGGTACCGGCGACCGGCGCCGCCGCCCACCACCGGTCCCACCCGCCCCGCCGCCACCGCCCACACCACCGGCACCCACCGCCTTGCTGGTCGACGACAGTGAAATCGCGCTGCGTTTCCTGGAAACCCGCCTGCAGCGCTGGGGCTTGGTGATGGACCGTGCGCTGAGCAGTGGCCGTGCCATCGAGCTGATGGCGCAGCGGCACTACGACTTCGTCTTTTTGGACGTTGAACTGGGCACCAGCAGCGACCTCGACGGACTGGCCCTGTGCCAGCACATCAAGCGCACGCAGGAGCGACAGACCAGCGCCAGCGCGGTGGTGATGGTGTCGGCCAAGTCGCAGGAAATGGACCGCGTGCGCGGCTCACTGGCCGGGTGTGACGCTTACCTGTCCAAGCCGCTCAATGACGTGGACCTGCAGCGCTTGATGCTGCGCCACGGGCTGAAGGCGCGCACGGCCGAAGGCTAAGCGCGGGCAAGCTCAAGCTTTACGCAGGCCCAGCCAGATCACGGTGGCCACCACCAAAAGGCCACCACCCACCTGCATCGGTGCGATGGACTGGCCTAGCAGTGCCCAGGCCAGCACCAGCGCAAAGATGGGCTCCACGTTCATGATCGGTGAGCTGCCCACCACGCCCAGCTTGGGCAGCACCGTGAACATGATGGTGAAGGCCGTGCCATAGAGAAAGGTCAAGGCCATCAGCCCCCACCAGCCTGGGGTGGCGTTGGGCCAGTGAAAACCACCCTGGATCTGGGCCGCGCAGACGGCCAGCACCCCCACCAACCCCAAGGTCAAGGCGGTGCGCAAGCGGCCGTCGACATCGGCGGCCTCGTGTTGAGTCAACACCAACGCGCCACCAAAGAGGGCGGCTGCAGCCAGCGCATAAGCCACGCCAGCGCCGATCTGCGCCCACTGACCCGCAGCGCCCAAGCCCGAGGCGGCACCCAGCACATCCAGGGCCAGCGCCAAGCCCAGCAGCAGCACCGGCATGGCCTGCAAGACCCGCACGTCGGCCTGGTGGGCGTAGAACAGCCGTGCCCACAAGGCGGTCCACAAGGGGTAGGTGTTGAAGGCCAGCAGCGCCAGCGCCACCGGCAAGCGCGCCACGGATGAATACAGACAGTAGCTTTGCAGCGCCACCAGCAACCCGATGATGGGCAAAGCGCGGCGGTGGCGCGGTTTCAAGCGCAGCGACAGGCCCTGCTGCAGCACCAGCGCCATCACCACCAGCGCGGTGATGGCGCTGCGAAAGGCCACCGCCGTGGGCACGTCCACGCCATGGTCAAAGGCCACCCGCGCGGCCACGTGGTTGGCGCCCATCATCAGCGCAATCAGCAGCAGCGTGGCAAAGGCCGCCGCCGTCAAGGGCGCAGCCCCAGCACCAACACCGGCACCGGACCCAGCCTTCATGGCGCTGCCTGACCCTCAGCCGGGCCCAGGGCTGACAAGATCGTGGCACCGACGATCAGTGCGCCGCCAACGGCCAGCGCCCAGCTGATGCTGCCCGCGCCCAGCGCCACGGCCGACACGCTGGCAAACAGCACTTCCGAGATCATCACCACGGCCGTGACGTTGGCGGGCAGGCGCGCCGCACCGTACTGCAGCGCCATGTTGCCGACCAGAAAGGCCGCGCCCATCAGCAGCGCGCCTGTCACCCAGCCCCAGGCCGGTGGCGGTGGCAAGGGCACGCCGCCCGACGACGACAAGGCCATGGCCAGCACCGCCGACACCACGGCCCCGCCCAGAAACATGGCCAAGGCCCGGGCCGCTTCGGGTTGATGCGCCTCGCGGCGCAACATCACGTTGTTCAGCGCGAAGCTGAAGCCACCCAGCACCGCCAGCCATTCCGCCAGGCTGCTGGGCACCGGCAGCCCGCCTTGTGGCGGCCACAGCACCACGGCTGCACCCGCCAGCGCCATGGCGACACGCGCCGCGGCAGGCAAGGTCAAAGGCTCGTGCAGCAGCCAGCGGGCGAGCAGCACGGCCCACAGTGGCATCAAGTAGAAAAGCAGGACCACCCGCACCACGTCGCCGATCGTCACGGCCCAGTTGAAGGTGGCGTTGGTGGTGCCAGCGGCGACCACCAGCAACCACAGGCTGCGTGTGCGCCACAGGTCGAGCCAGGCCGTCGGACGCCAGCCGGTGATGGCCACCACCGCGACCAGATAGATCAACGCGGTAGCCCACAAGGGATGCAGGCCCAGCTCTTGAAGCTGGCGAAACGGCCACCATGAGACGCCCCAGGTGAAGGCGTTCAGCGTCAACGCCAAAGCCGGCAGCCAGGCGCTGCGAGAAGTGCTCATGGGCCAACGACGGTCAGTGGCCGTCGGAGCGTGCGATGGTCAGCAGCCGCTCGACTTCTTCACGGTGCTGCACGGTGTTGCTCACATGCCAGCGGCGGATGACTTCCATGATGCAGGCCACCATCAGGCCAAAGACCGCGATGGCGGTGAAGGCCGACAACCCGAACTTCACCATGCCGGCGTAAAACGCACCCAAGCCCAGGATGCAGGCCTGTTCATTGAAGTTCTGCACGGCGATGGATCGCCCCGCGCCCATCAGGTTGTGCCCGCGGTGCTGCAGCAGAGCATTCATGGGCACGATCAAGAAGCCGCACAGCGTGCCCAGCACCACCAGGAAAGGCGCGGCCACCCAGACGTTGGTGATGATATTCAGGCCAATCATCAAGAAACCCACCACGATGCCCATGGGCAGCACCATGGTGGCCTTGTCCAGCTTCATGTAGGTGGACGCCAGCACAGCGCCCAGCACCGAGCCGATGATGACCACGCCGGCCAGGTTGGACGCCTGGGTGGTGCCGTAGCCCAGCGCCGCAGCGGCCCAGGCAAAAACGATCAAGCGCAAGTTGCCGAAGATGCCCCACAGCAGGGTGGTGGTGGCCAGCGTGATCTGGCCCAGTTTGTCGCCCCACAGGCGGCTGTTGCAACTGGCGAAGTCGCGCACCATGCCCGTGACGCCACCGGTCATGGGTTGCAGCGGAGCGTCGGTGCGCGGGATGTTGAGGTTGAAGATGGCGGCGATGACGTAGATGAAGACGATCACCGAGATGGCCGCTTCGGGCGCCGTGTCCACGCTGGTGGTCATGGCCGGCAAGTCAAACGACAGCAGCACGTGCGACACCTTCTGGCCCACCAACTGCCCGCCCAGCAAGATGCCCAAGATGATCGAACCCACGGTCAGGCCCTCGATCCAGCCATTGCCTTTGACCAGTTGGGACGCGGGCAGCAACTCAGTCAGGATGCCGTACTTGGCCGGCGAATAAGCTGCGGCACCCAGGCCCACCACGGCGTAAGCCAGCAGCGGGTGGCTGCCAAACAGCATCATCAAGCAGCCCATGATCTTGATCGTGTTCGACATGAACATGACCTTGCCCTTGGGGATCGAGTCGGCAAACGCGCCGACAAAAGGCGCCAACACCACGTAAAAGAGCGCAAACATGGGCGCCAGGGCTGGGGTCTGCCACGCCGGAGCATTGCTCAATCGCAAGAGCTCGACAGCCGCTACCAGCAACGCGTTGTCTGCCAGCGAGCTGAAGAACTGCGCCGACATGATGGTCGAAAAGCCTTTTTTCATCTGCTCGCGCGCTGCGCAGCACCGGCTTGCACGGCCGATGCTTGTCTCCGAGTTCTAGGGGGGCGGGCGGGTTATAGCATGCGCATCAGCGTTGCCCGTGTGCGCAATTGGTCAGTTCCGCCCGTCAGTGGCGACTCGTCAGTGCGTTCGTCTGGGCGCCAAGCCGTCTGGAGTCTTGAATGCCCCGCCCGATCGAAGCCTTGATCCACACCGCCGCCTTGGCCCACAACATCCGTCGGGCTCGTGAAGCTGGTGGCGACGCCAGGGTCTGGGCGGTGGTCAAGGCCAATGCCTACGGCCACGGCATCGAGCGCGCTTTTGAAGGCTTGCGCAGCGCCGACGGTTTTGCGCTGCTCGACCTGAGCGAGGCCGAGCGCGTGCGCGCCTTGGGCTGGCGCGGCCCCATCCTGTTGTTGGAAGGCTGCTTCGAGCCGCGCGACCTGGAGCTGTGTTCGCGCCTGGGCCTGTGGCACGCGGTGCACTGCAGCGAGCAGATCGACTGGCTGGCTGCGCACAAGACACAGCAGCCGCACCGCGTGTTCTTGAAGATGAACAGCGGCATGAACCGCTTGGGCTTCAAGCCCGAGGCTTACCGCAGTGCCTATGCCCGCCTGGACGCGTTGCCGCAGGTGGACGAGATTTCATTGATGACGCACTTCTCAGACGCCGACGGCCCACGCGGTGTGGCCCACCAGGTCGCTGTCTTTGAAGCCGCCGCGCAAGACCTGCCCGGCGAGCGCAGCCTGGCTAACAGCGCCGCGCTGCTGCGTCATAGCGTGAAGAACGACTGGGTGCGGGCGGGCATCGTCAGCTACGGCAGCGCGCCCGACCACCCCGAGCACGACGCCCGGCATTGGGATTTGAGGCCGACCATGACCTTGCGTTCCCGGGTGATTGCAACGCAAGCCTTGCAGCCCGGGGACACGGTGGGTTACGGCAGCCGGTTCACGGCCACCCAAGCCATGCGCATTGGCATCACCGCCTGCGGTTACGCCGACGGCTACCCGCGCCACTGCCCCACCGGCACACCGGTGCTGGTGAACGGCCTGCGCACCACCACGGTGGGGCGTGTTTCGATGGACATGCTGGCGGTGGACCTGGGCCCGACGCCGGCAGCGGGCGTGGGCAGCGAGGTCACCTTGTGGGGTCAGGGTCCTGGCGGTACCGTACTTTCGATGGATGACGTGGCCCGATCGGCCGATACCATCGGCTACGAGCTCATGTGCGCGCTGGCCCAACGGGTACCGGTGCAGGTGAGCGAATGACAACCTACCGGAGCAGAAACAGCATGGGTACTTTTTTGATCACCATTCTTGTTGGTTTGATCGTCGGCGCCATCGCGCGCTTTGTGCTGCCTGGCGAGCAAAAAATGGGTTGGATACTGACCTGTGTGTTGGGCGTGGCGGGCTCTGTGGGTGCCAAGGTGGTGGGCCAGGCCCTGGGCTGGTACCAGGATGGGCAAGCCGCCGGTTGGATCGCCTCGGTGGTGATGGCCGTGGTGCTGCTGTTTGTGGTGAGCAAGGTGCGCGGCGGCTCTTCGTCCTGAAGTCCGCGCCGCAACGACTGCACTCTGAAGCCGCCCCAGGTCGACCCGGCTGAGGTCGAGTTCACCGCCATCCGCGCCCAGGGCGCGGGGGGGCAAAACGTCAACAAGGTGTCCAGCGCGGCGCACTTGCGCTTTGACGTGCGGGCGTCCAGCCTGCCCGAAGACATCAAGCTGCGCCTGCTGGGCCTTTCCGATCAGCGGCTGACCGATGAGGGCGTGCTGGTCATCAAGGCGCAAACCCACCGCAGCTTGCCGCGTAACCAGGCCGATGCCTTGGCTCGGCTGCAGGCTTTGGTGGATGAAGTGGCACGACCCGAGATCCCACGCAAAGCCACCAAGCCCAGCCGCGCGGCCAAGCGGCGGCGGCTGGACGGCAAGTCGCACCGCGGTGCCATCAAGGCCGGGCGGCAACGTGTGGGGGATTGATGGCTGGCCGCGTGTTGATGGCCGCTTGTCCAAGCCGGGCTGCCCAAGTCGCTGAGCCGGCTTGGGTTACCGAAGCGAATCGGCTGCTGTGACGCCGCGCCACCACTTCCTGGACTGGCTGCGCATCGGCGCCTTTGGGGCGCTGGTGCTGTACCACGTGGGCATGTACTACGTGAGCTGGGACTGGCACGTCAAAGCGGCCACCCTGCTGCCGGGGCTGGAGCCCTGGATGCGCCTGTCCAACCCCTGGCGCATGAGCCTGCTGTTCTTGCTGTCGGGCGCCGCCACGGTGTGGATGCTGCAACGCGGCCGCACGGGCTTGCTGCGCGAACGGTCCCGCCGCTTGCTCTTGCCCTTGGTGCTGGGGGTGGTGCTGATCGTGCCACCGCAGTCCTACTTCGAGGTGGTGCAGAAGTTTCGTTTTGAAGGCAGCTACACCGACTTTTTGCAGCTGTACTTCAGTGCCCACCAAGGCTTTTGCCGCGATGGCCGTTGTCTGGTGTTGCCCACCTGGAACCACCTCTGGTTTTTGCCCTACCTGTGGTGCTACACGGTGTTGCTGGTGCTCTTGCATCGCACGCTTCCACAGCGCTGGAAAGACACCGCCGCGAGCCGCTTTGGCGACTTGCCGGCTTGGCAGCTGTGGCTTTGGCCGCTGCTGTGGCTGGTCTTGCTGCGTTTGACCTTGGGCGTGCGCTTTCCCGCCACCCACGCCTTGGTGGACGACTTCTTCAACCACGCCATCTATTTCAGCTGCTTCCTGTTGGGGGCCGGTTTGGCGGTCAACCTGCAGCTGTTCGCGCGGATTGAACCCTTGCGTTGGTGGGCAGCGGGGGCTTCGCTGCTGTGTTGGACCGTCATCTCCTTTTCGGTCGACGCGATGCCTGGGCTGGCGGCATCGCCGCAAGGCATGCGCACCTTGCAACGGGTGGCCCACGCGTCTTTGCAATGGAGCGCCATCGTGGCCATCTTGGGGTTTGGCTACCGCCACCTCAACCGAGACCACCGTTGGCGGGCGCCGTTGACCGAGTCGGTGTTCCCGGTTTATCTGGTGCATCAAACCTGGATCATCCTGCTGGCCATGGGGCTGCGGCCCTTGAGGCTGGCCGCTGGCTGGGAAGCCGCGTTGCTGATCAGCGGCACGCTGTTGCTGAGCCTGGGCACCTGGCAGTTGGCTCGCCACAGTGGCGCCTTGCGTCCCTGGTGGGGGCTGCCATGGCCAGCGGCCAAGGTCCGATGGACAGGGGTTGAGGGTCGCGCCGGGTAGCCGACGTTTGGCGACTGGCGGCGTCAGTTCGTCGCAGCAGGGATGCTTTGCTTGGCTTGGCTTCACAGAATGCCTTCCATCGCAACCCTCGAGCCACTGATGAACCACCTGACCTCATTCCGCCTGCCCCGCTTGCTCCCCTTGACCTTGCTGGGCTTGGGAAGCGTGTTGCTGGTGACACCCACCGCCCAAGCCCAGGCCTGCGTGAGCGTGGAGGTGCAAAACGTCCGTCCACAACAAGGCCACCTGATGCTGGCGGCCTACAGCGACGCGGAGTCGTTCGGCAAGAAGCCGGTGCAGTCGCTGCGGGTGCCTGCGGGGGATGCGACAACGATCGTTCAGGTCTGTGGCCTGGCCGGTAGCAGCGTGGCCTTCACGCTCTTTCAAGATCTGGACAGCGACGGCAAGATGGGCAAGAACGCGCTGGGCATGCCCACTGAACCCTGGGGCAGCTCGGGCACGCCGGGCATGTTTGGCCCCAGCTGGGAAACCGGCAAGGTGGCGCTGGACGGCAAGCCCATCGTCGTGCGCATGTCGATGTAACCAGGGGCTGAACACCATGCAACGCCGCCACCTGCTCCACACCGCTGCCGCTGCTGCGGCCACGTCGCTCATCGGCGAAGCCGCCGTTGCCAAGCCGGCGCGCGCTGACGACGTGACCGCCGCCTTCCAGGCCCAGCCGCTGCTGCGCCCCTTCAAAGGCGTTACCGATCAGACCGGCGACGTGCAAAGCCAGCCGCTGCTGCGCGGCCGCTGGCCGGCAGAACTGCGTGGGCGCTTTTATCGCAACGGCCCAGCGCTGTTCGAGCGCGGTGGCGAGCGTTACCACCACTGGTTTGACGGCGACGGCATGGTGCAGCAGTTCACCCTGGGCGATGGTCAGGTGAGCCACCGCGGCCGCCTGGTGCGCACCGTCAAGCTCAAGGCCGAACAAGTCGCAGGGCGTTTTTTGATGTCCACCCTGGGCACACAGATCGACGGCGGCCCGCCGGCCGGCGGCCCTGACACCTTCAACGTGGCCAACACCAATGCCCTGGAGCATGCAGGCCGGGTGCTGGCGATGTGGGAAGGCGGTTCGGCCTACGCACTGGACCCCAAGGATTTGTCGACGTTAGGCCCTGTGACCTGGCGCGCCGACCTGCAGCAGGTGCCCTTCAGCGCCCACCCCAAGGTCGACGCCAGTGGCCATTTGTGGAACGTGGGCACCGCGGGTGCCGCCATCGTGGCCTGGCACATCGACCCGCAGGGCCGCCTGGTGCGGGCCCAGGTGGGCCCTTCGCCCTACCCGGGTGGCATGGTGCACGACATGGCCGTGACGCCACGCTACCTGGTGGTGCCGCTGCCCCCGGTGTCGCTGGACTTTTCCAAACCGACGGGCGATGGCCCGCGACGCTTTGCGATGAAGGCCGGCGAGCCACTGCGGGTGCTGGTGATGGAAAAGGACGACATCAGCAAACGCCGCGTGTTCGAGTTGCCGCCGCAGATGGTCTTTCACGTCGGCAACGCGTACGAAGCTGCGGACGGCCGCATCGTGCTGAGCTACATCGGCGCGCCGGATGCCTGGTTCTTGGACCAGGGCGCGGTGGCCTTGATGGCGGCCCGGCCGCAGACCGCCGGCCGCGTGGGGCTGCAGATTGCGCAGCTGGACATGCGCACCGGCCGTGTTGATCAGCAGGCGGTGCCGGGTGAGGTGGAGTTTCCGCGCATCGACCCGCGCCGCATTGGCCTGGCCGCACGCCAGCTGGTGACGGGGGTTTCCTGGCGCCAATGGCCGGGCCGCAACAACGCGCTGCTGCACGGGGTGCAGGTGCTGGACACCCAGACCGGGCGGGCGCGGCGCTTTGACTATGGCGAGCACGCGGTGGCCGAAGAGCACATCCTGGTGCCCAAGCCGGGCAAGACGGGTGAACTCGATGCGTGGTTGCTGGGGACCACGTTTGACGCGCGGCGCCAGGCCACGGTGCTGAATGTGTTGGATGCGGCGCATGTGGAAGACGGACCCGTTGCGCAAGCCGTGTTGCCCTACACCCTGCCCCTAGGCTTCCACGGCAACTTCACCGCGGCATGATCGCTCTGCTGCTGCGCCTGCCGATCTAGCGTCTGCGGTGCTCGCCGTACGGGGGTACGGCTGTGCTCCTCGGCCCAAGCTCGGCACGCTCGCGACGCAGATCGATCACGCCGCTGCGGCTGTGGCGGTCGCTTTCAGGACAGCCACGACAATGGCGGCATGGCCAAGACGATCTACACCTGCCGCGAATGTGGTGGCACCAATGCCAAGTGGCTGGGGCAGTGCCCACATTGCAAGGCCTGGAACACCTTGGACGAGGGCGTGGCCGAGCCTGTTGGGCCGGCCAGCAAGAACACGCGTTTTCAGGCGCTGGCCAAGAGCCAGCCGGTGGCCACGCTGAGTGAGATTGATGCCGCCGAAGTGGCGCGCACGCCCACGGGGCAAGAGGAGTTGGACCGGGTGTTGGGCGGCGGCATTGTGGAAGGTGCTGTGGTGCTGATTGGGGGTGACCCCGGCATCGGCAAGAGCACTTTGCTGCTGCAGGCGGTGGATGCACTGTCAACGCAGATGCCGGTGCTGTACGTCACCGGTGAAGAAAGCGGCGCGCAGATCGCGCTGCGCTCGCGTCGGCTGGGGCTGGAGGGCAAGCGTGTGCGCGTGCTGGCCGAGATCCAGCTGGAAAAGATCATGGCCGCCATCGAGGTCGAAAACCCAGCCTTCTGCGTCATCGATTCGATCCAGACCGTTTACTCCGACCAGCTCAATTCGGCCCCGGGTTCAGTGGCGCAGGTGCGTGATTGCGCTGCCCAACTCACGCGCGTGGCCAAGATGCGCGGTTGCACCATGGTGCTGGTGGGGCACGTCACCAAAGAAGGCGCGCTGGCCGGGCCGCGGGTGCTGGAGCACATCGTCGACACGGTGCTCTACTTTGAAGGCGACACCCACAGCAGTTTTCGCCTGGTGCGCGCCATCAAGAACCGATTTGGCGCGGTCAACGAGATCGGCGTTTTTGCGATGACCGAAAAAGGGCTCAAGGGGGTCAGCAACCCGAGCGCCATTTTTCTGTCCACCCACGGCGACCCGGTGCCCGGCACCTGCGTGCTGGTAACGCTGGAAGGCACTCGGCCGATGCTGGTGGAGATCCAGGCCCTGGTCGACAGCGGGGGCCCCAGCCCACGCCGCTTGAGCGTGGGCCTGGACCGCGACCGCCTGGCCATGCTGCTGGCGGTGCTGCACCGGCATGCGGGTGTCAGCTGCATGGACCAGGACGTGTTTGTCAACGCCGTGGGCGGTGTGCGCATTGGCGAGCCCGCGGCTGACCTGGCCGTGCTGTTGGCCATTCAGGGCAGCCTGCGTGGCAAGGCGCTGCCACGCGGCTTTGTGGCCTTTGGTGAAGTCGGCCTGGCCGGTGAAGTGCGGCCCGCGCCGCGTGGGCAAGAACGCCTGAAAGAGGCCGCCAAGCTGGGCTTTTCAGTGGCGGTGGTGCCCAAGGCCAATGCGCCCAAGAAGCCCATTGAAGGCCTCACCATCCATGCGGTTGATCGCATTGAACAGGCCATCGAGGTGGTGCGCGGGCTGTAGCCTCTGCAGGTTCAGCCGAAGCGGGCGTCACCTTGGAAGGTCATCCGCCGGACGCTCTTGTCATCCCTTTGTGTCGGCCCCACGTTCAGGGCTGGTCTCTTTGCCCTTCAAGAAAGCCCGCCATGTGGAAACGCCTGTTGCTGTTGTGGACCCTGGTTCGCCGCGACGCGCGGCTGCTGTGGCTGGCCCTGAAACACCCGCAGTCGCCGCGCTGGCTCAAACCGGCCGTGGGCTTGATGGTGCTGTACGTCATCTCCCCCATCGACCTCATCCCCGACGCCATCCCCTTCCTGGGCGTGGTGGACGACGTGGTGCTGGTGCCGCTGGCGCTGCGCTGGGTGCTGAGCAAACTGCCCGCCCACGTGCGCGCCGACATTGACGAGCCAGCCGTGAAGGCCTAGCTCGCCGAGCCAGCGGTGTTGGTGTCCTTCAGCGGCGCAGGCGGCGCTGCAGTGCGCCATGTGCACTCAGCAGCAGCAATGACAGTCCGGCCAAGGCAGCGCTGGTGGGTTCTGGCACGCCTTGCACGGTGCCGCTGCGCTCGCCGTTGAACGCCACTTCACGAATCTCAATACGGCAGCACACGCCGCCGGTCAACAGCGTCAGCACTTCCAAGTCCACCCGGCTCACGCCTTGCACCGGTGCAAAGTTGTAGACGCCGGCAGCAAACTGGCTGATGGGGGCGGTGTAGCGCGCTGACGTGCTGATCAGCTGGTCGCTGGCGTCAAAGAAGTGCAACTGGAAGTCGCCAACACCTTCGCGCAGGATGTTGATGTCGTTCCACAGCGAAAAGCTGGTCAGGTCAAACGTGCCCAGCAGATCCAGTTGGATGGTGCCCACCAGCCCATTGGCGCCGGCCCAGCCGTTGAAGTCGGCCGAAATGCCGTCGGCGATTTCGCTGATGTTGTGCGGCCAGCCCGAGTACACCGGCAGCGCGGTTGATGCGCTGATGAAGGCTGGCCCCTGAATCAAGGCGGCCTGCGCGGCGCCGCTGGCGGCTGCAGCGGTCAGGGCGGCGCACAAGGTTAGGGCTGAAACTCGGGGTGCTTTCATGATCGGTCCTCCAGACGTGGTGCTGGTAGACGCATGAAGTTGTGTGGCAATGGCTCAACGGCCACGCCAAACCCCCCGACCTTGGGGGGTCAGCCCTTGTCGCGCAGGCGCTCCCGCCAGACGTGGGTCAGGCCATAGCTGAGCCGTCGCCATTCATTGCCCAGGCGATAGGCAAAGCAGCTCAACCGGCGTGTCCAGTGGAACTTGCGGCTGACCCCTGCGGGTATGACGATGCTCGACGCGATGTCTTCGTCGTGGCCGCAGGGCGTGGGTGTCACCAAGCGCACCTTCAAGCCAAAGCGCCAGCCCTGATCAAAGACATGGTCGTAGGGCAGGCTCATGGGCAGCAGCCCTTGAAGGTAGGCCTGCGCTGCGCGCCTGTTCATCAGGTAGGCGCTGGAGCCGGTGCAGCGGCTCAGCATCACCGCCAGCTGGTGCCCTGGTGCCACTTCCAGGTAAGGCACAGGCGTGCCCGAATGCACCGCCGACAACTTGACCATGTCCCATCGCCCCGGGTGTTGCATCAGGCCGGCCAGCACCGGCCGCAGGCTGCTGCGCAGAAGCACGTCGTCTTCCAGCACCAGCGCGAAGGCAGCCTTGCTGGCCAGAAACAGCTCACAAGCCCGCACATGCGACAGGTAACATCCCAACTCGCCCATGACCGGCGTCATGCCGTGCTTGCGGCAAAACGCCGGCTCGTCCAACTGGCGACGCTGGGCTTCGGTCAGGGCGCGGGCGTCAACAGCGGGAATGCGTGTGAAGGCCAGCCCCAGCCCTTGCAATTGAGACGAAATGCGGGCCAGCCGCTCCGGCGACCGGTCCAGGTTGATCACCCATGTTTGCAAATCCGATGGCTCCACAGCCCCCGAAGTCTCTGACGCCCTCAACGCATTCGGCTCACCGTTCATTGCGGCGATTTTGCTGCATGCCCGGCCGGACGGCCCGCTCATGAACGCCCGCTTCGCTCCCTGGATGGCCTGGGGCCTGGCGGTGGCTGCCGTGGCGGTGGGCTATGTGGGCTACGGCTGGCCCGGTGTGGTGCTGGCCATCACGGTGGTGGTGTTCTGGTTGCTGCTGCAGTTCAGCCGCGCCTTGCGGGTGATGAAGGCCGCCGCAGGCCGACCGGTGGGTTTTGTGCCCAGCGCCGTGATGCTGCAGTCCAAGCTGCACACCGGCATGACACTGGCGCAGGTGATGAAACTCACCGGCAGCTTTGGCCAAGCCCGCGCGGTGCCCCCGGCCGACACGCCGCTGGACAGCGCCCGGGAAGTCTTTGCCTGGCTTGACGAGGGCGGGGACGAAGTTGAGGTCGAGTTGCGTGCTGGCAAGGTCAGCACGTGGCGCTTGCAGCGCGCGGCCAGCCCCTCGGCCTGAATCCAGCGCTTTTGCGGCCTTTGCGGGCTTCGCGGCTGTTTGGGCCGTTCGGGCCCTTCAGGCTGCAGCGGCGCCTAAAATCGTCGCCTTTGCTCACCCACCCGAAGAGGAATTCCCATGTCGATGTCCGACCGTGACGGCAAGATCTGGATGGACGGCCAATTGGTCGACTGGCGCGACGCCAAGATCCACGTGCTGAGCCACACCCTGCACTACGGCTGCGGCGCCTTCGAGGGTGTGCGGGCCTACAAGACCGACAAGGGCACCGCCATCTTTCGCCTGAAAGAGCACACCGAGCGCTTGTTCAACAGCGCCAAGATTCTGCGCATGAAGATTCCCTTCACGCACGAGCAGGTGTCTGAAGCTCAGCGCACGGTGGTGCGAGAAAACAAGCTGGAAAGCTGCTACCTGCGCCCGCTGACCTGGATCGGCGACCAGAAATTGGGCGTCAGCCCGCGTGGCAACACCATCCACCTGATGGTGGCGGCTTGGGCCTGGGGCGCCTACCTGGGGGAAGAAGGTCTGAAGCGTGGCATTCGCGTCAAGACCAGCAGCTACACGCGCCACCACGTCAACATCACGATGACGCAGGCCAAGGCAGTCAGCAACTACACCAACAGCATCCTGGCCAACATGGAAGCCGTTGACGACGGCTACGACGAAGCCCTGTTGCTGGACGCCAGCGGCTTTGTCAGCGAAGGCGCGGGCGAAAACCTCTTTGTCATCAAGAACGGCGTGGTCTACACACCCGACCTCAGCGCCGGCGCGCTCAATGGCATTACCCGCAACACCATCTTCCACATCTGCGAAGACCTGGGCCTGAAGCTGGTGGAAAAGCGCATCACACGCGACGAGGTCTACATCAGCGACGAGGCCTTCTTCACCGGCACCGCCGCCGAAGTCACGCCCATCCGTGAGCTCGACCGCATCGAGCTGGGTGCAGGCAGCCGTGGCCCCATCACTGAAAAGATCCAGGCCGCGTTTTTTGACATCGTGGGCGGGCGCAATCCGAAGTACGCCCACTGGCTGACCCTGGTTTGAGCGATTCCATGAGCACCGAACCCAAATCCCTGGTTGAACTCGCCGCCGCCGACCTGGTCGGCCCCGGTGTCACCTTTTGCCCCAACCCCAAGATGGCGCTGTGGTCCAACCACCCCAAGGTGTTCATCGATGTGGCTTCCGCCGGCGAAGGCCGCTGCCCGTATTGCGGCACGGTGTACCGACTGAAGGCCGGCGAGAAGTTGCACTCGGCGCATTGAGCGCCTGAGGGCAGGGTGGACGGCATGGACACCCGACTGCTGAGACTGGCCCACGACGCCCTGATCAGCCACGTCGAGCGTGGCGACGCACGCTTGTCCTTGCGCCGCCTGGTGGCCCAGCTGGGTGCGGCGCTGGGTTCGGACTGTTGTGTAGAGGGCCTGGCGGCAGAGCAAGGGGTTCTGTTTCGCGAAGGTCGGCCTGTCCCGCCAGAAGCCCTTGCCCTGCCTTTGCAGCGCATGGGTTGCACCGTGGGGCTGTTGCGCGTGGACGCAAGCGCTACGGACCAGGTCAAGCTGGACGCGCTGCAGGCGGTGCTGCCTGCGCTGACCTTGCTGCTGACCCAAGCACTGGTGGCCGAACAGGCAGACCGGCTGGGCCACGGCTCTGGCAAAAGCTCAGACGGCGGCACACCCGCCGACATGATCCGAGGCGCCCTGGCCGGTGCCGACACCTTTGTCTGGGAATGGACGGTGCAAAACGACGTGTTGACCGACATCCACGTTGGATTGGGCATGCTGGGCTATGACACCAGCGTTGTCGGTGGGCACACCCAAGACGACTGGAACCGCCTGATTCACCCCGAGGACCGTGAAGCCAACCACGAGGCCTACCTGCGTCATGAACGCGGCGAAGCACCCACCTATGAACATGCCTACCGCATCCAGGCCGCCAGTGGCGATTGGCTGTGGATGTTGGAGCGAGGTCGCATCGTCGAGCGCGACGCCAGCGGGCGGCCGCTGCGCATGCTGGGCACCCAGACCGACATCACGCTGCGGCGTGCCCAGGAGTTGGCTGCGCAACAGGCCACCGAGCGGCTGGTCAGCATTGCGCACAGCGTGCCGCAGGTGCTGTTTCAGAGCCGCGACCGGCCCGACGGCCAGCGCGAGTTTTTATACGTCAGCGAACACAGCCGCGATGTCCTGGGGCTGGAGCCTGCCGCCTTGCTCACCCACGGCGAGAGCCTGCAGGCGCTGATCCACCCAGAGGACAGAGCATCGGCTGCCGAGATGAGCCAGTTGCCGGGCAGCGGGCATCTGGTCAATGAGTACCGCTTTGTCCGACCCGACGGCGCTTCTCGCTGGCTGCGGGTGACGTCAACTGGCCAGAAGCAGGCTGACGGCAGCACGCTGTGGCACGGCAGCATGGAGGACGTGACCGAACGCCGGGCGCTGGAGCGCTCGCGCGAAGAGGCGGCCCAGGCCAAGGCGGCCAGCCTGGCCAAGACCCAGTTCTTGGCCCGCATGAGCCATGAGCTGCGCACGCCCCTGAACGCGGTGCTGGGCTTTGCGCAGCTGATGGAGATCGACCAAGCCGAAGCCCCGCAGCCAGGGCAGCAGCGCCGACTCAAGCTCATCCGCGAAGCCGGCGAGCACCTGCTGCACATGATCAACGACATGCTGGACCTGACCCGCATCGAGGCTGGCGGCATGGTGTTGCAGTCTGAAGGTGTGGCCTTGCGCGCCTTGGTTTTGCAGACCCTGGAATTGGTGCAGGCCTTGGCCGACCAGGCCTCGCTTCGGCTGCAGCTGGTGCCGGGCGCTGAAGTCACGGTGCAGGCTGATCGCGCGCGGCTGCGGCAGGTGTTGCTCAACCTGTTGACCAACGCCATCAAGTACAACCGGCCGGGCGGTCAGGTCGCCATTGAAGTTGGCCTTGCTGGGCCTGGGCATGCACTGGTTACGGTGCGCGACAGCGGGCTGGGCATCTCTGAAGCCGATCTGCCCTTTGTGTTTGAGCCGTTTCGACGCGGGGCGCAAGCGGCCGGGCCTGTGGACGGTGCCGGCATTGGTTTGTCAGTCACCCAAGCGCTGGTGCAGTTGATGGGCGGCAGCATCGAGGTTTCCAGCACCCCTGGCCTGGGCTCGGTTTTCAGTGTGGAGTTGCCCATGCCGTCGCCCATCAACCTGCCTCAGCCAACGGCGGCCTTGGCTGAACCGCCCTACTCCAGAACATAGACCAGGGCGGTCCGCGCCGGCACCAGCAGCTGGCCGGAGCCTGCGTCCCACTTCGCCTGCTGCTTGGGCCGTGGGTCGGCGGCAGAAGCTGCACGGTGAACCGGGTGCAGCACAAAGCGCCGGTTCTGAAATTGGGGCAGTTGCAGCGTGACGGGGACCTTGTCGGCGTTCATGGCGTAGAGCACTTCGGCAAAGCCTGCACCTGCCAAGCCTCGACCGTCCAGATGCCCCAATACGACACTGGCCTGTTGAGCCGGGCCGGTATTGGGGAAGCTCAACCGGGTGTCCACGTCATCGGCGCGGCTCAGCCGAAACAGCGCGCTGCTTTGTCGAATGCGCAGCAGATCCATGAACGCGTCCCGCGTGAAGGCGATGTCCGCGGGTGCTGGTTTGATCGCTGGGTTGGCCAGCAAGGGGCGCAGGGCTGGCCAGAAGTCGGCATTGCCTTCCTTGGGTGGCAGGCCGGTGCCCCAGTGGTTGTCGGTGGCGGTCCAGTCCAGGCGGTTGAACCAATCGCCGCTGTCATAGCTGTTGCGGTCGCCGCTTTTGCTGCGCAGCATTTCCACACCGGCGTGGAAGTAGGCAATGCCCTGGCTGAAGGTGGTCAGTGCCAGGCCCAGCACCTGCACCCGGGCGCGGTCTTCGCGGCTGGTGCTGGGCGGCAGCTTGAGCACGTTGATGTCAAACAGCGTCTGGTTGTCGTGGTTCTCAACGTAGTTCACCGCTTCGCCGGGCTGGCTGGCAAAGCCGGCGCCCTGGCCGGCGTAGTCGATGTCGGCCAGGCGTTTGACGCTGCCGTCGGCGGTGGTCATGCGGTAGTCGCGCAGCGTCCCGGCCAGACCCACGCGCACCATGTCGGCTGCTCTCAGCAGATCAGCCGCGCTGGCTTTGGCCTGCGGGTTGGGGTCGTAGAACAAGCCGTTGAGCCAGCCTTGGCGCTCCAGCGTTTGTGCGGCGTTGTCGCAGCAGCCACCACCACGAGCCGCGTCGCGGCCACGGTCGCTGAAGGACCCGATACCGCTGCCGTTCAAGCTGAGCTGGCTGGCCTGCACAAAGCGCGCGCCGTTGGCGATCTCGCCAAAGTTCCAGCCTTCGCCCAAGAGGTGAATGTGGCGGCCGGTGGCGCGGTTGACGGCGGCTTGCAGCCTTTCCATGGCGACGCGGGGCTGGTGGCCCATCAGGTCGAAGCGAAAGCTGTCGATGCGGTAATCGCGCGCCCAGACTACGGCGCTGTCGATCATCAGCTTGGCCATCATGCGGTTTTCGGTGGCCGTGTTGTCGCAGCAGGTGCTGGTCTCGACCGACCCCTTGGCGTTTAAGCGCTGGTAGTAGCCAGGCACGATGCGGTCCAGCACCGACTGCGCCTTCTGGCCACTGGCGCTGGTGTGGTTGTAGACCACGTCCATGCCCACCCGCAGCCCCGCGGCGTGCAGCGCCATCACCATGCGGCGAAACTCCAGCACGCGGGTGGCGCCGTCTTCGGCGTCGCTGGCAAAGCTGCCTTCGGGCGCGGTGAAGTGCAGCGGGTCGTAGCCCCAGTTGTAGCAGTCGGTGCGCGCCTGGGCTGCCACCGCGGCTTGCTGGGTTTCGCTGTCGGGGCCGGCCTGGGCCAGCGTGCTGGGGTCCGGACTCGTGCAGCCTCGTTCGGGCACGGTGGCCAGGTCGAAAACCGGCAGCAAGTGCACATCGGTCAAGCCGGCTTTGGACAGGGCCTGCAGGTGCTGCATGCCGCGGCTGTTGCGCTCAGTGAAGGCCAGGTACTTGCCGCGGTGGGCCGGGTTGACACTGGTGTCGCTGATCGAAAAATCGCGCACGTGCAGCTCGTAGATCACCATGTCGGTGGCCGCTTGCACGCGTCGCGGTGCGGCGTCCTGAGCCCAGCCGGGCGGGGTCAGTGCGGGTGCATCGAGCCGACCAATCCAGGTGCGGCGGGAATCGGCGTTCAGGCTGAGCGCGTAGGGGTCGGTGACGCGGTTGCGCACCATTCCAACGCCAGGCACAAACACGTCGACCAGGTAGCTGTAGGTGTGGCCGCTGAGGTCGCTGTTCGCGCGGGCTGACCAGGCACCCGTGCTGGCATCGCGCTGCAGCGCCAGCAAAGCGTGGGCCTGTTCCTGGCCGGGCCGGTGCAGGCACAGCCAGACCTGCTTCGCAGTGGGCGCCCACAGCTTGAAGGTGGTGCCACGGCGGCTGGGCGCGGCACCCAGGTCGGTGCTGTGCTCGGCCTTGGCGTACAGGTCGTCCAAAGCGCCTGCGAGCTGCACGGTTGTGGACCGCACAACCTGCCCTTGCGCGTCTTCCTGCACCAGCAGCACCTGCCCGCGCAGCCAGCCTGGCAGGCGCGCTTGGTCGGCTGATGGCAGCGTCAGTGTGACGCCGATGCCTACCCACTTGAAGCGCTGTTGCACGTCAGCGGGTACCGCTTGCGATTGCAGCTTCAGTGTCGACGCGCTTTCAAAGCCGCGTGCTGCTTGGCCCGGTGCTGCAGTCAGTTGCCCCTTGGCGGAGTGCAAAAGGCGGAATCGACCGCTGGCGTCCACACCGGGCCAGCGTATGAGTTGACCGTTCAACCAGACGGCTTGCGCTTCTGCGCCGCCGGCCGTTTGCGAGGTCACGTGCAAGACCGTTTCGAAGCCTGCTTGGCAGGCCGCTAGAGTTAGGCTGTGGCTGCTGGCGGCAGCGGGAGCGGCCAGGGTCAAGCAGCCGGAAGCGACGGCCAGTGCGGCAGCTGCGGCGCGCCACGCCCCCAGGCTGCGCGGGCCGTGCTTCAAAGGCATCGACATCAGTGGGTTGGTCTGACGCCGGTGTGGTTGGGTCATCGCGCTTCTCAAAAGCAGTAGAGGCAATGATTTGTAGTTTAGATACAAGCTCATGAGGCTGCCAAGCGTGATTGGCGTATGACGCGATAGTTTGGGTGGACGATCGAATGTACTTGACCTACATTTTGCGGCTTGTTCTTGCAACCCTTCAAGGCTTGGTGATGCACCCGTTGCGCTTTCCCGCCCTTTCGCAGGGCTTGGCTGTGACCCTGATCGCGCTGACGCTGACGGGTACGCGGGCTGACGCCCAAGGGGTCGTCAACACCGCACCGGTCGCCGCATCGGCCCGCGGCAGCCAGCTGCCCGCGGCCCTGCAAGAGGGCTGGCAGCACGGTGCGTTCATGGAGATCTTTGTCCGAGCCTGGCGCGACAGCAACGGCGACGGCATTGGCGACCTCAAAGGTCTGACGCAAAGCCTGGACTACCTGAAGGACTTGGGCATACGCGGCATCTGGCTGATGCCCATCACCAAAAACGCCGACGGCGACCACGGCTATGCCACCACCGACTTTCGCGACATCGCGCCCGAGTACGGCACCTTGGCCGACTTTGACGAACTGCTCCAGCAGGCACACCAGCGGGGCATTGGCGTGATCATGGACTACGTCATCAACCACAGCGCCGCCAGCCACCCGCTGTTTGTTGAAGCGCTCAAGGGTAAGGACAACCCTTTCCGCGACTGGTTTGTCTGGAGCGACGAGGCACCCCCGGGTTGGGACATCTGGGGCAAGTACCCTTGGTACCACGTGCCGGCGCAGCCCTGGTTGTGGAAAGGCGAGGTCAAGGACATGCCGTTGGCGCCCCCCGGTGCGAAGGACTTCTACTTCGGCACCTTTGGGCCCCACATGCCGGACTTCAATTTCAACAACCCGGCGGTGGTGGAGTACCACCTGAGCAGCCTGCGCTTCTGGCTCAACCGCGGTCTGGACGGCTTTCGCCTGGATGCCGTGCCGCACCTGTTCGAGTCCAGCGCCAAAGACTGGAACGACCAGCCCGCCAGCCGCGCCCTGACCAAACAGTTGCAGGACCTGATCAAGAGCTACGCCCACCGCTATGTGGTGTGTGAGGCCACTGCTGAGCCGCAGCAGTATGGTGACCCAGCTGTCTGCGGTGGTGCCTTCGCTTTTGGTCATGTGCACCATTACGTGGACGCAGCCATTGGCAAGCCCGAGGCGGTGCAGCAGGTTGCCGAGTACTACCGCAAGGCATCGCCCAACATGGCCACCTTCTTGTCCAGCCACGACATCTTTGCCGGCCAGCGCCTGTGGGATCAGGTGCAGGGTGACCCCAAGCGCTACCGCTTGGCTGCCGCGGGCTACCTGCTGCAACCCGGCACACCATTTGTGTACTACGGGGAAGAACTGGGCCAGGCCGGCGTGCCAGGTTTGCCCGGCGACTTGCCCTTGCGCAGCCCCATGAGTTGGACAAGTGACCCTCGCACAGCTGGGTTCACCACGGGCGCGCCGTTTCGGCCACTGGCCCCCAACGCCGCCACCCACAACGCGCAAGCCCAGCAACGCGACCCCGGCTCCATCTTCAACTTCTACAAAACCATGATCGGGCTGCGCAACAGCCTGCCTTCCTTGGCGCGCGGCAGTTTTGAAGGCAGCTTTGCGCAAGGCCTGCTGGCCGGTTGGCAACGCAAGTGGCAAGGCGAACACACCGTGGTGCTGATCAACTACGACACCCGCCCCACGGCGGCCCGCATGGACGGGCTGCCTGCTGGCGCGCAGCTGGTTTCTGCCTACCCGGTTGGCGGCGCGGTGGCCACCAAGGTCGATGGAAATGGGGGCGCGACCTTGTTGCTGGCGCCGCAGCAGGTGCGGGTGCTGGTGGTTCAGACGGGTGCCGTCAAACGGGGAGCAAGCACTGCGGCCAAGTCCCAGGTCAAGTCCGGCGACAAGAAGCCAGCAGTGCGCACCACCAAGGGCGCGGCCAAGACCCAAGTCAAGAACAAGTCCGCCAACAAAAGTAGGCCGAGTATCAAGCGTTGAGTGCGGCATGGGGCGGCTTGCGGCGCTTTGCGGTCGTTCGGAGCACTTGCATCAGCGCGTCGCGGCAGGCGGTGCCCTGTGTGGGCTCATGCTGGGTCGGTCGGCTTCGCCGACTACCCTGGTGCGCCCAGCATGGGCGCGATCTTGGAGGTGCAAGTCCTCCCGCGAGCCGACCACGGCGAGCGAAGCGAAGTGCAACTGCGCGAGGGCGACC
>JAYTVT010000017.1:0-26458 GCA_043743835.1 Betaproteobacteria bacterium
CGACGGGCCTCCCCGCATGGAAGCGCGCCCAACCGGGTCAGGTGGGGAACCAAGCAGCCCTAAGCGTTGCAACCAGTGCCGGGGGTAAGGCTCGTCACCCTTTGGGCCAGCCCCGTCGGGTGACCGCTCCCAGCGGAGCCCAGGCCTGCAGATGTACACGCGGTCAAGCGCTGCCCTTGGAAAAAGCGCCCACGACCTGGTCGCGCAAGCTGCGCAGCAGGGCCAGCTCGGCTTCTCCCACCTTCAGGGTTCCAGCTTCAGCCTTGTCGGCATAGATCAGGCCAATGGCTTGGCCCTTGACCATCATGGGCAACAACAAAAAGGTGGCCGCGTTGACCCGCTGTCGATACCAGGCCGGTAGCCGTGCGACCACCGCCCGGCTGTCGGCAATCAACAAATCAGCGCCTTTGGCGCAAAGGACCGCAAACAAGTCCTGACTGGCAGCGCCATCGGGCGCGATGCGAAAAGCACTCGCCACGTCAGCCGGGCCCGAGCCCAGGGCCACCCGACCGATCAACAGCCCTGTCTTGGGGTCGCGCAGGCAAAACACCACGCACCGCAGCGCCAGGGCCACCTGCAGCGTCTGCAAGACCAGGTTCAAGACCTCGTTCAAGCGCAAAGAGCCTTGTGCCAAGGCTTGCTTGACCGCGTGCAGCCCTTGGCTGAGCTCGGCCTGGGCGGCGGTGGCTTCGGGGTTGTTGACCACCGTTCGCTCATTGGCGCCAGAAGCAGCGGGCCCCACCGGCCGGCCAGCAGCGTCCAGGCGATGGACCGCACCAGGGCCAGCGCTGGCCGGGGCCGTGGCCTGCAACAAACGCTGCGCGACCGCCCCGGGCGCAATCTGCAGCCCCATGGCCTGTGCCAGGCTGGCCACCCGTGTGCGGGCTTGCAATGCACCGGCCACGATGTCACGCGGTTGCAGCGCCAGGGCCGCAGCGTAGGTTTGGGCCACCGATTCCAAAGCTGCCGTCTGCTGGTCGCCGTCGGCTCCGAGCATCGCGTCGGTCAGCGCATTGGCAGAACGGGCCAGCCAACGCATGCGCTCCACGCCGGCGTCGGCCCGGGCCGAGATGGCGCGTGTCGGAACTTCGCCGTCGGGTATGCGCAGCGCTCGTTGCAAGGTGTCCGGCAAGCCCCATGCACGGGCTACGCCGGCACCCAGGTCGTCAAAGCCCAAGCCCAGTACCTTGTGGGCGGCGGCTTCCCGGGCTGCGTGGGTGGCGGGCTTGCCCGCCAGTTGCTGACGGATGAGCAGGGCTTCTTCCTGGAAGTAGTACTCGGTGAGCAAGCGTCCCAGGTTCTGAAACATGGCCGTCAGGAAGGCCTCTTCGCTCTCTCGCGACAAAGGCATCAGCTCACCCGCCATGGTGCCGGCCATCAGCGCACGAAGAAACTCTTCCTTGAGCAGATCCGCATGGCCCTTGTCGCCCATGTGCTCCAGCAGCGTCACCGACAGCGCCATGTTGCGAATGCCGGCAAAACCCACCAAAGCGACCGCCCGCGAAACGGTGCTGATACCGGCCCCGGCCACCGCCGTGAAGTGCGCGGTGTTGACCATGCGCAGCAACTTGTTGGTCAGCGCGACGTCCTTCAAGACTTCGTCAGACAGGCTGGCCAGGCTCTCGGTTTCAGACAACGCCACACGTTGAATGCGCACCACCGAACTGGACAGCGCGGGGAAGTCGGTCTTGCTGCGCATCCGCCGCAGCAAGAAGTCCAGCGTTGCGTGTCCACCCTCGCCGCTGGGCTTGGCTTCGGCCGGCGTCAGCCAGGCCGACAGGGCCAGGTGCATCGCCTTGGCACTGTCATAGCGTTCTTCGGTCTGACGGGCCAGGGCGCGCTGAACAATGCCACGCAGGGTGTCGTCCACCTTCACCTGCACGGGCAACAACAGGTCCTCCTTCTGAACCCGGGCGATGGCACGGTAGGGATCGGACTCTTTGAGCAAGGGGGCCCCCGCCAGCAGCTCTGCCAACATCACCCCAGCGGAGAAAACGTCCATCGCCGCCTGAGGGGCTTCACCCCGCGCGGCCTCGGGTGACATGTAGCCCGGCGTGCCCACCACCAGCCCGGCGTCCCAGCCTGAGCCCGCTGCCTTCTGGGAGCCCGGGCTGGCGATGCGTGCTGCGATGCCAAAGTCCATCACCCGCGGGCGACCATCACCACCCAGCAAGATGTTGGACGGCTTGAGGTCACGGTGCACGATGCCTTCATGGTGGGCAGCGACCAAGGCGTCCAGCACACCCAGGAGCAGCGTCACGGCCTCCCGTGCGGGCATGGACGGCCGCTTGCGCCGCAGCTCTTGCAGCGTGGGGCCTTCCACGTATTCAAAAACCAGATAGGGCTGACCCTCGTGCTCGTCGGCCTCGAACACCGGGACGATGTTGGGGTGCTTCAAGCGGCTGACTGCACGCGCCTCGTTCATCCACTCGTGGCGCGTGGACGCGTCGGCTTCCCCGCTCAGAAGCTTGAGCGCAACTTCCCGGTCCAGTCGGGGGTCGTGGGCCAGCCACACCGTGGCTTGGGCGCCTCGCCCCAGTTCTCGCAGCAGGTCAAACCTGGCCAGTTGACGCCGGCCCGGTAAAACGGCGCTCAAGACGGCTGGCCTCGGCCACTGGTGGCACGGGCCAGCGCGTTCTGGCGCAAAGCGCTGGTGGCTGCGGCCTGGTTTGCAACGGGCGCTTCTTCCAGCAGGTCCAGTGGTGCTGGCATGGTTTGGGCGATCGGCGCAGGCGGCGTTTTGGTGCCGCCCTGCAGTGCTTCTTGCAGGTCGCGCAAGTTCATGTCCAGTGGTCGTCCATAACGCTGCACCACCTTTTGCAACGCTGGCAGCACCTTGGCGGCCGGTAAGGACACCGCATCCACCGCTTCGTTGGCGCAGCTGGCCACCAGGCGCAAGATGTCGTCGTCACCTTCCACGCCCCGAACGGCCACGCCGGTGGGCAAGCGGCGGATCATGCCCAGAACCGATTCGTCCAAGCCCCAATGGCGGGCCACCGCAGCGCCGATGGACTCGATGTCGGCGCCCAGAACCGCGTAAGCAGCCGCGTCTTCCAGCATGCCGGGATCATCGGGCTCGCCTTCCCGCGGCGAAGGCGCAGGTTGCATCAGGCGACGAATCTGTTGCGCCTCCTCCGCAAAATGGTAGTTCACCACCAGCCGCCCCAGGTTCTGCATCAAGGTGATGAGGTAGACCACCTCACCGTCGTAACCGGCCGGACGTAGGGCCAGTGCAAGCCGGCCTGCCCTGCGGCAACGCTCAAAGAGTTGGTGCAGGTCCTGCGCGCCGGTGGTGGACAAGGGGCCCGGCCACTCGCGCAGGGCCAACGCAGCACGGCGCACACCTTCCAAGCCCAGCATGGCGATAGACCGCCGCACGGTCAGCACCGGGCCACCACCCGCTACCTGGGCCCCGCGCACCTGCGCCGAGTTGACCAGGCGCAGCAACTCAAACGACAAGGCCAGGTCTTCCAGCACGACCTCGGCCAGCTCGTTGGTGCGCTCACGTTCCATCATGGCCAGGCGTGCAGCACGCGCTGCCGCGCCGGGGGACGACGGCAAGACGCCGGCCACACGCAGCTTGTCGGTCAACAGGGCCAGTGAGCCGACGCCGGTAGCGCTGTCGGTCTGCAACCAGCCTTCCAAGGCGCGCAACAGGGTGCGTGCACTGCGATAGCGCTGGCGCTCCTGCCGATCGGTGGCGCGGTTGACGATGGCCCGCAGGGGCTCCGGGATGGGATGGGCTGTAGCCCAGGGCAAACGCACGATGTCGCGCCCGGCAGGAGGTAGACGCAGCAGCGCCCGACCCACATCAGGCTCGTCCAGAGCAGGGCTGCCGGCGAGCAAGCCGTGCAGGACCAGACCTGAGGCCAGCACGTCACGCTCTGCCGCCTCACGATGCAGACGCAGGCTGATGGACTCGCTGGAGTCGCCGCCTTGGCCCCGCCATTGCTGATGGGCACGCTCGGCGGCCACCCCCAGGCCAGCCACCCGCACCTGCCCGGCATCCGACACCAGCATCAGGTAGGGCTGTACATCATGGTGGATGACCCCCGCTTCATGCGCAAAAGCCAAGCCGCGCAAGGCTTCGCTGGCCATGTCAGCGGCCTGGGTCCCGGGCAGCCCCTTGCTGGACGCGCGCTCGGCCCAGTTGGCACAGTCGCGCGGGTCGTACAGCACAAAGGGCCAGCCATCTTGAACCCCCACCTCGACGGCGGCTGCCAACTGCGGGTGTTCCAGTCGGGTGGCTTTCTTGACGGCCTGTTGCCAAAACTCCAGCGCCGCCCTGTCGGGTGGTTGCACGCGGGGCAGCACCAGCATCAACTCCTGGCCGCTGCGGGGGTCGGACACCCGCCAAGCCATGGTGAGGTCGCTCTTGCCCAACAAACGCAAGAGCTGCAGACGCCCGAACCAGCGCACGGCAGCCGAGCGCGCCGGTGCGTTGGGCTCTGAAGGAGAAGTGGCCATAGCGCTTGAATTGGACCGCCTTCAGCGCCGGCCAGAAACCAGGAACAAGGGGCAGAAGCAGCGGCAGTTCCAGCCGCCTCAGCGCCGCTCTGGTGCCACCGGCGCTTGGCAGCTACAGCTCGACCAAGACGCCCTGCCCGGTGATGAACGCCGCGCGCACGCGGGCTTCTGGCTGCAGCAACTGAACGGCTTGCACGTAGTCGGCCATCTGGCTGCGATAGTTGGGTACCGCCAGGGGATCGGCGGTCAACTTGTAGTCCAGCACCCACCATTCGGCTTGGGGCCCAGCCTGGGGCCGAAGTTCCACCAGCCGGTCTATGCGCAGCACCTGACCGGCCCAGACCACCGGCACCTCATTGCCCGCCCACTGGAACGCCGTGGCGTCAAAGAAGATGCGGCAGCTGGGACTGTCCAGCACCTCGGCAGCCATCTTGGCCACGGCGTGCCCTTGCTCGGTCGTCAGGCCAAAGGCATCTGCCGCCGCGCGGGCGCTGTCCGACCAGCGTTGACGAACCTGCTCTGCCCTGGCCCCGGTGGCCCACTCCATCAAACGGTGAAAGGCCTGGCCCAGGCGTGCCGCCACCGCGTTGGCCACCTGCGGCGCCTGGGCGGTGGTCGCACTGAGCGACAGCGTTGGCAAAACGGGCACGCGCGCGGTTGCGGCGGCAAGGGTTGCGTCGGGCGCGCTGGGTTCCTGCGTTGAAGGCGCCCAGGCCTGGGCATGCGCCTCGATGCGCGCCCACCAAGGCCGCATGTCGGCGTCGCGGCCGTAAGGTTCGGTTCGGCTGAAGATCAGCCACTCCCGGGCGCGGGTCATGGCCACATACAGCCCGTTGATCTCTTCGCGCTGCTGCGACGCCACTTCAGTGGACCAGAGGTCGCGCAGCGATGGCGCCATCTCTTTTTCGCTGCGCACGAAGGCTACGCGTCGCGGTCCCACGTGGTCCACCGGCCAGTCCACCAGCAGTGCGTTGCGCATGGCCGGTCGCCGTTCGGGGTCGGCATCAGCTACCAGCACCGCCCTGGCCTCCAACCCCTTGGCACCGTGAACCGTGAGCAGTTGCACGGCCTCGGACGGAGCCATGCCCAGCGCACGCAGGCGACCCGAGCGAAGCGCCCGCACAAAGCCGTACACCGAAGAAAAGCGACCACCCTCGTGCTGCAAAGACGACGCCAGAATCGCGCTGATGGCATGCAGCGATGCGGCACGGCGCGCCGCCGGTACCGCTGCGGCAACCCGCGCCACCACATCAGCCTGGTGCACGATGCGGTCCAGCAGGTCGTGCGGCGGCAGGCGTTGGCCCTGCCAATCACCCAGCAGCGCCTGGGCTCGCGCCAACGCTGGCGATGGTGCCAGCGTGGCTCGCAGCAAGGTGGTCAACCACGGGCTGTGCTCCTGGGCGGCACGCTGCGACAACCACAGCAGGTCGCTGTCATCGGCGCCAAAGATCGGGCTGCGCAGCGCGCGCGCCAGGCTCAGGTCGTGCCCAGGCGAAGCCAGGACGTCCAGCACCGCAGTCAAGTCCTGAGCCACGGGCGTGTCGGCCAAGGACATGGCCTCGGCCACCACATGGGGCACACCCACCTGCGCCAAAGCGTCGGCCACCAAGCCCAGCATGCGGCGCTTGCGCGACAGCACCATGATCTCGCCCGGCAACACCGCATGCCGGTTCACCAGCTCAGCCACGGCCGTTGCCACCCATGCCGCCTCTTGCGCGCGCAAGACCTGTTCGGGCTCAGTCCGCGGTTCGGTCAATGAGTCGCGCCAGACCATCAGCTCCAGGTCAGCAGACTTTTTCTCGGGCCGCGGCACGCTGGGCAGCCGCAGCACCTGCCCGCCCTGCGCCGCACCCGTGGTGTGCGGACGATAGGGTCCCCAGCCATCCAGTCGCGCCGCATCCTCAAAAACGGCATTCAGCACCTGAACCACCGACACCGCATTGCGACGGGTGTGGTCGCACTCGAGCACGCTGCCTTCCAAGCCGTCGACGACAAACCCGCGCGCGGCTTCAAAGACCTTGGGCTCGGCGCCACGGAACCGGTAGATGCTTTGTTTGGGGTCACCCACGATGAACAGGACCAAGCCGCGTTGCCCACTGGCGCCACCACCGGCACCGGCATAGGACGACAGCCAACTGTGCAAGACCTGCCATTGCTGCGGGTTGGTGTCCTGAAACTCGTCAATGAGCACATGACGCAGGCTTTGATCCAGCCGCTCCTGCACCCAGCCCGCTACGCTGCTGTCACCCAGCATGGCTTCGGCCGCACGTTCCAGGTCGGACATGTCGATCAAACCGCGCTGTCGTTTCAGGGCCGCAAATTCAGACAGCAGCACGCGGCTCAGCCTGAGCAGGCTGTCATGGTCTTCGTGGGCCGACTGTTGCAGCTGCATGTCGCGCAGCGCTTGCAGCTGGTCCAGTACCTGCAACAGCAGCACGCTGTCACCCAGCTTCTTGCGCGGTGTGCCTTTGTCGGTGTGCAGAGCACCCCAGACCGCTTCCAGCACGTCCTTGGCTGAGGTCAGCGCCAAAGCCTCGGCCAGTGCCTTTCCCGCATCTTGAGCGGTCTTGGACTTGGCTGCACCGAGCTCGCGCGCCAGGGAAGCCAAGTCCCCGGCCAGGGGCGACAGCTGAATCAATTGCTCGGGGTGGTCGATGCCGGCGCAGGCCTTGAAGTATTCAGCGGCGCTGGGCACTGAACGGTCGGCCGTGCCTTGGGACTCGGCGCGGCTCAGCTCGGCACCGCGTTTCCAGGCTTCACTCAACCAATCCAGCACGGTGCTGCGGCGATGCTTGTGCACCATGGCGAAATAGGCAGCGCGCAAGGCGGCGTCTTGGTCCACGTGGGCGTGAAAGCGTCTGAAGAGTGCTGTCTCCAGGACCTGCGTGTCCTCAACAACCTCATAGCGCGCCGGCAGCCCGAGGCTGTCCAGCAGCCCCAAGGGCGCATGGCTTACCAGCTGGGCAAACCAGGCGTGGAAGGTGTGGACCTCGACGCTGCGGCCAGCGCGAAGCAAGCCTTCATGCAAGTCGGCCAACAAGGGTTCAGCCTTTTCGGCTTGGGCAGCGGACAGCCCGCGTTCAAGCAGGGCCTGCTGGCGCTGCGCAACCGTGCTGTGCGCGCCGGAGTACTGCTCAAGCCACTCCTGCAGACGCGAGCGCATCTCGCCGGCCGCCTTGCGGGTGAAGGTGATGGCCAGGATCTGTTGCGGCTGGGCGCCGTCCACCAGGGCGCGCAACACGCGCGAGACCAACATCCAGGTCTTGCCGGCACCCGCACACGCTTCCACCACCACGCTGCGCGCTGGATCACAGGCGCGGGCATAGAAGGCTTCGGCCTTCACGGCCTGCCCGTCAACACGGTAGGCGGGCGCGGTCACTGGGCCTCCCAATGGTCGCGGCGGCACAGGCCCCGTGCTTCGCAGGTGTCGCAAACCTCGCCTTCGCCCAGCGCGGGCAGCGCTGCACCGTCGCGCAGCCGCTGCCATTCATCACCCAGCGAAGCCAACATCACCTCGACCGACTCGTGTACTTGCGGGTGGACCAGTTCTTTCAGCGCACCCGCTTCGTCCAAGGGCAGGTAAGCGGCCGACAACTGCTCTCCACCACCCAGCAGTGCGGCGTAGAACATCAGTTGGGTGTCTTCCAGCGGCGTCTTGACCTTGCGTGCCAGCCCCGCGGCTTGCCCCGTCTTGTAGTCCAACAACTGCTGAGCACCAACTGGCCCGTGGTCCAGCCGGTCCAGGCGCCCGCGCAGCGCCAAACCGCCCAGGGCAGCTGGCGCCAGCCGGTGATCGCTCTCGCCATCGGCCCAGAACCAGCCCTTCGCCTCGCGGGGGGCAAGCCACTGCAGATAGAGCGGCACCAGTCGGTCAAAGCTGGCTCTGAAGGGCAGCAGTTCACCGGCATCGAGGCCCAGCTCCAGGGTGCTGGCATCAGCAGACAGGGCCATTTGCGCCTCGTCATCACCGCCGACCTGGCGGTGGCTGTGGAAGTGGTGCAAAACCGCATGCAGCCAGGTGCCGTAATCGCGCTTGGCCAAGGCTTGGTCCAACTCTTCGGGCTCGTCCAGTCGCAGCACCGCCCGAGCAAAGAAGCGATAGGGGCAGGCGCGCAAGGCTTCCAATTGCGTGGCGCTGATGACGGCCGGCAAGGCGCCAGGCGCCTGCGGCAAAGGACGAGCGGTCGGCTGGCTCGCCACCGCTTGCTGTGGGCCCTGCCAGGCCTGAAGTGGCCAAACAGCCTGTCCCGTTCGAGAGCGTGCCAACAGCAACCACTGAACCGAAGCGCTTTCGGCCAGCACCTCGTCACCATCGCGATGACGCCGCAGCAGGATCACCTGAGGCGAGCGCAACAGGTGCACCAAGGCCAGACGTTGACGCTGCCTACGGGTCTCGGCGTGCTCCAGCCCCAGCTCGCGCGCCAGCCCATCTGCCATCAGCGAAGCTGGCGGCTGACCGCCGCCCAGATGAAGATGATCGGCACCGGGCACCACCAGGTGCGTGAACGGTCGGCCAAATGCCCGCGTCAAGGGCGTGATCACCACCCTTGCGCTGGGCTGGTGCAGCGGCAGGAAGGTGGCGTCCTCCAGCACCATTCGCACCCAGTTGGTGAACTCACTCAGGCTCAGGGTCCCCGGGCTGATGGACTCAGGCCAGCCGAAGGCGTCCTGTTCAGTGTGCAGACGCAGGGCCCGCAGCAATTGCACGCCTGCGCCGTCGGCTTCCAAAGCCTGCAAGCTGCCGTCTGAACGCAGACAGGTATTCAAGATCCGCAGCCAATGGTTCAGATCGAGGGCTTGAGTTCGGCTCAGAGGCTTCAAGTGCTGTTGGGCAAGCGCCCACAGCGCCTGGGCTGCTGCTGGGTCAGCCACCCGTCGACGCTGGCGCCACATCGACTCCAGCGAGTCCAAAGCCACTGGTTCGGCCAAGGGCCAGGCCTTGAGCCACTCCAGGCTGGCGTCCTGCGATGCCTGCGGATGCGCTGCACGCAGCATGCTCAGCAGCCTGGTTGCCGCGTCGGTGGTGGCCAGCTTCCACCCGGTTTCATCGTTGACGGGCACGGCTTGCCGTTGCAGCAATGCGCGCACACGGCGAACCAACTCGCGGTCCAGCACCACCAAAGCCACGGGGCCGCCGCCCTGGCGCAGTGCATCCAGCACTTCGGTCGCTGCTGCGTGGGCCTCGGCCTCGAAGTCTTCACAGAGCAAGCGCTTCAGCGTCGCTTGGCAGCTGACCTCGGCAAACGGCGCGTCGTCGCTGGGGTCCAGGTTCAACAGCAACGATGGCACGGGCGAATGGGCCAGCAGGGCCTCTGCCAGTTGATCTTGGCCACCCATGCGCACAGCAAGCCAGGCCGCTGGCTGCAAGGTGAACAGGCTGGCCGTTGGCGGTGGTTCGCTGCTGGCCGCCCATTCAAGAGCAAACTGCAGCAACGTGGCCTCAAGCAGCGCTGGCCCGGTGGCGGTACGCACCGCGGCGCGGGCCTGTGCCCAATACTCGGCTACAGCTTGCGGTGCCCGATCCCCTGCCCCTTGGCGAAAGGCCTGGGCGGCGTCCACCACCGAGGCCACGATGCCGTCAAAACCGCCCGGGTCCCGCTGAGCCCAGGCCTGCGCCCAAGGCTGGCGCCGCAACAAGGTCCAGGCGGTGAGCCGGTCCTGCACCGTTTGGCCCGTGCAGCTGTTGGCAGCGGGCGCCAGACTGGGCTGACTGCTGGCAGCCAGCGTCAGCGCGGTTTCCACGCGCGGCTGCCAACCGCCACACCGTGCAAAGGCGAGCCGCGCTTGTTCAGCCAGCGCAGCAAAGGGCACCAGCAACACCGCGTCGCGTACAGCAAGGTCGTGGAGCTGAAGCCAGTCCAGCGCAACTCGCGCAACACGGTCCCAAGTCTGGTTGGAGTCCCACCCGGGATCGACGCAGATTTGCTCTATCACAGGCATAGGAAGATTGCGGCGCGAGGTCGGAACTGGAAAAGAGACGATGTGTCAGAATCATTGTGCCCCTTGGAGGGCCGTGCCCGCCGCTTTCAACAACCACCGGGCCCGTGGAGAACTCGATGAGCAGCGAACTGATCAAGCATGTCACGGACGACTCTTTTGGCAGCGACGTGCTGCAGTCCGACAAACCCGTTCTGGTGGACTACTGGGCCGAATGGTGCGGCCCCTGCAAGATGATTGCCCCCATCCTGGACGAGGTGTCCAAGGACTACAACGGCCGCCTGCAGATTGCCAAGATGAACGTCGACGAAAACCGCGAAGTGCCCGGCAAGTACGGCATCCGTGGCATTCCGACCCTGATGCTGTTCAAAGGCGGCGAACTGGCCGCCACCAAGGTGGGCGCGCTGTCGAAATCTCAGCTGACCGCTTTCATCGACGGTCATCTATAATCTTCGTCAACGCTGGCTTACGCCCTAACCCGGGGCAGCGGCCAGCGTCTGACCCGCCACCCCGCACTGCCCTCGCCGGCCCCCAGCCGGCTGACTGATGGCCAGATGCGCGGGCTCGGCGCTAATCCACTCGTGTTTCCGCTTCCTGGCCCGCGCCACCTTTGGCGTGTGTGTCCACCCAAGCATCTGCCTGAGGGTGCCTCATGCATCTGTCCGAACTGAAAGCCCAGCCCGTGATGGAGCTCATCCAGATGGGCGAAGCTCTGGAGATCGAAAACGTTCAGCGTCTGCGCAAGCAGGAACTGATGTTCGCGATCATGAAAAAGCGCGCCAAGGGCGGCGAGCAGGTGTTTGGCGACGGCGTGCTGGAAGTGCTGCCCGACGGCTTTGGCTTCTTGCGCAGCATCGAAGCCAGCTACATGGCTTCCACTGACGACATCTACCTGTCGCCCAGCCAGATCCGCCGCTTCAACCTGCACACCGGTGACATGGTGGAAGGCGAAGTGCGCGTACCCAAGGACGGTGAACGCTACTTTGCGCTGGTCAAGGTTGACCGCGTCAATGGCCTCACGCCCGAGGAGAGCAAGCACAAGATCATGTTCGAGAACCTGACCGCGTTGTTCCCAACGCAGCAGTTCAGGCTTGAGCGTGATGTGAAGGCCGAAGAAAACATCACCAGCCGCATCATCGACCTGATTGCGCCCATCGGCAAAGGCCAGCGCGCACTGTTGGTGGCGCAGCCCAAGACCGGCAAGACGGTCATGATGCAGCACATCGCCCACGCGCTGGTCGCCAACCACCCCGAGATCCACCTCATCGTGCTGCTGGTGGACGAGCGCCCAGAAGAAGTGACTGAAATGCTGCGCACCGTGCGCGGCGAAGTCATCAGCTCTACTTTTGACGAGCCCGCGGCACGCCATGTGCAAGTGGCCGAAATGGTCATCGAGCGTGCCAAGCGGCTGGTGGAATTGAAGAAGGACGTGGTGATCTTGCTCGACAGCATCACGCGACTGGCACGGGCCTACAACAACGTGCTGCCGTCCAGCGGCAAGGTGCTGTCAGGCGGCGTTGACGCCAACGCCCTGCAGCGCCCCAAGCGCTTTTTTGGCGCGGCCCGCAACACCGAAGAAGGCGGCACGCTGACCATCATCGGCACCGCTTTGGTCGACACCGGCTCCAAGATGGACGAGGTGATCTACGAAGAGTTCAAGGGCACCGGCAACTGCGAAATCCACCTGGATCGCCGCATGGCCGAAAAGCGCGTCTACCCCAGCATCTTGATCAACAAGAGCGGCACACGGCGCGAAGAACTGCTGCTCAAACCCGAAATCCTGCAAAAGAGCTGGATTCTTCGCAAGCTGCTCTACCCCATGGACGAGATCGAGGCGATGGAGTTCATCCTGGAAAAGATGAAGGCCAGCAAAAACAACCACGACTTCTTCGACATGATGCGTCGCGGTGGTTGATCTATAATCTTTGGTTTTTCGCCCCCGGTAAGTACGCTGCGGGCCTTGGTTGGGCTGAAGAAGCTTGAATGGTTTGACCAAGGCGCGGCGCGGCTGCCCAAACACTCTGAGGCTCCCATGAAAGACGGCATTCACCCCAACTACCGCCAGATCTGTTTTCAGGATCTGTCCAATGGCTTCACCTTCGTGACGCGTTCGTGCGCGCCCACCAAGGACATGATCAAGATGGAAGACGGCCGTGAACTGCCGCTGATCAAGCTGGAAACCACCAGCGAAAGCCACCCCTTCTACACCGGCACGCAGAAGAGCATCGACAACCTGGGCGGTCGCGTTGAGAAGTTCCGCAACAAGTTTGCGCGCGTGGGCATGAAGAAAAGCAGTGCTGCTACCGAAGGCACCGCGGACTGAGTCTGTGGGCGCTTTTGGCATCGCCAAGAAGGCAGCCTCGGCTGCCTTTTTTGTTTTCTGCATCATCTGGTCATGAACAGCCCCAATCCGGCCTTGGTCACCGCGCGCAGCGCGCGCCGCATGCCGCGCTTGGCGCTGCTGCTGCTGTGTGCCGCTTATGTGCTGCCGGGGCTGGTTGGGCGTGACCCTTGGCGCAACGCCGACCTCAGCGCTTTTGGCGTCATGGCGGCCATGGCCGAGGGGCGCACCTCTTGGTGGGCTCCCACCCTGGGCGGCGTGGTTGCTGACACCGCCCTGCTCCCACACTGGCTTGGCGCCGTTTTCATCAAAGCCAGCCAGGGCATGCTGGATCCGGCGCTGGCTGCACGCCTGCCTTTTGCGGCGCTGTTGGCCCTGACCCTGGCCCTGGTCTGGTACAGCACCTACTTGCTCGCCCGCACCGAAGCGGCCCAGCCCGTGGCCTTTGCATTTGGCGGCGAAGCGGAGCCCGTGGCCTATGCCCGGGCGATGGCCGACGGCGGTTTACTGGCCATGATGGCGACGCTGGGTTTGCTTCAACTGGGTCACGAGACCACGCCTGAACTGGCGCAGCTGTTCTCGGTGAGCCTTTGCATCTATGGCCTGGCCGCCGCACCGTTCAGGCACTGGCGATCTCGCGTGGCGATACTGCTGGCCTTACCCCTGCTGGCAGCCAGTGGCGCCCCAGCGATGGCGATGGCCGTTGGCGTGGGCGGTTGGTTGGTTTGCAACCGCTCCAGGCTGCCAACCGTGCGCAGTTTTGCATGGGTGGTGCTGTTGGCCACGGTGCTGGCCGGCCTAACGGCCTGGGGACTGGACGCTTGGCGCTGGCGAGCGCAGGGCTTGCAGTGGGCAGACCTGCCCCAGGTGGCGCGCCAATGGCTGTGGTTCATGTGGCCCGCGTGGCCTTTGGCGCTGTGGACGCTGTGGCGCTGGCGTCAGCACCTGCTGTATCGGCACGTCTCTGTGCCCTTGATGGTGTTGCTGGTGGCCTTGGCAGCCAACCTCACGATGGGCGGCTCTGATCGCGCCTTGATGCTCGGTTTGCCGGCCTTGGCGGTGCTGGCGGCATTTGCCTTGCCGACGCTCAAGCGCAGTGCCTCTGCGGCGATCGACTGGTTTTCGATGTGCTTCTTCACGCTGGCCGCCATCACCGGCTGGGTGCTGTACATCGCTGTGCAAACTGGCTTCCCGGCCAAACCGGCCGCCAACGTGGCGCGGTTGTTTCCGGGTTTTGTGCCGCACTTTTCACCGCTGGCGCTGGCCTTGGCCCTGTTGGCAACGCTGGCCTGGGTGTGGCTGGTTCGCTGGAGAACAGGCCGACATCGCGATGCCCTGTGGAAAAGTCTGGTACTGCCGGCTGGGGGCGTGGCCTTGATCTGGCTGATGCTGATGACACTGGGTTTGCAGTTGGCTGACCACGCCCGAAGCCCCAAAGCCTTGGTGGCCCAGTTGCAGCTGTACCTGCCGCCTGGCGTTTGCGTGGCCGCTCCGGGCTTGCCTTCTGCAACAGTCGCCGCGATGGAGCAGTTCGGCCGTTGGCGCGTGCTGGCACAAGCCCAAGCGGACACCGTACCAGGCTGCAACCACCTGCTCCGGGTGACCCGCCAACGACCGTTGCCTGCTGCGCCGTCGGGCTGGCAATTGATGGGTGAAGCCTCACGCACGCGCGATCGCGACGAAGTGACCCAGGTGTTCGCGCGTCAGCCCTGACGCACCGCCAAGCTCAAACGCAGCAGTGAATCAGGCCGGCATCAGCTGCCGCCTGCGGACCCGGACTGCGGGGAAAATCAGGTGGAAGCTGGAGCCCTTGCCAGACTCGCTTTGAACATCGATCTCACCGCCATGGCGCTGCATCACGTGCTTGACGATGGACAAGCCCAAACCGGTGCCGCCCGTGTCCCGTGAACGGCTGCCGTCCACACGGTAGAAGCGCTCCGTCAGGCGCGGCAAGTGCTCTCGCGCAATGCCAATGCCGGTGTCGCTGACGATCAGCTCTGCAGCGCCGTCTTCACGCCAGTTCCATGTCAGTGTGACTTGACCCCGTTCAGGGGTGTAGCGAACCGCGTTGTTCAGGAGGTTGGTCACCGCGCTGAACAGTTCGGGTTCACTGCCGGCCAGCTCGGCATCTTCACCACCGACACAACGCACTTCATGGCGGCCCGCAGACAAGGCCCTGGCGTCGTCCACAGCGCGCTGCATGATGGAGTCCATCGGCACCCACCGATCGGCGCCAGGCCTCGGGGTGCCTTCCAGCTGAGCCAGTGTGAGCAGGTCAGCAACCAATGCCTGCATGCGGCCCGTCTGCTGGTCCATCAAACTCAACACCCGTTTGCGTTCGACCTCGGTCAAGGGCAGTTGCGTCATGGTCTCGACAAACCCGGCCAACACCGTCAGCGGCGTTCGAATTTCGTGCGACACGTTGGCCACAAAATCGCGCCGCATGGCTTCGGCACGCTCACGCTCGGTGATGTCCTGCGACAGAACCAACCTCATTCCCTGGCCGTAGGGACGAACCAGCACCGACAGGCTGGCCTGGCCGGTGGGCGCAGCAAAGACGATGGGGTCGTCAAAAACGGCAGCCTGCAAGTAGCTGACAAAGGTGGGCGATCTGACCAAGTTCGTCACCCGCTGCCGGCGGTCGCGCGCTGGGTCTACGTCGAAGTGAAGGGCTGCTACCGAGTTGCACCACTCGATGTGATCGCCTTCATCCAGCAACATCACGCCGTTGGGAGACGCTTCGATGGCCGCCAGGAACTGGTCCAGGCGTTGATGCTCCTGGGCCAACAGCAGATCCTTGTTGCGTAAAGCGCGCTCAATGCGGTAGGCCAGTTCGCCCCAGATACCAGCATCGCGGGGTGCCGTACGCTGCTGGGAACCGCGGAGCCACTCCAACAAGCGATTGGCTCGGCGTGTGTCGATCATCAACGACAACACCAGGCCCAGCACAGCGCCCAACACCGCGCCCCAGACGGGCTGACGCAAAAAGGCACCCACCAGGGCACCCAAGAGCGTCCCCAAGACCAACGAAGCGCTGGCACTCAGCGCCCTGGGCAGCAGGCCTTCAAGGGCACTGAACATCGCGCAACCCATCGAACGACATCAAGCCGTCAGCGCCGTGCTGTGCTGGGTCAGGCGGTAGCCAGCGCCACGCACGGTCTCGATCAAACCGGATGCCTGGACAGGACTCAAAGCTTCGCGCAAGCGTTTCACATGCACATCGACCGTGCGCTCTTCAATGAAGACGTGGTCGCCCCAGACGCGATCCAGCAATTGGGCACGGCTGTGGACACGCTCTGGGTGCGTCATCAGGAAGTGCAGCAAGCGGAACTCTGTGGGGCCGATCTTGACCTCGCACAGTTCTGCGCCGACCTGGCGATTGACGCGACGCGTGGCAGGGTCCAGGCGCAAACCGTTGATCTCCACCGCTGTGTCCAGGGCTTCCGGTGCCTTGCGTCTGAGCACAGCGCGTATGCGGGCCAGCAGTTCCTTGGTGGAAAAGGGTTTGGTCAAGTAGTCGTCGGCGCCCGCGTCCAGGCCGCTGATCTTGTCGGCTTCTTCAGCGCGAGCGGTGAGCATGATCAGCGGTACCTCGCGGGTGCGGGCACTGGCGCGCCAACCGCGTGCCAACTGCAGACCCGACTGACCGGGCAACATCCAGTCGAGCAGGATCAGATCGGGCAGCTCGCGGTCTACTGCGGCCTGGGCCGAGTCAGCATCAGCGGCCAACCTCACTTCAAAGCCGGCGTGCCTGAGGTTGATGGCTATCAACTCGGCGATCGCGGATTCGTCTTCGACAACCAGAATGAGACTCACGGCTTGCCTCAGCTTCAACGCACCACGTTTTCAACGTCTTGCACGGATGTGTGCCGCACGTCGGTGCCCTTGACCACATAGATGATGGCTTCGGCCAGGTTCTTGGCGTGGTCGCCCACCCGCTCGATCGCCTTGGCCACAAAAATCAGATCGATGCTGGACGAGATGGTGCGCGGGTCTTCCATCATGTAGGTGATGAGCTTGCGCAGCAGGCCGTCGAATTCCTGGTCGATCTGATCGTCTTGCTTGAGCACTTCCAGCGCTTTGGCGGTGTCCAGGCGGGCAAAGGCATCCAGAGCCTTGCGCAACTGTGCAATGGCCAGTTCGGCTTCAAAGCCCAGGTCGCCCACCGGCAAACGCAGCCGGGTGGAAACACCGGTGTTGATCAGCCGCTGCACCGTGCGTGCGATGCGCGCGGCCTCGTCACCCACACGCTCCAGGTTGGCGATGGTGCGGCTGATGGCAATCAAGAGGCGCAGGTCACGCGCCGTGGGCTGGCGGCGCGCGATGATGGCCGACAGGTCGCGGTCAATCTCGACTTCCATCTGGTTGACCCGCTCTTCCTGGCGCATCACTTCGACTGCGGTTTCGGCACTGAAGTGGACCAGCGCAAACAGCGCTTGCGAGACCTGCGATTCAACCAAACCGCCCATCTCCAGCACGCGGCCGGAAATACCGCTGAGTTCGGCGTCAAACTGCGTGGACAGGTGCTTGTCGCTCATTTGTTGGCTCCCTCGGCGTTCAGCCGAATCTCCCGGTGATGTAGTCCTCGGTGTCCTTCTTCTTGGGCTTCATGAACAGCTCGTTCGTGGGCCCAAACTCCACCAGATCGCCCAGGTACATGTAGGCGGTGTAGTCGCTGCAGCGAGCGGCTTGCTGCATGTTGTGGGTGACGATCATCACCGTGTAGTCGCTCTTGAGTTCGTGGATGAGCTCTTCGATCTTGCCGGTTGAAATGGGGTCCAACGCCGAGCAAGGTTCGTCCAGCAACAACACTTCGGGCTTGATGGCGATGCCGCGCGCGATGCACAGACGCTGCTGCTGACCACCCGACAGGCTGGCCCCGTTCTGCGCCAGCTTGTCCTTGACCTCAGTCCAAAGTGCAGCTTTCTTCAAGGCCCACTCGACCCGCTCGTCCATCTCAACCCGGGGTAGGTTTTCAAACAGTCGAACGCCAAAAGCGATGTTGTCGTAGATCGACATCGGGAACGGCGTGGGCTTCTGAAACACCATGCCGATCTTGGCGCGGATCAGGCTGACGTCGAGCTTGGACTTCAGGATGTCCTCGCCGTCAAGCGTGATCGTGCCTTCGGCGCGCTGCTCGGGGTAGAGCTCGAACATGCGGTTGAAGACACGCAGCAAGGTGCTCTTGCCACAACCCGAGGGGCCAATGAAGGCAGTGACCTTGCGCTCGGGGATGTCGAGGTTGATGTTCTTCAGGGCCTTGAAGTTGCCGTAAAAGAAGTTCAAGTCGCGCACCGCGATCTTGATTTTTTCACCGGCAACCACGTCTACTTTGGTGTCCATCGGGGGCTCGATTCAGGTCTTGTTGCGGAACAGCACGCGGGCCAGGATGTTCAACGCGAGCACACCCAGCGTGATCAGGAACACACCGGCCCAGGCCAGGTCTTTCCAGTTTTCATAGGGGCTCAACGCAAACTTGTAGATCGTCACCGGCAGGCTGGCCATCGGCTCAGCCAGGTTGATCGTCCAGAACTGGTTGGACAGCGCGGTGAAGAGCAAAGGCGCGGTTTCACCAGCAATGCGGGCCAAGGCCAGCAAGATGCCCGTCATCACCCCGGCACGCGCTGCCTTCAGCGTGATGGACGAAATGACCTTCCACTTGGGCGTGCCCAACGCATAGGCGGCTTCTCTGAGCGCATTGGGGATCAGGCTGAGCATGTTCTCGGTGGTGCGAATGACCACCGGTATGACGATCAACGACAGGGCCAGGACCCCCGCCGCTGCGGAGAACGACTTCACCTGGGCCACCACCAAAGCGTAGATGAACAGGCCAATCACGATGGAAGGCGCTGAGAGCAGGATGTCGTTGATGAAGCCCGTGACCCTGCCGAGCCAGGTCTTTTTGCCGTACTCGGCCAGGTAAACGCCACACATCACGCCAATGGGCGTGCCCAGCAGCGTTGCCAGCGCCACCATCACCAAAGAGCCTGCGATGGCATTGGCCAAGCCACCCGACTCTGCCTGGGGTGGAGGTGTCATTTCGGTGAACAGGGTCAGCGCCATGCCGCCAATGCCCAGGCGAATGGTCTCAAAGAGGATCCAGGCCAACCAGAACATACCAAACCCCATCGCAGCCAGCGACAAGGTCAGTGCAATCACGTTGACGCGCTTGCGCTTGGCGTGCATGGCCAGACGGCCGGCATCGATGCCGCTCATGCCGATGCTCATGTCCGGCTCCCCTCGTTGCGCTTCAGACGAGACAACAAAACCTTGGACAGAGCCAGCACACAGAAGGTGATGAAGAACAGCACCAGCCCCAGGTACATCAGCGAAGCCTGGTGCAAGCCGGGTGTTGCTTCAGCAAACTCATTGGCGATAGCCGATGTGATGCTGTTGGCCGCGGCAAACAACGACAGCGATTCCAACTGGTTGAAGTTGCCGATGACAAAGGTCACCGCCATGGTCTCACCCAGGGCTCGACCCAGCCCAAGCATGATGGCGCCGATGACACCGGTCTTGGTGTAGGGCAAAACGACCTTCCAGACCACTTCCCAGGTTGTCGAACCCAAACCGTAGGCGGATTCCTTCAGCAGTGCCGGCGTCGTTTCGAAGACATCACGCATGACCGAGGCGATAAAAGGAATCACCATGATGGCCAAAATGATTCCCGCCGACAAAATGCCAATGCCCACCGGCGCACCCGACACCAGCGACCCCAGCACCGGCACGTTGCCAAAGGCGGCTTGCGCCGGTTGTTGAACATAGGTGGCCAGGATGGGGCCAAACACCAGCAAGCCCCACATGCCATAAACGATGCTGGGCACTGCAGCGAGCAGTTCAACGGCCGTACCCAGGGGTCGACGCAGCCAGTTGGGCGACAGCTCGGTCAGGAAGAGGGCAATTCCAAAGCTCACCGGCACCGCAATCACCAGCGCAATGAAGGACGTGGCCAAGGTGCCATAGATCATCACCAAGCCGCCGAACTTTTCTTGCACCGGGTCCCACTCGGACCGCCACAGAAAACTCAGGCCGTACTCGCGCAGCGCAGGCCAGGCGCTGATGGTCAGCGAAGCAATGATGCCAACCAGCAAGGCGAGCGTCAGCCACGCCGCGCTGTGGGCCAAAAACGAGAACAAAGCGTCAGCCCAAGGTACACGCCTGGCTCGGGTTGGCGGGGCGCCGCCGGGGGCCGTCTTGTCCATCGAATCGGCTCTTATGGAGTAGGGGTCAACTGGCAGTGTAGCGGTCACGTGGCACTCACCTGAGGTTGTACGCAGGCCAGGCTGAGCCGGGCTGCGAAGTGACTGAACTCAGACTTGCGCGGCACCTGGGAGCGATCACTTGAAAGCGATAGGGGTGCCGGCCGGGTTCTTGATGTCACCCCAGGCCTTGCGCACCAAGGTCTTGACAGCATCGGGCAGCGGAACGTATTCCAGATCACTGGCCATCTTGTCGCCGTTGGCAAAGGCCCAGTCAAAGAACTTCAAGGAGTTGGCAGCCTGGGCTGGCTTGTCTTGCGCCTTGTACATCATGATGAAGGTCGCACCGGTGATCGGCCAGCTGTCTTTGCCGGGTTGTTCTGTCAGGATCTGGTAGAAGCTCTTGGCCCAGTCAGCGCCCGCAGCAGCGGCCTTGAAATTGATGTCATCAGGGGCCACGAAGGAGCCGGCCTGGTTGCGCATCAGCACATGGGTCATCTTGTTGGACTTGGCATACGAGAACTCAACGTAGCCTATGGAATTGGGCAGGCGCTGCACAAAGGCCGCGACACCTTCATTGCCCTTGCCGCCAGCGCCGGTGGGCCAGTTCACGGCCGTGCCTTCACCGACTTTGCTCTTCCACTCGGCGTTCACCTTGGACAGGTAGTTGCTGAAGATAAAGGTGGTGCCCGAACCGTCGGCACGGCGCACCACTGCAATGGCCGAGTCGGGTAACGGCACACCGGGATTCGCTGCAACCAGCGCAGCATCGTTCCACTTGGTGATCTTGCCCAGGTAGATGTCACCCAGCAGCTGGCCGGTCAAACGCATCTGTCCTGGATTGACTCCCTTGATGTTGACCACCGGCACTACACCGCCAATGACGGTTGGAAACTGCATCAGGCCATCCTTGGCCAGCTCAGCGTCGGTCAGCGGCATGTCGGAAGCGCCAAAGTCCACTGTCTTGCCGCGGATCTGCCGCAGACCGGCGCCAGAGCCAACCGACTGGTAGTTGATCCGCACATTGGTGGCCTTGTTGTAGGCGTCAGCCCACTTGGCGTACAAGGGTGCGGGGAAGGTAGCTCCGGCACCTGTGACGTCTTGCGACAGGGCCAGGCCGGAAGCTGAAGCAAGGACGGCAGCTAACAGAACGGTGCGGATCAGAGTCATGGCGTCTGCCTTTGAGCAGTGGTTGGCGATGCCGCGATCCTAGAAGTACTTTGTGACGGCTCGGTGACAGTCTCATTCCACCGCGCCTGCTGTCACACAGGCGCGAGACCGTCACATGTCTGTCATCAGCCATCCATAACCTCACGGGCGATCCCATCCACCCTGACAAAAGAGGTTCACCCATGCTCCACCGTTCACCGTTGTCCCGTCGCGCGCTGATGCTCACTGCGACCTTAACTGCGTCTGTGTTCCTGGTGGCCTGCGCCACCGTGCCCGCACCGGCCAGCATCACCGACACCGCTGCCCGCACGCCGCAGCTGTCGACGCTGGCACGCTTGATCCAGGAAGCGGGACAGGCAGAGACCTTGAGGGAGGCCGGACCGATGACGGTCTTTGCCCCCAGTGACGAAGCGTTCAAGGCCGTGCCTGCCAAGACGATGGCTGAACTGGCGGCCGACAAAGAACTGCTCAAATCGGTGCTGACCTACCACGTGCTGGCCGGCAAGGTGATGTCGGCTGAGGTGAAGAACAGCTCGGTCAAGACCGTTCAGGGCGCCAACCTTGCAGTTGCCAAGGCAGGAAGCTTTGTCACGGTGGAAGATGCTTTGGTCACCCAGGCCGACGTGCAGGCGACCAACGGCGTCATTCACATCATCGACAAGGTACTGCTGCCTCCCAAGCGCTGAGCCTTGGGCTGAACACAGCCCCGTTCGTGCGCAGAACTAGGGCTGGCTCTGTCAGCCCGCAGCAGCCGCTGCAGCCATGCGTTCCGCGCAACGTTTGCCCTGAGCGGCGTCTCGGGCTTCGACCATGACCCGCAAAACGGGCTCGGTGCCGGATGCACGTATCAGCACGCGGCCGGCATCACCCAGCTCTTGTTCCGCGCTGTGCCTGGCGTCAGTCAGGCCGGGGTTGGATTTCCAGTCACTGCCCTCGCGCAGCCGAACGTTGATCATGGTTTGCGGATAAAGCTCGACACCCTCGAGCATGGCGTGCAGCGTCTTGCCGCTGCGTCGCACCGCCTGCATGATTTGCAGCGCGCTGACAATGCCGTCGCCGGTGGTGTGGCGGTCCAGGGCCAGCAGGTGGCCGGAACTCTCTCCGCCCAGTTGCCAGTCGTTGGCCGCCAATTCCTCGAGCACATAGCGGTCACCGACCTTGGCTCGAACCATTCGGACACCTTTGCGGGCGAGAGCCACCTCGATGGCCATGTTCGTCATCAGCGTTCCAACAACACCCGGCACGGGTTTGTTCTGCGCCAGACGGTCCATGGCCATGACGTAAAGCAGCTCATCGCCGTTGTAGAGGCGACCCTGTGCATCCACCATTTGCAGCCGATCGGCGTCACCGTCCAGCGCAATGCCGTAGTCGGCTTGGTGCTCGGCAATGGCCTGCACCAAAGCCTGCGGTGCCGTGGCGCCAACACCTTGGTTGATGTTGAGCCCGTCTGGGCTGCAACCAATGCGCACCACGCTGGCACCCAATTCATGAAACACGTCTGGCGCCACGTGGTAAGCGGCACCGTGGGCTGCATCGATCACGATCTTCATGCCCTTGAGCGACAAGGAATGGGGCACCGTGCTCTTGCAGAACTCAACGTAACGGCCGCTGGCGTCGCTCAAGCGACGCGCGCGACCCAGGTTGGCTGAGCTCACCCACTTGGGCGGTAGCAGCAATTCGGCTTCAACGGCCAATTCCCACTCGTCCGGCAACTTGTGACCGCCAGAGGAAAAGAACTTGATCCCGTTGTCGTCAAACGGGTTGTGCGACGCACTGATCACCACGCCCAAGTCAAGCCGCTGGGCCCGTGTCAAGTAAGCCACGCCTGGCGTGGGCAAGGGGCCGGTGAGCAAGACATCCACACCCGCAGAGGCAAAGCCCGCCTCCAAGGAGGACTCCAGCATGTAGCCCGAGATGCGGGTGTCTTTGCCGATCAGCACCACCGGCCGCTGGCTGGAGCGGCGCAGCACCTGCCCCACCGAGTGGCCCAGCCGAAGCATGAAATCAGGCGTGATGGCGCCCTGCCCCACCGTGCCACGAATGCCATCGGTGCCGAAATACGTTCTGCTCATGTTGTTCTCTCCTTGCTGCGATTTTCAGCCCGCTGCGCGGCCGGCCGGGCGAAGAGGCGCGCAACTTGTGAGCATTTGTTCTGGTGCTCTGCCATCGACTCGGGCAGTGTCACCTTGTCGGTGGCGCCAGTCGTCCGGATTGCACGGCGTGCCAAACGGCCAGCGCATCGACCGTAGCAGCCACATCGTGAACCCGGACCACCGAAGCACCGTGGGCCACCGCAGCCAGCGCAGCAGCCACGCTGGCGGCCAGCCGCTCGTGCACCGGGCGGCCCGTGATTTGGCCCAAAGTGCCCTTACGTGACCAGCCCACCAGCAGCGGGCGCCCCATGCCGAGCAGTTCCTTTTGGCGCGACAACAGCGTTAAGTTCTGGGCAGCGGTCTTGGCAAAGCCGATCCCAGGGTCCAGCACCACGCGCTCTGCATGAACCCCTGCTTGCTGCACGCGCTGCAAAGCAGCGGTCAGGGCCTGGCGGACGTCTTCCACCACATCCTGGTAAGTCGCAAGAGAAGCCATGGTGCTGGGTTCTCCGCGCATGTGCATCAGGCAGACGCCCGCCTGGGGATGGGCCGCCAGGCAAGCTAGAGCGCCTTCGCGAGACAGGGCCCGGACATCGTTGACGATGTCCACGCCCAGTTCCAGCGCGGCTTGCATCAGCGCCACATTGCTGGTGTCAACCGAGATAGGCACGCCCAAGCGAACGGCATGCGCCAACACCGGCAGCACCCGGTTCATTTCGTCTTGGCTGGTGAGGGCCCCCGCACCTGGCCGGGTGGACTCGCCACCGATATCCAGGATGTCTGCCCCTTGCGCGACCAGCGCTTCGCAGTGCGCCACCGCTGCCGCCAACGGCAGGTGTTGTCCGCCGTCAGAAAAAGAGTCGGGCGTGACGTTGACGATACCCATCACCAGAGGTCGAGCCAGACTCAAGCGATAGCGCGCGGTCTGCCAAAACAAGGGTGAAGTCATCATCTGGTCGGGCTCAACGAAAACGGGGCCTGAGCCCCGTTCTTGCCTGGACAGCGGCTAAAGCCGATCAGGCTGCTGCAGGTGCTCCGTCGGTGCCCACCGGGGTAGCCGTGGCGGCTGCCTTGCTGGCCGACGGTGTCCAGTCTTTGGGGATCCGCGGTGGCTTGCCGCCCATGATGTCATCGATCTGGTCGGCATCAATGGTTTCCCACTCCAAGAGGGCCTGGGCCATCGCGTGCATCTTGTCCTTGTTGTCTTCGATGAGCTTGCGCGCAATGGTGTACTGTTCGTCGATGATGCGGCGAATGACACCGTCAACCTTGCGCATCGTCTCTTCGGACATCGAGGTGGTCTTGGTGATCGAACGGCCCAAGAACACTTCGCCTTCGTTTTCGGCGTAGACCATGGGGCCCAGTTCGTCGGTCATGCCATAGCGTGTGACCATGTCGCGGGCGATGGCCGTGGCGCGCTCGAAGTCGTTGCTGGCGCCCGTGGTCATCTGGTTCATGAACACTTCTTCGGCAATGCGGCCACCGAACAGCACGCTGATCGTCGACAGCATGCGCTCTTTGTCCATGCTGTAGCGATCACCTTCAGGCAATTGCATCGTGACACCCAGGGCGCGACCACGGGGAATCACCGTCACCTTGTGCACCGGGTCGGTCTTGGGCATGAGGCGCGCCACCAAGGCATGCCCAGCTTCGTGATAAGCCGTGTTCTTGCGCTCTTCCTCAGGCATGACCATGGATTTGCGCCCAGGGCCCATCATGATCTTGTCTTTGGCCTTCTCGAAGTCGATCATCTCGACCACGCGCCCGTTGCGGCGTGCGGCAAACAAGGCCGCTTCGTTGACCAGGTTGGCCAGGTCGGCACCGCTGAAGCCGGGCGTACCACGCGCCAGAATGTCGGCACGGATGTCTTGACCGACGGGCACCTTGCGCATGTGCACGTTCAGGATCTGCTCACGGCCACGCACGTCGGGCAGCGTCACATAAACCTGGCGGTCGAAACGGCCGGGGCGCAGCAAGGCCGGGTCCAGGATGTCGGGCCGGTTGGTGGCGGCCATCACGATCACACCCAGATTGGTCTCGAAACCGTCCATCTCGACCAGCATCTGGTTCAGGGTCTGCTCACGTTCGTCGTTGCCGCCGCCCAGGCCGGCACCGCGATGCCGACCCACGGCGTCGATTTCATCGATGAAGATGATGCAAGGCGCGCTCTTCTTGGCCTGCTCAAACATGTCGCGCACGCGGGCCGCGCCCACACCGACGAACATCTCCACGAAGTCAGAGCCACTGATGCTGAAAAACGGTACCTTGGCTTCGCCAGCAATGGCCTTGGCCAGCAGGGTCTTGCCGGTACCGGGGGGGCCCACCAACAACACGCCGCGTGGGATCCGACCACCCAGCTTCTGGAACTTTTGCGGGTCTTTCAGGAAATCAACGAGTTCCTTGACTTCTTCCTTGGCCTCATCGCAACCGGCCACGTCGGCAAACGTGGTGGTGTTGTTGGCTTCGTCCAGCATGCGCGCCTTGCTCTTGCCAAAGCTGAAGGCGCCGCCCTTGCCGCCGCCTTGCATCTGACGCATGAAGTAGATCCAGACGCCGATCAAGAGCAGCATCGGGCCCCAGCCCATCAAGATGCTCATCAGGATGCTGGGCTCTTCGCGCGGCTTGACATCAAACTTGACGTTGTTGGCGATCAGGTCGCCCACCAAACCGCGGTCCAGGTAGGTGGCTGTGCTGCGCACCTTCTTGTCTTCGGTGGTCAGTGCCAGGATCTCGGTGCCACCACCGGGGTTTTCCTGCAGCAGGACGGACTTGATGCGCTTGCCACGCACCTCTTCCAGAAACTCGGAGTACCCGATCTGGTTGCCTTGCGCCGTACCGCGATCAAACTGCTTGAACACCGTGAACAGCACGAGTGCGATCACCAGCCAAACAGCGACTTTAGAGAACCATTGATTGTTCACCGCGGCTCCTTTTCCGGGTCAAAACAGCAGGGTCGGCGCGAACGCACCGCCATCCACGGCATTTGGGGTCGATTTTAAGCCTGTCAAGGACTGCCAGGCCGGCGCATTTCCACGGGATGCGAGCGTGTATCCACTCGATAAGGGCCAGCCGATGCGCCCAGGACAGCTTACGCAGCAATATCGGCGCCGGATGCACTGCGCTTGAGACCCATTCCGACCAGGAAGGTTTCGGACGATTTGTCGCGCGACGCCTTGGGCTTGATGGGTTTGACAACCTTGAAATTCAATTTGAACAGCTTCACGAGCTGGCTGTAGCCGCTGCCATGAAAG
>JAYTVT010000018.1:0-26241 GCA_043743835.1 Betaproteobacteria bacterium
GTCCAGGTAGCGCAGCGAGTAGTTGATGTTGCCGGTGACGCTGGCGCTGCCCTTGGCATAGAACGACAGGCTCGTGGTCTTGCCCACATACAGGCCCAGAATCGACGTCTTGCCGCCATCGTCCACCGCGTTTTGCACCAGGCCCGAACCACCGAAACCAGGATCGGCGACGGCCAGCGAAGCTGAACGGCTGCCTGTGCGCGCATCGGTCGACCAGGTGGCCGGCCGGCTGTTGACACCCCGCCAACCTTGCGCAAACTGCCCGGCCAAGGTGGCGGCCGTCTCAAAGCCGCCATTGGCCATCAGCTCTACTGCTGCGGGTGCGGCCACCGTCAACGCGATCTGCACCGTGGGCGCCGCCGCATAGGTGCCATTGCCTGCCTGGCTGGCCAGCACGTTGCACGCGCCAGCAGCCACCAGCGTCAAGGTGGTGCCGCTCACCGTGCAAACGCTGTTGGTGGTGGACGCAAACGAAACCGGGAGCCCAGAGCTGGCCGTGGCCGACAGCGCGGGTGACGCCGTGCCCACCGTGGGGTTGGCAGGCGCCGTGAAGGTCACCGTGATGGTCTGGGCCAGCAAAGGCGCGGCGGCCACCGTGATGGTGTTGGACACCACTGCAGCGGCGGCGTAGTTGGTGTTGCCTGCCTGGTTGGCCGTGATGGTGCAGCTGCCTGCGCTGACCAGCGTCAACGTGGTTCCGCTGACCGTGCAGACAGAAGCCGTGGTGGACGCCAAGGTGACGGCCAGACCCGAGTTGGACGAGGCCACCAGTGCTGGTGTGGCCGTGCCCAAGGCCTGATTGCCGGGGGTCACAAAGGTGATGGTCTGGGCCGCTGGCGCGACCGTGAAGCTGCGCGACACCATGGCGGCAGCCGCAAAGGTGGAATTGCCGGGCTGGCTGGCGGTCACCGAGCAGGCGCCCGCGCTGACCAAGGTGACCGTGGTGCCGCTCACCGTGCAGACGCTGGGCGAGGTGGAGGCAAACGACACGGCCAAGCCGGATGTCGACGTGGCCGTTAAGGCTGCTGGCACCAGGCCCCAGCTGGTATTGACGGGCGCTGCGAAGGTGATGGTCTGGGCCGTCAGAGGCGCGGCCGCCACGACAAAGGACTGGCTCACGGCTGCAGCCGCCGCATAGGTAGCGCTACCGGCCTGGTTGGCGGCCAAGGTGCAGTTGCCTGCGCTGACCAGGGTCAGTGCGGTGCCGCTCACCGTGCAGACCGCAGGGGTCACTGCTTGAAAGCTCACGGCCAGACCCGAGCTCGCCGTTGCGCTCAGGGCAGCGGGTGCGGTGCCCAAGGTCTGGTTGCCTGGGCTGATGAAGGAGATCGTCTGCGCGCCGATGGTCACCGCAAAGGTATTGCTCACTGCAGTGGCAGCCAAGAAGTTGGCGTTGCCCGACTGGCTGGCGCTGACCGTGCAGCTGCCAACGCTGACCAAGGTCAGCGTGGTGCCACTGACGGTGCAAACCGCAGGCGTGGTCGATGCGAACGTGATCGCCAGGCCCGAGCTGGCCGTGGCGCTCAAGGCGGCCGGCGTCACCCCGAACACTTGGGCTGCAGGCGCGGCAAAAGTGATGCTCTGCGCCGCGGGCTGCGGCGCCGGGTCGCTGCCGCCACCGCCGCCGCAGGCGCTCAAGATGGCCAACGCGGCCCAGGCGAGTGCCGGGCGCAAAAACGGTTGAGTCAGACGCTGCATGGCAGGGAATTCCGGTACGCGGTTGAGGGCTCGGTACGACGTCGTGCGCGGGACGCGTCGAGTAAAGATTTGGCAGCACAGAGGCTGCGGCGGCACAGGCGCCGCATCGCGCCAGGCAAAGACCTGCTTATTTCTGATTGCGCCTTTATCTGAAGGCACTTGTTTCTGAAAGCGCTCGGTTCTGAAAGCGGTTTCATTTTGAGTCTAAGGCAGCCGCACCCGAAGCGCAAGAGCGTTGTCCCAACGCGGGTATCAAGCGGTAAGGCGGCGACCTGCTCCAAGACCGACCACAGCCAACCCGGCCAACATCAGCGCTGTTGTGCTTGGCTCGGGCACTGCCGAGATCTCGATCAAGCGGTCAACACCGCTGCTGGGGTGCTGCACGTTGATGTAGGCCCGGTTGGGGTCGGAGATGTCGAAATACAGACCCGTGGGCTCTGCACCCAAGGTGGCCAGCGAGGCCCAACGGCTGACGGACTCGGCCACACCATCGCCATCAGCGTCTTTGGCCAGCCAAATGTCGGCCTGGCCGGCGGGCTGGTCTTCGACGATGTAGATGTTGCCATCGGCGTCGATGGCCAGGTTGTCGGGGTTGGTCAGCGCCAGCCCCACCGGCAAGCCGGTGGCGGCGTCGATGGTGGCGCGGCTGACAAAGGTCTGCACGCGGTTGCTGGCCAGGTTGATCGAAAACACCTGGTGGCTGCTGGTGGCGGTGACGTACAGCACCTGGTCACCGTTGGCCTTGGTCTGGATCTCCAGGTCTTCAGGCCGCTGATAGCCCGTGCCCTTGTAGGCGGCCAACTGGGTCGTTGCCCGGCCGTCAACCGAGGTGACGCCGTTGGGGTCGGTGATGGTCACGGCGCTGGCCAGGCCGGCACCGCTGGCGTTGGTGAACGGCACCCAGCTGAAGTTGCCCGTGGCGTCGGTGGTGTTGCCGTCACCCACCCGCAACACGGCGTTTGTGCCGCCGTTGAAATAGGTCGCGCCGTTGAGCGGTGTGGCCGAGCTGTAGCGGTAGATGCTGCCGCCATTGAGCTCATCGATGTAGTAGAGGTTGTTGTTTCTGTCGAAGGCCAGGCCCTCGTGTGCGACCCGTGCCACGCCATTGGCGTGCACCAGTTGGCCACCACCGGCGCCGGCCGAAACCGGGTTCATCAGCTCAAACATGCGCCCGTAACGCTGCGGTTGCGCGCCCCAGGACTCTTCGGCCGTCAGGTAAGTGCCAAAGGGCGTCCAACGGCCGGCATCGAAGGCCACCGCTGCGCCCGCCGCCGGTGCGCTCCACAGGGTGACGGTGGTGCCAGTAAGGCGGTCGTAGCGCTGGATGCCGGCTTGGGCGGTTTCGAAGCCCATGAAGAGGTAACGGCCCGCGTCTGGACCGCTGCGGTTGCTGTCGATCATGTCCCACGAGCCGCTGTTGAACTGGCCGGCGGCCAGCTGTGTGGCGCGGTCGGCCACCGAGCGCTGCGTCCAGGCGCTGTTGGCCAGCAGCAAAGGCGCGGTTTCGGGCAAGGCCCCAGCAGCCACCGAGCCCGGGAGCGCCACAAACTGGCTGAAGCTGCTGACTTGCGCGCTGCAGACTGGCGCGAGGCTGCTGCAGGCCAGGGCAATGAGAGCCCGCGTGAGGTGGCCAGTCCGTTGCCGCTGACCTGCCCAGCCAAGGGCTTGTTGCAAACCCGGATCCATCCGCGAAGCAGAATTCGAGTGGGGTCGGCTGTTCATTGACATTGGTGGCTCCTGCGTGATTGCCACCCCGATGCTCAGCGCAAGCGACTCCGCAACTTCAACGCCACGAGCGCCAGCCCCGACAGCATCAACGCATAGGTGCCGGGCTCGGGCACTGGTGTGGCTGGCTGCACGGCCACATCGGCAAACAAGCTGCCTTGAACCTGAAAGTAGTAGGCGTTGCCTGCGCTCAGCGTGTGGTCGAGCAAAGTCGACGGTGCGGTTGCGGTGTCCAGCACGGTGATGCGGATGTTGCTCAGCGTGAAGCCACCACCCAGGCTGATGGCCACGGCAGTTGGAGCTGTGGTGTCCGCACTGGAGGGAAAGATCAGCAAGGACAAGTCCGAAGCGCCCGTGTCTGCAGGCAACGGCAAGTTGCTGATGACGCTGGTGGCGGCCCAGGAGGCGCCCGTGCCCAGCATGAGCGCGGTGGCTGCAAGCAAGGAGTTCAGCTTCATCAACAGGCTCCGGTATCGTCTGCCTCATCTTGTGAGCCAGACTTGAGGATCAGGCCCGAAGCCACGCCTGCGTGGGCCCCGGGGGTTTTAGAACAAGTTCAGTTCGACGTGCGTCGGCGGCCCGCGATGCTGCCCACCACAGCCAATCCAGCCAGCATCAGAGCGTAGGTGCTCGGCTCTGGCACGGGCGCAGCAAACAAAGCCAGTTGCGAAAGGTTTGGACCCGGATTGCCGTCAACGGTGGCGATGCCAAAGGTGCTGAAGCTCAGCGCCGTGATACCGGCCAAGCCGCCGTTGAACAGGTACAAGCTGTAGGTCGGCCCGCCCTGGATGCCCAGCACAAAGTAACCCGTCTGCGGGCTATCAAAGTTCAACACCCCAGAAGTGCCGCTGCCAGGATTGGCCGAAAACGGCCCAAACCCAGCGCTGCCGCTGGTGCCAACCAGACCAAAGCTTCCATAGCCCGCAAACATCGCGGTGTCGGTCTGGCCCGCGGCGATGTTGCCACCCAGTGCGCCTTGGCAGCTGATGTAGCCCACATTGCCAACCGTGGCTGCCGAATTGCCGCACTGCACGCCGTTGAATGCCAAAGCATTCAGGCTGGTAAGCCCGAACGCGGCTGCCAACAAGGCAAGTTTCAGTTTCATGGCTTCTTTCGTGTCCCCGCGAACAGGTCCGCGGGAGTTAGGGCGAAGAGCAAATGGGCACCGTGGTGCCCATGTGTCCTCAAGGCTTCGTCAGGTTCAGGCGCGACGACGGCGGCGAACCAGGGAACCCACCACGCCCAGGCCAGCCAGCATCATGGCGTAGGTACCGGGTTCTGGGACGGGCGTCACCGGGTTGGCCAGCGTGATGCTCACGTCGTCGATGTAGACCTTGGCTGTGCCCCAGTTGCAGAACAGCTGGGCGCCGGTCTGGTTGTCAACACCGCAAGGCACGGCCGGGCCGCTGGGGCCATTGGCCAGCGTCATTTCCAGGAACACCGCCGTGGTGTTGACGGGAATCACGACACCGGTCTTGGTGAACTGCGTCCAGCCGTTTTCGGTGTTGCCACCGAAGAACGAGGTGTTGACCACCGGGTTCAGGATGGCACCGGTGGAATTCAGGTAACGCAGCGAGTAGTTGATGTTGCCGGTCAAGCTGGTGTTGCCCTTGGCCCAGAAGGTCAGGGTCGGGGCGGTGCCCCAGTTGGCGGGGTCAACCGGGATCAGACCGCCGTGGTCGACCGAGTTCTGGAACAGACCGCCGCCTGCGCCGCCAGCCGGGTTGGCCGGCAGTGAAATCAGGGCCGAGTACGAACCCGAATGCGCTTCGGCCGAAGAGCGGGTGGTGTAGATGCCGGCGGACATCCAGCCGTCGGCGAACTCTCCGGCGCTGTTGGCTGCGGCTTCAAAGCCGCCGTTGAGCAGGCCTGGCACCTGGGCTTGTGCGGCGCCAGCAACCAGCGTCAGTGCCGCTGCGGCCACCATCGATAGTGATTTGAAAGACATGGTGTATCTCCGTTTGAACCTACCACCGCTTCTCTGACCTGGGCAGACCATCTGCCCGGTTGAAACGGTGAGCGAGCCGCGCCTAGGCGTCGACTCCAGTTTGGACTGCGGTTTCATTTGCAACGGCACGCTGCTGGTTGATCGCTGAGCCCATTCTGAAACCGCTTTCATATTTCTAAACTAGTGAAAACCCGCGATCTCGTGCGGCAGGGGCCCCTCAAGTCGGGGGGCGCCTTGGACGGCATTCAACCCGGCGTTGCGCCGTCAGGGACCAGCACCCAGGTGGCGATGGCGCGCGCCGGCAACAGCGCCTGGTAGGTGCTTCCGTCCAGCTGCAGATTGAACGCCAGTGGGTGCTCGCTGCGGTTCATCACCACGGTGGCGCAGGACCCGTCTGGATTGACGAAGGCAGTGGCCTCTAGGTCCGCTCGCGCAGCCGCACACAAAACGCGCTGCGCACCTGGCTGTATGAAACGCGCAAAGTGGCCCAGATACCAGAACGAGCTTTGGTGTAACAAGTTACCACTGGTCCGATCAGCCATCATAGGTGCGCTGCACAGGTTGCCTACATGGTTGGGGCCTCCGGTCTCGTTGAGCAGCAGGTTCCAGTCGATCCAACCCACGGTCCAGCGGTTGAGGTCGTTGATGATGGAGCGCCCATAGCGTTCACCCAGCGCCCACGAGCCGAGGTGCGGCCCACCCTCCTGGCAGCCTTCGGTGAACAGCAGCTGTTTGTAGGGCCAGGCGTCGTGCACCTGCTGCACATGATCGAAGTGGTCTTCACCGTACCAATGAAAGCCGGTGCCCCAGACATAGCGCGCCGCTTGCGGGTCGCTGTAGACGGTGTTGGCGCGCTCCACCATCTCGTCGCGGTTGTGGTCCCAGATGACGATCTTGATGTGCCCCAGGCCGGCCTGCGCCAGCTCTGGCCCCAGGTGGTCGCGCACGAAGTCGCGCTCTTCTTCGGCGCTGTAGCGGCACGAGTCCCAGCTTTGGGTGGCCGCAGGTTCGTTTTGTACCGACACACCCCACACCGGCACGCCTTCGGCCTGATAGGCCTGGATGAAGCGCACAAAACAGCGCGCCCAGGCCCGGGCGTACTGCGGCAGCAAGGTGCCACCGCAGTTCATCTGGCCATTGCTCTTCATCCACGCCGGCGGGCTCCAGGGCGACACCAGCAGCTGGATGGGGCGGCCTGCGACGCGCTGTGCTGCCTGGATGAAAGGCAACAAGGCCTGGCGGTCGCGTTCGATGTTGAAGCTTTTCAGGTCCACATCACCGGGCGTGTCCGCGTGGGCGTAGTTGCCCAGCGAAAAGTCGCAGCTGTTCATGTGCACGCGGCACAAGGTGTAGCCGTGGCCAGCGTCGCGGTCAAAGTAGTCGCGCAGCAGCTGCTCGCGGGCTGCCGGGCCCAGGCCCTGCCAGGTCACGGCGGCGGCTTCGGTGAAGGCCCCACCAAAGCCCAGCAAGGTCTGAAAGCGGCGCTCGGTGTTGACCACCAGCAGCGGCAGGCTGGTATCGCGCGGGCTGGGCTGAACCGGGACTTGCTCAGCCAGCCTGTGGCCGCCCGATTCAGAGGTCAGAAAGTGGCGCATGGGCTCGGTGCTGCGTGAGAGTTGGATGGGTGGAGCCGGTCGCACTCACGCGCCGACAGACGCGCCCAGGCGTGCCAGCGCGGCTGCGGTGATCAGCGTGATTCCCCCTTCGGTGCGGTGAAATCGCGTGGCATCGGCATCGGCGTCTTCGCCCACCACCAGCCCATCGGGGATGCTGCAGCCGCGGTCAACCACCACGCGGCGCAGACGGGCGTGCCGGCCCACCTTCACCTCGGGCAACAGCACCGACCATTCCACGTGGGCGTAGGAGTGCACCCGCACCGATGCAAAGAGCACCGAGCGCAAGACCGTTCCCGAAACGATGCTGCCCCCCGAAACCAGCGACTCGATGGCCGTGCCGCGGCGGTCGACCTCGTTGTGCAAGAACTTGGCCGGCGCCAGTTCAGCCTGCTGCGCACGCATGGGCCAATTCGGGTCGTACAGGTCCAGCTGCGGCAGGCTGGCGGTGAGGTCGATGTTGGCGTCCCAATAGGCGTCTACCGTGCTCACATCGCGCCAGTACAAGGCGCGACCGGTTGATGTGCCCACGCAGCTTTGGGCAAAGGGGTGCGCGCTGGCTCGCCCGCTGCGCACGGCATGCGCCACGATGTCGTGTTCGAGGTCGTGGCCCGACGCGGGGTCGGACAGGTCACGGTCCAGTTCTGCCATCAGGTAGTTGCGGTTGAAAACGTAGATGCCCATGCCTTGCAGCGGGCGCTGCTGAGCCTGGGCCGGCGGCGCAGCGAGTCGGGCCAGGCCGCCGTGGCAAAGCGCGCTGTCGGTGATGCGCCATTGCGCGTCCACGGTCATCCAGCAGCCTGCCAAGGCGGCTTCAGTGGGGGCCTCAAAACAGGCCACGGTGCAGTCCCGCCCTTTGGCCAGGTGGTCGGCCACCAACGAGGCGTAGTTCATCTTGTAGATGCGGTCGCCGGTGAGCAGCACCACAAAATCGGCGCCGCTGCGCGCCAGCAGGTCCCGGTTCGCCGCCAGGACCCTGACCGTGGGTTCAGGCGTGGCGTCACCGGCGGCTTGCGCTTGGGGCTGCCACAGCTCGATGAACTCCGCGGCGTCACCTTTCAGGAAGGCCCAGCTGCGCTTGAGGTGTCGCTGCAAGCTGTGGCTGCGGTTGGTGCTGAGCACCGCCACGCGGCGTATGCCCGAGTTGATGCAGTTCGACAGGACGAAGTCCACGCTGCGAAACTTGCCGCCAAAGTGGGCCTGAAGCGTGCGGCCACCCAGGTCGGGCAGGTTCTGCCCTTCGCCTGACCCAGGGGCCCCATCCCGTGCCAGATCCGTGCTGCGCGCCCCCGCCAGCACCAGCGCCACAGCCCGTGCGGGCAGGTGCAGGCGCTGCGTGGGGTCTGGTGCAGACATGGCGCTGGATGGGTTGGTGCCGGCCCAAACGGTCGGTCCGGATGGACGCGACCGTTCAGCGGCTGGTGGCTGCCTACTTCGACCAGTAGACCGCGTCGATGAAGACTTTGGTCGTGCTGCCCTTGGCGTTGCCGGTTCGGTCATAGATGTCGGCCACGACCAGCGTGTTGGTCACTTTGCGCAGGTCAAACTTGCCACCCGCAGCCGTGAAAGCGCTGATCGGGATCGAGACCTGGCGCCAGGTGCCGTCGTTGATGTAACCGTAGCCGTCGGCATTGGTGTTGCTGGCCACCACAAACACCGCGCCGGCCAGCGTGGTGCCAAAGCCGAACATCAGCTTGCCCGGGTAGGTGGTCTTGATGCTGAAGTTCAGCTTGCCGGTGCTGGCAAACTGGCTCAGATCCACCCGTGGCGGTGTGGTCACGGTCAACGCGCCCCAGCCGTAGTCCTTGCCCAGTGTGGTGCTGGGTGCCGGGCCGATTTCCATGAAATTCAGGCCTTCAGCAGCCAAGGTGGCGTCGGCACCCTGCCCGGCAAAGGCGTTGGGCGGGCTGTCAAAGCCAAACCACTGCGCCGCCGGTGCGACGGCTTCACCTGCCGTGACGGCGTTGGCATAAACGGTATAGCGGTTGGCACTGATCACGGCCGTGACCACCGTCGGCGCACGCAAGGCGTCGGCCGCGGTGAAGGTGCCCGGTGCCCACTGGCTGACGGGGTAGAGACCCTGCACCACATACTTGGCTTGGCGGTTGACGTTGAACAGACCCCAGTGGTCGTCGTTGAAGTTGGGGTTGACCGTGGCTTTCCAGGGCTCGTCAAAGGCCTCGAAGTAGAAGATTGCGGCGGGGCCACCCGAGGCCTTGCTCTGCGTGCCCCAAGCCATCAGCCGGTCGTAGAACATCTTCTGGTTGACCGGGTGCGCCAGGTAGGTCAAGTCGCCAGTGACCACCGACTTCCAGCCGGCTTCGCCAATCACGATGGGCATGTTGGCGTGGCCTTGGCCGTCCAGGGCCTTGCGCACGGCCGCGTAGTTGACCTTCACCCGTTCGACCGCCGCGTCCATCATGGCCGCCGCGCGCGTGGCCTCGGGAACGGCCTGCTGCTCCCAGTCCCAGGGGTCGTAGTAGTTGGATGAAGCGTACAAGATCGGATAAGAGTGCATCGACGCAAAATCGATCAGGTTGATGAGACCTGGCGGGAAGCCCCCCGTGCTGCTGCCCGGCAGCCCGGCGTAGCCGTCCCAGACATCGTTGGCCGTCAACGGCTGCGTCACGCCCGAACGCACGGTAGACAGGTAACGGGCCAGGATCTCGGGTGTGCTCAAGCCAAAGGCCACCGACTCGTTGCCCACACTGACCGCCACCACGATGTCCTTGAAGTCGTTGGCCAGCTTGATGCCACGCGCCACCTCGGCGTCGTTGAAGCGCAAGGCACTGGCCAGCGCGGCGCCCGTGCCGTTGGTGGGCGCAATGTAGATGCCCAACTGCACCTTCATGTTGATCTGGTTGTCTTTGATGATTTGCAGCATCAGCTTGGCAAATTCGTCCGAGCTGTCAAAGGTGCGGATCAAGGTGAAGCCGCCCTGGGCCAACAGGCCCAGGTCTTGCAGAACGTTCTCGCGCGTCACCACTTCGGTGTCACGGTTGTTGCTGCGGTAAGGCGAGTAGTTGACGGCCTTGCGGGTGCCAAAGTCGGCTGGCAGCGCACGCGCGCCACCGGGCTGTGTGGCGGGTACGCTGCCGCCACCGCCGCAGGCCACCATCAAGCCCACCAAGGCCAGCATGGACGCCAGCAGCCAGGCGGAAGAGAAGGCGCGCGTCGAGGCGCGCAATGCTTGAGCTTTGATCATGATGTTGTCTGCCTCAGAACGAATACGTCACGCCGGCCGAGACCCCGTTGCTGTAACGGCTGACGCGCGCGTCGCCACCACCCACGTTGTTGTCCGGCGCCGAGCGTGGCGCCAGCGTGCAACTGCCCGCCGGGCGGTCTTTCTGGATGTTGCAGCCCCAGGTCTGGGGCTGTTGTCCATAGGCCGAAGCGCTGAAGCCGATCGACGCCACCAGGCCATTGCCAAAGTTGTAGCCACCACCGATGGAGCCTCGCAGCAGCGAATTGCTCTGGCCCCGTTCACTGGGGTTGTCGGTACGCGCCTTGCTCAGATAAACCAAACCGGTGCTGGCGCTCCAGCGGCCGTTGACATAGCGCAGACCCAGCGTGAAGTCGTTGGAAGTGACTTCATAGCCTGGGCTCTGCACGCCGTTGGCGTCTTTGCCAAAGAAGTCGGCGTTGAAAAAATTGTTGTAGCGGCACTGGCCATCGATGAAGTCGATGCACACCGCGTAGGCACCGCTCCAACGGTTGTGCCGCACGCCCGCGCCAAGCTCAAAGTTGGAGTTGATCGGATAGCGCCCTTGCAGCATGGCGATGCTCTGGCCTGAACTGCCGATCTTGTTGTCGTACTTGGCGTCGTAGAACACACCGGTGAAAGGCGCGTGGCCCCAGGCGACCGGCGGACCGTTGCGGCTGTCCTGGTACATCGCGTCCAGCTTCAGGTCGCCGCGGTAGTAGCGTGCCCAGAACTCCAGGAACTGTGGCTTGTTCTTCTTGAACTTGGTGTCGCCCTGGTCGTAGGTGACTTCCAGCACCAGGTCGCCTTCATAAACGTCGAGCGTGCGGGCCGTGTAACGGATGGCTTTGGTGTTCAGGCCATAGCCCGCCCCGGTGGATGCCCAGGTGTCGCCACCACCAAAGTCACCGGCAAAGGGATAGTCGGCAAAGCCCCAGGCGCGGGTGGGGAAGGCCCCAATGCGGATGCTGCCGTAGTCCTCGTGGGTCAGTGCCACGTTTTTTTCGTACCAGATGCCGGGAATGTCGATCTTGCCGTCGCGCCAGCGCTGACTGATCAGGCCTTGCACCTTGAAGCCCATCGGCAGGTCAAACTTGGCGCCCAGATAGGGTTGGGCCAGCGTGATGTGCCCGTTGCGGGTGCCGTAGTCGCGGCCGATCACCAGCGCGTCGGCCCAAGGGCGTTCGCGGTTTTCGCCAGGGAACAACTGGCAGGCCGACGAGCTGGGGTCACCCACCGTGCTCAGGTTGTTGACGGGCCCGCCGCCGCAAACTTTGCTGGCGCGGCTGACCTCGACCTTGGCAAAACCATTCAGGGTGAAAGGCCCGAAGTCAATCGCCTGACCCAGACTGGGCAACGCCGCCGCCGCCAGGATCATGGCCATGCGCAGGCCGCCGGGCCTGGCCACGTGCCGGATGGGGCTGAGCGGGCTGGCCTTTGCTCGGGGCAGATTCGTTTCGATGTTCATGTTGGTCGACGCCGAGAGTTCGTGAAATCGCTTTCATGAGCGTAAGGGATGGGGGCTCTGCCAGTCAACCGGGCGCACCCCCGTGTTTTCCCCCGGCCGTTGTCCGGATCCCAACGGTCTTTCGCCCGCTTGCTTGCAGGGCCTTGAAGAGCACCCGTGCCGACTGCAGTGCGGTGTGTGCAATCCTGTGGGATGGACTCAGCATGGCGCAGACCTTCGGGTAAACCTAAGGTGCGTCTTGAAAGCGGTTTCATTATCATGTCGCCTTTGCGCGCACCATCGCGGCAGGAAGGAAGCAAACATGAAGTTCATCTGCCAAGGCGGATTGGCATTGCTCTTGACCTTGGGCGCGTTGTTTGGCGCCACGGCCCAGCCCGTGAAGGTGGGCGCTGGCGGTTATTACACGGCTCCCAAGGGCAGCGACAAGGCCTCGCCGCGGGCGCCCGGGCGCACGGCGGCCATGCTGGCCCAGGCGGCCCCTACCAATCAGTGGTATTCGTCGCTGATCTTCTTTCCCAACAAGCCCGAAGCGCTGTTCCCACACCCCTTGACGGTGAAGGCCGCCGCAACAGGCTTCGAGTTGGCGCTGGCCAGCAAAGAAATCGTGCCAACCGAACGGCGCGACGTCGAAGTGCACTACCCCCACCGCGACGCCATCGTGTTCTCGCCGGTGGCGTTCGAGCCCGAGCCGGCCAGGCTGGCCAAGGTCAGCGACTGGGCGATTGACATCTCGATGGCGCGCGGCGCCGACGAGCTGCTGGCCACGGTGTCGCATGCCAGCCCCTTCACCTACTTTCGCCTGTCACGCGGCGACGTTCGCATCAAACTGCCCGCACCCGCGCAGCGTCAGAACGCCGATGCCGACGCCCGTGCGCTGAGCTTTGGCATCAAGGGCAAGACCTACGCGGTCTTTGGCCCGGCAGGCGTGCGCTGGGAGCAGGTCTCCGACAGCGAATGGATCGCGCGTTTGCCGGCTGGCAAGGGCTACTTTTCAGCGGCGGCCCTGCCCGACGACAAGGCCGCCACAGTGCAACAGTTCTGCGGCCACGCCTATGCCTTTGTGACCGACACCCGGGCCAGCTGGCGCTATGACCAGGCCACCAGCAAGGTGGAAACGACGTTCAAGGTCACTACCCAGGTCATGGAAGGGGCGGACAACGGCCCGCTGATCGGCCTGTACCCGCATCAGTGGTTCAACAACGCGTCTGTGGCCAGCAAGCTGGGCGCGTCTTACGACAGCATCCGCGGCAAGATCAGGCTGCTGGCCGCTTCTGAGTTCAAGACCGAGCTCACCTACCAAGGCTTGTTGCCACACTGGCCTGGTCTGAAGGAAGGCCCCCGGTTTACCGAATTCAACGATCTGCTCAAGACCGACCTGCGCAAGCGCCGCGAGTTGATCCCCGGCCGTGAGAACAACGACAACTGGCGCACCAGCATCTACTGGCAGGGCAAAGGCATCTCGCGCGCATCGCAACTGGCGGCGGTGGCCGAGCAGCAAGGTGATATGGAGGGCCGCGACGCCGTGCTCAAGCTCATCAAGGAGCGCATGGAGTTCTTCTTCACCGGCCCGAGCAAGAGCTACTTTTTCTTGGACAAGGGGCTGGGCACCGTGGTGGCTTATCCCGACGAATTCTTTTCGGTCGAGCAGATGAACGACCACCATTTCCACTACGGCTACTGGATTCGCGTGGCCGCCGAAGTGGCCATGCGCGACCCGGCCTGGGCCGCCGCTGACAAATGGGGCGGCATGGTCGAGTTGCTGATCGCCGACATCGCCACCACCAAGCGCGGCAGTGCCGATTTCCCCTACTTGCGCAACTTCGACACCTTTGAAGGCCACTCCTGGGCCGGTGGCCTGGGCGACGGCGGTTTTGGCAACAACCAGGAGTCGTCGTCCGAAGCGCTCAACGCCTGGGCCGGGCTGATCCTGTGGGGCGAAGTCACCGGCAACCGCGAGCTGCGTGATCTGGGCGTCTACCTCTACACGACTGAAGCCAATGCCATCAACCACTACTGGTTTGACATCCATGGCCTGGTCTTTCCGCCCGAGTACAAGGACGTTGAGACGAGCATGGTTTTTGGCGGTAAATACGCCCACAACACCTGGTGGACGGACGAGCCCCGCCAGATCAAGGGCATCAACCTGCTGCCGATGGCCCAGTTCTCGACCTATCTGGGGCGCGATCCGGCCTACGTCAAACGCAACGTGGGTACGCTGCCGGAAGACAGCAAGAAGTACCTGGCGCGCGGCAAGAACTACAACGAGTTTCCCAAGGACGGCTGGCAGGACATCTTTGTCAAATACCTGGCGCTGGCCGATCCAACGGCAGCGCTGGCGATGTGGGACCGATTTGGCAGTGTCGAACTGGGTGAGACCCGGACCCACACGCTGCACTGGATGCTGAGCCTGAACGAGATGGGCAGGCCCGACTTCAGCGTCACTGCCAACACGGCTTTGTACGGCGTGTTCGTGCGCCCCGACGGCCGCAAGACCTACCTGGCCTACAACGCCGGCAAAGCCCCCATCACCGTGCGATTCAGCGACGGCAAGACCCTGACGGTGGCCCCTGGCGCGCTGGAGCGAACGTCGTGACCCAAGGCCAGCCTTGGCCCAGGCCACCAGCGGCGGCCCCGCAAGCCCGGCCCGTACAAGCTGTTGGGATGGGCCGGCGCGCTGCTTCATCCCCCTATCCGTCCGCTCCCTAGGGAAACCGATAGGCGACAAGCATTGCAAAGCTGGGCGTCGCCGACTATTCTGCCTGAAAGCGCTTTCATCTTGAAACGTCGACAGTCCCGTCCACCAGCTGCGGGCTGGGCAACCCGAAGCGGCCTTTCCCTTTCCAAGCCGTTCGTTTCTGCGCCGAAGTCATCTTCACCTGACACCGTACCGAAGGACCCGTCATGAGACAGCCCCCAAAAAAGCTTCATTTGTCAGCGGCCACCATGGCGGCCTTTTTCCTGTTGAGCGCCTGCGGTGGTGGCGACGCCGAGCCGCCAACCCTGACCGCTGCTGCGCCTGCGCCCGCCCCTGCACCAACAGCAGGCCCGGCACCGGCACCTGCTCCAGCCCCCACGCCTGCACCCGCGCCTACCCCAGCGCCGGCGCCCGCCGGAACTTCGCTGGTCACCTTTGACGAGACCGTTCCTGCGTTCACCGGCATGGGTGCCTACGGCGGCGCTACGCCCACCGTGGAAGCCGGCCCCAGCGGTGGCAGCGGCAACGTGCTGAAGATCGTCAAGCCGGTCAACCCCGTCACGTGGGGCGGCACCTTCTTCAATGTGACGGCCATCCCTTTCACCAACACGCGCAAGGTGCTGACCGCACGCGTCTACTCCACCCGCGCTGGCGCCATCGTCAAGCTCAAGGTGGAAGGCGCGGCAGGCGTGGCGGCTGTCGAAGTGGCAGGCGCACCCTCCTTGGCCGCCAACACCTGGACCACGGTCACTTGGGACCTGGGCGGCGTTGATCCGACCAAGGCCTACACGGTGATCGCGATCACGCCCGATCAAGACGTGGTGGCCAGCGGCCAGACCTACTACATCGACAACATCACCTTGGCCGAAGCGGCCGCGCCAGCACCGGCGCCCGCACCGGGCGTGGCCTTCGTGTCCTTTGACGAAACCGTGCCGGCCTTCTCGGCCATGGGTGCCTACGGTGGCGCCCTGCCCACGGTGGAGGCCGGCCCCACGGGCGGCAGCGGCAATGCGCTGAAGATCGTCAAGCCAACCTCGCCCGACACCTGGGGTGGCACCTTCTTCACCACCGCCACCATACCGTTCACGGCCACCAACAAACAAATTTCGGCCCGCGTCTATTCCAGCCGCGCCGGTGCAGTCATCAAGTTCAAGGTTGAAGTGCCGGGTGGCACCAGCGTCGAAGTGGCCAGCGCGCCCACGGGTGCAGCGAACACCTGGAGCACCGTGACCTGGAATTTCAGCGCCATCAACCTGAGCAACCAGTACAAGATCATCGCGATCACGCCAGACGCCGAACGCGTGACCGATGGTCAAACCTACTACATCGACAACATCACGGTTGAAGCCAACTCGGTGGCCGCGCCCGTGGCCCCCATCACCATTGCCACGCTGGACGAGCCTACCGCGGCACTGGTCGGCTTTGAAGGCTGCTGGGACTCCACGCTCGTTACGGACCCGGCCGGTGGCACCAACAAGGTGGGCCGCGTGGTCAAGCCCGGCAGCGGCGTGCCCTTTTACTGCGGCACCACGGTGGTCACCGTGCCCAACGGCGGCCTGCAGCGCATCCCCTTCACCGCAACGGCCACCAGCATGACCGTGCGTGTCTATTCGCCCGACGCTGGCATTCCGGTGCGCCTGAAGGTAGAGGACATCGCTGACGGCACCAAATCCTCCGAAGTCGAAGTCACCACCACGGCGGTTGGCTGGCAGACCCTGACCTTCAACTTTGCCAATGCCAACACGCCGTTGAACCTGGCAACCACCTACAACAAGGCATCGATCTTCTTCAACTTTGGCACCAATGGCTCGGGGAAAACCTACTACTTCGACGACATCACCTTCGTAACGGGCACGGGCACCAACTTGGTGTTGGCGACCTTTGACGAGCGCAGCTTTGACAACAGCACCTCAGAGCCATCTATCTTGACGGGCTTCGGCGGTGCCGAGGACTCCACCGTCATTGGCTTTGCCGATGTGGGCGTGCCGGCCGACGGCAGCAAGACCGGCAAGATCGCCAAGGTGGTCAAGAACGCGGGTCAAGTCTGGGCCGGCACTTCGGTGCAGCGCCGCCCCAACGACGCGGTTCCGACCATTCCGTTTGCCACTGGCGCGACCAAGATGACGGTGCGTGTCTACAGCGCCTACGCGGGCATGCGTGTGCACCTGAAGGTGGAGCAATCGGGTCGCCCCGACTTCAACAGCGAGGTCGACGCCTTCACGACCTTGGTCAACACCTGGGAAACGCTGACCTTTGACTTTGGCCCCAACGGCAAGCACTTTGTGCCCAGCGGCCCGGGCCCCAACGGTTATGTCACCGACCCCACGAGCCCGGCCTACAAGCCGACGTCGCAACTTGATGTGAGCAAGACCTTCAACAAGGTCAACATCTTCTTTGACTACGGCTTGGGCCTGGCCGGTTACGACGCGATGCCTGGCACCCGCACCTACTACTTTGACGACGTCAAGTTCGCCCCCTGAGCGCCAGGGTGCTGCAGCAGCACCTGGCAGCCCAGCCCATGCACGAAGAGCGCTCCCACAAGACACGATTTTTCAGCGCACCACAGTCGGTGACGTCGCTGGTGGCGGCGCTGCTTGAGCCGACATTGACTGTGCTGGTGTTCTTGTTGGTCACCCTGGCCTTCAAACCCCCGGTTCTGCGCTCGGATCTGACCCTGGCGGTGCTGGTGTTTGCGCTGACCTTTCCAGGGCACAACCGCTTCAAGCACAAGCTGCTCAACGCGGCCACGGAGATCGTCACCTCGTGGGCCGTGACACTGGCGGTGCTGGCCTTGTGTGGTTATGCCACCAACAGCCTGCACTTCTTCGAGCCGCGGGTCTTGGTGATCTGGGCATTGCTCACACCGGCCTTGCACTGGCTGGCGGTACTGGCCGGCAGAAGCCTGCTGCGCAGGCGCGCCAAGATGCCCTCTCGGCGTCATCTGGCCATCGTGGTCGGCGCCGGCGCATTGGGTGCCAAGGTGGCACTGGCCTTGAGAGAAAGCCGCGAAGAAGGCCACGACTTTGCAGGTTGGTTTGATGACCGCAGCGACGCCCGGGTCACGGCCGAGGCTGCCCCGGCCATGCTCGGCGCCCTGAAAGACGTCGGCCCCTATGTGCGAGCGCATGGTGTCAAAGAGGTCTACATCACCCTGCCTCTGGGTTCGCAGCCGCGCATCCTGGACCTGCTCAAGAACGTCCAAGGCACCACCGCTTCGGTATTTTTTGTGCCCGACGTGTTTGGCATCAGCATCATCCAAGGCCGCCTGCAGGACATGAATGGCGTGCCGGTTGTGGGCATCTGCGAAACCCCGTTCACCGGCACCAACGAACTGCTCAAGCGGGTTTCCGATGTGGTGCTGGCATCGACCATCTTGCTTCTGTTGCTTCCTCTGCTCTTGCCGATTGCGCTGGGCGTCAAACTCAGTTCACCCGGCCCGGTGATCTTCAAGCAGCGCCGCAACGGGCTCGACGGCGAGGAAATCTGGATCTACAAATTCCGCTCGATGACCACCCAAGACGACGGCCCCACCGTGGCACAGGCCACCCGAAGCGACTCCAGAGTCACACCGTTTGGCGCCTTTCTGAGGCGCACCTCGCTGGACGAACTGCCACAGTTCTTCAACGTCTTGCAAGGCCGCATGAGCGTGGTGGGACCCAGGCCGCACGCGGTGGCGCACAACGAGATGTACCGCAAGCTGATCAGTGCCTACATGGTCCGCCACAAGGTCAAACCGGGCATCACCGGGTGGGCCCAGATCAACGGCCTGCGCGGCGAAACCGACACCACTGAGAAGATGGCAGCACGCGTGGAGTACGACCTCGAGTACCTGCGCAACTGGTCCCTGGGTCTGGACCTGCAGATCATCGTGCGCACCGTGCGGGTGGCCTTCTTCGACAGAAACGCGTACTGACCTGCCGGGGGCGCCGCTACACTTGTTGATGCATAAAATGCCGCCCTCATGAAAAAGCAGTCTGTTGCCGGTGGCCCCAAGTCAGCTTCCAAATCGCCTGACTCCGGCCCCGCCACCATTGGGCAAGTGGCGCGAGCCGCCGGGGTATCTCCAAGCACGGTGTCACGCATCCTGAACGGTACAGCGGTGGTCAGTGAGGCCAAAAAGCGCGCCATCGACGAAGCCATCGCAGAGCTGGGTTTTGTGCCCAACCCCATTGCCCGCGGGCTGGCTGGCGGGCGAACCTTCAGCGTGGGCGTGGTCACCCAGGCGCTGGACAGCCCGTTTTACGGCACCGCCATGCGCGGCATCGAAGATGAGCTCTTGCCGGGCGGCTACAACGCCCTGTTCGTCAGCGGGCACTGGAACGCGGCCGTCGAGGCGCGAAGCATTGAAGTGCTGCGCTCGCGGCGGGTTGACGGCGTCATCGTGCTCACCGGTCGCCTGACCGACACGGTGTTGAAGTCCTACGCCAGATCACAGCCCTTGGTGGTGACCGGGCGCAGCCTCAAGGCGCCGGGTCTGTTTGCGATGAACTTCGACAACTATGAAGGCGGACGCATAGCCACCCAACACCTGATCCAGCTGGGGCACCGTCGCATCGCCTTCATTGCCGGCGATTCCGATCACCCCGACGCGACCGAGCGGCTGCGCGGTTATCGATCGGCCCTGGAACAAAGTGGCATTGCCTTCGACCCGGCGCTGGTGGTGCCAGGGGAGTACATCGAAGTCAGTGGCTTGATGGCCGTTGATCGACTCTTGGCCACGGGGCAGCGCTTCACCGCGATCTTTGCCGCCAACGACCAGATGGCAATGGGCGCCGCCCTGGGCTTGCAGCGCCGCTCACTTCGGGTGCCAGAAGACGTCTCCATCGTCGGTTTTGACGACCTGCCCACGTCGCAGTACGCCATCCCTCCACTCACGTCGGTGCAACAACCTGCATACGACCTGGGTCGCCTGGCGGCCCAGGCCATGCTGCAGATGCTGGCAGGCAACAAGCCCAGCATCACCATGCCGCAGCCTCGCCTGGTGGCGCGTGAGTCCAGCCGCCGTCTTCACGGCTGAGCTTCAAGGCGGGCACACAGCGCCCGTTGGTCAGGTGGGGGCCGCAGAAACTGCGGCAGGTATGCACCCGCCATCCGTCGGGGCTTACATGCATTGACACGACCTCGTCCTGCCCTTAGAGTTCTTGAAAGCGGTTTCATAACAGGTGCACCACCAGCACTTTTGGACGTGCTTTCTGGGTGCGGCAGGGGCCGCCTGGCAAGCAGAGGGACGGGCGAATGGAAGAGGTCACGATGGGAGGCACTGCAACACGATCGTGGGCTGCTGGGGTTCTGGCCGTCTGCATGGCGTTCGGTGCACAAGCACAGCAAACGCTGGTCGTCGCGGCCTACCCGGCGGTGGACGAGATCGTCAAGTCGGCCATCCCAGCCTGGAAACGCTTGCACCCGACGGTCGACATCAAGGTCATCAGCCGCCAGTTCAGCGACCACCACACGGCCATGACCACGGCGCTGTCAACCTCGGTCTACCTGCCCGACGTGATGGCGCTTGAAGTGGGCTACGTGGGCCGCTTTGCCCAAGGCGGCGGCCTGGACAACCTGGCCAAGGCACCCTACAACATTCAGCAGTTTGAATCGCGCTGGGTGCCCTATGCGCTGAAGCAGGCCACCAATGGCAAGGGCGCCATCGTCGCTGCGCCCACCGACATCGGCCCGGGTACCTTGCTCTACCGCGTCGACGTGCTGAACAAAGCCGGCGTCAGCGAGGCCGAGCTCACCCGCACCTGGGAAAGCTACGTGGCCAGCGGCGCCAAGATCAAGGCCGCCACGGGCTCCTACTTGATGGCCCATGCACGTGACATGAAGGACATCATCATCCGCACCGGCATCCAGCCGGGCGAGGGGCTGTACTTTGACCAGCAGTCCAAGGTGCTGGTCAACTCGCCGCGTTTTGTGCGCGCTTTTGAGCTGGCCCGGATGGTGCGCCAGGGCAAGCTGGACGCCCGTGTCGGCGCCTGGTCCAACGAGTGGTCCGAAGGCTTCAAGCGCGGCACCATCTCCACCCAGCTGACTGGCGCCTGGCTGGCCGGCCACCTCAACAGCTGGTTGGCCCCGGCCACCAAGGGCCAGTGGCGCGCCGCGCAATTGCCCGAGGGTGCTTTTGCAGCCTATGGCGGTACCTTCTTCGCCATCCCGCGCGCCTCGCCCAGTGAAACCAAAGCCCTGGCCTGGCAGTTCATCCAGTTCATGACGCTGAACCGCGACATCCAGCTCAGCGCCTTCAAGTCGCAAGACGCTTTCCCATCACTGCTGGAAACCTACGACGACCCCTTTTTCGACCTGCCGATTCCCTTCCTGGGTGAGCAAAACGCGCGCGTCGGTTGGCGCACGGCAGCGCGGCGCATCACGGCCGTGGGGGTGCACAAACAAGACGCGTTTGCCGACGAAGTGATCAACACCGAGCTCGACAAGGTGCTGGACCGCGGCAAGGACATCAACACCGCACTGGCCGATGCCGAACGGCTGCTCCAGCGCCGTGCGCTTCGCTGAAAGCTGCCCACCATGAAGCTGCCCGCGGCCCTGCGCCTGTCCCCCACCTGGACACCCTATGTGCTGCTCAGCCCTTTTGTGGTGCTGTTTGCGGTGTTTGGCATCTTCCCGCTGGTCTTCTCGCTGTACCTGGCCTTCCAGAGCTGGGAGCCCACCAGCGGCCTGGGCGCGATGGAGTTTGTCGGCCTGGGCAACTTTGCCTTTGCGCTGCAAGACGAATGGTTCTGGAAGTCGCTGAAAAACACCGGCTGGCTGGCAGTGGCTTCGGGCGTACCCCAGCACCTGGTGGCCATTCCGCTGGCCTGCTTCATCCACAGCTCATTCAAGAAGCTGCGCAACGGCGTGGTCGGGGCCTATTTCATGCCCTACATCACCTCCACGGTGGCCATCGCCATTCTCTTCAGCTCGCTGTTTTCCACCGACTTCGGCTTGATCAACGTCGGCATCAAGATGCTCAGCCAGATGCCGCTCATCGGCAGCCTGATGCCGGCCAACCCCGTCGACTGGCTCAACGACCCCGACAACATCAAACCCGCCATCACGATGATCGTGTTCTGGCGTTATGTCGGCTTCAACGTGGTGCTTTACCTGGCCGCGCTGCAGACCATCCCGGGCGACATCTACGAAGCCGCCACCATGGACGGCGCCGGCCGCTTCCAGCAGTTTTTCCACATCACGCTGCCCAGCCTGAAGCCCATGATCTTCTTTGGCGTCACTTTGTCGGTGATCGGCGGTCTGCAGCTCTTTGAAGAAGCCTTCATCCTGACCGGTGGCCGCGGTGGCACCGACCAGTCGGGCATGACCACCGCCATCTACCTCTACCGCATGGCGTTTGACTTCAACGACTTTGGCGCTGCCAGTGCCATGTCGTGGCTGCTGTTCATTTTGGTGGCGGCGCTGACCTGGGCCACCAACCGCGCCTTCCGCCCCCGCGGCCCTTCGGCTTGAGGACCTGGCCATGAAGACCGAACGTCTTGCTCCCTGGGCCGCCTACGCCGTGGTGGGCGTGGGCGCGCTGATCATGCTGGCGCCTTTCTACTTCATGTTCGTGTTTGCCACGCACTCGCGCACCGAGATCTTCAGCCTGCCGCCACCGATGTTCTTTGGCGACGACTTCTTCAACAACCTGAAAATCCTGACCGAGCGCATGCCCTTCTGGCGCAACCTGGGCTGGAGCCTGTACGTGGCGTTGGCGTCCACCGCCTTGACGCTGCTGTTTTGCTCGATGGGCGGTTACGCCTTTGCGCTGTTTGACTTCCGCTACAAGAACGCCCTGTTCGGCCTGGTCATGGGCACCATGCTCTTGCCGTCGTTCATGAACATGATCCCCACCTTCATGATCATGGACGCGCTGGGCTGGATCGACCAGCCCAAGGCGCTCTACATCCCCGGCGCAGCCAGTGCGTTTGGCATCTTCCTGATGCGCCAGTTTGTAACCTCGTCGATTCCCAAAGACCTGATCGAGGCAGCGCGCATGGACGGCTGCAGCGAACTGGGCATTTACGCCCGCATCGTGCTGCCGCTGCTCAAGCCGGCGCTGGGCACCTTGGGGCTGATCACCTTCATCGCGTCGTGGAACAACTTCATCGGCCCGCTGATCGTGATGCGCAGCCCCGACATGTACACCCTGCCCTTGGCCTTGCGCAGCTTGCAAAGCCCCGTCAACACCGAGTGGGGTGCACTGATGACCGGCTCGGCCATCGCCACCCTGCCGCTGGTGGTGCTCTTCGTTCTGTCGTCTCGCCAGCTGATTTCAGGCCTGACGGCCGGAGCGGTCAAGTGAGTTGCTGGCCCGACTTTCAACAGCACCTTCTGGCGTGTGACCACAGGCTGGTCCCACGTTCTGAGCCCTAAGACCAAAAAAACCAATGCTCAAGTCCGTAGCTTCCAACAACCACTTCCCACCCGGCTTTGTGTGGGGCGTGGCCACCAGTTCTTTCCAGATTGAAGGCGCTGCCGCCTTGGACGGCAAAGGTCTGTCCATTTGGGACGAGTTCTGTCGGCAGAGCGGCGCCATTGCCGACGCCACCAACGGTGATGTTGCCTGCGACCACTACCACCACTGGGCCAAAGACCTCGACCTGATCAGCCAGTTGGGTGTTGGCGCCTACCGTTTTTCGGTCTCGTGGCCCCGCGTGCAGCCCGGTGGGAGCGGCGCCTGGAATGCCAAGGGTCTGGACTTTTATGAGCGCCTGATCGACAGCCTGCTGGCACGTGGCATTCAGCCCTACATGACGCTGAACCACTGGGACCTGCCGGCCGAACTGCAGGCCCAGGGCGGCTGGGCCCACCGCGACACCGTGCATCGGTTTGTCGAATACGCCGTCGGCATGGCCAAGCGCGTGGGCGACCGCGTGCCCGCCATCACCACCCACAACGAACCGTGGGTGATGGCCATGCTGGGTCACGAGACCGGCGTTTTTGCGCCCGGCATCAAGCACCGCGCCACGGCCATGCAGGTGGCGCACCACCTGCTGCTCAGCCATGGCCTGGCGATGCAAGCGATGCGGGCCCAGGGCTGCCAAGCCAAACTGGGCATCGTGCTCAACGTCTCACCGGTTCAGCCGGCCACTGAAACAGCGGCCGACCTGGAAAAGGCCCAACTGGAAGACGGCCGCCTGGTGCGCTGGTACATGGACCCGCTGTTCAAGGGCAGCTACCCTGCCGATGTGCTGGATCACCTGGGCGCCGATGCGCCTCAGATGCAAGCCGGTGATCTGCAGGCCATCAGCACACCGATGGACTTCCTGGGCATCAACTACTACTCACGCTCGGTGGTCAGCGCCGACGACGAGTGGAAGGTGCACGACAGCGGCTACGGCATCACCGACATGGGCTGGGAAATCTACCCCCGCGGCCTGACCGACGTGCTGCTGCGCCTGCAGCACGACTACCCCGTGCCGCCGCTGTACGTCACCGAAAACGGTGGTGCCTTCAAGGACACCTTGGTCAACGGCCGCATCCACGATGGCGAGCGCACCGACTACATCGCGCGCCACATCGACGCGGTGGGCGAGGCCATCCGCCAGGGCGTGCGCCTGGAGGGCTACATGGTCTGGAGCCTGCTTGACAACTTCGAGTGGGCCTCGGGCTACGAAAAACGATTTGGCATCGTGCACGTCGACTACGCGACGCAAACCCGCACCCCCAAGGACAGCGCCCTTTGGTACGGCGAATTCCTGAAACGACAAAAGGCGCTGCACGCCCAGGCGGCCGCACCAGCCAGGCCCGCCGTGGCCACAACCGGAGACTGAGATGGGCCAGGTATCACTGCGGGGCATCCGCAAGAGTTACGGCAAGGTAGATGTCATCAAGGGCATCGACCTGGATGTGGCCGACGGCGAGTTCATCGTCTTTGTCGGCCCCTCGGGTTGCGGCAAGTCGACCACCTTGCGCATGATCGCCGGCCTGGAGTCGGTGACCGGGGGCGACCTGCTGATCGACGGCGTGCGCGCCAACGACCTGCGCCCGGCCGACCGCGGCGCGGCGATGGTGTTCCAGAGCTATGCGCTGTACCCGCACATGACCGTGGCCGAGAACATGGGCTTCGCGCTGAAGATGGCCGGCGTGGCCAGGCCCGAACGCGAAGCCCAGGTCGGGCGCGCAGCCGAGATCCTGCGCATCACCGAGCTGCTTGGCCGCTTCCCGAAAGAGTTGTCGGGTGGCCAGCGCCAGCGCGTGGCGATCGGCCGCGCCATCGTGCGCAAGCCCAAGGTCTTCCTGTTCGACGAGCCGCTCTCCAACCTCGATGCCGCACTGCGCGTGAACATGCGCATCGAACTGTCGCGGCTGCACAAGGAGCTGGCCACGACGATGATCTACGTCACCCACGACCAGGTCGAGGCGATGACGCTGGGCGACCGCATCGCCGTCTTCAACAAGGGGCTGGTCGAGCAGCTCGGCCCGCCGATGTCCTTGTACAACCGGCCGGCCAACGAATTCGTGGCCGGCTTCATCGGCGCGCCGCGCATCAACCTGATCCCGCGTCCGCCCGCCGGCGGCGCTGCCGCGTCGCATGCGGCCTTGTGGAACGCGCTCGCGGGCCAGGCACCGGCCAGCGTGCAGCGTGCCGGCCTGCGCCCCGAACACCTGCACCTGCGGCCGGCCGGACAGGGCATTGCCGCCAGCGTGGCCTTGGCCGAGCACCTCGGCGACTCGTCGATCATTCACCTGAAGGTCGACGGCATCAGCGAGCTGCTGACGGCCAAGATCGGCGCGGACAACAGCCAGGTCGAGGCCGGCCAGACCGTCGGCCTGGCGCCCGATGCCGCGTGGGCCCTGTGCTTCGCTGCGGACGGTCGACTGGTGTCCTAGGACCGTCGAGCGCGATCATGGCCAAGGGCAAAGCCAAGGACGAGTGGAAACTCGTCTGGAACGACGAGTTCGACGGCGATCGCATCGACCCGTCGAGGTGGGCCTTCGACATCGGCAATGGTTTCTTCGACTACAAGCACCATGTCTGGATTCCGGGCTGGGGCAATGAAGAGCTGCAGTACTACACGCACGAGCCCGAGAACGTCTTCGTCAAGGACAGCCTGCTGACGATCCGGGCGGTCAAGGAGTCGCTGCATGGCTGCGGCTACACCTCGGCACGCCTGAAGACGCGCAAACGCGACGGCACGCCGCTGTTCACAAAGCTCTACGGCAAGTTCGAGTTCCGCGCCAAGGTGCCTTGGGGCAAGGGTCTGTGGCCGGCGCTGTGGCTGCTGCCGCAGGAAGACCGCTACGGTGGCTGGGCCGCGTCGGGCGAAATCGACGTGATGGAAATCGTCGGCGAGAAGCCGCATGAAGTGCTGAACAGCATTCACTTCGGCTCGACCTACCCGAAGCGCTCGCTGATCACGCACGTGCACCGGCTGCCCGGCGACAGCACCGTGGCCGACTGGCATGTCTACACGGTGGAGTGGGAACCGGGCGAGATCCGCTTCTACGTCGATGGCGTGCACACCTCCACGCGCGACCACTGGTGGAGTTGCAGCAAGACGGCCGAGGGCCAGGGCATCGAAGCCCGGCGCACGTCCGACCTCAACCCCTGGCCGGCGCCTTTCGACCAGCCCTTCTACCTGGTCATGAACGTCGCGGTGGGCGGCAACTTCCCGGGTGCGCCCAACGCCGCCACGCACTTCCCGGCCGAGCTGGTGGTGGACTACGTGCGCGTCTACGACCGCGTCGGCGGTTACGGCGAGCCCAAGCCCCGCGGCCCGGGCAAGTTCCCCTGGCACAAGAAACCCTGACCGGAAGATCCCATGTCCAAGCCGCCGCATTCCACCTCCGACGCCGAACAGGGCCAATGGCTGGCCGGCGCCGCGCACTCGGGCGCCGAGGCGGCCGCTGTGCGCGGCGGCCGCTGGCAGCAGGCCTCGCCGGTGGTCTGGTCCGATGCCG
>JAYTVT010000019.1:0-26013 GCA_043743835.1 Betaproteobacteria bacterium
GGCCTACGTGCAGCCCAGCCGCCGCCCCAAGGACGGCCGCTACGGCAACAACCCCAACCGCCTGCAGCACTACTACCAGTACCAGGTGGTGCTCAAGCCCGCGCCGGCCGACATCCTGGAGCTGTACCTGGGCAGCCTGGAAGCGCTGGGCTTTGACCTGCAGGCCAACGACGTGCGTTTTGTGGAAGACGACTGGGAGAACCCCACGCTGGGCGCCTGGGGTCTGGGCTGGGAGGTCTGGCTCAACGGCATGGAGGTGACGCAGTTCACCTACTTCCAGCAGGTAGGCGGCATCGACTGCAAGCCCATCACCGGCGAGATCACCTACGGCCTGGAGCGCCTGGCCATGTACCTGCAGGGCGTGGACAACGTCTACGACCTGCAATGGACAGAAACGCTGAAGTACAGGGATGTCTACCACCAGAACGAGGTGGAACAAAGCACCTACAACTTCGAGCACAGCGATGTCGACTTTTTGCTCGGCGCCTTTGGCGCCCATGAAAAACAGGCCCAGTACCTGATGCAACAGCAACTGGCCTTGCCGGCCTATGAACAAGTCTTGAAGTGCGCCCACACCTTCAACCTGCTGGACGCCCGCGGCGCCATCAGCGTGACCGAGCGGGCAGCCTACATCGGCCGCATCCGCAACCTGGCGCGCACGGTAGCGGCCAGTTACCTGGACAGCCGCGCCCGCCTGGGCTTCCCCATGGCGCCCAAGCCCTGGGCTGATGAAGTGCTGGCGCAACTGGCCAAGAAGGCGGCATGACCATGACTGCCAAGAACCTGCTGGTTGAGCTTTTTGTTGAAGAGCTGCCGCCCAAGGCGCTGAAAAAGCTGGGCGAGGCCTTTGGCGCCGTGTTGCTGCAATCACTGCGCAGCGCTGGCCTGGCCACCGAGGCTTCGGCCTTGAACGTTTTTGCATCGCCGCGCCGTCTGGGTGCCCACATCAGCCACGTGCTGGCGGTAGCGCCCGACAAGGCCGCGTCGGTCAAGTTGATGCCGGTGGCGGTGGGCCTGGCAGCCGACGGTTCTGCAACACCGGCCCTGCTGAAGAAGCTGGCCAGCCTGGGCGCCGACGCCAGCGCTGTGCCCCAGCTCAAGCAGGCCCAAGACGGCAAGGCCCAGGCCTTGTTTTTTGACAGCGTGCAAGCCGGCGCCACCTTGGCTGCAGGTTTGCAAGTGGCGCTGGACGAAACGCTGGCCAAGCTGCCCATCCCCAAGGTCATGCAGTACCAACTGGAAAGCGGCCCTGGTGCTGATTTTCAACCCGGCTGGACCAGCGTGAACTTCGTGCGCCCGGCGCATGGCCTGGTGGCGCTGCATGGTGCCGACGTGGTGCCGGTTCGGGCCCTGGGCCTGCAGTCCGGCCGCCAGACCCGCGGCCACCGTTTTGAAGCGCCCGTTGACCCGGTGGTGCTGCAAGACGCTGACCACTACGAGCGCCAACTGGCCGAGCAAGGCGCCGTCATCGCCAGCTTTGCGGCACGCCGCGCACACATCGTGCGTCAGCTAAGCGCAGCGGCCGCGCGCGAGGGGCTCACGCCCATTGAAGACGAAGCGCTGCTCGATGAAGTGACGGCGTTGGTTGAACGGCCGCACGTGATGACCTGCCAGTTCGAAGCCGAGTTTCTGGCGGTGCCGCAGGAATGCCTGATCCTGACCATGAAGGCCAACCAGAAGTACTTCCCGCTGCTGGACGCGCAAGGCCGCCTGACCAACAAGTTCCTGATCGTCAGCAACATCAACCCGGCCGACCCCAGCCGGGTCATACAGGGCAACGAACGTGTGGTGCGCCCACGCCTGGCCGACGCCAAGTTTTTCTTCGACCAGGACCGCAAGCGCTCACTGCAGTCGCGTCTGCCGCAGCTGGACAAGGTGGTCTACCACGGCAAGTTGGGCAGCCAGGGTGAACGCATGCAGCGCGTGCGGGCCATCGCGCAAGCGATCGCTGCTCAGATGGGCGCCCCTTCAGTGGCTGCCGACGCCGACCGCGCAGCGCTGCTGGCCAAGGCCGACCTGCTGACCGACATGGTGGGCGAGTTCCCCGAGCTGCAAGGCATCATGGGCGGCTACTACGCGCGCCACGACGGCGAGTCGGAAACCGTGGCCCTGGCGGTTGAGGACCACTACAAACCGCGCTTTGCCGGCGACGCTTTGCCGCGCGGTGACGCCGGCGTGGTGGTGGCCTTGGCCGACAAGCTGGAAACCCTGGCCGGCCTTTTTGGCGTTGGCCAAGTCCCCACCGGCGACAAAGACCCCTTCGCGTTGCGCCGCCACGCACTGGGCGTGATCCGCATGCTGATTGAGCGTGACCTGCCTTTGGCCGTGCCCACGCTGGTGCAGTCGGCGCTGGCGGTGTTTGGCCCTGGCCACGGCCAGGTGCAGGCTGAGTTGTCGACCTTCCTCTACGACCGCCTGGTGGGCAGCCTGCGCGAGCAGGGCTACAGCGCGCAAGAGGTGGACGCCGTCATTGCGCTGCGCCCGCCGCGCTGGGGCGACATCCCGCGCCGCCTGGCGGCGGTGCGCAGCTTTGCCGCGCTGCCCGAGGCCCCGGCCCTGGCCAGCGCCAACAAGCGCGTGGGCAACATCCTGAAGAAGGTCGAAGGTGAAGTGCCCACGGCCGTCAACGCCGCGCTGTTGAAGGAACCCGCCGAGCAGGCTTTGGCAGCAGCCTTGCACACCGTGGCACCTGCGGCCGATGCGGCGTTTGAACGCGGCGACCATGCGGCTTCTTTGCAGGCGCTGGCGGCCTTGAAGGCGCCTGTCGACGCCTTCTTCGACGGCGTGATGGTCAATGCCGAAGACCCGGCCTTGCGCAACAACCGGCTGGCGCTGTTGGCCAGCCTGCACCGCGCGATGAACCGGGTGGCCGACTTGTCGCGCCTAGCGGCTTGAGCGCCTAGACTTGGCGACCTGACAGCCCACTTCAAAAGCCAGCCGGATGCACAACACCAAGCTCGTGATCCTGGGCCGCGACGGCATCCTCAATGAGTACCGCGAGGGCCACGTCACCGCGCCGCAAGAGTGGCACCCGGTGCCCGGTGCGCTGGACGCCGTGGCCCGCATCAACCAGGCCGGCTGGCACACCGTGGTGGCCACCAACCAAAGCGGCATTGGCCGCGGCATGATCGACATGAGCGCCGTCAACGCCGTGCACGCCCACATGCACAAGCAGATGCAGACCCAGGGCGCGCGCATCGATGCTGTTTTTTTCTGCCCCCACACCCCCGAAGACGGCTGCGACTGCCGCAAACCCAAGCCCGGCCTGATGCTGGAGATTGGCCGCCGCTACGGCGTGGACCTGTCGCACGTGCCGATGGTGGCCGACACCGCGCGTGATTTGCTGGCCGCGCAAGCCGCAGGGTGTGAGCCGCACCTGGTGCTCAGCGGTCGTGCCGCTCACCTGGGCACCGAGCAGGTGCAAGCGTTGTTGAACCAAGTACCCACCGCGCGTGCACACGCCAGCCTGGGTGCTTTTGCTGACTTCCTGCAGCAGCGGGACAACGTCCCCGACTCGTCCGCCGGCAGTCTGTCCTGAGGGTGAGCATGATCAAGCTCTGGTGGGCCTTGCGGTCCTTGATCTTTGTGTTGTGGCTCACCGCCACCGTGGTGCCGTGGGCGGTGCTGATGCTGCTGTTGTCCATGGCGGTGCGCGGCCAGGCCCTGTACTGGCCCACCATGCGCTGGCTGCGCATGGCCGTTTGGGGTGCCAAGACCATCTGCGGCGTGCACTACCGCGTGCACGGCATGCAGCACCTGCCCAGCGCTGAAAACGCCAACAGCGCCGTGGTGCTGGCGGCCAAACACCAAAGCACCTGGGAGGCTTTTGCCTTTCCCACCCTGATGAGCCACCCCTTGGCTTACGTGTTCAAGCGCGAACTGCTGTACGTGCCGTTTTTTGGCTGGGCCATGGGCCGGCTGGACATGATCCACATCGACCGCAGCAAACGCTCAGAAGCCTGGGCCAAAGTGGCCGCGCAGGGCAAACGGCTGGCGGCCGAGGGCATCTGGGTCATCATGTTTCCCGAAGGCACACGCACCAACCGCGGCCAGCAGGGCGTGTACAAGACCGGCGCTTCACGCTTGGCCATCGCCAGCGGCGTGCCCATCGTGCCCATGGCGGCCAGCAGCGCCAAGTGCTGGCCGCGCAAGAGCTTCATGCTGCGGCCTGGGGTGATCGACGTGTCGATCGGCCGGCCCATCAACAGCAGCGGGCGCCAGCCTGACGAGCTGATGCGCGAAGTGGAAAGCTGGATCGAGGCCGAAATGCGCCGCCTGGACCCCGAGGCCTACTTGGCCGCTGGGTCGCCCAGCGGTGCCGCCCAGCCCACCCAACGCTTGGGCAGCGGCGGCGCGTAGTCGCCGCGTTTTTCGGTCTTCAGGCCCAGGGCCACCAGCGCTTCGGCCATCTTCACCGCGGCGCTGACACCGTCGATCACCGGCACCCCCAGGCGCTGCTGCAGCGTTTGGCACAGCGCCGCCATGCCGCCACAACCCAACACGATGGCACTACTGCGGTCTTGTTGCAGCGCCTGGCGTGCGGCGGCTTCAATCTGCGCCACGGTGTCTTCGCCGCAGCTCTCCAGCGCCAACACCGCAATGTCGGTGCCGTGGATGCCGCGGCAGGTGCGCTCAAAGCCATAGCGCTGCACCAGCCGCTCGGCGATGACGCAGGTGCGCGTCATGGTGGTTACCACGCTGAAGCCGGTGGCCACAAAAGACGCCGCGTGAAAGGCCGCTTCGGCAATGCCCAGCACGGGTGCGGTGGTCAGTTCGCGGGCGGCGTCCAGGCCCGGGTCACCAAAGCAGGCGATCAGCACCGCGTCAAAGTTTTCTCCCTGGGCCAGGCGCACCTGCTCGGCCACGCCGGCAGCACCAAACACATCGTCAAAGTGGCCCTCGATGGACACCGGGCCAAAGCTGGGCTGGCGACCCGTGACGACCGTGCCTGGGGCGGCCACGTGTTGCGCCGCCTGCGTCATGCCGTGGGTCATGGCGGTGCTGGTGTTGGGGTTGATCAGCAGCAGCTGCATGGTTTGGCGGGCTCCGGCGGAATGGGGTGGAAGGGTTGGGTTGCAAGGCTCGGATGTCCCGGCGGACACCAGGTCAGTGCGGGGCGCGAGACGCACCACATTCTGGCGGCTTGCGGGTGATCGCCGCGCAGACTCTGCGCTTGGCAGATCCCTCTTGTTTGGGACGACCCGGGCACCCGGGCAAACCCCGAGAAGTGCTTGCTTGTGGTGCGCATAGCCTGCATTGTCCGCAGGGGTATTGATCCAAACCGGTTGTTCTGTGCATCCTCTTGGTGCGCAGTGCGTCGGGGGCGGTCCAAGCCGCTTGGCATGCCCCTTGCGAACGCTTGTGTTGAGCGGCCGGCTGACCCGTCGCCGTTGGTTTTCCAAAAGAACCTTTGAGGAGCCTTGATGACCCCCGTTCTTCCCGTCAAGCCAGCGCTGTTGGCCCGCACCCTGCTCAGCGCAGCCCTGTTTGCGTTGCTGGCCAACGTGGCTGTGGCCCAAGAAAAGGTCTTGCGCATTGCCATGACCGCGGCCGACATCCCGCGCACGCTGGGCCAGCCCGACCAGGGCTTTGAAGGCAACCGCTTCACCGGCATTCCCATGTACGACGGCCTGACCGGCTGGGACCTGTCCAAGGCCGACGCGCCCAGCGTGTTGGTGCCCGGCCTGGGCTTGAGCTGGGCGGTAGACGCCAAGGACAAGACCAAGTGGGTCTTCAAGCTGCGTCCGGGCGTGAAGTTCCACGACGGCAGCAACTTCACCGCCGACGCCGTGGTCTGGAACGTGCGCAAGGTGCTGGACAAGGACGCCGTCCACTTTGACGCCAGCCAGGTGGGCGTCACCGCTTCGCGCATGCCCACCCTGCGCAGCGCCCGCAAGATCGACGACCTGACGGTGGAGCTCACCACCAGCGAACCCGACGCCTTCTTGCCGCTGAACCTGACCAACCTGTTCATGGCCAGCCCGGCCCATTGGCAAAAGAAGTTTGACGCCGCGCCAGGCGCCGCACCGGCCGACAAGGCCAAGGCAGCGTGGATTGCATTTGCCGCCGACGCCTCGGGCACCGGCCCTTTCAAGATGGCGCGTTTTGTCTCGCGTGAGCGGCTCGAAGTCACCGCCAACAAGGCCTACTGGGACCCCAAGCGCACACCCAAGATCGACCGCGTGGTGATGCTGCCCATGCCCGAGGCCAATGCGCGCACCGCGGCTCTGCTTTCGGGCCAGGTCGACTGGATTGAGGCCCCGTCGCCCGACGCCATGGCCACCATCACCCAGCGTGGCCACAAGATCTACTTCAACCAGCAGCCCCACGTTTGGCCCTGGCAGCTGAGCTTTGCCGAAGGCTCGCCTTGGCTCGACAAACGTGTGCGCCAGGCTGCCAATTTGTGTGTGGACCGTGTGGGCCTGCTCAAGCTGCTGGGCGGCATGATGGGTGTGCCCAAGGGCACGGTGCCCCCGGGCCACCCGTGGTGGGGCAACCCCAAGTTCGACATCAAGTACGACGTGGCCGCAGCCACCAAGCTGATGGCCGAGGCTGGCCACACGCCGGCCAAGCCACTGAAGGTGAAGGTGCAGATTTCGGCCAGCGGTTCTGGCCAGATGCAGCCGCTGCCGATGAATGAGTTTGTGCAGCAAAGCCTGAAGCAGTGCGGCTTTGACGTGCAGTTTGACGTCATCGAGTGGAACACCCTGTTCACCAACTGGCGCAAAGGTGCCAAGGACCCGTCGGCCAACGGTGCCAACGCCATCAACGTGTCTTACGCCGCGATGGACCCGTTCTTTGCGATGGTGCGTTTCACCAGCACCAAGACCTTCCCGCCGGTGTCCAACAACTGGGGCTACTTTGGCAACGCCGAGTTCGACAAGCTGATCGCCGACGCCCGCAACACCTTCGACGACAAGGGCCGTGACGCCGCGCTGGCCAAGCTGCACGCGCGCATCGTGGAAGAAGCGCCGTTTGTGTGGATCGCCCACGACGTGGGGCCACGGGCGGTGACGGCCAAAGTGAAAAACGTGGTGCAGCCGCGCAGCTGGTTCATCGACATCGCCACGATGACGATGGAGTGATGGGCTGATGGGCGATTGCGCGAAGCGGCAGCGCCGCTTGCGTGCAACCGCCAAGTTCGGCGGCCCGGCACAGCCGGGTTCGCCGGGCCTTGCACCCCTCTGAGTTGCTCACTTGATCAGCCTGCTGCTGCGCCGCCTGCTCTACACCCTGCCCATCATGGTGGGTGTGGCGCTGGTGTGTTTTGCGCTGGTGCACCTGGCACCGGGTGACCCCTTGGTGTCCATCCTGCCGCCCGACGCGTCGGGCGAGTTGCAGGCCCAGTTGCGCACGCTGTACGGTTTTGACCGCAGCTACCCCGAGCAGTTTGCAGCCTGGGTCTGGCGCGCGGTGCAGGGCGACCTGGGTACCAGCATTGCCACTGGCCGCGCCGTCACCGACGAGGTGTTGAAGGCGGTGGGCAACACGCTGCGCCTGGCGGTGTTTGCCACGCTGATCGGTTTTGCTTTTGGCGCACTGTTTGGTTTTGTCGCGGGCTACTTTCAAAACAGCTGGGTCGACAAAGCGGCGTCGATGTTGGCGGTGTTGGGCGTCAGCGTGCCGCACTACTGGCTGGGCATGGTGATGGTCATCGTGTTCTCGGTGCTCTTGCCTTGGTTGCCACCCAGCGGCGCTGGGCCGGGTGGGTCTGCCGACTGGAAATGGAACTGGGAACACATGCAGCATCTGGTGCTGCCCGCCATCACGATGAGCGTGATCCCGATGGGCATCGTCGCGCGCACCGTGCGCGCGCTGGTGGCCGACATCCTGGCGCAGGAGTTCATCGTGGGGCTGCGCGCCAAGGGTCTGACCGATCTGGGCATCTTTTTGCACGTGGTGAAAAACGCAGCGCCCACCGCGTTGGCGGTGATGGGCCTGCAGCTGGGCTATCTGCTGGGCGGCAGCATCTTGATCGAAACGGTGTTTTCCTGGCCGGGTGCAGGCTTCTTGCTCAACAGCGCCATCTTCCAGCGTGACCTGCCGCTGTTGCAGGGCACGATCCTGGTGCTGGCGATGTTTTTTGTGCTGCTCAATCTGATCGTGGACGTCGTGCAGAGCCTGCTCGACCCGCGCATCGCCCGGGGTTGATGGCGTGCTGAACGTGACCGTCGACCCGTCCAAGGTGCCAGCGCTGGCGGCCGAGCGCTCGCCGGGTTATTGGCAAACCGTGGGCCGCCGCTTCATGCGCGACCCGGTGGCCTTGGTGGCCGGCGCGATGATTCTGTTCTTGTTGCTGCTGGCTGCGTTGGGGCCTTGGCTGGCGCCTGCGGACCCGTATGGCGCCAGCATGCTCAACCGCTTGAAACCCATCGGCACACCGGGCTATCCGCTGGGCGCGGACGAGCTGGGCCGCGACATGCTGAGCCGCCTGATCGTGGGTACGCGCCTGAGCCTGTTCATGGGCATCACGCCGGTGATCTGCGCTTTTGTCATTGGCGCCAGCATCGGCATCGTGGCCGGTTATGCGGGCGGTGCGCTCAACACCGTGATCATGCGTACGGTGGATGTGTTCTACGCTTTTCCTTCGGTGCTGCTGGCCATCGCACTCAGTGGTGCGCTGGGCGCGGGCATCACCAATTCGCTGATCTCGCTGACGGTGGTGTTCATACCGCCGATTGCGCGGGTGGCTGAGAGTGTCACCACGCAAATTCGCACGCGCGACTTTGTCGAGGCCGCGCGCGCCAGTGGCGCCAACGCCTTCACCATCGTGCGGGTGCATGTGTTGGGCAATGTGCTGGGGCCTATCTTTGTCTACAGCACCAGCTTGATCGCGGTGAGCATGATCCTGGCCTCAGGCTTGAGCTTTCTGGGCCTGGGCGTGAAGCCGCCCGAACCGGAATGGGGCTTGATGCTGAACACGCTGCGCACGGCCATCTATGTGCAGCCCTGGATTGCCGCGCTGCCGGGTGTGATGATCTTCTTCACGTCCATCGCCTTCAACCTGTTGTCTGACGGGCTGCGCTCGGCCATGGAGATAAAGCAGTGAGCGCCGCGCCCTTGCTGACGGTCAGCGGCCTGGTCAAACACTTCCCGCTGAAGAAGGATGTCTTCGGCAAAGGCGGCGGTGTGGTGCGCGCGGTCGACGGCGTCAGCTTCAACGTCACCGCTGGCGAAACCCTGGGCGTGGTGGGCGAAAGCGGCTGCGGCAAGAGCACCACGGCGCGGCTGCTGATGCAGCTGATCAACGCAGGAGCTGGCGACATCGTCTTTGACGGCGCGGTGGTGGGCAGCCGCGACTTGAGCCTGAAGGACTTTCGGCGCCAGACGCAGATGGTGTTTCAAGACAGCTATGCCAGTCTGAACCCCCGCCTGACCATTGAAGACAGCATCGCCTTTGGTCCCCAGGTGCATGGCCTGGCGCGCGCCGCCGCGGTGGCCCGGGCGCGTGACCTCTTGGCGCGCGTGGGCCTGGAGCCGCGCCGTTTTGCCGAGCGTTACCCGCATGAACTCTCAGGCGGGCAGCGCCAGCGGATCAACATCGCCCGTGCGTTGGCCCTGCAGCCGCGGCTGATCATCCTGGACGAGGCGGTGTCGGCGCTGGACAAGTCGGTGGAAGCGCAGGTGCTTAACCTTCTGCTGGACTTGAAAGACGAGTTTGGCCTGACCTACATCTTCATCAGCCACGACCTGAACGTGGTGCGCTTCATCAGCGACCGGGTGATGGTGATGTACCTGGGCCAGGTGGTGGAGATCGGCGCCAGCGAGGCGCTGTTTGAAGCGCCACGCCACCCCTACACCCAGGCGCTGCTGTCCAGCATCCCCAGCATGGACCCCGACCACCGCACCGAAGAACCGCCGCTGGCCGGCGACCCGCCCAACCCCATCAACCCGCCGTCGGGTTGCCGCTTCCACCCACGCTGTGCCATGGCCCAGCCTGTGTGCAGCCAGCGTGTGCCGGTGTTGACCACCGGCAGCGGCGCCCACCCGGTGGCCTGCTTGATGCACGAGCCCGGCAGCGGCCACAGCGCTGCGCCAGCAAAGGTGCAGGCCGCATGAACGTAGCCGCTGCCCCTTACGTCGACATCCGCAACCTGCAAGTCACCTTCACCGGTGGACGCCAGCCGGTGCGGGCGGTGGGCGGTGTGGACCTGCAGGTGCAGCGTGGCGAGGTGGTGGCGCTGATCGGTGAGTCGGGCTCGGGCAAGAGCGTCACGCTGCGTTCGCTGCTGCGCCTGCACGCGCCGCGCCGCACGCAAATCAGTGGCCAGATGTTGGTGGGCGGGCAGGACGTGCTGGCTTTGTCACCCAGCGCTTTGGCCCAATACCGCGGCAAGACCGCGTCGATGATTTTTCAAGAACCGCTGTTGGCGCTGGACCCGGTGTACACGCTGGGCGCGCAAATCGTGGAGAGCATCCGCCGGCACGAAGGCGTCAGCGCGCACGACGCTCGCCAACGTGCCTTGCAGCTGTTTGAGCGCGTGCGCATCCCCAGCCCCGAACGCCGGCTGGACGCCTACCCGCACGAGATGAGCGGCGGCATGCGCCAGCGCGCCATGATCGCGTTGGCGCTGGCCTGCAAGCCGCAGTTGCTGCTGGCCGACGAGCCCACCACCGCGCTGGACGCCACGGTGCAGATCCAGATCCTGCTGCTGCTGCGCGAACTGCAGCGTGAGATGGGGCTGTCGGTCATCTTCGTCACCCACGACATCGGCGCGGCCACGGAGGTGGCCGACCGCATTGCTGTGATGTACGCGGGGCGCATCGTAGAAGTGGGCCCCGCCCGCACCCTGATTCGCTCGCCGCGCCACCCCTACACGCTGGCCCTGTTGAAGAGCCGCGCCCACGGTGCGCTGGCCAAGGGCAGTCGGCTCGAAACCATTGCCGGTGCGCCGCCAGACCTGAGCGCTTTGCCCCCAGGCTGCGCTTTTGCCGACCGCTGCCCGCTGGCGCAGCCAGCCTGCCGCATTACGCAGCCCGAGGTGGTGCAACTGGCCGAAGGTCATGGCGTGCGCTGCTTGCGCACCGACGCCACGGGCTGATCAGCTCGCCTGCGTCAGCACCACAGCGGGGTTCAACTCGGCCAGGTCGCAGTCGACGGCAGCGGCGGCCCGCTCCACCACCACGAAGTCACCGCCCTCGGGCGCAATCAGCCCGTGGTGCCAGGTGCCGGCGCGCAGGGTCACCGCTTGGTGGCCGCCCACCCAAAAGGCCGCCAGCGTGGTGGCCAGCGGCGCGTGGTCACCCAAGGCCACCAGCATCAGGTAGCGCGCACCGGCCAGGGGCACAAAGGTTTGTGTGCCCAGGCGGTGGCGCTCCAGTTGTTGCCAAGGGCCGCGTGGGTTGCGGGGCTGAGCCCTGAAAACGGCCAGACACGGTGAGCCGCCGTCGCTGGTCAAGGCCAAGCTGCCGACGATGTCGACGGCGTCCACACGCCGGCTGTTGCCGCTGTTGATCAGCCGGCCTTGCTCGCCTTGTGACTGTGCCACCCAGCCGTAAGGCGCAAAGTTGGCTGTGGTGATGGCCTGCGCCACCAGTTGCCGTGGTGCTTGCTCGGCGCCCTGCGGCGGCGTCACGCCACGCCTGCTCTGGACAGCATGGCCTGCAGCAACACGGTGGCGCCAGCTGCCAGGTGCTCGGGCTGGGCGTCTTCGATTTCGTTGTGCGAGATGCCGTCCTTGCAGGGCACAAAGATCATCGCTGTTGGCGCCGTGCGGGCCACATACACGGCATCGTGACCCGCGCCGCTGACCACATCCATCACGGAATGCCCGGCGGCGCGCGCGCCCTGGCGCACCCAGTCCACCAGGGCGGGGTCAAACGGCTGGGGCGGGAAGTACACCACCTGCTCGATGGCCGTTTGAATACCCGACGTGGAAAGTTCAGCCGCCGCCTGCCGCAGCGCGGCGTCCATGCGCAGCAGGCCGGCGTCGTCGGAGTGGCGAAAGTCCACGGTGAAGCGCACCCGCCCGGGAATGGTGTTGCGCGAGCCCGGGTGCACCACCAGCTGGCCCACCGTGCCCCGGCCATGGGGTTGTTCGGCCAGGGCGATGGCGTTGACACGCTGCACCAGTGCAGCGGCGGGCAACAGGGCGTCGCGCCGCAAGGCCATGGGCGTGGGGCCGGCGTGGGCTTCCATGCCGCTGACGGTGACGTCGTACCAGCGCTGGCCCAGCGCGCCGGTGACGGCACCGATCACCACGCCTGCATCTTCCAGCACCGGGCCTTGTTCGATGTGGGCTTCGAAGTAGGCACCAAAGCGCGGTGCGCCGTCGGCTACCGAAGCGGGGTGGCTGCCGGCCTGGCCGGTGTCGTGCAGCGCCTGCTGCACGCTGATGCCGGCGGCGTCCTGGGCAGCTAGCGCGTGGGCCAGCGTGAAGGCGCCGGCGTAGACGCCCGAGCCCATCATCACCGGCACAAAGCGCGAGCCTTCTTCGTTGGTCCAGACGCACACCTCCAGCGGCGCGCGGGTGCGCACGCCGGCGTCGCTGAGTGTTTGCAGCACCTCCAGGCCGGCCAGCACGCCGTAGTTGCCGTCGAACTTGCCGCCCGTGGGCTGGGTGTCGATGTGGCTGCCGGTGGCCACCGCGGGCAGGGTGTTGTCCTGCCCGTCGCGGCGCGCAAAGAGGTTGCCCACGGCGTCCGTGCGCACGCTGCAGCCCAGTTCTTGCGCCCATTGCTTGAACAGCTCGCGGCCCTGGCGGTCCAGATCGGTCAGGGCCAGGCGGCAGACGCCACCTTTGTCGGTGGCGCCGATGCGGGCCAGCGTCATCAAGCGCTGCCACAGGCGGGGGCCGTTGACCTGCAAGGCCGTGGCGGGAAGGGTGGGCGTGTGGATGGTCATGGTCGGCACCAGAGAGCGGAGATCGCAGTGACAGCCGCCTTGCGATGAAGGTTGATGCGGCAGCCGATGCCGTGGACGACGGCAGGGCTTGGCATGATGAACGCAGGCCGACCAGAGGTCCAGCCGGGTTATGCCGGGATACAGCCGCCTGGGCACAGCGGCCTGGACACAGCGTTTGGGGTGCCATGCGTGCCGGCCAAGGGCCTGCAACGCCGCCTAGAATCGCTGACCATGTCAAAAGGCCCCAACGCCTTGCCCGCAGAGCAGTTGTCGCTCTTTGATGAGCCGTCTTTGACGGCTGCTCAGTCGTCCCCGTTGCCGCTTTCAGTTGCAGAGACTGTCTCGGTCTTGACGCCGGCAGGGCATGGTGCGGGCAGTGCGGCAGCTGCACCGCCGGTGGTGGACCGCTTGGAGTTCCGTCACCCCCGTACCCACCGCGAGCTGGTGTTGAATGGTCACCGGGTGGGCTACGAGCTGCGACGCTCGCGCCGGCGCAGCATTGGTTTTGTGGTGGCCGTTGAAGGCCTGAGCGTCAGCGCGCCGCGCTGGGTGGGCCTGGGCGAAATCGAAGCCGCCCTGCGCGAGAAAGCCACCTGGATCTTGCGCAAGCTGCAAGAGCAGCGTGAACGTGCGGCGCGGCTGGACGCAGCGCGCGTGGAGTGGCGCGAAGGTGGCACGGTGCCCTTCCTGGGCGAAACCGTTATCTTGGTGCTGGACCCGCGCACCACAGGCGCGCAGCTGCAGTCAGCCACCGACACCTTGCCCGGTGTGCCACGCTTGACCCTGCACCTGGGCCTGCCGCAAACCGCCGAGCCCGACCAGATTCGCGACGCGGTGCAAAGCTGGCTGCAGCGCCAGGCCAAGCGCATCTTTGAAGAACGCTGCACCCACTTTGCGCAGACCCTGGGTGTGCGCATGACGCGCCTGTCGCTGAGCTCGGCGTCTACCCGCTGGGGCAGCGCCAGTGCGGATGGTTCCATCCGCCTGAACTGGCGTTTGGTGCACTTTGGGCTGCCGGTGATTGACTACGTGGTGACCCACGAACTGGCCCACCTGCGCGAGATGAACCATGGCCCCGCCTTTTGGGACGTGGTGCGATCGGCCTTGCCCGACTACGAACAGGCCCGTGGTGTGCTGCGCCATGAGCTCTTGCCGGTGCTGGAATAGCGCCGACAGTGCCGGTTGGGATGGGGCCTGTTGCAGGCCGCGAATCCACCTTTTTGTTGATGTCCGCTGGGCGCCTTGGCGGGGATACTGGCCCTACAAAGCTGTCATCACCTCATGTGAATAGCGGCAGCGGCGTTGGGAGGCGCCGCTGTTTTTCATTCCACCGTTGCAAACCGCAGCACGCCGTCGGGCCCCAAGACCTTGCGCATGCGCCCGTCTTCAAACAAGGCGTGCAGGTGGGCCACCGACTCGCCCATCGCAAAAGTGGTCTGGTGCAGGTCCAGGCTGCGCTTGAACAGCACAGGCAGCATGTCGAACGCGCTGCCCGCTTGGGCGCGGCAGGCGGCCAGCACGTCGGCATAACGTTCTTCATGGTGCTGCAGCAGCTGGTCGATGCGGGTGTGCAGCCCAGCGAAGGGTTTGCCATGTGAAGGCAACACCAGGGTGCCGGCCGGCAGGGCTTTCATCCGCGTGATGGAGTTCAAGAACAGCGGCAGCGGGCTGGCCTCGGGTTCGATGTTGATGACGCTGACGTTGGTGGAAATGCGTGGCAGCACCATGTCGCCTGAAATCAGCACGCCACCAACGCCCTGCGCCGTCAAGCCAACGCCACGCAGATCAGCGCAGAAAAGCGCCATGTGCTCGGGCGCGTGGCCATAGCCCACGATGCAGCGCCAGCGCAGGCCGTTGATGGTGAGCACCATGCCGTCCATCAGGCGGCGGTACTCGGGCGGCACCTGCGGCACCATGCCCGCGTAGTAGTTGTTGCGCCCGCGCACCTGGGCCAAGGCCGTGGAGTCGATCAACCCATGCAGCGCAAAAAACCGTGCCGCGCTGTCGCCGCCAAAGGCTGAGTCGGCCTGGCAGGCCACCCGCGCGGCGTTCCAGTCGGTGCTGCTGACCCACAGGCGGCAAGCGCGCTGGGGCGTGGACCAGCGTTCGCACAACCAATGGGCCAGGCCCATGTGGTCGGGGTGCATGTGGGTGACGATCACACGCAGCACTGGCAGGCCTTGCAGCTCGCTGGCAAACAGCTGCTCCCAGTGGGCACGGGTGGCGTCGTTGCTGATGCCGCAGTCCACGATGGACCAGCCCTGAATGCCATCTTGCACATCACGCAGCAGCCACAGGTTGATGTGGTTCAGCGCAAAGGGCAGCTGCATGCGCAACCAACGCACGCCGGGTGCCACTTCGATGCTGCGGCCGGGTTCGGGCAGGGTCTCGCCCAAGGGGTAATGCAAGGCGGCTTCCTGGGCGGTGGGCACGGGATGCAGCGGGGGCGGTTGTGGCCGGGTGGCGACGGTGGGGGTGCGGTGCTCGGCCATGGTTTGTATATTCGCGGTCTGTATTTACGTTTACGTTAACGTCAGTCTAACCATGCCCGCCACCACCCAACTGCCCAAAACGGCCGCAGCGACCAAAGTGGCCAAGGTGCCCAAGGTGCCCAAAGCGACCCCGGCCGGTCCTTCGGCCAAGTTGCCTTCTGCGCCCAAAACCGTTGCCCCACCGGCCCCGCGGCGTGGCGCAGCGCTGGCTTTCACGATCTCTGAGCTGGCGGCCGAGTTCGACATCACCTCGCGCGCCATCCGCTTTTACGAAGACGTGGGCCTGCTCACCCCCGAACGCGCCGGCCGCAACCGCGTCTACACCCAGCGCGACCGCACCCGGCTCAAGCTCACGCTGCGCGGCAAACGCCTGGGCCTGAGCCTGCAAGAGATCAAGCAGCTGGTGGACATGTACGACTCACCGTCGGACACCACGCAGCAGCTGACCGCCTTTCTGGGCGTGCTCGGCGAGCACCGCCGCCTGTTGGAGCAGCAGCGCGAGGACATCGAGATCACGCTGGCCGAAATCAGCCAGCATGAGGCGCGTTGCAAGAGCCTGTTGGGTGCGGCAGTGGGTGCAGCGCCAGGCAGGCGCAAACGGCGCTGAGCCTTTTGCCGCGGGGCCGCGGCGTAAGCCTTTGAACGGGCTGTTTCTTGCGCTGCCATCGCGGTGGCCGGGCCCGCCGTAGGAGGCACACTATGAAACATGCACTCAGCGCCATCAGCCTAGGTCTGGCCCTTCTCTGCGCCCCTGCGCTGGCGGCCACCGACGTCACCGGCCCTCAGGGTCTGCTCAAGGGCCAGGTTCCGGACAACCTGGCGGCGCTCAAGCGGGTGGCCATCACCACCTTTGTCGTTCAGTACGTGACCGACATCGGCATCGAGACCAAGCGCAAGGGAACCGATATCTTCTTTTCCAAGTGGAAGGAGCCCGCGCCCGAAGTGCTGCAGGCTGCCGCCGACGCGCTGTATGCCCAGTTGGTTGCCGATCTGAAGGCGGCGGGCGTTGATGTCGTGCCCGTAGAAGAGGTGGCGGCCCACCCCGCCATGGCCGAACTGCACAAGGTGGCCAAGCCCAGCCCGGCTGTCATCAGCGACGCGCCGCTGAAAAAGGCCAGCAAGCTGGTCTCGGCGCAGGGCCTGCCGCTGGTGCTGGCAACGGTGCCTGACGTGAAGCTCCGCAACTACGCTACCAAGCCGCTGGATGGCACCGATGGGCCAGGCAACCTGGTGGGATTTGACCGCCAGGTCAAGGAGTGGATGACCGGTGGTGCGCCCGAAGTGTTCAACCTGTCGACCATCTATGTTGGCCAGGCGAAAGTAGCCCAGGGCCTGAATGCCACCATCTTGAACCTGCGCCTGACGGTGCCGTTGGTCGACCTGGGCGTCACAACCTGTGGCAACGCCGGCGGCAGCTGTTCGGGGTGGGGCAACACCACCGGCCTGGTCAAACCCAATGCCCGGTTCGTCGAAGGCGGCACTGTCTTCTCTTTGGCCCAGTCCGAAGGCAATCCTGGCCACTGGCATCAAGTGGGCCTGCAGACGCCGGTGCCGATCAGTGGGCTTAAGGTGACAACCGACATAGGTCGGCTGGAGCTGTACAACTCCACCTTTGGCAAAGACGTGAAGACGGCGCGCAGTGGCGGCCTGGTGGGCTTGCTGGCTCGAGGGGCGGGCGCCGACAGTGATAAGGCCGATTTCTGGGTCAGCTTCGATGCTGCCGAACTGCAACCGGCCCTGGTGGCTGCCGGCAGCACCATCTTCAAGGAGCTGGCGCAGATCCTGAGCAACCCGAAGTAGCCCTTGCGCGGGAGCGCTCCTTTATGATTGACGTTTACGTCAACGTCAACCATGACTGGAGCCCCCGATGAACCTGCCAGGCCTGAACTTCCAGCTCGGTGAAGACATCGACGCGCTGCGCGACGCGGTGCGTGACTTTGCCCAGGCTGAGATTGCCCCCCGCGCCGCTGAAATCGACCGCAGCGACCAGTTCCCCATGGACCTGTGGCGCAAGATGGGCGACGTGGGCGTGCTGGGCATCACCGTGCCCGAGGCCTATGGCGGCGCCAACATGGGCTACCTGGCGCACATGATCGCCATGGAAGAGATCAGCCGCGCCAGCGCCAGCGTGGGCCTGAGCTACGGTGCGCACAGCAACCTGTGCGTCAACCAGCTCAAGCGCAACGGCACCGAAGCGCAGAAACAGAAGTACCTGCCCAAGCTGATCAGCGGCGAACACGTGGGCGCGCTGGCCATGAGCGAGCCGGGCGCCGGTTCTGACGTCATCAGCATGAAGCTGAAGGCCGAAGACAAGGGCGGCTACCACCTGCTCAACGGCACCAAGATGTGGATCACCAACGGCCCCGACGCCGACACCATGGTGGTCTACGCCAAGACCGAGCCTGAGTTGGGCGCGCGGGGCGTCACGGCTTTCATCGTCGAGAAAGGCATGAAAGGCTTTTCCACTGCACAGAAGCTTGACAAGCTGGGCATGCGCGGTAGCCACACGGGCGAGATGGTGTTCACAGACGTGGAAGTGCCCACGGCCAACATCCTGGGCCACCTGAACGGCGGCGCCAAGGTCTTGATGAGCGGGCTGGACTACGAGCGCGCGGTGCTGGCCGCTGGCCCCATCGGCATCATGCAGGCGGTGATGGACAACGTCATCCCGTACACGCACGACAGAAAACAGTTCGGGCAGTCGATCGGTGAGTTCCAGCTCATCCAGGGCAAGGTGGCCGACATGTACACCGTGCTGCAGGCCGGCCGCGCCTTCTGCTACACGGTGGGCAAGAACCTGGACCTGCTGGGCAGTGAACACGTGCGCCAGGTGCGCAAGGACTGCGCCAGCGTGATCCTGTGGTGCGCCGAAAAAGCCACCTGGATGGCCGGCGAAGGCATCCAGATCTTTGGCGGCAACGGCTACATCAACGAATACCCGCTGGGCCGCCTGTGGCGTGACGCCAAGCTGTATGAAATTGGCGCCGGCACATCCGAGATTCGCCGCATGCTGATCGGCCGCGAGCTGTTCGCGGAGACCATGTGACCCAGCCAGCCGTGGTGTTGCCCACGCTGGTGGGCCGCCGCTGCACACTGCGGCCCTTGCGCGCGCAGGACGCCGCATCGTTGCAGCGCCACGCCGACGACCCTGCGGTGGCCTACAACCTGTTTGAGGGCTTTCCACAGCCCTACACCCTGGCCATGGCCCAGGCCTGGTGCAGCCACGAACACCTGGAGCCGCGCTTTGCCCATGTGCTGGGCGTGGTGGTTGAAAACGACCAGGTCGCCGGCTGCATCAGCGTCACCCCGCAACAGGGCCTGTGGAGCAGCAGCGCCGTGGTGGGCTACTGGCTGGGCCAGGCCCACTGGGGCCGGGGCGTGATGGGCGAAGCGCTGCAACTCATCACTGCCTGGGCTTGGACCGTGCTGCCGCAAACCACGCGTTTGTGGATGCCCATCTACGCCCGCAACCTGGCCTCGCAAGGGGTGGCGCGCCATGCCGGCTACCTGCTGGAAGGGCGCATGCCGCTGGCCATCCGCAAGGGCAACATTGCCATCGACGCGGTGCAGTACGGCATCACCCGGCCCGGTGCCACGCCGGGTGAGCACGTCCTGCCTACACTGGCGGCATGAACACGCCTGTGAACGCACTGCCCGGTTCGCCCGACGAACTGCAAGACCTGCTGGACAACAACCGCCAGTGGGCCGCCGCCACCGAACAGCGCCAACCCGGTTTTTTCACGCGCCTGGCGCAGCAGCAGTCGCCGCGCTACATGTGGATAGGCTGTGCCGACAGCCGGGTGCCGGCCAACGAAATCACCGGGCTGGACCCGGGTGAGGTGTTCGTGCACCGCAATGTGGCCAATCTGGTGGTGCACAGCGACCTCAACGCGCTTTCCACCATCCAGTTTGCGGTGGAACACCTGAAGGTCAAGCACATCATGGTGGTGGGCCACTACGGCTGCGCCGGTGTGCGAGCGGCCATGCGCGGCATCCGCATTGGTCTGGCCGACAACTGGTTGCGCCATGTGCAAGACGTGCGCCTGCGCCACCGCAAGCGGCTGGACCACTTGCCGGCCGAAGAGCAGGAGAACATCCTGTGCGAGATGAACGTCATCGAGCAGGTCGGCAATGTGGCCTTGTCCACCGTGCTGCAAGACGCGTGGGCGCGCGGTCAAGCCGTGGCGGTACACGGCTGGGTCTACGGCTTGAAAGACGGCCTGCTGAAAAACCTGCACGTCACCATGGACCGGCCGGAAACGGTGGTGGAGGTTTTCGCCGCAGCGCTCAAGCGCTACCCGCGCGCCGACCAGAAGGTGGATGAGACCTTTGACGACGTGGTCGAAGACGGACTGGAAAGCGCCGACACCACCTTTGGTCCTGGCGCGCTCTAGCCAACGAACCCCATCGTGGCTGCCCGATGTTTCCGCACCAACTGACCGACCAGAGCGCGTTTGACATCGCACAGGCGCTGGTGGACGGGTTCAACCGCCACTACCGGCTGTTTCGCGAAACCACCGCGCAGGCCAAACAGCGTTTCGAGGCCGCGGACTGGCATGGGCAGCAGCGGTCCCAAGCGCAGCGCATCGAGTTTTACGACCAGCGGGTGAATGAGGCGGTGCAGCGCCTGCGCGCTGACTTCAACATCGACGCGCTGTCGATGGACACCTGGCAGCAGGCCAAGCTGCACGTCATTGGGCTGCTGACCGACCACCACCAGCCCGAGCTGGCCGAAACGTTTTTCAACAGCGTCACCGCCAAGCTGCTGCACCGCAGCTACTTCCGCAACGACTTCATCTTTGTGCGGCCGGCCGTCAGCACCGAGTACATCGAAAACGAAGAACCCGCATCAGCACCCACCTACCGCGCCTACTACCCCAGCACGGCCAACCTGCACGAAACCTGGAAGCGCGTCATCTTTAACCTGCAGTTGCAGCGCGACTTCGAAGACCTGGACCGCGACGTGGACCACGTGGTGCGCGCCATGCTGGCCGAGCTCAGCGCCAGCGGCCCGTTGAAGCCGCGCACCAACTTTCAAATTCAGGTGCTGGCCAGCCTGTTCTACCGAAACAAAGGTGCCTACCTGGTGGGCAAGATCATCAACGGTTTCACCGAAGTGCCGCTGGCCTTGCCCATCCTGCACGGCAGCAACGGCAAGCTGCACATCGACGCCGCGCTGTTTGGCGAAGACGAGCTGCTGATGATCTTCAGCTACGCCCGCGCCTACTTCATGGTCGACATGGATGTGCCTTCGGCCTACGTGCAGTTCTTGCGCGGCTTGATGCCACGCAAACCGCGCGCCGAGATCTACAACGCCATTGGTCTGCAAAAGCACGGCAAGAACATCTTCTACCGCGACCTTCTGGCCCACCAGCGCCACAGCAGCGACCAGTTTCGCATCGCGCCCGGCATCAAGGGCATGGTGATGTTGGTCTTTGACCTGCCGTCATTCCCTTATGTGTTCAAGCTGATCAAAGACTTTTACCCGCCGCAGAAAGAAACCACCCGCGAGCAGATCAAGGGCAAGTACCTGCTGGTCAAACAGCACGACCGCGTGGGCCGCATGGCCGACACGCTGGAGTACAGCAATGTGGCTTTCCCGCGCCACCGTTTTGAGCAGGCGCTGATCGACGAGATCCAGCACTACTGCCCCAGCCTGCTGGAAGTGGATGGCGACACGCTGGTCATCAAGCACTTGTACATCGAGCGGCGCATGATCCCGCTGAACATCTATCTGCAAGAAGCCAGCGCTGAAGGTGTGGCGCATGCGGTGGTGGAGTACGGCAACGCCATCAAGGACCTGGTGGCGGCCAACATCTTCCCTGGCGACATGCTGTGGAAGAACTTCGGCGTCACCCGCCACGGCAAGGTGGTGTTCTACGACTACGACGAAATCGAATACCTCACCGACTGCAACTTCCGCCGCGTGCCCACGCCGCGCAACGAAGAAGAAGAGATGAGCGGTGACGTTTGGTACACCGTGCGCAAGGGCGACGTTTTCCCTGAGACCTTTGCGCCGTTTTTGCTGGGCAACGCGGCGGTGAAAGAAGTGTTCATGGCCCACCACGCCGACCTGCTGGACGCAGCCTTCTGGCAAGGCCACAAAGAGCGCATCCTGGCCGGCCACGTGCACGACGTGTTTCCCTACGAGAGCGCCAAACGCTTCGCCAACGTGCAAGAGACCCAGGCCCAAGGGGCCAGCGCTCAAGGGGTCACAGCATGACCATCAAGGAAGTGCTCGAAATCCTCAGCCTGCTGGTCACCGTGGTGGGCCTGCCTTTTGCCGTGTGGGTCTTTGTCGCGCAGCAGCGCAAAGAGCGCGAGAACGAAGAGGAAGAGGCCTACCAACACCTGTCCGACGCCTACAACGACTTCCTGAAAGTGGTGCTGGCCAACGCTGATCTGCAATTGCGCACCACGGGCGCGCTGCCGTCGCCCACGCCAGAGCAGCACGAGCGCATGCTGGTGATCTTTGACATGCTGATCTCGCTGTTTGAACGCGCCTTTCTGGTGGCCTACAAGCCACAGATGACCGCGCCCGAGCAACGCCGCTGGAACAGCTGGGACGACTACATGCGCGAATGGTGCCGCCGCGAAGACTTCCACAACGCCTTGCCGCAACTGCTGCGCGGCGAAGACCCGCAGTTCCAGGCTTACATCCAGGGCGTGGCCAAACAAGAGCGTGGCGGCGGCCCGCATGCGCCGCACATCACGTTGGTCAAGTCCTGAATCCACCCGAACATCCCTGCTGAAAAGGAGCCCACCATGGCCACAGACCCCATCGTCATCGTTTCCGCTGCCCGCACGCCCATCGGCGGCCTGCTGGGCGACTTCGCCGCCTTGCCCGCCTGGGAACTGGGCGCCGTGGCCGTGAAGGCAGCCGTGCAGCGCGCCGGTGTGCCCGGCGACAGCATCGACGAAGTGCTGCTGGGCAACTGCCTGATGGCCGGCCAGGGCCAGGCACCCGCCCGCCAGGCGATGCGCAAAGCCGGTTTGCCCGACAGCACCGGCGCCGTGACGCTGACCAAGATGTGCGGCAGCGGTATGCGCGCCATGATGTTCGCCCACGACATGCTGGCCGCCGGCAGCGCCCGTGTGCTGGTGGCCGGGGGCATGGAAAGCATGACCAACGCCCCGCATCTGATGTTTGCGCGCAAAGGCGTGAAGTACGGCGCCGCGCAGATGTTTGACCACATGGCCATGGACGGCCTGGAAGACGCCTATGAGCGCGGCAAGGCCATGGGCGTGTTTGCCGAGCAGTGCGTGGACAAGTACCGCTTCACCCGCGAGGCGCAAGACACCTTTGCCATTGCGTCTACCACGCGCGCGAAGCAGGCCAACGAAGACGGCAGTTTCGACTGGGAAATGGCCCCGGTGTCCCTGCCCGGCAAGGGCGGCGACACGGTAATCAAGTTCGACGAGCAGCCCTTCAAGGCCAAGCTGGACAAGATCCCCAGCCTGAAGCCGGCGTTCAAGAAGGACGGAACCATCACCGCGGCCAACGCCAGCAGCATCAGCGACGGTGCGGCCGCGCTGGTGCTGATGCGTGAGAGCACGGCGGTGCAGATCGGTGTGAAGCCCATCGCCCGGATCGTCAGCCACGCGGTGCATGCCCAAGAGCCACAGTGGTTTGCCACCGCACCGGCCGGTGCCATTCGCAAGGCGCTGGCGCAGGCCGGCTGGCAAGCGGGGCAGGTGGACCTGTGGGAAGTGAACGAAGCCTTCGCCGCCGTGACCATGGCCGCGATGGATGAGTTCAAGCTGGCGCACGAGATCGTCAACGTGCACGGCGGTGCGTGTGCGCTGGGCCACCCCATCGGCGCCAGCGGCGCGCGCATCGTCGTCACGCTGCTGGGTGCATTGCGCAAGCGCGGCTTGAAGCGCGGCATCGCGGCGCTGTGTATTGGCGGCGGTGAGGCCACGGCCTTGGCGGTGGAGATGCTGTGATGGTCTTGCAAGGCCTGCTGCCGGGGCCCGCTGAAGCAGCGGTGTTTGCGACCGCGGTGTTCGTGCTGAACGCCACGCCAGGCGTCGACTTCCTGCTCACCGTCAGCCGCACCTTGCAGGGTGGTGCGCGTGCCGGCTTTGCCGCTGCGCTGGGCATCAACGCGGGCTGTGTGGTGCACGCACTGGCAGCGGCCTTTGGCCTGGCGGCTTTGTTGGCGCTGGTGCCTGCTGCTTTCCGAGCCATTCAATGGGCCGGCGCGGCCTATTTGATCTGGCTGGGTTGGGGCATGTTGCGGCAGGCCTGGCGTGGCGGTGCTGGGCCAGCGGCTGACACCGCTGCGGCGCCAGCGCGCACCTGGATGGTTGACTTTCGGGTGGGCTTGTTGACCAACGTGCTCAACCCCAAAGTGGCGCTCTTCTTCCTGGCCTTTTTGCCGCAGTTTGTGCCGGCGCATTCGCCGCACAAGACGCTGTCGTTCTTGCTGCTGGGCGGCTGGTTTGTGGTGCAGGGTTTTTTGTTCTTGATGTTGCTCGTGGTGTTGGCGTCACGCCTGGCGCGCTTGGGCGCGTCGGGCCGGGTGCGGCAGGTGTTGAACGGCCTGGGCGGCCTGCTCTTCATCGCGTTGGCGCTGCGTTTGCTTCGTGAAAGGCCGGTGGCGGTATGAACAAGGTGTTGATCGTGGGTGCCTCGCGCGGCATTGGCCTGGAGTGGGTGCGGCAGTGCCGTGAAGCGGGTGACAGCGTGACGGCCACGGCGCGCAGCGACGAAGGCTTAGAGCGCATCCAGGCCTTGGGCGCGCATGCGCTGCGGGTGGACGTGGCTGACGCCGCCAGCGCCGCCGGCCTGGCCTGGTTCATCGATGGCGAAGCCTTTGATGTGGTGGTTGTCAACGCCGGTGTCTACGGCCCGCGCAGCGATGGTTTACAGCCACCCACGCAGGCTGAGTTTGACACCGTGATGCACACCAACGTGCTGGGTGCCATGCGCGTGCTGCCGCAGCTGGTGGACGCGCTGGCGCCGGGCGCGCGGCTGGCGGTGTTGTCGTCGCGCATGGGCTCGATGGGGCTGCGGGTCTCGTCTTCAGGCTGGCTTTACCGGGCCAGCAAAGCGGCGCTGAACTCGGTGCTGAAAGATGCTTCGCTGGAGCTGGCAGGCAAGGCGATATGCGTGGCCTTTCACCCAGGCTGGGTGCGCACCGACATGGGCGGCGCGGGCGCCGACATCGACGTGGGCACCAGCGTGAGCGACATGCGGCGCACGCTGGCCGGCCTTCAGCCCCAGGACAACGGCGCCTACCTCAACCACGACGGCCAGCCCCTGGCCTGGTGACAGGAACCCGACCATGAGCCGTACCGAAACCCAAGCCTTTTTCGAAACCTACCGCGACACCTTCAACCGCCTGGACGGTGACGCGGTGGCCAACCTGTGGCACAGCAGCAGCGGCATCAGTGACAGCGGAGGTGAAGATGGCCAAGCCCGCCTGACCTGGTGGAGCGAAGACCCCCCCATGCGCGCCAACCACCGCGCGCTGTGCGACGTCTACCGCCACAACGGCTTCCAGCGCGCCGACTTCGAGTTGTTAGCCCAAGTGCCCATGGGCCCCAACCACGCCTTTGCGCAAGTGCACTGGACCTTGAAGCGCCACGACGGCAGCCTGCTGCAGCAGTTCCACACCGGCTACCACCTGATGCGCTCTGTCCAAGGCCCTCAGGTGCTGTTGGCGGTGGCCTACCAAGAAGACATTTCAAGGATGAAACCCCATGCTGCTGAGTGAAGACCACCTGGCCGTGCAAGACGCGGTGCGCACCTTTGTGCAGGCCGAGATCGCGCCGTTTGCGGCCGCCTGGGACAAGTCCCACACCTTCCCGGCCGCGCAGCTCAAGGGCCTGGCTGCCTTAGGCTGTTACGGCGTGGCCGTGCCCACCGAGTGGGACGGCGCGGGGCTGGACTACCTGGCCTTGTCGGTCATCCTCGAAGAGGTGGCCGCAGGCTGCGGCGCCACCAGCACGGTGGTCAGCGTCAACAACTGCCCCGTGTGTTCGATCTTGATGGCCTTTGGCAACGACGACCAGAAACAGCGTTTCCTGAAGCCGCTGGCGCGTGGCGACATGCTCGGCGCGTTTTGCCTGACCGAACCGCATGTGGGCAGCGAAGCGGGCGGATTGAAAACCACGGCTGTGAAAGACGGCGACCACTATGTGCTGAACGGCGTCAAGCAGTTCATCACCAGTGGCAAAAACGGCGACGTGGCCATCGTGATGGCGGTGACTGACAAGGCCGCCGGCAAACGTGGCATCAGCGCTTTTCTGGTGCCCACCACCAGCCCGGGCTACACGGTGGCTCGCATCGAAGACAAGATGGGCCAGCACAGCAGCGACACCGCGCAAATCCTGTTCGACAACTGCCGCATCCCGGCCACCAACCGGCTGGGTGAAGAAGGCCAGGGCCTGAAGATCGCGTTGTCGGGCCTGGAGGGCGGACGCATCGGCATTGCCAGCCAGGCCTTGGGCATGGCGCGTGCCGCGTTCGACTGTGCACTGGCCTACAGCAAGGAGCGCAGGGCTTTTGGCGTGCCGATCTTCGAGCACCAGGCGGTGCAGTTCAAGCTGGCCGACATGGCGACCCGCATCGAGGCCGCGCGCCAGCTGATCTGGCATGCCGCCAGCCTGAAGGACGCCGGCCTGCCCTGCCTGAAAGAAGCCGCGATGGCCAAACTGATGGCCAGCGAA
>JAYTVT010000020.1:0-25513 GCA_043743835.1 Betaproteobacteria bacterium
CAAGCCGAGCCCCAACGGCGGGCCACCAGGCCCAAGCCACGGGTACGGTGTACATTTTCCGTGGCTTGGGCCTGGCGTCCCACCGTTGGGTCCGGCTTAACTCAAACGTTAGGCGTCAGAATCCAACTACCGCGCACAACCACCAAATGCACATTGCCATCCTCACCTTCCAGGGCTTCAATGAGCTCGACTCCCTCATCGCCCTGGGTGTATTGAACCGGATCAAGAAGCCAGGCTGGCGCGTAACGCTCTGCTGCCCAGAACCAGAAGTTACCTCGATGAATGGGGTCACCGTCAAAGCACAGTCATCGCTTGAGGAGACGGCGTCTGCTGATGCCGTTATCGTCGGCAGCGGTATCAAGACGCGCGAAGTGGTCGAAGAGCCGGAGCTTCTTTCGAGGATCAGGCTGAATCCCGCAAGACAGCTCATCGCGGCCCAGTGCTCGGGTACCTTGATTCTTTCCAAACTTGGGTTGGTAGCAGGCGTCCCCGCTTGCACGGACTTGACCACCAAGCCCTGGGTCCAAGAAGCGGGAGTTGAAGTTCTGAATCAACCGTTCTTTGCAAAGGGCAACGTTGCCACTGCAGGCGGTTGCTTTGCCTCACCGTATCTCGCGGCTTGGATCATCGCAAGGGCCGAAGGTGCGGAAGCTGCATCCGCGGCGCTTCACTACGTGGCACCAGTAGGCGAGAAGGAAGCCTACGTATCCAACGCCATGAAGAACATCCTCCCCTACCTGCCGCACTGACGCCTAACCCCTCGCTCAAGCGGAGCGCCAACGGCAGGCCACCAGGGCCCGGGCCGGCGGTACGCGGTACATTTTCGCCAGCCCGGGCCTGGCGTCCTGCCGTTTGCTCCCGGTTAAATAGAACGTTAGTCTCGGGGAAAGGCATTTTTGTCAGTCCACAGCCGCGAGGTCAGGGCTGAATGGGCCTGGGGATTCGTTCCAGCGGTGCGGTTGGTCTTTACCTGTAGCGGAGGCTGCTATATGCTGTATATAAATACAGTTAAGTTGGCTTTGCTGAAACCAACTGCTCGCCCATATCAACACACCGCATCTTCGTGGCTCTATCCCCCACTCGCCCCTTGGTGTCTGCACGCGGCCGTCCTGCCACGGCGGCTGTGCCATTGCCGCTGCAGTTGACCATCCAGCCGGTCTCCTCGTCAGGGCTGCAGCTGTCTTTGCAGCTGCCAATGCCAGCGTCATCAGCCCCTGTCTTGGGGTTTCGGCAGGTATCCCCAGCGCCATCGTCAGCGCCAACACCCGCCGGTGTCGAAGAGCTGCACCCTGCGCTGTGGCGCGCCCACCAGCTGGGGCGCCCTGGGTGCGGCGTGGGCGCTGCCACCGCCGCCAGCGGCTACCCCGAGCTTGATGTTCAGCTGCCGGGCGGTGGTTGGCCCGCCCGGGTGCTGACTGAACTGCTGCTGCCGCATGCGGGCGTGGGTGAACTGCGTCTGCTGGCTCCGGTGCTGGGCGCGCTGCAGGGCCGCCAGCGCGGGGTGATGTGGTTTGACCCACCCGCTGAGCCCAGCGCCTTGGCGTTGACGGCGCTGGGCCTGGATCTGCAGCAATTGATCGTCGTGCGCTCACGTCAGGCGGCCTTGGGGCGTGTCAAAGGCGCGGCGCGCGGCAAGCTGCCGGCGGCAGACATCCTGTGGGCGTTGGAACAAGCCCTGAAAAGTGGCCACTTGGGTGCTGCGGTGGCCTGGTTGCCGGCTCGCTTGCCAGCCGACGCACTGCGCCGCTTGCAACTGGCCGCCCAAGGCCACGACGGCCCGGTGTTTTTGCTGCGCGACGCCCAAGAGCGCCAACGCCCCAGCGCCGCACCGCTGCGCCTGCTGCTGGGCAGTGCCGGCCCCGACCTGCTGCGCGTGACGCTGCTCAAGCGGCGCGGCCCACCGTTGGCCCAGCCGCTGACCTTGGCTTTGGCCCCGGTGCTGTCGGCGCCCGCGCTGGCACGCGCGCTGCGCCTGGCTGCCGCTGTGCAAGTTGAGCTGCCCCTGGGGCTGCCCAGCAAGCCAGTGCACGCTCAACCGCATGCGTGATCGCGCATGCAAGCGCACCTGACCCCGCACCAGCACCGGCACCAGCACCAGCAACTGGAACTGGAACTGGAACTGGAACTGGAACTGCCACTGCCACTGCCACTGCAACGGCCATTGCAAGCGTGACTGGCACCCTTGCGCAACACATCTCCCACCATGCATTGGTTAGCCCTGCACTTACCGTTGTTGCCACTGGAGGCCTTTTGCGCCACCTTGGGGCCTGCTGAAGCCGCTCGCCCCATGGCGCTGGTGGCCCAGCACCGCATTGCCCAGGTCAACCCTGCTGCCGCCCAGCGTGGCGTGCGCGCAGGTATCAAGCGCGCCACCGCACAGGCCCTGGCGGCCGACCTGCTGCTGGCCGAAAGCCACCCCGGGCGTGAAGCCGCCGCGCTGCTGGCGGTGGCGCATGCGGCCTTGGCTTTTACCCCCGCTGTGGTGCTGCACGACAGCCAGACCGTGCTGCTCGACGTGCACAGCAGTTTGCGTCTGTTTGGTGGTGCGGCCGCGCTGCAACGCCAGCTGATGGCGGCGGTGGCACCGCTGGGCCACCACCTGCAAGCCGCCGCAGCCCCCACTGCCTTGGGCGCTGCGCTGGTGGCGCAGTGGTTTCCAAGCCAAGCCCGCGGCCTGGCCAGCACCAAGCAAGCCAACGCGGCCCCGACCTCAGGTGACCTGGCCACCGTTGACCTGGCGTTGGGGCCCCACAGCACCAGCTTGCAAGCGCTGCAGGCGCTGTTGGTCCAGGCCCCGGTGTGGCTGCTGGGCCCCGGTCGCGAACACTGGGAAGCCTTGCAGGGCATGGGCCTGCACACGCTGTCTGACCTGCTGGCCGTGCCACGCTCGGGCCTGGCACGGCGTTTTGGCCAAGATCTGCTCGACGAGCTGGACCGCGCGCTGGGCTTGCAAGCCGACCCGCGCACCTGGGTTGAACTGCCGGCCACGTTTGATGCCCGCCTGGAGCTCTTTGCCCGCGCCGACACCACCGACCAGGTGCTGCACGGCGCCAGCGTGCTGCTGGCGCGTCTGGTGGCCTGGGCGCAGGCGCGCCAGGCCCGCGTGGCCGCCTTCACGCTGCGCATGCTGCATGAAAAGGCTCGCCACGCTGCACCCCCAGCCACCGAACTGCGGGTGGAACTGGCCGAACCCGCGCTGGACGCCGCCCACCTGCAAGGCCTGCTGCGCGAACGCCTGGGTCGGTTGGAACTGATCGCCCCCACGCTGGACCTGCAGTTGCACTGCAGCCATCTGGTGGCCGGCCACGCGCCCAACGGTGAGCTCTTTCCCACCCGCGCCAGCCAAACCCTGGGCCTGACCCGCTTGCTGGAACGCCTGCGCGCCCGGCTGGGTGATGAGCAGGTGCTGCGCCTGGTGGCGGTGGCCGACCACCGCCCCGAGTGCGCCAGCCGCACCGTGCCTGCGGTAGGGCCCGTGGTGGGGTCGGCTGTTGGATCGGCTGTCGGACTGCCTGGCGGGCCGGGCCGTCTGCGCACCGCGGACTCATCCGCGGCGGCTTCAGCGCCTGCGTTGGTTGACTGCAGCATGCCGCTGCACCGCCCGGCCTGGCTCTTGTCTGAACCGCTGCCACTGGCCGAGCGAGACGCCATGCCCTGCTGGCAGGGCCGCGCGCTGCAGCTGGTCAGTGGCCCCGAACGCATCGAAACCGGTTGGTGGGACGGCGCCAGCGTGGCGCGCGACTACTTCATCGCGCGCGCCGAAGACGGCTGTTTGGTGTGGGTCTACCGCAGCCGCTTGCCCGCAGCGTCGGGCGTGCTGGGCCAGATGGATGAACCCACCTGGCATCTGCAGGGGCTGTTTGCCTGATCGTGTCAGGAGCTGTTGGCTGGATCGCTCGCGGCGCCGCCGCTGGCGCTGGGGCAGGGGGTGGGTGCACCCGCGTTGGCCACTTCAGGCATCGGATAAGGCTGATCGTCTGGTGTGTTCAGACCCACATCACGGCACCAGGCGTCGGCGTCAGCGCCAGCAAAGCTGCCGGGATCACGCAGGGCCAGGTGGCGCACCATTTCCAGGTGGTTGAGCCGGTAGGGCAGGGGCTGCAGGTCCAGCTGGGCGCGGCCCACGATGTGCGACATCACGCTGCGCGCCATGATGGCGAAGTTCCACGACGTGGCGCCATAACCTTCCAATCCCACGGCCGGGAAGTACAGGTCGGGCTCGTCCAGGCTGCGAAAGACGCAGGCGCAGCGGGTGGCCAGTTCATTCACACCGGTGACCGCCGCCACCTGTGGGTTGGCAAAGTAGCTCAGATCGGTGCGGTAGCCGGTGCCCCACAGCACCAGGTCAACGGCCAGAGCGCCGCCGTCTGAGAGCAGCGCCTGCCCGCCTTCCAGCGCCACCACCTCGGCCTGGTGGCGTTCGATCTGGGCCAGGCCGGCCAGCATGCGGGCGCGGCCCGGAAAGATCTGGTCGCTGCGCAGGTCCAGCGGCCGTTGCGGCATCAAGTCCTGCAAGCCCAGTCTTTTATAGCGGGCCGCCAGGTCAGCGCGCACCAGCTCGTTTTGCTGCTGCACCGGCACACCCTGGGCCTGCAGGCGGGCCACCGGCCGCACGCTACCGGCCACCGCCTTGGGCTTGCTGGTGGGCGTGAACCAGCGCAGGCTGCGGTAGGCCCAGGTGATGCGCGCCGCCTCGTGCAGCAGGCATTGATCCAGCAGGTCCAGTGCCGAAGCCCCGCCACCCACCACCAGCACCCGGGCGCCCTTCAGCTCTTGCGGCATGCGCAGCGCACTGGAATGCAACTCGGCCACCGAGCCATCGCGTCGCGCCACCGCCGGTATCCAAGGGCGGTTGTGCGCGCCAGTGGCGGCTACCAGGTGGCGCGCACGCAGCGGGCCGCTGGGTATGCGCAGTTCCCATGCCTGCCCGTCATGGTGGGCTCTTTCAACCGTGCAGCCCAGGCGGATGTCTTTGCCCAGCTTGAAGCGGCTGACCCAGGACTCGATGTTGGCCAGCACCTGGGCTTGCATCGGGCCCTCAATCGGCAGGTCACCCACCGTCCAGTCCGCAGGGCAAATCTGGATGTCTTGCCACGCGGGCAGCTCGCGCCAGAGGCCGCCCACGGCTGGTGCTCGTTCCAACAGCCGCGCGTTCAGGCCGGCCAGGCGGGCATAGTGAAGGTGGATCAGGCCGGCAATGCCACCGCCAATGATGGCCACGTCCAGGGGCTGCAGGTCGGTTTGCATGGGGCACGATGGTGGCACAGCCAGTGCCAGGCCAAGGGAAAGCCGGCAAACGCGCTGCGCCAAAGACGCGCAGGCCAGGACGCGTGCCATAGTGCGGCCCACCCATGGAAGTCGACAAGTACCCCGCCCCCACCTGGAAGCGCCGCCTGCTGGTGCTGGCGCTGGCCGTGGGCACGGCCATGTTCATCGTGCACATGCTGACGATCCCGCCCACGCCCGTGCCCAAAGAGCTGGTGCCGCCCATTCGCGACAAGGCGCGTTGTGAGGCCGGTCAGACGCAAGACTGCGTGGGCGGCACCGCGGTGATGATCCTGGCGCCGGCATCGCCAGCAGCACCGTCTGCTGCACCGACACCGGCATCCACGCCACGTTGATCACCAAGTCGGGTGGTTCGGCAGGCCAGGCCGCTGCGGGACCCGCTTCAGGCCAGATCGATTCTGAAGCGCAGCCCCGGCTTGTCGCCGTACTCAGGCCCTTTGTTGAACTGCTCGACCTGCACACCACCGTTGGCGATGATGACCCTGTGCGAGGCTTCGTTGTCGAGGTCGGTGGTCAGTTCAACCATATTTTGGCCCTGTTCACGCGCCAGTGGCAGCAGTTGCCGCAAAGCGCGCGTGGCGTGGCCGCGGCGCTGCTTCCAGGGGGGCACGGCGTAGCCGATGTGGCCCAGCACATGGGGCGGCAAGGCCGCATTGCCGTGCATCCAGCGCAGGTTGATGCTGCCAGCGAAACCGTCCGGGCCGTCGTCTTCATCCCAGATCCAGCGCAACAGGCCCGGCAGGCGCGCACGCTCGGTGCCGTCGGGCAAGCGCACCGGTGGGCCCAGCCCTAGAGGGTCGTCGGCCGTCATGAAAAAGCTGGCGGGGTTGGTGGCCAAACGCTCCTGCGTTTCACGGGCAGCCGCCACACCGCGCACGGTGTCGGCCGACCAACCGCGGTGCAGCGCCGCCACAAAGCCGGGCAGTCGATCGGGGCAAGGGCGAATCAGACGGGTTGAGAACACAGCAAGGGGTTGCACAAGGCGTTGCCACGGCAGCCCAGCTTAGTCGACCAGGGCGGTAAAGGGTCGGGTTGGACTCAGGCGTTTGGCTCTATGCCTTTGGGCAGGCCCGCTCTTTTCGGCCCGATGAAAGAACCCGCGCGGCGCCCACGCCATCAGGCTGGCCGCAACACCTTCAACAGCCACTGCTGCAAGGCCTGCACCTCTTCCATGCAGACCGAGTGTTCCATAGGGTAGTCATGCCACTCCAGAGGCTGCCCCAGGCCTTGCAGCAGGTCACGCCCGGCTGCGCCGCGGGCCATGCTGACCACGCCGTCGTTGCGGCCATGAGCCAGGAAAACGGGGGTTAGGGCGTTGGCGCTGTGGCGCTCGGCTGCCGTGGTCTCACTCAAGGGCAGATAGCCCGACAAACCCGCCAAGCCAGCCAGCGTGTTTGCATGGCGCAAACCAGCACCCAGCGTGATGGCGCAGCCCTGAGAAAACCCCGCCAGCACGATGCGTTTGGCAGGCACGCCACGTGCCACTTCGCGGTCGATCAGACGGCTGACGGCTTCCATCGATTCGCGCAGCCCGACAGCGTCTTCACGGCGCACCAGGTCAGCGCTCAAGATGTCGTACCAGGCCCGCATGGGCTGGCCACCATTGATGGTGACGGGCCGCACCGGCGCGCGTGGGAAGAGGTAGCGCACAGGCCCCACGGCCTGGAGCTTCAGCTCGTCGGCAATGGGCAGGAAGTCGGTGCCGTCGGCGCCCAAGCCGTGCAGGATGATGATGGTGGCGTTGGGCTCGGTGCCCGGGTGCAGCTCAATGGTTTGCAGGTCCATAGATGTCTTTAGCCTCAGTAGGACAGGCCCATGGCCGAGCGAACGTCTTTCATCGTTTGGCGGGCCACGGTGCGCGCCCGCTCGGTGCCCATTTCCACGATCCAGTGCACCTGCTTGGGGTTGGCCAGGTAGGTCTCGGCGCGCTCACGCCAAGGTTGCTGTTCCTGGATGACCGCGTCAATCACGGGCTGCTTGCACTCCAGGCAGCCAATGCCTGCGCTCTTGCAGCCTTTGACGACCCAGTCTTTGGTGGGTTCGTCGCTGTAGAGCTTGTGGAACTGCCACACCGGGCACTTCTCGGGATCGCCGGGGTCGGTGCGGCGGGCGCGGGCGGGGTCGGTCACCATGCCGCGAATCTTTTTGGTCACCTCAGCGGGTTCGTCGCGCATCAGCACCGCGTTGCCGTAGCTCTTGCTCATCTTGGTGCCGTCCAGCCCAGGCAGGCGCAGCACTTCGGTGTGCAAGGCTTGCGGCTCGGTGAGGATGCTCTTGCCAGCGCCCTTCAGGTGGCCCAGCAGCAGTTCGCTGTCTTCTTCGGTCCAGCCGGGCACGTTGGCAGCGGCCTTTTTGACCATGCCTTCGCCCTTGGCCAGCGCCTCGGCGCTGCCGGTTTCGCCGTAAGCCTTGCGTTGCTTGTCGTAGTAGCGCGCGTCGTCCTTGGCCAGCTTGGCCAACGCCGCCGCGATCAAGGCTTCGGACTTCGATGAGCGGCCATACAGGTTGTTGAACCGGCGCGCCACTTCGCGCGTGAGTTCGACGTGCGAGGACTGGTCTTCGCCCACCGGCACATGGTTGGCCTTGTAGATCAGGATGTCGGCCGCCTGCAGCAAGGGGTAGCCCAAGAAGCCGTAGGTCGCCAGATCGCGGTCCTTCAGCTTGTCCATCTGGTCTTTGTAGGTCGGCACGCGCTCCAGCCAACCTAGCGGCGTGCCCATGGCCAGCAGTGTGAACAGCTCGGCGTGTTCGGGCAGGCGGCTCTGGATGAAGATGGTGCAGGCTTCAGGGTCCAGGCCGGCGGCGATCCAGTCCACCACCATGTCGTAGACGTATCGCTCCATCACCTCGCGCTCTTCGTAGTGGGTGGTCAGCGCGTGCCAGTCGGCCACGAAGTAGAAGCACTCGTGCGTGTCTTGCAGGCGCACCCAGTTTTTCAGGGCGCCGTGGTAGTGGCCAAGGTGCAGGGCGCCGGTGGGGCGCATGCCAGAGAGGACTCGCGATCGCATGAGGTGGTGCATCAGGTGGACGACGGTGCCGATTGTCTCAGGCCGGAGCCACTGGGGATGTGCGGGGCGCTGGGTGGTGCTCGTTGCAGGCTCACGTCGCAAGCCCAGCCGCGGCCCCTCTACACTTCTGCCCGAACTTGCAAGAGCCCCATGGACAAGCGCATCGTCATCCTCATTTCAGGCCGCGGCTCCAACATGGAAGCCATTGTTCAGCGCTGTGCCGAGCAGCGCTGGCCCGCCCAAGTGGTTGCGGTGGTCAGCAACCGGCCTGGGGCTGGGGGCCTGCAGTTTGCAGCCACGAAGGGCATTGCCACCGCCGTGGTGGACCACAAAGCATTTGCGCAGCGCGATGACTTTGATGCCGAGCTGGCGCGCGTCATCGACGGCTTTGCGCCCGACCTGGTGGTGCTGGCAGGCTTCATGCGCATTCTGGGAGCGGCCTTTGTGCAGCGCTATTCGGGGCGCTTCCTCAACATCCACCCATCGCTGTTGCCGGCCTTCCCGGGACTGCACACGCACCAGCGGGCGCTGGACGCGGGCTGCAAAGCGGTGGGCGCCACGGTGCACCTGGTGACGGCCGATCTGGACCACGGCCCCATCGTGATGCAAAGCGTGGTGCCGGTTCGTGCGGGCGACGACGCCAGCAGCCTGGCGGCACGCGTGCTGGCCACCGAGCACGTCATCTACCCCCAAAGCGTGCGCTGGTTTGTTGAAGGACAACTGAAGGTTGAAAACGGTCTTGTGCTGCAGGCCCAGGGCGCTTCGCAGGTTCTGTTGTGATGCGGCAGGCTTGACGCCGCACGCCATTGCCCAGCGCTGGGCAGACTTTCGACCAAGCCTTTGCAAGAGCTCCGCCAAGGCTTCCAGCCTTGGCCTCCAGTGCCCTTCAGTCGCCGATGCGGGCAAACCGCGGCTGCGTCACGCCGTCGATCACCACATCTTCAAAGAACATCGCGTACGGCCGTACCCAGTCGCCGCGCGCAGCGTAGAGCGGCCGGTACAACACCAGCGGCTCCAGGCTCTCGCTGTGGCGCACGACGCCCAGCAATTGGTAGTCCAGCCCCTTGTAGTGGCGGTAGCGGCCAAGCGGTGCGAAGGGCAGGGCGGGCAGGTCGTCAGTGGGTGCATTCATGGGCGGGCAGGATAATCGCCCCATGCATCCCAACGCCCTTTTAGACCTCACCACCGAACTGTTGCGTTCTGTGCTCAAGCTCGACGCCCCCGCCGACGGCCTGGTATCGCAGTTTTTTCGCAAGCACCGCGATCTGGGCGCGCGTGAACGCCACACCCTGGCTGAGACCACTTATGGCGTGTTACGCCAGCGTCAGCTGTACCTGCACTTGGCCCAGCAAGGCAAGTTTGGTGGCCAGACCAGCCCGCTGGAGCGGCGCCTGGCCATCCTGGCCTGGCAAGGCAACGAAGGCTTCTTGCGTGGCGCACTCAGCCCACTGGAACAAACCTGGTTGGCCGAGGTGAACCAGATCGACCGCGCCACCTTGCCCGACAAGCTGCGTCACAACCTGCCCGACTGGCTGGCCAACCCGCTGCGCGAGCAGTTGGGCGACGAGTTCTGGCCGTTGGTTGAAGAGCTGTCTCGCTCTGCGCCGCTGGACCTGCGCGTCAACGTGATGAAGGGCAAGCGCGAAGAGGTGCAACGCACCTTGGCCGAAGCCGGCATCGACGCCCAGCCCACGCCGCACTCGCCCTGGGGCTTGCGTGTGCAGGGCAAGCCGGCGCTGAGCAAGCTGCCGGTGTTCACGGGCGGTGGGGTTGAGGTGCAGGACGAAGGCAGCCAGCTGTTGGCGCTGATCACCGACGCCAAGCGCGGCGAGATGGTGGTGGACTTCTGCGCCGGTGCCGGCGGCAAGACCCTGGCGCTGGGCGCCTGCATGCGCAACACAGGGCGTCTGTATGCCTTTGACATCTCCGGCCACCGGCTGGAGGCGCTCAAGCCGCGCTTGGCGCGCAGTGGTTTGTCCAACGTGCACCCGGCGCAGATTGCCCATGAGCGTGACGACCGCGTCAAACGCCTGGCGGGCAAGATCGACCGGGTGCTGGTCGACGCGCCCTGTTCGGGCTTGGGCACGCTGCGTCGCAACCCTGATTTGAAGTGGCGCCAGAGCCCCAAGGCGCTGGAGGAACTGCAGGTCAAGCAGTCTGCCATCCTGGCCAGTGCTGCACGTTTGCTAAAGCCGGGCGGTCGTCTGGTTTATGCCACCTGCAGCCTGCTCGCGGTGGAAAACGAACGCGTGGCCGAGGCTTTCAGCCAAGCCCACTGTGCGGATTTCGAACCCATGCCGGTGCTGGCAGCGCTGCAGGCGGCGCGGGTCGACAACCCTGAAGCCTTGGTGGCCGGGCCTTACTTGCGCCTGTGGCCGCATCGCCATCACACCGACGGCTTTTTTGCTGCGGTTTGGCAAAGGCGTTGAAATTTCACCAACTGCAGCCATCTGCAGTCTTCTGTTCGCGTGAGGTCGGTCGATCTTTCGTTTTGAGGCCGCGCTGAAGTGCACTTGTGGCGGGCTTCGTTCCGGCCGCCCCCCTACAATCAAGCTGTAACCGAATCTTTGGGCAAGGACTTGCTGATGGACCCTCTCTGGCTGGTGCACGACACCTTGGTGGACTTGCTGTCCCATGGCCTGCTGGCGGCAGCCTGGTGGCAAGTGCTGCTCTACACCCTGGTGACCACCCACATCACGATCTCGGCGGTGACGATCTTTCTGCACCGCGCTCAGGCCCACCGCGCGCTGGACCTGCATGCCATTCCTTCGCACTTTTTCCGCTTCTGGTTGTGGCTGTCCACGGGCATGGTCACCAAGGAATTTGTGGCGGTGCACCGCAAGCACCACGCCAAGTGCGAGACCGAAGAAGACCCGCACAGCCCGCAGACCAGGGGTCTCAAGGCTTTGCTGTTGACGGGGGTGGAGCTTTACCGAACAGAGGCCGCCAACCGTGAAACCTTGGTCAAGTACGGTCACAACACGCCAGACGACTGGATTGAGCGCAACGTCTACACCCGCTTTTCCTGGCAGGGCGTGGCCATCATGCTGGTGCTCAACCTGCTGATGTTTGGTGCCATTGGCGCCTTGGTCTGGGCCGTGCAGATGGTCTGGATTCCGTGGTGGGCCACCGGCGTCATCAACGGGCTTGGCCACTTCTGGGGCTACCGCAATTTTGAAGCCCCCGATGCGTCCACCAACGTGTCGCCATGGGGCATCTTGATTGGCGGCGAAGAGCTGCACAACAACCACCACACCTATCCCACATCGGCCAAGTTTTCGGTCAAGCCCTACGAGTTTGACGTGGGCTGGTTGTACATCCGCGCCATGGAAGTGGTGGGTCTGGCCAAGGTGAAGAAGGTGGCGCCCAAGCTGGCGCTCGGCGGCGTGCGGCCGGTGGCGGACGGCAAGACGCTGGACGCCATCATCGCCAACCGCTACGAGGTCATGGCCCGGTACGCGGCCGAACTCAAGCGTGCTGTAGCCGCTGAAGTTGAGCGTCTGAAGGCGCATGGCCCCAGTGACGGAGCGCTGCTGCGCCACATGCGTCTGGCCCAGGCTTGGCTGCACCGCGACGACGACAAGATTCCCCATGGCGTGAAGCCCAGTCTGGCTGCTGCTTTGGGCCAAAGCCCGCAGCTGGCCAAGCTGGTGGCCATGCGCGAGGAATTGCGGGCCCTGTGGACACGCACCGGTGTGTCGGCTGAGCAGCTGGTGGTGGACTTGCAGGCTTGGTGCCGCAAAGCGGAAGAAAGCGGCATTGCCGCGCTGCAAGAGTTTTCGATGAAGCTGCGCGCTGCCCACGCCTGAGTTAAGTTGCCTGAATCGAAAAAAGCCCGCTGCATCGCGGGCTTTTTTGCGAGCTCAGCGTTGGTGCGGGCAGCTAGCTGATGTCTTGCACGTGCACCGAGAAGTGGCCGCGCTGACGGTCTGCGAAGAAGAGTTCCAGGGTTTGGCGCACGGTGCGAAACGCCAACAAGTCCCAAGGGATTTCGTCCTCACGAAACAAACGCGCTTCAATGCTCTCGGGCCCAGGGTTGAGCGAGGTGTTCAGCATGCGGGCTCGATAGAAGAAGTGCACCTGACCCACGCGCACCACGTTGAGCACACTGAAAAGGTCTTGCATTTCCACGTTGGCGCCGGCCTCTTCAATGGTTTCTCGAAGTGCGCCGTCACGGGTGCTCTCGCCCAACTCCATGAAGCCCGCAGGCAGGGTCCACATGCCGTGCCGGGGTTCGATGTTGCGACGGCACAGCAGCACCTGATCGCCCCACACCGGTACCGTGCCCACCACGTTGAGCGGGTTTTCGTAGTGAACCTCGCCGCAGGCGTTGCAGATGGCGCGCTCGCGGTTGTCGTCGGGCGGCACGCGGTACTGGGTGGCAGCGCCACAGACACGGCAATGCTGAATGCGGCGGGGCAGGTGCATGCAGATCAGTGTAGCGGCCGCCGCCGGTCCTTGCCCTTCTTGCCTTTGAGCCGCTGCTCGCCAGGGTCTTGGTGTTCGGCCATGCAGCCACTCCAGCAGCGGGCGCCAAACGGCGTGGCATCATGCGGCGCTCTGCTCGACTTACCCCATCACTCCCATGGACTTCGTCATTCCAGCGCCAGCCCCCGTCAGCGTTCCAGTCGTCGGCGGTGGCCTGTTTCCGGTGCACCGCGTCTACTGCGTTGGGCGCAACTACGCCGAGCACGCGCAGGAGATGGGCTTCACCGGTCGCGAGCCGCCCTTCTTTTTCATGAAGCCAGCGGACGCCGTGGTGGTTGTGGCTGAAGGCAGCACCGGTGTGATCGACTACCCCACACTGACAGCCAATTTCCACCACGAGATTGAATTGGTGGTGGCCATCGGTATCGGCGGCAGCGGCATCATGGCGGCCGACGCGATGAAGCACGTTTGGGGCTATGCCGTTGGCCTGGACATGACACGCCGTGACCTGCAAGGTGACATGAAAAAGCAGGGCCGACCTTGGTGCATCGGCAAGGCCTTTGAACAAAGTGCGCCTGTGGGCCCGATCATGCCCATGGCCAAGAGCGGCGAACTGGATTCGGGCGCCATCACGCTCACCGTCAACGGTGCGCTCAAACAAAAAGGCGACCTCAAGGAACTGATCTGGAACGTGGCCGAAACCATTGAACACCTCAGTGCGGCCTGGACGTTGCAGCCTGGGGACCTGATCATGACGGGCACGCCCGCGGGCGTAGGGCCTGTGGTGCGGGGTGACGTGATGGAGGGCAGCATCGCCGGCCTGGGATCAATCAAGGTGGCGGTGAGGTGATGGCGATGGAACTCTTCAACTACTTTCGGTCTTCGGCTTCTTACCGTGTTCGCATTGCGCTGGCGTTGAAGGGGCTGGACTACAGCTACCAGTCGGTTCACCTGGCCAAGAACGAACAGTTCAACGAGTCCTATGCGGCGGTTTCCGCATCGCGCCTGGTGCCTTTGCTGCGTGACGGCGAACACGCGTTGACCCAGTCGATGGCCATCATCGAATACCTGGACGAAACCTATCCACAGCCACCGCTCTTGCCCAACACACCTGCCGCGCGAGCCCGCGTGCGCGCTCTGGCGCAAGACATTGCCTGCGAGATCCATCCGCTGAACAACCTTCGGGTGCTGCGCTATCTGGTGCGCGACTTGAAGGTCAGTGAAGACGACAAGAACCGCTGGTATCGGCACTGGGTGGAGTCAGGCCTGGAGGTGGTGGAACGCCAGTTGGCGGCGCAGCCGAGCCTCTATTGCCATGGTGACCGGCCCGGCCTGGCCGACTGCCTGCTGGTGCCACAGATCTTCAACGCCCGCCGCTTTGACTGTCGCACCGAGCACGTGCCCCACGTGATGCGGGTGTTCGATGCCTGCATGAAGCTGCCGGCGTTTGAACAGACGCGGCCTGAGCACTGCCCCGACTTCGAGTAGCTGCGACGTCGATGGCGGGCTGTGACTGGCATGGACGTTGAATCCGAAGGCCTGCCATGGACCCAGTTGCTGAGGCCTTCTTGGAGCAGTCCACCAGGCGTGGGCGCAGCCATGAGTCTGCGTGGCGGGGGTGTCAGCAAAACGCCCTTTGACAGCCTGAACCTCAGCAAGGGTGTGGGCGACGACGATCGTGCGGTCGACGAAAACCGTCGCCGGTGGCAGAAGGCGTTGGGCGTGCCGTATGTCTGGCTGCGACAGGTCCACGGCGCAGACGTTTTGCAGCTGCGCGCTGGGCACCTGCACCTGCCCACCTCGTCCTTGCCAACGGCTGATGCGGCGTGGACGACTGAACGGGGCCTGGCCTGTCACGTGGGCGCTGCCGATTGCATGCCGGTCTTGTTTGCCTTGCACGATGGCAGTGCGGTGGCGGCAGCACACGCAGGCTGGCGGGGCTTGGCCGCTGGCGTGCTCGAATCCACGGTGCGGGCCCTGTGCCAGGGCACGGGAGCCAGGCCAAGGGATGTGCAGGCTTGGCTAGGGCCGTGTATCGGGCCACGCCAGTTTGAAGTGGGCGCCGATGTCTTGGCGGCTTTTGGTCAAGCGCCCGACACACAAGACATCGACCGCTTCGTCTACCGCGCCCGCGCCGATGGCAGCCCCGCCTGGCTGGCCAACTTGCCGCGGCTTGCGCACGACCGCTTGGCTGCGCTTGGTGTCACCGACATCAGTAACGAGGCCGCATGCACGGTGGAAGACCCTTCAAGGTTTTTCTCGTTTCGGCGCGACCGGATCACCGGCCGCATGGCTGCCGCCATCTGGCGCCTGTGACTCAGCCTGTTGGCGCAGCCGGCGCCGGCCGGGTGAGCCCAGGATGTACATCACGATCGACAAGGGCAGCACGCCATACAAGACGAACGTGATGACGGCGCCCAGCACGGTGCCTTGCGATGACACGGCCTCGGCCACGGCCATCATCAGCACTACGTAAATCCACGCAATGGCGATCAAGTACATGCCGTATTATGATTGCTCTTTCCGTGATGTGAAAAAAACGCGTCATCACACCGTCAGTCAGCTGGCGTAAAACGTGAACTGCGTCATCAATGGATGGGTGACGAGGCCCAGCAGGCCAGACCACCCACGCTCAAGAAGGAGACCCGGACGTGAAAGCCAAGCCCCGCTCGACCGAACCAACCAGCTTGCCGGGTGCCGATGCCTGGGGGGCGAGCTTGATGGAGAGCATGAAGTCGCTCACCGGCTTGGGGTTGCCCCCCGAGCAACTGAGCCGCATCCAGGCCGACTACCTGCAAAAGGCCGCGGCCATGTGGAACCAGTCCTTGCAGGCCGTGCCCGGCATCGGCGCGGCGGCAGGCGCCAAGCCGGCTCCCATCGCCGACCGTCGATTTGCGGCGGCCGAATGGTTGAGCAACCCCGCGGCGGCCATGACTGCGCAGATGTACCTGCTCAACGCCAAGGCCTTGACTGCCATGGCCGAAAGCGTAGAGGGCGACGCCAAGACCAAAGGCCGCATTCGCTTTGCCGTGCAGCAGTTTGTGGACGCTGCCAGCCCCAGCAACTTTTTGGCCCTGAACCCCGAGGCCTTGAAGAAGGCGCTGGATACCAAGGGCGAAAGCTTGGCCGCTGGCATGCAGCACCTGCTGGAAGACGTGCAAAAGGGACATGTCTCGCAAACCGACGAAAGCGTGTTTGAAGTGGGCCGCAACGTGGCCACCACCGCGGGCACCGTGGTGTTCGAGAACGACCTTTTTCAACTGATCGAATACAAGCCGCTGACGGCCAAGGTGCATGAGCGGCCGATGCTGTTTGTGCCTCCCTGCATCAACAAGTACTACATCCTGGACTTGCAGCCCGACAACTCGGTCATCCGCTACACCGTCGAGCAGGGCCATCGCACCTTTGTGGTCAGCTGGCGCAACCCCGATGAGTCGATGAAGGGCAAGACCTGGGACGACTACATCGAGCAAGGCCCCATCGCCGCCATACGCACGGTGCAGGCCATCACGGGCGCGCCCACGATCAACACGCTGGGCTTCTGTGTGGGCGGCACCATCTTGAGCACGGCGCTGGCGGTCTTGGCCGCGCGTGGCGAACAGCCGGCCCACTCGGTGACCCTGCTGACCACGCTGCTGGACTTCGAGAGCACCGGCATTCTGGACATCTTCATCGACGAGCAGATGGTGCAGATGCGCGAAATGACCCTGGGGCCCAAGGCGCCCAGCGGCCCCGGCCTGCTCAAGGGCCAGGAACTGGCCACCACCTTCAGCTTTTTGCGCCCCAACGATCTGGTGTGGAACTATGTGGTGGCCAACTACCTCAAGGGTGAGTCGCCGCCGCCGTTTGACCTGCTGTATTGGAACGGCGACTCCACCAACCTGCCCGGCCCCATGTACTGCTGGTACTTGCGTCACCTGTACCTGCAAAACGAACTGAAAAAGCCAGGCGCACTGACCGTCTGTGGTGAAAAGGTTGACCTGGGCAAGATCAAGGCGCCTTTCTTCGTTTATGGCTCGCGCGAAGACCACATCGTTCCGTGGACAGCAGCCTACGCGTCGGTGCCGTTGATCGGTGGCAAGAAGACCTTTGTGTTGGGCGCCAGCGGCCACATCGCTGGGGTCATCAACCCACCCGCCAAGGGCAAAAGAAGCCACTGGACCAACGCGCAGCAGCCGGCCCAGGCCGAAGCTTGGTTGGCCGGTGCCACCGAGCACGCCGGCAGCTGGTGGCCGGTGTGGTCCGGCTGGCTCAAGCCGTTGGGCGGCAAGCTGGTGGCTGCGCCCAAAACAGCGGGCAACCCAAAATTCAAGGCCATTGAACCGGCGCCCGGGCGCTACGTGCTGGCCAAGGCCTAATTCGTTCATTCAGGAGACATCGTATGGCACAACAAGACATCGTCATCGTCGCAGCAGCCCGCACCGCTGTGGGCAAGTTTGGGGGCAGCCTGGCCAAAGTGGCTGCGCCAGAGCTGGGTGCCACGGTACTCAAGGCCTTGCTGGAACGCAGTGGCCTGAGCAGCGAACAGATCGGTGAGGTCATCTTGGGCCAAGTGCTCACCGCGGGTTCGGGACAAAACGCCGCGCGCCAGGCTCTCATCAAGGCCGGCTTCAGCCACGGCGTGCCGGCCATGACCATCAACAAGGTTTGCGGTTCGGGCCTGAAGGCCGTGATGCTGGCAGCACAAGCCATCCGTGATGGTGACAGCGACATCGTCATCGCCGGCGGCCAGGAGAACATGTCGGCCAGCCCGCACGTGCTGCTGGGCAGCCGCGACGGCCAACGCATGGGCGACTGGAAGATGGCCGACACCATGATCGTTGACGGCCTGTGGGACGTCTACAACCAGTACCACATGGGCATCACGGCCGAAAACGTGGCCAAGAGGTACAGCATCAGCCGCGACGCGCAAGACGCCTTGGCGCTGGGCAGCCAGCAAAAGGCCGCAGCGGCGCAAGAAGCCGGCCGCTTCAAGGACGAGATCGTGCCGGTCAGCATCGCGCAGAAAAAAGGCGACCCGATTGTTTTTGCTGCCGATGAGTTCATCAACAAGAAAACCAACGCCGAGGCCCTGGCTGGCCTGCGCCCGGCATTTGACAAGGCGGGCAGCGTGACCGCCGGCAATGCGTCGGGCCTGAACGACGGTGCTGCCGCGGTGATGGTGATGACCGCCACCAAGGCAGCTGCGCTGGGCTTGAAGCCCTTGGCGCGCATCGCCAGCTACGCCAGCGCTGGCTTGGACCCGGCCATCATGGGCATGGGCCCGGTGCCGGCGGCACGCCGCGCGCTGGAGCGCGCCGGCTGGAAAGCCCAAGACCTGGACCTGCTGGAAATCAACGAAGCCTTTGCAGCGCAGGCCTGTGCCGTGCACCAGGAAATGGGCTGGGACACGTCCAAGGTCAACGTCAACGGTGGCGCGATTGCCATCGGTCACCCCATCGGTGCCAGCGGCTGCCGTATCCTGGTGACGCTGCTGCACGAAATGATCAAGCGCGACGCCAAGAAGGGCATCGCCAGCCTTTGCATCGGGGGTGGCATGGGTGTCGCCCTCACCGTCGAGCGTTAACAGTCCGTCATCAACCAGGAGAGAGACATGAGCAACCAAGCACAAAAAGTCGCATACGTCACCGGCGGCATGGGTGGCATCGGAACCGCCATCTGCCAGCGCCTTTACAAGGACGGCTTCAAGGTCATCGCTGGCTGCGGCCCCAGCCGTGATTTCACCAAGTGGCTGGACGAGCAAAAGGCGCTGGGCTACACCTTCTATGCGTCGGTGGGCAACGTGGCCGACTGGCAAAGCACGGTGGACGCTTTCACCAAGGCCGTGGCCGAACACGGCGTGATCGACGTCCTGGTCAACAACGCAGGGATCACCAAGGACCGCATGTTCCTGAAGATGACGCCGGACGACTGGAAGACCGTGATCGACACCAACCTGAACAGCATGTTCTACGTCACCAAGCAGGTGGTGCCGGGCATGGTGGAAAAGGGCTGGGGTCGGATCATCCAGATCTCGTCGGTCAACGGTGAGAAGGGCCAGGCCGGCCAGACCAACTACTCGGCCGCCAAGGCCGGTATGCACGGCTTCACGATGGCGCTGGCACAGGAAATGGCCGCTAAGGGCGTCACCGTCAACACCGTGAGCCCTGGCTACATCGGCACCGACATGGTCCGCGCCATCAAGCCTGAGGTGCTGGAAAAGATTGTGGCCACCATTCCGGTCAAGCGTTTGGGCACGCCCGACGAAATCGGCTCCATCTGCGCCTGGTTGGCGGGTGACGATTCAGGCTTCACCACCGGCGCCGACTTCTCTTGCAACGGTGGATTGCACATGGGCTGATGCCCTGCGCGGGTGCGGCCCGCGCGGCGCTCGTGAAGCTCAAAAGGGGCCGCGCATCGTCGCGGCCTTTTTTCTGGGTCAGGTGCCTTGCAGAAAGAACTTGATCACCGACTTGGCGGCAAAGCCCACCAGCCCCACGCCCAGTCCCAGGAAAAGCACAAAGGTGCCGAACTTGCCGGCTTTGGATTCGCGCGCCAGCTGCACGATGATGAACACCATGTAGAGCATGAAGGCGCCCACGCCAAAGGTCAGTCCGAACTCGGCGATCTGTTCCTCGGAGTAACCCCACATCAGGACAGCTCCTCGCTGCCGACCAGGTCGCAGTAGGCGTGCCAACTGGCGTGGGCCAGCCACGGCACGGCCACCACCAGTCCCAGCAGCAGCGTCAGCATGCCCAGCAGCGTGATGACCAGGATCAGCGTTGCCCAAAGTGCCATCGGGGCCGGGTTGAGCAAGGCAGCGCGCACGCTCACCAGCACCGCAGGGTGCACGGCGATGTCGCGGTCCAGCAGCAAGGGCAAAGCCACCACCGTGGACGCAAAGATGGGCGCTGCCAGCGCGCTGCCCAGCACCAGCCAAATTTCGAACAAGCCGACCTGCCCGGAGAGCACCACCACGCGCAGGAAGTCAGCCGGGCTGTTGACCGGTGCCGGTGCCCAGCGTGTGATCAGGGCCGCCGAGGTCAGCACCCAGCCGGTGCCCGCCAACGCCAGCAAAAGGCCGAAAACCACCAGACGGCGGTTGCGAGGCCTCCACGCTGCAGCCACCGTGCGCCAGCTGGGCCGTTGGCCTTGTTGCAGGGCACGGCTCACCGCATACAGGCCGGTGGCCGCCAAGGGCGCCATCAGCAAGAAGCCGCTGAAAGCGCCGGCCAGCAGCCAGAAGCGGTCGTGCGCCAGCATCAGCAGCAGGGCGCCAAAGCCTGCCATGGCCAGGCCGTGCAACAGCCCGGGCACGGGGCAGCGCAAAAGGTCACTCCAGCCGCGGGCCAGCCAACGCAGTGGCCGTAGCAAGGGAACCTGCTGCACGGGATGCAGGCGCAGCGCCATGCCAGTGGCGGGCGAAAGGCGGTGGGGGCGATGGGGCATGAAAACGGTGGCGGATCAGCGCAGGCGCAACAAGGCCGCACTCTAGGCTTGGCGAACCCGCCCGGCCTTGATGCGGATCATCCCGGCGCGACGGCCGTGGCGTTTTCTGAATCTTGCAGCGAACGTGCAGCGGCTTGCAAACTGGCTGTGGACGCATCAGCCAGCTCCACTACCTGGGCCTGGTCCAGGCGCTGGAAGTTGCGAACCATGGACTTGGTGTAGACCGGGTCGTAGTGCAAGACCAGCAGGTCTTGCACCACCTGACCCACCTGACCACCGCGGGCCAAAGCCTGCCACTGCGCCACCACCGCAGCGCCGCGCAGCTCCTTGAGCGCGTCCAGGCGCCCACAGAAGCTGTCAATGTCGGACACAAAGTGGGCGTAGTCGCCCAGCAAAAACGCGACCCGCGAGGGCACTGACATCTGCAACTGCACGCAGTCACTGGCACGCATGCGTTCCAACAGCGTTTCCGGCAGGCGCAAACGACCGATGGTTCGGCTCTCGCCCTCGACATAGGTCACCCGGGTGTTGTCTAGCGTGCGCAGGGTTTGCCACAGTTGGGTCTCGAAGGCCTTTTGGGACGGCTGTTCATCACCCGGCACCAGTCCCAGCACGCTGCCGCGGTGGCAGGCCATGCCTTCCAGGTCCAGCACCTGGGCTCCTTGTGCCTGCAAGGCCTGCAGCAAACGGCTCTTGGCCGAGCCCGTGCGCCCGCACAACACCCGAAACTGCAGCTGCGCTGGCAGGGCTGGCAACTGCGCCAAGACCTCGCGTCGAAAACCGCGGTAGCCGCCTTCGAGTACGGCCACGTTGAAGCCAATCTGGTCCAGCACCAGCGACAGCGAGCCCGATCGTTGGCCGCCGCGCCAGCAGTAGACCAAGGGCTTCCAGCCGCGCGGCTTGTCCATCACCTGCTGCTGCACGATGCGGGCGATGTTCATCGCGGCCAGAGCCGCACCACGCTTGCGGGCGTCAAAGGGTGAGAGCTGTTTGTACTCGGTACCCACGGAAGCCCGTTCGGCGTCGTTCAGCACCGGCCAGTTCACCGCACCGGGCAAGCGGTCTTCGGCAAACTCGTTTTCGCTGCGAGCGTCAATCACGGTGTCGAACTGATCGCCATGCGCGATAACGTCAGCAGGCGTGACACGCTTCAAGCCCATGCGGCCCCCATCAGGCGGCCGCCGCAGCGTCCAGCATCTCTGACTCGATGCGCAGCTGGGCCTTGGGCTTTTGCAGCTCGGGGCCGTCCAGCAAGAAGGTGTCTTCCACGCGCTCGCCCAGCGTAGTGATCTTGGCCAGCTGCAAATTGACCTGGTTGCGCGCCAGCACCCGGGCGATGGCATACAAGAGCCCAGTGCGGTCGCTGGCCGACACCGTCATCAGCCAGCGTTGAGCGCGCTCGTCTGGCGCCAGCGACACCCGTGGTGTGACCGGGAAGGACTTCACCCGCCGCGAAACCCGGCCACTGCGCGGTTCGGGCAGGGGCCCTGTGGAGCGCAAGGCCAAGGTGGCTTGTGTCTCCACCAGTGAGATCAGGTCGCGGTAAGCGCTGGGGTGATCGGGGGCATTGCCCTGGGTGGCCACCACCTGGAAAGTATCCAACGCAAATCCGGCGCGCGTGGTGTGGATTTTGGCGTCCTGGATGCTGAAGCCTGCGCCGTCAAAGTAGCCGCAGATGCGCGCAAACAGATCGGGCCGGTCAGGGCTGTAGACCAGCACCTGCAAACCGTCGCCGGCGGTGGACAAGCGGGCCTTGACCACAGGCTCATCGGTCTGGACATGGCGCCACAGTGAACGGGCGTGCCAGGCGATGTCCAGCGCGTCGTGGCGCGCAAAGTAGCTGACTTCCAGCGTTTGCCACAGCGGCTCTTCGGTGCCCGGCAAAGCGCTGTGCAGGGCCAGGTTCTGCCGCGCTTCCTGTTTGCGCGCTTCGATCTCGGCGTCCAGGTTGGGCTGGGCACCGCCCAGCGCGCGCAAGGTCAAGCGGTACAGGTCTTCCAGCAGCTTGCCTTTCCAGGCGTTCCAGACCTTGGGGCTGGTGCCGCGGATGTCGGCCACCGTCAGCAGGTACAGCGCCTGCAGTTGGCGCGGTGTTTGCACCAGTGTGGCGAAGTCGCGAATCACGTCGGCGTCGGACAGGTCTTCCTTTTGCGCGATGCGGCTCATGGTCAGGTGGTGTTTGACCAAAAACTCGATCAGCTGCATCTCTTCCTTGGCCACGCCGTGATCGCGGCAGAACCGCCGCACTTCGACCTGCCCCAGGTCGGAGTGATCGCCGCCACGGCCTTTGGCGATGTCGTGGAACAGCGCTGCCACGTACAGCGCCCAGGGCTTGTCCCACTGCGCTGCCAGCTGGCTGCAAAAAGGGTATTCGTGGGCGTGCTCGGGGATGAAAAAACGGCGCATGTTGCGCACGACCATCAGGATGTGCTGGTCCACCGTGTACACGTGAAACAGGTCGTGCTGCATGCGCCCCACGATGCGCCTGAAGACCCACAGGTAGCGGCCCAGCACGCTGGTCTGGTTCATCAGCCGCAACGCGTGCGTCAGCCCCTTGGGCTGGCGCAAGATGTCCATGAACAACTCGCGGTTGATGGGGTCGCGCCGAAAGTTGGCGTCCATCACCTTGCGGGCGTTGTACAGCGCCCGCAGCGTGCGCGCGCTGAAGCCCTGCAGCCCCGGTGTTTGCTCAAAGACCAGAAAAGACTCGAGCACCGCGTGTGGGTTGTCCACGTAGAGGTTGTCGTGCGCCACCTCGAGCATGCCGCCGCGATCGAAAAAGCGCGCGTTGATGGGGCGCATCGGCGCGGCTTCAGACGCATTGACGCGCTCTTCGATGTTGAGCATCAGGATCTGGTTGAGCTGGGTCACCGCCTTGGCCGCCCAGTAGTAACGGTGCATCAGCACTTCGCTGCTGCGTTGCCCTTCCGTGGCCTTGTAGCCGAAGCTCTCTGCCACGGCGGTCTGCAGGTCAAACACCAGGCGGTCTTCACGGCGGGACGCCACCGCGTGCAGGCGTGCGCGGATCAGCTTCAGCGAGCCCTCATGCTTGACCAACTGGCTGGCTTCAAAAGGGGTGATCAGCCCCTTGCTGGCCAGCTCGCTCCAGGTCCGCCCCAGCCCAGCAGCGTGGGCTACCCAGATCACCACCTGCAGGTCGCGCAGCCCGCCGGGGCTCTCCTTGCAGTTGGGCTCCAGCGCGTAGGGCGTGCCTTCGTACTTCACATGGCGCTGCTGCATTTCCAGGGTCTTGGCGCGCAAAAAGGCCCGCGGATCCATGGCCTTGGCCTGGGTTTGCTGGAACTGCTTGAACAGGCGGCGTGCGCCGCAAACCAGGCGCGACTCGAGCAAGGCCGTCTGGATCGTGACGTCGCGTTCGGCTTCGATGACGCAGTCGTCCACCGTGCGCACCGAAGATCCGATTTCCAGGCCGATGTCCCAGCACGAGGTGACAAAGCGCTCGATGGCACCGCGCTCGGCCTCGTTGGGTTCGCTGGGCAGCAGGACCAGCACGTCTACGTCGGAATGGGGAAACAGCTCGCCGCGGCCATAGCCGCCCACGGCTACCAGCGCGGCCTGGGCAGGCAGGCCTGCCTGGGTCCACAGCTCCGTCAGACAGCCATCGACATGACGAGCCAGTGCCTTGAGCAGTCTGGACGCCGCCGTGGCCGTGGCGCGTGACTCCGCAAAGTGCTGCAGCAATGCCGCCTTGCCGCCGCGAAACTGCGCCCGCAAGGCGACCACGCTGCCCGCAGGCAGGTTGGACATGATGCTCAGACGTTGGCGGCCACGGCCTGGCCGTAGCCAGCCGCGGCAAAAGCAGGCGCGGCCGGGCTGCCAGCGCTGACGGTCAGCACTTCATAGCCGGTTTCCGTGACCAGCACGGTGTGCTCCCACTGGGCCGACAGCGAGCGGTCCCGAGTAACGATGGTCCAGCCGTCGTAGGGGCGGTTGCCTTTGCGGTCCTCTTTGATGTCGCGCTTGCCGGCGTTGATCATGGGCTCGATCGTGAAGATCATGCCCGGCACCAGTTCTTCGAGCGTGCCGGGGCGGCCGTAGTGCAGCACCTGCGGCTCTTCATGGAACTTGCTGCCGATGCCGTGGCCGCAGAACTCGCGCACGATCGAAAAACCCTGGTTCTCGGTGAACACCTGGATCGCGTGGCCGATGTCACCCAGCCGCACGCCGGGTTTCACCTTGGCGATGCCCTTCCACATGGCCTCGTAGGTCAGGGTGCACAAGCGCTTGGCGGCAATGCTGCCATCGCCCACGATGTACATGCGGCTGGTATCGCCATGCCAGCCGTCCTTGATGACGGTGACGTCGATGTTGACGATGTCGCCGTTTTTCAGTGGCTTGTCGTTGGGGATGCCGTGGCAGACCTGGTGGTTCAGCGAGGTGCAGATCGACTTGGGGTAGGGCACGTAACCGGGCGGCGCGTAGTTCAGCGGCGCCGGGATGCCGCCTTGCACGTTGACGATGTGGTCGTGGGCCAGCTTGTCGAGTTGGTCGGTGGTGACGCCGGGTTTGACATGCTCGGTGAGCATGTCCAGCACCTGCGAGGCCAGGCGGCCGGCAATGCGCATGCCACCGATCTCGGCAGGGGTGGTCTTGAGGGTGATGGCCATGCCGAAATTATCCCACCTCAAAGTAGAATGCCGGGTTTCCACGGGCATGGCCTTTGTGCGTGAGCGTCGTGCAAGCTGCCGCCAGCCCCGACCCACGGTCCGCCATGCCGCCAGCCACCCCGAGTCAAGCCAAGCACCCTGTCGTGGGTTCAGCCAAGCATCCCGTCGCGGGTGCTGCCAAGCACCTGATGCATTTTGAGGGTGGCAACGCGCTGTCGGCCTTCCGCGCCCAGGCGCTGTTGCCGCGCCTGCAGGCCTTGAATCCGCGCATCGACGGCCTGGTGGCGCGCCATGTGCATTGGGTGTGGGCCGATGCGCCGATCACCGAGCCCGGGCCGCTGGCCGCGCTGCTGCAGTACGGCGATGTCGTGCTTGCGGCCGCCACGGGTGACGCCGACGGCCCGCTGGTGGTGGTGATGCCGCGGCTGGGCACCGTGTCGCCCTGGGCCAGCAAGGCCACCGACATCGCCCGAAATTGCGGCCTGGCCATCCACCGGGTCGAGCGGGTGACCGAATACCGGCTGCAGCTCAAGGCCGGCTTGCTGGACGGCGTGCTGGGCAAGGCCGCCAAACCGCTGGCGCAGGGCGAACTGCACGCCGTTGCGGCGCTGCTGCATGACCGCATGACCGAGAGCGTGGCCTTTGCGCGTGAGGCCGCGCGCCACCTGTTCGACGAGCAGCCGGCGGTGCCGCTGGCGCAGGTGGATGTGCTGGGCAGCGGCCCGGCCGGTGGCC
>JAYTVT010000021.1:0-87023 GCA_043743835.1 Betaproteobacteria bacterium
GGCGGTGGACCTGATCCGCCGCGCGGTCGAGGAAAGCCTGCACGAGGGCCAGATCGAGGCCGCGGTGGCGCATGTTCCCGAGATCCTCGGCCAGGCGCCGGCGATGCAGGACGTGTTCCGGGCGATCGGGCGTCTTTCGCAAAGCGTCGTCACGGTGCTGATCACCGGCGAGTCGGGTTCCGGCAAGGAGCTCGTCGCCAACGCGCTGCACAAGCACAGCCCGCGCTCGAGCGGGCCGTTCGTCGCGATCAACACCGCCGCGATCCCCAAGGACCTGCTGGAGAGCGAACTCTTCGGCCATGAGCGCGGCGCGTTCACGGGTGCGCAAACAACCCGGCGCGGGCGCTTCGAGCAGGCCGACGGCGGAACGCTGTTCCTCGACGAGATCGGCGACATGCCGTTCGATCTGCAGACCCGTTTGCTGCGCGTGCTCAGCGACGGCCAGTTCTACCGCGTGGGCGGCCACCAGTCCTTGAAGACCAATGTACGGGTCATCGCCGCCACGCACCAAAACCTGGAAGAGCGGGTGCGGCAAGGTGTGTTCCGCGAAGACCTGTACCACCGCTTGAACGTCATTCGACTGCGCCTGCCCCCGTTGCGCGAACGGCGCGAGGACATTCCCATGCTGACCCGCCTGTTCTTGGGCAAGAGCGCCAAAGAACTGGGTGTGGACGCCAAGCGCATCACCGAAGAGGCCTTGGACCGCTTGGCTGGGTTTGACTTCCCAGGCAACGTGCGCCAATTGGAAAACCTGTGCCACTGGTTGACGGTGATGGCACCCGCGCAGGTGGTGGAGTCCAAGGATCTGCCGGCGGAGTTGCTCAGCGCGGAGTCCGCGCCTGCTGGCTCCGCAGCAGCGGGTGGCGTTGCGGGCGAAGCCTTGGTGTCAGCACCAGCACCAGCGGTCCCGCTGGATGCCGCGGCGGCGTCCAGCAGCGCAGGTGCTCCCGCCGCCGCTTGGCTGGCCGACTTGCAACGCGATGCTCGGCGCCGCTTGGAAGCCCACGAGAGCGACGTCTGGGAGGCCCTGACCCAACAGTTCGAGGCCAGCCTGATTCAAACCGCGCTGGACATCACCCGTGGGCGGCGCATCGAAGCCGCGCAGCGTTTGGGCATCGGGCGCAACACCATCACCCGCAAGATTCAGGAGTTAGGCCTGCCCGACTGATGCCATGCGCCCAGGCTCGCTTGAGCTGGCGCGAGCGTCTCAGACCAAGATGTCCGCGACCACGGGCGCGTGGTCGCTGGGTCTTTCATTCTTGCGCGGCAGTTTGTCGATGTGGCAGGCCTGCACCAGCGGTTTGAGCGCGTCACTGACCAAGATGTGGTCAATCCGCAAGCCCTGGTTTTTGCGAAAAGCCAGGTTGCGGTAGTCCCACCACGACCAGGGCTTGGGCGGCTGCTCAAACAAGCGGAAAGCGTCGCTCAGGCCCAGGTCCAGCAGGCCCTGGAAGTGGGCGCGTTCCTGCGCTGTGCACAAGACCTGGCCGGCCCAGGCCACGGGGTCGTGGACATCGCGGTCTTCGGGCGCGATGTTGTAGTCGCCCATCAGCACCAGTTGTGGGTGCACTTCCAGCTCGGTCAAGATGTAGGCGCGCAGGGCGTCCAACCAGCCCAGCTTGTAGATGAATTTGTCGCTGTCGGTCGCCTGCCCATTGGGGATATAAGCGCCGATCACACGCACGCCGTTCACGGTGCCCGCAATGACGCGCGCCTGTTCATCAGCCAAGCCCGGTATGTTCTTGACCACCTGGGTCGCTTCCGTGCGGCTGAGCAACGCCACACCGTTGTAGGTCTTTTGCCCGAACCACTGCGCCACGTAGCCGGCCGCTTGGATTTGTGCGTGCGGAAACTTGTCGTCGGTGAGCTTGGTCTCCTGCAGCACCAGTGCGTCGACCGGGTTGGCCTGCAGCCAGTCGAGCACCTGCGGCAGGCGCACGGCCAGTGAGTTGACATTCCAGGTGGCGAATTTCATCGGGCTTCCTCTGTGGCCGCAGATTGTGCGGGCTTGCCGAGCGTCTCGGACCGGTGGGCAGTCTGCTGCCGGCTTGGGCTTGCTGGAGCTACGCCACGAACCTCAAGCACGACCGGTGCGTCGGCGGTAAGTGACAAAGCGGTAGGGCACCCCGTGGGCCGTGATGGCACTCTGGCTCTGCAGTTCATCGAACTGCGATCGGTCCCACGTGGGGAAAAAGGTATCGCCCGGCAGGTCGGCCTGCACCTCGGTCAGCACCAGCAGATCGGCCTGCGGCAAGGCCAGCGCGTAGAGCTGCGCACCGCCAATGATGTAGACCCGCTGAGCATCCTGCAGCCGGCTCAAGGCCTGGTCCAGATCCTGGGCCACCTCGGCGCCAGGAGCCAAGAAGCTGGGGTTGCGGCTGACCACCAGGTTGCGCCTTCCTGGCAGGGGCCGAAAGCGCGGTGGCAGCGAGTCCCAGGTCCTGCGCCCCATCACCACCGGGTGGCCCAGTGTGGTGTCGCGGAAGTGCTTTTGATCGGCCGCTTCGCGAAAGATCAAGTCGTTGCCAAGGCCAACGGCCCCGTTTCGTGCCACGGCGGCGATGAGGGCGATTTCTGGGTGGGGCATGGCCCCGATTGTCGCCTTGCGCTGCAGGCCGCTTTCAGGGCGCGCTGAATCGCACGATGCTGTTTCGGGTCAGCACCAGCAGGCTGCCGTCGGCCGCTGCCAGCACATCCACCGGGCTGCCACTCACGCGGCCAAAGGCGTAGGCATCATGGCCATTGGCCAGGTCGATGGCGCCAATGAACTGGCTGACGTAGTCGGCAAAAAAGTAATTGCCGCGCCAAGGCGCACCCAAGGCGCCGTTGGCCGGGTAGAAGCTGCCGCCGGCGATGGCAAAGCCGACAAAAAACCCGCCCGGGCCCGAGCCGGCTGGCGATGCCGCGCTGTGTTTGTACGCAAAGAGTGGCGCCGTCCGCCCGGCCGTGATGTTGTCGGGCCCCTCGGATGCGGGCCAACCGTAGTCGGCGCCTGCCACCCCCAGGTTGATCTCTTCCCAGGTGTTTTGCCCCACGTCGTTGATGTGGATGCGCCCGGTGCCGGTTTGCACCGCAAAGGTGAAGGGGTTGCGCAAGCCACGTGCCCAAATGGCGCGCGCTAGCCCCGTCTGGGTGCTGAAGTGCGGGTTATCGCTGGGGATGCTGCCGTCGTCGTTGAAACGCAGCAATTTGCCAAAGGGGTTGGCCAGGTTGGGTGCGGTGGCGCTGTTGGCGTTGTCGCCCACGCCCACATACAGCTTGCCGTCCACCCCAAAGTGCAGCGCGCCGCCGTTGTGGTTGGTGGCGCTGGACAGCGCGGGCAAGTCCACCAGAATTTCTTCGCTGCCGGCTTGGGCCACGTCAGGGTTGCTGGCGCTGGCGGTGAAGCGGCTGATGCGGTTGTGGGTGCCGCCGCTGGTGGTGGTGTAGTACACGTAAAGCCAGCCATTACTGGCGAATTGTGGGTGCAGCGCCACCCCCAGCAGGCCGCGCTCGCCAGCGGGGTCGACGGTCAGGCTCAGGAAGGGCGTGCTCAGCAGGCTGCCGTTTTTCACCAGCCGCAGGCTGCCGCCCTGTTGGGTGACAAAGAGCCGGCCATCGGGTGCTTGCGCCAGCGCGGTGGCCGAGCTCAGGCCCGTAACCCAGGCTTCGTTGCGCGTGACGCCTTGCGGCTGGCTGCGGCTGCCACCGAACTGCACGGTAGCTTCAGCCCAGGATGAGACATTGCCGGCGGCATCACGGGCTCGTGCCCGGAGCACATGCTGGCCTGAAGCGTAGGCGTTGGTGTCGACGTTCACGCTGTAGGGTGGTGCGGTGAGTGGGCTGCCCACGGCCACACCGTTGACCTGGAATTCAACGCTGGCCACGCCCACGTTGTCGCTGGCGCTGGCGGCCAAGGTGATGCTGGCGGTCAGACCGCTGGCCCACGCAGCGGGGCTGGTCAGCTGCACCGTGGGTGCTTGCAGATCGGCGCTGGCGGCGCTGACGTTGACGCTGATCGCGGCGCTGGTGGTGCTGGCGCCCAGGTTGTCGGTGGCGCGGGCCGTCAGGCTGCGGTTGCCGGTGGTGGTGGGTGTCCAGCTCAACGCAAAGGGCGGGCTGCTGTCTTCACCCAGCAGGGTGCTGCCGTCAAAAAACTGCACGCGCGCCACGCTGCCGTCGGGGTCGGCAGCGTTGGCCGTCAGGCTCAGGGCCACACCTGTGGTGGCCGTGGTCGGGGCCGAGAGCGTGATGCTGGGTGCCTGGTTGACCTCGGGCCCCAGGTCAGTGAAGGTGGCCACCAAGGTGGTGTCGGCGGCAGGAGTGGACAAGACGTGCTGGGCCGCGCCGCCGTCGCTCCAGCTGGCAAAGCGGTAGCGCCTGCCGCCGCTGATCTGGTCGGCGGCGCCCAGGTCGCGTTCAATGCCGACCACGCCGATGAAGGTCTGACCGGCGACAAAGGGTTGTCCGTCCAGCGTCAGGGCCAGGCCCGCAGGTTGTGTGTTCAGGGTGATGCGCGCCTTGCGGGGCAAGATGTCGCGCGTGACTTCGGTCTGCAAGCCGGCACTGTCGGTGGCGCGCAGGTGCAGGCGGTAAAAGATGTTGTCTGAGGTTTCGCCGCGCACCGGTAAGGTCACGGTGCCGCCGGTGCCGGCCGTTGCGGGCTGAGCCGGGTGGGTGTGGCTGTCGTGGTGAAGTTCCATCCACCAGCTCAAGCGGTTGGCGGCCAGAGCGCCGTCTTCGGCATCGCTGCCTTCCACGGTGACGGTCAGTGTCTGGCCCGCAGTGAACAGCGCGCCAGTGGCGGGGCTGACGATGCGCGCGCTGGGCGCCTGGTTGGGTGTGTTGCTGTCACCGCCGCCACCGCCGCAGGCGGCCAGCAGCAACAGGCAGCCCAGCTGGATCCATCGTTGTGTGCCCATGTTGCGGCCTCCTGCACCCATTCTGTGAGCGCTGGCCGTGGGGCATGTCACAAGTTGTTGGACCCGCAGCGGGCTGGCGACCAGGCGAGCCTTCAAGCAGACCGCAATGCCGGCAGGAGCCGCACTACACCGCGACTGGCGCCTTGATCAGCGGGTGCGGGTCATAGCCCTGGATCTCAAAGTCTTCGAAGGCGTAGTCAAAGACCGAAGCGGGTTGACGTTGAATGTGCAGCGTGGGGTAAGCGCGCGGCGCGCGTGACAGCTGCAATTGCACCTGCTCGTGGTGGTTGCTGTAGATGTGGCAATCACCGCCGGTCCAGATGAAGTCGCCCACGTCCAGCTTGCACTGCTGGGCCAGCATGTGGGTCAGCAAGGCGTAGCTGGCGATGTTGAAGGGCACGCCCAGAAAGATGTCGGCGCTGCGCTGGTAGAGCTGGCAGCTGAGCTTGCCGCGCGCGCCGGGTGAGTCGCCAGGCGCCACATAGAACTGGAAGAAGGCGTGACAGGGTTGCAATGCCATCTTGGGCAGATCGGCCACGTTCCAGGCGCTGACGATGATGCGCCGGCTGTCCGGGTTGGCCTTCAGCTGCTGCACCACTTGGGCGATCTGGTCGATGTGACCGCCATCGGGTGCGGGCCAGTTGCGCCACTGCACGCCATAAACAGGGCCCAGGTCACCATCGGCACCGGCCCATTCGTCCCAGATCGTGACGCCGCGCTCCTGCAGCCACTTGGCGTTGCTGTCACCGCGCAAAAACCACAGCAACTCCAGCACCACCGCTTTCCAGAAGACCTTTTTGGTGGTGATGAGCGGGAAACCTTCGTTCAGGTCAAACCGCATCTGGTGCCCAAAGACGCTGCGGGTGCCGGTGCCGGTGCGATCGGCTTTGTTCACCCCGTGTTCAAACACGTGGCGCATGAAGTCTTCGTATTGCTGGCGGATGGGGCGGGCGTGCATGGTGGGAAAAGGTCGGGGTATGAGGGGGACTTCAGGCCGCGGCCATCGGCAACTGGTCAAACTGCATGGCGGCCAAGCGGGCGTAGAGGCCACCGCGCGCCACCAACTGGTGGTGGGTGCCGATGTCCACGATGTGACCACCATCAATGACCACGATGCGGTCGGCCTTGAGCACGGTGGCCAGGCGGTGCGCAATGACCAGCGTGGTGCGGTTGGCCATGGCAGCTTCCAGCGCGGCTTGCACCACGCGTTCGCTTTCGGCGTCCAAGGCGCTGGTGGCTTCGTCCAGCAGCAGCAGCGGCGGGTTCTTCAGCATCGCGCGGGCAATGCTGATGCGCTGGCGCTGCCCACCCGACAGCCGCACACCGCGTTCGCCCAGGTAGGTGTTGTAGCCCTCGGGCAGGGCGCTGATGAAATCGTGGGCGAAGGCGGCTTTGGCAGCAGCGTGCACTTGGGCGTCGGTGGCTTCCGGGCGCCCGTAGCGGATGTTCTCCAGGGCGCTGGTCGAAAACACGGTGCTGTCCTGCGGCACGATGCCCACCCGTTGGCGCAAGGCGTGCAGGCTGGTGTCGCGCACGCTCACGCCGTCGAGTTTCACATCGCCCGCTTGGGCGTCGTAAAAGCGCAGCAGCAGTTGAAACACGGTGCTCTTGCCGGCGCCACTGGGCCCCACCAGGGCCACGGTTTCGCCAGCCCGGATTTGCAGAGAAAAACCATCCAGCGCCGCCTGCTTGGGGCGCGATGGGTAGTGAAACGTCACCTGCTCAAAAGACACGCTGGAGCCGCCTTGGACGGACGGCAGCGCCACCGGATGCACCGGGTCGCCCACGGGTGATGTGGCTGCCAGCAACTCCATCAAGCGCTCGGTGGCGCCAGCAGCGCGCAGCAGCTCGCCATAGACCTCGGACAGCACGGCCACCGCACCCACAAAAATGATGACCAAGACGACGGTCTGCCCCAAATGGCCCGCGCTGATGTGGCCTGCGATGACCGCCTGTGTGCCCTGGTACAAGCCCCACAGCAGGGCGCCAAAGGTGGCGGTGATCATGAAGGCAACCAAAAAGGACCGCACCCGGGTGCGCTTGCGTGCGGTGTTGAAGGCGTCTTCGGTGCTGAGGTCAAAGCGGGCGGCCTCGCGGCCCTCTTGAACATAGCTCTGCACGACCGGAATCTCGGCCAGCACCTCCGCCGCGATCGCGCTGCTGTCGGCCACCCGATCCTGGCTGGCGCGGCTGAGTTTGCGCACCCGCCGCCCAAAGTAGATGCCGGGCAGCACCACCAACACCAGAATGCCCAAAACCTGCGTCATCACCCAGGGGTTGGTGACCACCAGCGCGATCAGGGCGCCAGTGCCCATCACCACGTTGCGCAAGCCCATGCTCAGGCTCGAGCCCACCACCGTTTGCACCAGCGTGGTGTCGGTGGTCAGGCGCGACAGCACTTCGCCGGTCTTGGTGCTCTCAAAGAACTCGGGGCTCTGTTTCAGCACGTGCGCATACACCGCATTGCGCAGGTCGGCGGTGATGCGTTCACCCAGCCAGCTGACCATGTAAAACCGTGCCGCCGAAAACAAGCCCAGTGCGGCAGCCACGCCAAACAGGGCCAGAAAGTGCTCGCGCAGCGCCATCACACGCGCGCCGGGGTCGGCCGCCACCAAGCCCTGGTCGATCAGCACCTTCAAGGCCACCGGGAACAGCAGCGTGCTCAGCGCGGCCAAGACCAAGAACAGGCCCGCCAGGGCCACCCGGCCACGGTAGGGCCGAATAAAGGGCAGCAGCCCGGAGAGCGAGCGCGGCGACTTGGCCGATGCCCTTGATGATTCGTCTTGTGCCATGGGCCTGAAGTCTATGCGGCGCCTGTGAGGGACAGCTTCGGGGGGCTGCTCGGCCTTGCCGGACTGCCTTTTCCCACATCTTCGACCAACTCGCCACGGGTGTCTCACCCCCCGCAAGTGAATGGCCCTTCAGTTGCGGCCACTTGTGGTCGAATAAGCACTGACTTTTTCCGCCCGATGACGCCACAACCCCTGCCCCCGTTCCCAGCTGGAGCCCCCGGTACACCCGCGCGCCCTGGTGTCTTGGCCCGGTTCCCTTTGCCTTGGTTGGCTGCTGGCTTGATGGTCGCTGCATCCGGGTTGGCTGCGCTTGTGGCAGTGGGTTTGGGCTGGACACTCGGGGCCGCGCCCTGGTGGGTGGCTTCGCTTGCTGCCGCAGTTGCTGTTGTTGCCACGGCGCTGCCCGCAGCGCTGTTGCTGACCCGCTACATGGGCTCGTTTGCGCCAGGTGCCTTGATACCAGGGGGTGTGAATTCGCCCGTGGGCATTGCTCGCCCGCTGTTTCTGGAGTTGGCCGCACGTGAGTGGGCGCGCGCGCGCCGTTATGGCTCAGGCGCTGCGCTGCTGTTGGTGGACGTGGATCGCTTCGCCCGTTTGGTGGAGGCCCGCGGCGGTGCGGCCACCGACGCGGTGCTGGCCGAGATGTTGCGCCAGACCTCGCCCACGCTGCGTGGCGCAGATTTGCTGACCCGTTTTTCCGATTCGCAAATGGCGGTCTTCCTGGCCCATGCCGACCCCACCGGCGCGCTGGACGTTGCGGAACGCATTCGTGAGCGTACCGAACTGATGGAAGTGCCCTTCCAGCAGGACCACACCGCGCGGCGACTGCGGGTGACCGTCAGCGTCGGCGTGACCCAGCTGCGCCCAGCGCACCTGAATTTGCAGGCCCTGATCGACGACGCGCAAGACGCGGTGTTGGCGGCCCGGCATGCGGGCGGCAACTGCGTTCGGTCCGCGCCGGTCGACACCAATCGGCTTAGTTCAGCTGGGCCTTGGCTGGACGACCACCGCGCCAGGCCCAAGTAGGCGGTGGCCCTGGGCGGGACCCATCGCTTGCGGCCCGGGCCAGCAACACATCTGCGGTCAATGCCTCCAGCAAGCTTGGGTGGAGTGACAAGCCCGGGCCGGCTGCCGGGCTTGGATCACCAGCGAAGGCTTCGAGCTGTCAGGTCATTCGCAAAGGCGCCGCATAGCCGGTCATCTCCAGATAGCCCAAGCCCGCGCGTTGCCCCTGGGCATTGAGCAGTTCGCTCAAGCCTTCCCAGTAGATGGTGCCGGTGCTGTTGCGGCTGTCGAGCTCTTGGGCGTCCATCAGCGAGCGCACTTCAAAAGTGCCCGCTGGGATGTCCACGCGCCAATGCACTGGATAGTGGGCAGCACTGGCCGGGCTGAGCCAGCGCCGCAGCGGCGTGAAGCGCACCTGGGTCTGGTCAAAACTCTGCGCAACACCACCGGCCATGCGCCAGCTGCCGCCTGCCCACAGCGCGCTGCCATCGCGGCGGCGCAGCACAAAGGCGGTGAGCGCGCTGCCGTCAAACAAGTTGATGCCGATCCAGTCCCAGCCCACGGCCTCGGGGTGCAGCAGCTGGTTGCTCCACTCGTGGTCCATCCAGGCACGGCCGGTCTGGCCGTCGTCGCTGCGAACCAGCAGCTGCGGCTCGCTGTAGTAGTGGCTGGCCTGCGCCTCTTGCGGTCCTTTGCGAGAGAACCCGGCGTCACCTTGCAGCAGGATGGCTTGGCTGGCCTTCAGGTTCATGGCCAGCTTGAAGCCGCGGGCGGGCACATCCAGGTGCCAGCTGTCGGCGTCGCGACGCAGCCGCCACCCGCCAAGCCGCACCTGTCCATCTTGCTCGCTGGCATGCCCCAGCACGGCGTCGCGCGCGCCAGACCAGCGCACGATGGCCTGGTCGTGCCAGTGACCGACCTTTGCTTGAGCTGGCGATGTGGCGCTGCCCGGCTGCAGCTGCGTCCAGGCGGCGTGTGCAAACAGCAGGTGACGGCCGGCGAACCGGCTGCGGCTGTCCTTGGCCAGGCCGGTCAGGCTGCGAAAAAACGTCAGCTGAAAGCCGGCCAGTGGCTGGGTCTCCGTGCCCAACCAGCCGGTGGCGTACCACCACTCCGTGCGCGCATCCAGGTGTGCTCCGTGGTCGCGGGGAAAGAGCAGGGCGCGACCGCGCCGCACGGTGTCGACTTCTTGCGCACGCAGTGGTGCGGGCAGTAAGGCGGGCAGCGCCAGGCTGGCCGCAGCAGACAAGAGCCAGCGGCGGCGGGTCTGCCACCACAGCGGGCTCACCAGTCCTCCTTCACCGACAGCACGGCCTGGCGGCCCGCGGCCTGGCGCGCGCACAGCGCCGCCGTGGCCACGCCGGCCAGCCACACCGCAGCAGCCAGGGCCAGCAGGCGCGACCACGGCAACACCAGGTCCATCGACCAATGAAAGCTCTGCGGGTTGACCACAAACACCAGCACCATGCTGATGGCCAGGCCCAGCACCAGACCCACCATCACCCCGCTGGCCACCCAGGCTGCAGCTTCACCGGCCACCACCAGCACCACCTGCCGGCGTGTCAGGCCCAGGTGCGACAGCAAGCCAAACTCCTTGCGCCGGGCCAGCACCTGCGCCGACAAGCTGGCCGCGATGCCCACCAGCCCGATCACGATGGCCACCGCCTGCAGGTAGTAGGTGACTGCAAAGCTGCGGTCAAAGATGTGCAGCGACATCTTTCGCAGCTCGGTGCTGGAGGCAAACTCCAGCATCAAAGGGTCGGGCATCAAGGCCCGCAGCGCCTGTTGCACGGCGGCTGCAGACGTACCGGGCTGCAGCCACAAGGCCAGGTCGTTCAAGCGGGTGTCGCCGGTCAGCCGTGTGTAGTCGCGGTCGGCCATCACCACCGAGCCAAACTGGCGCACGTAGTCGCGCCAGACGCCGCGTACGCGCACGGTCTGCACACCCGAACGCAGCGGCAGCTGCAGCTGGCTGCCCTGGGTGGCGCCGTAGAGCGACACCATGGCTTCGCTGACAAAAACGCCCACCTCGTCGGTGCGTGCGGGCAAGGGTGCCTGCAACAAGGGCAGCTGGGCAGAAGGGTCGGACAGCGGGCGGGCGATCAAGGTCACCGACGGTCGCTCGGCTGACATCAACAGCGACACGCTGCGCGACGCTTCCAGCCGCACCACGCCGCCGATCTGGCTGGCTTGCGCCACCCAGTCCGCGCTGAACCAAGCCTGGTCCGCTGCGCTGCTGGAGCCCGCCGACCGGGCGTAGAGGTCGGCCGGAAGCACGCTGCCCAGCCAAGCGCTGACGCCGTCGCGAAAGCTGGCCACCATGATGGTCAGCGCCACCGACAAGGCCAGGCTGGCCACCACGCCTGCCACCGCCGCGGTGGCCGTGCGCCGCTGAAAACGTGCACGCTGCAGCGCCAGCAAGGGCAGGGCGCCACGCACTTCAGGAATCAAGCCCAGCAGCGCGTGTACGGCCGCTGGAATCAGCGCCACACCGCCAAACAGCAGGGCTGCCACCGCAGCGTAAGCCGCCAGTGGAAGACCGGCGATGGGCGGCGCAAAAGCCGCTGCGCAGCCCACCGCCAGCAGGATCACCCCAGGCCAGGCCGGTGGCGATTCAGTCTGGGGTGAGCCCAAGCCCTTCAGTGCTTGCGCCGGCGAAATCTGCTGGGCTTGCCGTGCCGGCCACCAGCCACCTACCAAAGCCGACGCGACACCCAGCGCGGCAAACACCACGCCACTGGCCAGGTCGGCCTGCAGCGCCGGCACGATGCCGGGGAAATAGCCCCCGCCCAGATCCCCAGCCAGCAGCCGCAAGGCCGCCCAGGCCAGGCCCAAGCCCATCAGCAGCCCCAAGCCGCTGCCGGCCAGGCCCAGCATGGCGCACTCGCTCAGGACCCAGCGTTGGCGGTCGCGGGCCGACAGCCCCAGCACCCCCAACAAGGCCAGCGCCGGTGTGCGTTGCGCCACCGACAGCGAGACCACCGAGAAGACCAAAAACGCGCCCACAAACAGCGCCACCAGGGCCAGCACCGTGAGGTTGACCCGGTAGGCGCGTGACAGGTTGGATACGCGTTGTTCCGACTCCTGCGCCGCTGCCGCCCGCACGCCCGGTGGCAGTTGCAGGCGCTGTACCAGCGCGGCGATGTCGGTGCCGGGCTGAAGGCGCAGGTCGATGCGGGTCAGTTGCCCCAGGTTCGCAAAGCGCTCTTGTGCGCCTGCCAGGTCCATCACCACCAAGGGGCCACCCGCGCTGGCCACCTGGCCGGCCACCCGCAAAGCGGCGTAGTTGGGGCCAGATTGCAGCTGCAGCGTGTCACCAGCCTTGGCCTGCAGTGCTTGGCGCGCGGCGTCGTTGAGGAACACCGCTTCCGGATCCATGAAGACCAGGCGGTCCTCGCCTGCTGCAGGGCGCGGCATCAGCAAGGGCGCCAGCGGCGCGGCCAGCAAGGCGTCCAGGCCCAGGATCCGAACGTTGACCCGGGTGCCCGCGGCACTGCGGGCAACGGTGTTGATTTCCAGCACCGGGCTGGCCAAGGCCACCGCTGGGTCGCTGGCCACGCGGTCAAAGAACACGTCCGGGATGGGCTGGCCGCGCAGGGTCAGGTCAGGATCGCCGTTGGTGGTGCGCACCGCGCTGGAAAACTCGGCCAGCGCCGAGCGGTTGATCAGGTGCACCGAATACGACAGGGCCACGCCCAGGGCCACCGCCATCAGCGCGGCGCCGTGGCGCCACGGGTGGTGCCGCCATTCGCGCAGCGCCAGCATCAGCAGCAGCGACAGGCTCATGGCGCGGCCGCTTCGATGCCCCGGGGTGTGAGCCTCAGGATGCGGTCGGCCGCAGCGGCGGCGGCCTGGGAGTGGGTGACCAGCAGGCAAGCCGAGCCGGACTCCCGAACCTGCTCACGCAGCACGCGCAAGACCTTGTCGGCGGTGACCGGGTCCAGGTTGCCGGTGGGTTCATCGGCCAGGATCAAGCCGGGTGCGTGAACCACCGCGCGGGCGATGGCCACCCGCTGCAGTTGCCCGCCCGAGAGTTGGGCGGGCAAACGCTTGCCCAGTCCGTCCAGCCCCACGTCCGCCAGTACCTTGGCCACGCGCTGCGGGTCGAGTCGGTTTTGCAGGCGCAGCGGCAAGCTCACGTTTTCCGACACGCTCAGGTGCGGCAGGACATGAAAAGCCTGGAAGACAAAGCCCAGTTGTTCTCGGCGCAGCTGGGCGCGCTGGTTGTCGTTCAGCGCTTTCAGGTCTTGGCCTTGGATGAGCACCTGCCCGCTGTCAGCTTCGTCCAGCCCAGCGATGCAGTTCAGCAGCGTCGACTTGCCCACGCCCGACTCGCCAAGCAAAGCAACAAACTCGCCCCGGGCCAGACTCAAGCTCACTTCGGCAAAAACCGGCAGGTCGCCATAGCACTTCTTCAGGGACAACAGTTGCAGCATGTTGGGTCGGGATGATGCCCCATCACCTCTGTCAAGCGTTGGGGCCTGCGTGCTATCGTTTCCTGCACTCTCGCAATTGACCTTTCACCAGGCATCTCAACCATGGCTTACACCATCGATCTGTCAGGCCGCGTGGCCTTTGTCACGGGCGCGTCCAGCGGCTTGGGCGCCCAGTTCGCCAAGACCTTGGCGGCAGCTGGCGCGGGTGTGGTGCTGGCGGCACGGCGCATGGACCGCCTGAAGTCGCTGCGCGCTGAAATCGAGAGCGAAGGTGGCGTGGCCCATGTGGTGGCTTTGGACGTGACCAACCCGGCCAGCATTCAGGCCGCCGTGGCGCATGCCGAGACCGAGATGGGCGGCATCGACATCCTGGTCAACAACTCGGGCGTCAGCAGCACCCAAAAGCTCACCGACGTGCACCCGGAAGACTACGACTACGTGATGGGCACCAACACCCGGGGTGCCTTTTTCATGGCCCAGGAAGTGGCCAAACGCATGATCGCGCGCAGCAAGGGCGAAGCCCCGGGCACCTACACCGGTGGCCGCATCGTCAACGTGGCCTCGGTGGCTGGCTTGCGGGTGGTGCCGCAGCTGGGCGTGTACTGCATGAGCAAGGCCGCCGTGGTGCAAATGACCAAGGCCATGGCCTTGGAGTGGGGCCGCTTTGGCATCAACGTCAACGCGCTGTGCCCGGGCTATATCGATACCGAAATCAACCACCAGCACTGGCAGACCGATTCGGGCCGCAAGCTGGTGCAGATGCTGCCGCGCAAGCGTGTGGGCAAACCGCAGGATCTGGACGCGCTGCTGGTGATGCTGTGTGCCAACGAAAGCCACTTTGTCAACGGCGCCGTGATTTCGGCCGACGACGGTTACGGCGTTTGAACGTGGCTGCTGTGCCGATGGCGCCCGCCATGCCTGCAAAGTGTTGGCTCGGTTCGATCAGGCTGCCCGCGAGATGAGGCTGCTGTCCCTCTTGGAAGCTCGGGTGCTGGGTGTGCTGGTTGAAAAGCAGCACACCGTCCCCGACACCTACCCCATGTCGCTCAACGCCCTGGTGGGCGGCTGCAACCAGAAGACCGCCCGTTACCCGGTGATCGAAGCCACCGACGCCGACGTGCTGACGGCACTCGACGGCTTGAAGGGCCTGAGCCTGGTGTTTGAAGGCAGCAGCACCCGTGTGGTGAAGTTCGAGCACAACACCGCCCGGGTTTTGTTGGTGCCCAGCCAGGCGGTGGCGCTGCTGGCGGTGCTGATGTTGCGTGGCCCGCAAACCGCGGCCGAGCTGCGTCTGAACTGCGAACGGCTGCACCGCTTTGCCGACATCTCATCGGTTGAAGGTTTTCTGGACGAACTGGCCGAGAAGGCCACGCCCATGGTGGTGAAGCTGCCGCGTGCTGCCGGAGAGCGCGAAGCCCGCTGGGCCCACCTTTTGTGCGGCGAAGTGGTGTTGCCGGCGGGCCGTGTGATGGCCGCTGAGGACGCGGTCAGCTCAGGCGAACTGGCAGCCCTGCGCGCCGAGCAGACCCGGCTGGCTGCAGAGGTCAGTGAGCTGCGGCAACTGGTGCAGCGCATGGCCGATGAACTGGGCATTAAAGAAGGGTGATCGCATGCGGTTTGAACTGCCGGCCAGCAAGCGGCTGATCCATGAAGTGACCGTGCCCTTGCGCTGGGGCGACATGGACGCCATGGGCCACATCAACAACACGCTTTACTTTCGCTACATGGAGATCTGCCGCCTGGACTGGATCTTCAAGGTTGGCGCCAGCACCAGCCGCGAGGGCCAAGGCCCGATCATCATCAACGCCTTTTGCAACTTCCTGCGCCAGCTGGAGTTCCCCGGTGACGCGCGGGTCACGCTGTTTGTAGCCAACCCGGGGCGCAGCAGTTTTGAGACTTACCACACCATCGAGCGGGTGGATGAGCCGGGCGTGGTCTACGCCGAGGGCGGCGCGCGCACGGTGTGGACCGACTACGCGGCCAAGAAGTCGACACCCATGCCAGACTGGTTTCGGGCGCGCTTGGAGCCGGGCGGCTGAAGCCCTTTGGCCCCCTAGCCCCTTAGCCTTTTAGCCCTCTAGTTCGTTGACCTCCGTGGCGGCCGGGCCACTGGTCGCGTGAGCGCTCGAGTGATGCACGCAAGATCCGAGTTACTGGGGTGCAACCCGGAGCTCAGGGTACTGCGCTGTAAGGCCCGCCGGTGCGCAGCGCCCTTTTGTAGGCCGGCCGTTTCTGGATGCGCTGGAGCCAATCGGTCAGGCGCGGGTAGCGCCCATCCAGGCCCGCCCGGGCTGCCGCGGCTTCTACTGGGTAACTCATCTGGATGTCGGCAGCGCTGAACTCGCTGCCAGCAAACCAGGCCCGGTCCTGCAGTTCGGCTTCCATGAAGGCCAGCAAACGGTTCAGGTTGGGCGCGATGAACGACGACGTGACTTTGTCTGCGATGCCGCGCACCACTGGCTTGATGAAAAAAGGCACTGGCGCTTCGCGCACTTTGTCAAAGACCAGCTTCATCAGCAGCGGTGGCATCAGGCTGCCTTCTGCAAAGTGCAGCCAGTAGGTGTAGCGCCGCTGCTCTGGGCTGCCCGTTGTGGGGCGCAGTCGGCCATGGCCGTAAACATCCACCAGGTATTCGACGATGGCGCCCGACTCCGCCACGGTGCTGTCGCCATCGGTGATCACCGGCGACTTGCCCAAGGGATGAACCTGCGCCAGTTCAGGCGGCGCCAGCAGGGTCTTGGGGTGGCGCGCGTAGCGCTGTACCTGGTAGGTCAGGCCCAGCTCTTCCAGCAGCCAGAGCACGCGCTGCGAGCGGGAGTTTTCGAGGTGATGGACGGTGATCATGTGCGGCATTGTGCCGCTGCGGCCCCGCTACAGAAGAGGCTCAGCTCGTCACGACATGACCAGCGAGCGCCGCACCAAACCGCGAAAGTCCTGCGCTTGGGCGTTGCGGCGCAGCGCCGCCCGGTTGGTGTTCAAGCCCGCGACTGAAGCGCAGGGGCTGCCGGCACCCAGCAGGCGGTGGTCATCGTCCAACACGTGCAACAAATGCTGACCCGCCTTGTTGCGGGTGGGCTGGAGTCGGCTGTCGTCCAGGATCAAGCGGCGAAACCGCACCACCGCGTCCAGCGCGGACTGCCGGCCCCAGAACACGCGGCTCTCGAAAATGGCCTCATGGTTGCCGGCCCGCAAGATGAAAGCGAAACCGCCTTCATAGCCTTCGATGAGTTGATAGTAGCCTGCCATGCGCCCATGCTGGCGGCTGCAGTTACAGATGTCACCAGACGTAAGGCGGGCAGGCGGCCACTTCAGTATGCGCATTTACCCGGCTTTGCTGGCACGGCAGAGCCTGCTCTCTTGCGCAGTTATTCCAAAGCGACCAGCTTGTGCTTGAGGGCAACCAACACGGCCTCGGTGCGGTTGTCGGCATGCATCTTGGCCAGAATGTTCGTGACATGAAACTTCACCGTTGGCATGGCAATGCTCAGCGCCGTGGCGATTTCCTGGTTGGACAAGCCGCGGGCCATCAGTGCCAACAACTCGCGTTCGCGCTGGGTGAGATCAGCGCCTGGCGTGACTTCCTTCTGGCTGGCCACCAGCGCGTCGGTGACCTCGGGCGCCAGCACACGATGGCCGCGGTGAGCCATCTGGATCACGTTGACCAGCTCTTGCGAGGATGCGTTCTTCAGCAGGTAGCCCGAGGCGCCGGCGTCCATGGCGCGGCGCACCTCCGAAGGTTCCAGCAGACTGGTCAGGATCACAAACCGAGTGCGTGGCAAAAGGGGACGCAAAGCCGCGATGCAGGCCACGCCATCCATTTTGGGCATCACCAGGTCCATCAACACCACATCGGGTGCCGCCGTGGGAGCGCTGCGAACGGCGTCGTGGCCGTCGGCGGCGTCACCGACCCAGTTGAAAGACTGTTCGGCCTTCAACATGGCCTGCAAGCCGTGGCGGATCATGGGGTGATCGTCCACCACAAAAACTCGGATCGGTTCCATATCAGTCTCAACTCCAATTGATGGTCAGAAGCAATTCGGTGCCCTCGCCCGGGGCACTTTTGATCGACAGCTCACCGCCCGCAGTGACAGCGCGTTGTCGCATGTTGTCCAGCCCAAAGTGGCCGGGGTGCTCGGCTTGCAGGTCAAAGCCCACGCCGTCGTCCACGATGTGCAGCCGTCCGCAGCCGGCTGGGCTGATCGTCCAGCCCACGTGCACATGCCGGGCACCACTGTGGCGGCCCACATTGGAAAGCGCCTCTTGCGCAATGCGGTAGAGCTCGATGCGTTGTGCAGCGGGCGGACCCGTCTCGCTGGAAAAGTCAGTCGTGACTTCGATACCGCCGCGACCTGACAGTGCTTCCACCGCGTGTTGCAGCAACTCTGGCAGGCGCACGCCTTCCAAGGCGTCGGGGCGCAGTTCGAACAGCATCATGCGCATCTCGGCCAAGGCGCTGCGGTTCAGGCGTTCCAGCGTTTGCACCTGACCCCGCGTGGCTTCGTCCAAGTGCTCGGCGCGCGCCAAGGTGCCCGCCAAGAGGTTGGCGGCAAACAAGGTCTGCGAGACAGCGTCGTGCAGGTCGCGGGCGATGCGGTTGCGCTCGGCGGTGACAGCGTTGTCGCGTTGTTGGGCCAGCAGGTGGGCATGGCGCATGGCCAAGGCCGTCTGGCTGGCCACAGCCGTCAAGAGGCGCTCGCGCTCAGGGTCAAAAAAGTCCTGTTCGCCGTGGTCAACCCGCAGCACACCCAGCACATGATCACGTACCTTCAACGGCACCGCCATCCAGGCCCGTGTGCTGCGGTACAGCGCAGACGTGCGGGAGTCATCGGTGACCATCGCCCAGAGCCAGTTCAGCAGGCTTTGGCGCGGCCGGTTTTCCACGATGGGTTGGCCGGCGGCTTCGATTTGCTCGTAACGCTGCAGGTTGGCCCTGGACAGGCGCAAGCCGGTCAGGCTGCCCACGCCAACGCCCGTCAACTCGTTTTCTTGGCTGCGGTAGCCCATCAAGACCACCGGCTGTGTTGGCTCCAGGTCGTTGCGGGCCCAGATCGAAGCGCTGGAGTAGGCCATGGTCTGCTCCAGCGCGCCCAGCGCTTCGCTCACCAGGCTGCCAATCTCGGTTTGACGCGACAGCGTGACCGACAGGTCCTGCAAGGAACTCAACTCCAGCGTGCGCGACTGCAGCTGCGCGCCCAGCACCGCATTGCGGGCCTCCAGTTCTTTGCGCCGCAGGCGGGCGATCTCGACCACGCGGCGCAGCGCGAGCGAACTGCGGTGCAGGTCTTCGCTGCTGGGCAGATAAGGCAGGTTGCCGTCATCGGCCGCGCCTTCGGCGACCAGTTCACGCGCCGACTCGGTCAACTGGCGGTGCGCTTGGGTGGTGCGCCAAGCAGGCCAGATGGCGGCCGCCACGGCGACCGCCGCGGCTCCCAGCATCCAGGCCAGTTGAGTCAGTGAAGCGCCCGCCCACAGCCAACTGCCCACCAGCGCCATCGTCAATGTCAGTGACGCTGTGATGGCGGACTGCCAGGGCAGCGTCAGGCGTTCAAAGCCTTGGCGAAGGATCTGCATGCCGCTGATCAGTCGGGCGTGGACTTGGGCGCGGGTTGGGGTTGGGCCGGCGCTTCAAACGAAGCCGCGACCTTGTCCAGCACACGCCCGGCCACATGGCGCCCACCCACACCAATGGCCACAGCCAGACCGATGGCGATGCCCCCCACCACGGCCGCAAAGGCGATGGTGACGATTTCGCCCGGCAGGCCGGCCTGGTGCAGCGCCAAGGCAGCTGCAAAAAAGAGGATGGCGGCCCTGGCGGCCCAGCCCAGCAACTGCGCATTGCGCGGCGCACGCTGCTGGATGGACTGCATGGCCATCGAAGCCAGGATCACGCCCACGATCAGGATCACCAGCGCCACGCTCAAGCGCACCATCGAGCTACCCAGTGCACTGAGCATTTCAGTCAACACCGGCAGGCCCAGGATTTCGCTGGCCTGGGTGATGGCCACCATCACAACCGCCACCATCACCGCCAGGCCACCGAGTTCGGGCAACGACCGCCCTGCCAGCCGCAGCGGCGCAGCGCCCAGGCGTTGCGGCAGGCTGTCCAGGCCCATGCTGGCCAGCAAGGCTGTGATGATCGATGACAAGGCTCGCCCGATCAGCGCAGCCACACCCACCAGGATGAAAGCTGACATCAGCTTGGGGATCAAGCTGATGACGGTGTCCAGCAGGCGTGACAGCGGCTGCGTTACGGCGTCCAGGCCGAGCGGCTGCAGTGCTGCCACCAGCGTGGGCAGCAACAGCAAGGCGTAGGCGGCGTTGCCCGCAATGCCAGCCAAGCCGTCCTTGCCCAGCGCAGTGCCCAGGCCCAAGCGGTCAGCAACTTTTTCGGAGCCCGCAGCGCGCAGCACACCACTGAGGATCTGGCGCACGATGTTGGCAATGAGCATGCCCACAGCCAGCACCACCAGCGCGCCAAAGACATTGGGCACAAAACCCATCAGGCGCGACAGCATGGCGTTGACGGGCGTCAGCAGGCCCTGCAACTCCAGCGTACCCAGCAAGGCGGGCAGTGCCAGCAGCCAAACCAGCGCCGAGGCCACACCCGACAAGGTGGCCATCAGGCCCGGGCTGTGCAAGCGTTCGTCAACCCGAAACCGGTTGCCCGCTTGCAACGCGGCTGCGCGCACCACCCGTGCGGCCAGCCAGGCCACCACCACGATGGTCAAAGCACCCAGAACACGGGGCACAAAGGGGCCTAGTGCGGCAGTGGAGGCGTCGAGCAGGCGAGTCAGTGTGTCCATGGCTTCAGCGGGGCATGTTAGGAGGTAGGGGGTATGGGAAGCCTAGACCAGGGGATGGGTTCAGGAGGGCTTTCTGGGGAGGGGGTTTACACGGTCAAGCCTGGCCTTGCAGCAGCTTGTGGACCAATTCGGTGGTGGTGGCGGCGTCGGTCTTGCGCATCAGCCTCGCGCGGTAGACATCCACGGTGCGCGGGCTGATGCCCAGCTGGCGACCCACCAATTTGCTGGTCAGGCCCTGGATCAACAAGGCGGCCACCTCGCGCTCACGCGGGGTCAGCTCCACCGACAGCACACGCTTGGACGACAGGTCTTCAAAGACCCAGATGCCCGCGGCGTGGGGGTGCGTGGGGTCGAGCGCGCGCCCGCTCACATGGCACCAAAACAGCGCGCTGCCAGGTTCACCGTTGTGCTCGCCGCTCAGCCGTTTCATGACCCGTTCGTCGGCGTAGCGCCCGCTGCTGTCCAGCTGGGCGGCGATGCGCTGACCGGTGCGCTCGAACTCGTCAGCCGTGGGGTACAGCACCTCAAACGACTGGCCAATGATTTGATCGCGCCGCGCGCCAAACATCGCCAACAGCTCCTGGTTGCAGTCGATCATTTGGCGTTGGCGCGACAGCACCAGGCCCACTGGGGCCAGCTCGAAGGCACTGCGGTAGTCCAAGATGTCAGGATGAAGGGCCGTGCTGGCGGTGCTGCGCTGGGCCGTGCTGCGCTTGGCCGTGCTCACAGCAGCGCATAGGTGGTGGTGGCGTGCGCAGCCAGGTCACCCTGAGCATTGAGCACCTCCACCTCGCCAAAGACCAGGCTCTTGCCCAGGCGCAGCACGCGTGCCACCACACGGGCATTGCCACTGTCGCCCGCCACCGGGCGCAGAAAACTGGTCTGCAGTTGCACCGTGGTCATGGGCCGAAAGCTGCCCAGGCGCGACATGATGGCCAGCACCATCGCGGTGTCGCAGGCTGCCATCATCGTCTGGCCGCAGAGCACGCCGCCGCCATGCACGTGCTGGGCGGCCACGGGCAGTTCCAGTGTGACCACCCCAGGTTCAGCGCTCAAGACCCGAAGCTGGAGCTGCTGGACCCAGGCCGCAAAGACTGATTTCAACGCGTCATCCAGCATCTGGCGGTCGACGGGAACCACGCCCTGCGCAGGTGTGGCGGTGGGTACGGTCGAGGGTGTGGTCATGGTTGGCTTGGGCTGTGGTGACGCTTAGGCGATCTTACGTAATGCCTACGTAGTGCCTTACGTAGTACGCTTTGCGGCTGCGGCCATGTGCTGTCCCACCCTGGCTGTCCCTCCCTCTCCCTGTCGGCCGCTGCGAAGGAACCCCTCACGATGAACAAGATTTTTCCCAGTGCAGCCGCTGCGCTGGCCGGTGTGGCCCAGGACGGCCAATTGCTGGCCGTGGGCGGCTTCGGTTTGTGCGGCATCCCCGAGGCGCTGATCGACGCGCTGCGCGACAGTGGCGTCAAGAACCTCACCGTCATCAGCAACAACGCGGGCGTGGACGGTTTTGGCCTGGGCAAGCTGCTCGAAACGCGCCAGATCAAACGCATGATCAGCAGCTATGTGGGCGAGAACAAAGAGTTCGAACGCCAATACCTGGCCGGTGAGCTGGAGCTGGAGTTCACGCCCCAGGGCACCTTGGCCGAAAAGCTGCGTGCGGGCGGTGCCGGCATCCCGGCCTTCTTCACGCGCACCGGTGTCGGCACCATCGTGGCTGACGGCAAGGAGCTGCGTGAGTTTGACGGCCAGACCTATGTGATGGAACGCGCCCTGGTGCCCGACGTGTCCTTGGTCAAGGCCTGGAAGGCCGACACCTCGGGCAACCTGGTCTTCAGGCTGACCGCCCGAAACTTCAACCCGGCCGCGGCCATGGCCGGCAAGCTGACCATCGTGGAAGTGGAAGAGATCGTGCCGCTGGGCGCGTTGGCACCCGACGCCATTCACCTGCCGGGCATCTACATCGACCGCATCGTGCTCAACGCCACGCCCGAAAAGCGCATCGAAAAGCGCACCATCACCGAGAAAGCGGGGATCTGACCATGGCCTGGACTCACGACCAAATGGCCGCCCGCGCGGCCCAAGAACTGCACGACGGCTACTACGTCAACTTAGGCATTGGCTTGCCCACCCTGGTGGCCAACTTTGTGCGCAGCGACATCGAGGTCTGGCTGCAAAGTGAAAACGGCATGCTGGGCATTGGCGCTTTTCCCACCGAAGATGAGGTCGACGCCGACCTCATCAACGCCGGCAAGCAAACCGTCACCACCATCCCGGGCAGCAGCATCTTTGGCAGCGAGCAAAGCTTTGCGATGATCCGCGGCGGCAAGATCGACCTGTCGATCCTGGGCGCCATGCAGGTCAGCGCCAAGGGTGACCTGGCCAACTGGATGATCCCGGGCAAGATGGTCAAGGGCATGGGCGGCGCGATGGACCTGGTGGCCGGCGTGGCCCGGGTTCTGGTGCTGATGGAGCACGTGGCCAAAAAGAAAGACGGCACCATCGACCTCAAGATCCTGCCCGCCTGCACGCTGCCGCTGACCGGGCTGGGGGTGGTCAACCGCATCATCACCGACCTGGGTGTGTTGGACGTGACACCACAGGGGCTGAAGGTGGTGGAGATGGCGCCGGGCGTGACCCTTGAAGAGCTGCAAAGCAAGACGGGTGCGCCGCTGATCTGACGGCCGCCTCTTGCGTGTCCAAGCTCCGTGCTGGGGCTCGGCAAACGCTCGCCTAACATGGGGCCTTCTGCACTGGGAGGCCCCATGATGTTTTCAGAGCGCCTTTGGCCCTTGGCCGTGGTGGCGGTTTTGGGCGCGGCTTGCACGACACCCACGACCCAGCCGCCAGCGGTTGTTGCCACGCCGGCCATGCCCGAACTGGCATCGGGCTGGACCCCCAAACCCGGTTGGTCGGCTCGCCGCTTCATGGTGGCGGCCGCCAGCCCTTTGGCCACCGACGCCGGCTATCGCATCCTGCGCGAAGGCGGCAATGCACTGGACGCCGCCATCGCCGTGCAGATGGTATTGACGCTGGTGGAGCCGCAGTCCAGCGGCATTGGCGGTGGTGCGTTCTTGCTCAACTGGGACGGACGCCAGGTGAAAGCCTGGGACGGCCGCGAGACCGCGCCCGCGGCGGCTGACGAGCGCATGTTCCTGGGCCCCGATGGCAAGCCGCTGCCCTTTGCGCAAACCGTGTTCGGCGGGCGCGCGGTGGCCACGCCGGGCGTGGTGGTGATGCTGGAAGCCGCGCACCAGACCCACGGCAAGCTGCCCTGGGCGCGCCTTTTCGAGCCCGCCATCGAATTGGCTGAAAAGGGCTTTGCCATCACGCCGCGCCTGTTCACCAACATGGCCGGCAACCCGCACCTGCCGCGAGATGCCCAAGCGAAAGCATATTTTTTGGATGCCGAAGGCAAACCCTGGCCTGTGGGCCACGTGCTGCGCAACCCGGCGCTGGCTGCGGTGCTGCGTGCCATCGCCCAGCGAGGCAGTGCCGCCATGACGCAAGGACCCGTGGCCAAGGACATCGTGCAACGTGTGCGCAGCCATGAGGTCCCGGGCCGCCTGACTGAAGCCGACCTGGCGGCCTACCGCCCCAAGCTGCGCGAGTCCATCTGCACCGATTGGCTGGAGCGTTGGCGGGTCTGCGGTTTTCCACCGCCTTCCTCGGGGCACCTGGCCGTGATGCAGATCCTGGGCTTGCTGGAGCGCAGCCAGCCGGTGCCTCAGCCGCTCAGCCAGGGCATTCCGAGTGCCGACTGGCTGCACACCTACACCGAGGCCTCGCGGCTGGCTTACGCCGACCGCGCCCAGTACGTAGCCGACCCCGATTTTGTCGCTGCACCGGGCGGCGATTGGAGGTCCTTGTTGTCCGACAGCTACCTGCGCCAACGCGTTGCACTGATTGGCCCACAAAGCATGAAGGTGGCCCAACCCGGTGTGCCTGCGCCGTTGCGCGCCACCTTTGCGCCCATGCCCGATCAACCCGAGTACGGCACCAGCCACATCAGCATCGTGGACGGCGACGGGCGTGCCGTGGCCATGACCACCACCATCGAAGCCTTTTTCGGGGCCCGGGTGATGAGCGACGGTGGCACCGGCTTGCCCGGGGGCTTCATGCTCAACAACCAGATGACCGACTTTTCGGCTGCGCCCGCCGATGCCCAAGGTAAAGCGATCGCCAACCGCGTGGAGCCCGGCAAACGCCCGCGCTCCAGCATGAGCCCGACCCTGGTTTTCGACAAAAACAGCGGCCAGTTGATGATGACCCTGGGCTCACCGGGCGGGCCCGTGATCATCCACTTCACGGCCAAGACGTTGATCGGCACGCTGCAGTGGGGCCTGGACGCCCAGCGCGCCATCGACCTGCCCAACTTTGGTTCGTTGAACGGCCCGACTTTGCTGGAAAAGGGCCTGTTCCCCAGGGCCACCGTGGAAGCCTTGCGCGAGCGTGGCCATGCGGTGACCGAGATGGACCTGACCAGCGGCCTGCAGGCCATTCAACGCACGGCCACCGGCTGGTTTGGCGGCGCCGACCCCCGGCGCGAAGGTGTGGTGCGCGGTGACTGAAGCTGCCATCCTGTTCGACCCGGCTCGCCACGAGCCGCTGGCAGGCCTGCCCTGGAGCGAAGCGCTGGCGCGCCAGGCCGTCACACGCTGGACCGACGCGGCCTTTGACGCCTTCGACCCCGCCAGTGGTTGGGTGCCCCACCCGCGCGACGACCCCAAGTCGGTCGACGAGCGTAGACACGAAACCTACTACGGCTCCGGCGGCACCATCTGGGCCCTGCAGCATCTGGTCCAAGCCGGTGCGATCGAAGGGCGGGTTGACTTTCGCCCGTTTGTGCAGGGCCTGACCGACCGGCATCTGCCGGACCTGGGTCAGCCCCAGCATGGCACGGCAAGCTTTCTCTTGGGTGAAGCGGGTCTGCTGCTGTTGGAATGGAAATTGGCCCCCAGCGAAGCCATCGCATCGCGGCTCTACCAGGTGGTGCAGGGCAACCTGCGCAACCCGGCGCGCGAGCAACTGTGGGGCTCGCCCGGCACCGTGCTGGCCGCCATCGCGATGGCCGAGCAGACGGGCTTGCCGCACTGGGCCGCGCTGGTGCAGCACGCGGTGCAGATCATCTGGGACGAGATGCAGCCTGTGGCCTTGGCTGGTAACCGCTGGGGCTGGGAGCAAGACCTCTACGGCCGCCAAAGCGTGATGCTGGGGGCCGGACACGGTTTTGTCGGCAACGTCTTTCCGGCCGTGAGGGGTGCGGCTTTGCTGGCGCCGCAGCAGGTCAGTGGCTTTGCCGAGCGCGCGCTGGACATGCTGCGGGCCACTGCCCTGCATGCCGACGGTGCGATCAACTGGCACCCCATCGTGACCACCGAGGAGCGCGTGCACGGCAAGCTGCCGCTGGTGCAGGACTGCCATGGCGCGCCCGGCCTGATCTGCCGCTTGGCCGACATGCCCCGCGACCTGAGCGATGGTCCAGCTTGGGACGCTTTGCTGACGGCCGCGGGCGAGTTGGTCTGGCGGGCCGGCCCGTTGGTCAAGGGCGTGGCCCTTTGCCACGGCACCGCAGGCAGCGCGCTGGCGCTGCTCAAGCTGTGGCGCAGAACCCAAGACCCGCTGTGGTTGGACCGCTCCCGCGCGCTGGCCATGCACGGCATCCAACAGGTGGAGCGTCAACGTGCCGAACACGGCATGGGCCGTCACACGCTGTGGTCGGGCGACCTGGGGATGGCCTGCGTGCTGTGGTCGTGCATCGGTGGCGACACCCGTTTCCCGACCCTGGACGCCTTTTAGGCGCCAGCCATCAGCGCCGCGCCAACGCCCGCGCCGCCTCGCCCACCAGGGCCGGGCCTTGGTAGATCAGGCCGGTGTAGATCTGCACCAGGTCCGCTCCCGCGTCGATCTTGGAACGCGCGTCGGCGCCGCTCATGACACCGCCCACGCCGATGATGGGAAAGCCGTTGCCCAGCGCGTGACGCAGCAAGCGGATGACGCGATTGCTGGCTTCCAGCACCGGCGCGCCGCTAAGACCGCCCACCTCACCCGCGTGCGGCAGGCCCTGCACCGCGTCGCGTGCCACCGTGGTGTTGGTGGCGATGACCCCGTCGATCTGGTTCTTTTGCAAGGTGGCGGCGATCACGTCCACCTGCTGTGGCTCCAGGTCGGGCGCGATTTTCACAAACATCGGCACCTGTTTGCCGTGTTGTTGGGTCAGCTCTTGGCGCCGGGTCTGCAACAGCGACAACAGGAAGTCCAGCGCCGCGTCGCTCTGCAGTTCGCGCAGGTTGCGCGTGTTGGGGCTGCTGATGTTGATGGTGACGTAGTCGGCGTGCGGGTAGACGCCGCTCAGGCACGTCAGGTAGTCGTCCACCGCGCGTTCAATGGGCGTGGCCGCGTTCTTGCCGATGTTCAGGCCCACGATGCCGCCTGCAGCACGAAAGCTGCGGGCCTTTTGCACGTTGCTCAAGAAGGCGTCCAGGCCTTCGTTGTTGAAGCCCAGGCGGTTGATCAGGGCCTGGCGTTCAGGCAAGCGGAACATGCGCGGTTTGTTGTTGCCAGGTTGGCCCTTGGGGGTGACCGTACCCACTTCAATGAAACCAAAGCCCATCGCACCCAAGCCGTCGATGCAGCGTCCGTTTTTATCCAGCCCGGCGGCCAGCCCCACACGATTGGGAAACTGCAGGCCGGCCACCTTGACCGGGTCGGCCACGCGAGGGTGTGACCACAGGCACTGCGCTGGCGTGTTCTGCAGGCGGGCGATGCTGCCCAGCGTCAGGTCGTGGGCGGCCTCGGGGTCCAGGCCAAAGAGAAAGGGGCGGGTGAGGGCGTAGGGAACGGCGAACATGGCGCGATTGTCTCAGGCGCTCGGGGCTTAGCCGCACGGGTCGCGGTGTTGGCCAGCAGCCCGCCGATAATCCAGGTCATGAATCAAGACCAACTCAAGGCGCTGGTGGGCCGTGCCGCACTGGCCCACGTGGTGCCCGGGCAGCTGGTGGGCGTGGGCACAGGCAGCACGGTCAACCACTTCATCGACGCGCTGGCCGGCATCAAGCACCAGATCAAGGGCGCCGTTTCCAGCTCGGAGGCCAGCACCCAGCGCTTGCGTGCGCATGGCATTGAGGTGCTGGACGCGTCCAGCGTCACCGGCCTGCCGGTGTACGTGGACGGCGCCGACGAAATCGACCACGCCGGTTTCATGATCAAGGGCGGCGGCGCGGCGCTGACGCGCGAGAAGATCGTGGCCGATTTGGCCGATCGTTTTGTCTGCATCGTCGACCAGAGCAAACGGGTGCCGGTGCTGGGCGCTTATCCATTGCCCGTGGAGGTGATCTCGATGGCCACCGCCCAGGTGGCGCGACGATTTGCGGCTCTGGGCGGCACCGCCACGCTGCGCCCCGGCGTGATCACCGACAACGGCCACCCCATCCTGGACGTGCGGGGTTTGTCCATCACCGACCCGCTGGCCATGGAAGCTGAGATCAACCAGTGGCCGGGTGTGGTTTGTGTGGGCATCTTTGCGCGCCACCGTGCCCAGGTCTGTTTGCTGGGCACCGCGCAGGGCGTGCAGTCGCTGGTGTTCTAATCGGGGGGCTGTACCCCCTATCCCGCGACACCCAAGGAAGCGTTTTGGCCAAACCCAACTATTCGTTCGAAAAGCGCCAACGCGAGCTGGCCAAGAAGAAGAAAAAGGAAGAGAAAGAAAAGGAAAAGGCTGCTCGCAAGGCCGCCGGGCTGCCGCCGCTGGCAGATGAGCCCGAAGACAGCGATCCGGAGCCGGTTCAGCCCACCTGATTTCCCCCAGGCGGCCCAGGTGTCGCCCACCCACGGGGCTTGCGCAACGTGAGTCCCTGACCGGGCCCTTTCAGGCCTTGGCGGCCTGCCGCCGTGCCGCCCGCACCGCCCACCGGCCGGGATCTACAGCGTCCACCAAATCCTGCTCCAAAGGCCACGGCGTCCCCAAGGCTTGCGCCGCAACCAGCCGGCCCAGCAGCGGCGCCAGGCTCAGGCCGCGCGAGCCCAGGGCGGTCAGCACAAACAGACCACGCTCACGCGGCAACAGGCGCGCTTGATCCAGCCGTTGTCCCGGCGGCATGGCCAACAAGGGCACAGGCCCAGCGATCGGCATGCGGTCGTCGCTTTGCAAGCGCCAACCCACTCGTCCCTGCCAGGAGGTGATGTCCTTTGGGGGCGTCAGACCGGTCAGGCGCTGCAGCCGTGCGACGTTGTGCAGGTGGTCGTCGTGGCGCAGGGCCGGGTCGGTGTCGTGTTCCTGTCGTGTGGCACCGCACAGCAGGCCGTGCGCCAAGGGCAGGGCATAGCCTTCGCCGGCCACGGGCAGCCGCAAGGTTGACGCCTGATCAAGCGGCCAGTGGGTGACCTGACCTCGGGCTTGTGACAGCGGCCACGCGGCTGCGCCCAAGGCTTGCAGGATCTGCGCAGCCTGCAAACCTTGGCTCAGCACCACCAGCTCGCTTTGGGCCAGCAAGCGGTCATCGCTGTCCAACAGCAGCCAATGTGGGCCCGACCGCTCCAGGCGCTGAACGGCAGCGTGGGTGCGCAACTTCACGCCGGGTGAGCGCAGGGCCGCGTTGACCCAGTCGGGTGGCGATACCCAGCCGCCGCTGGGGTAGAACCAGCAAGGCGCTTGCAGCGCAACGCCCGCCAAGGCGGAGGCCTCGGCCGCGCCGAGCGCCTGGATGTAGTCGCCGGGTAGGCCTTGTGCCCGCAGCGTGCGCCGCATGCCTGCCAGGTCCAGACGGTCGTCCTGCTGTCGTAACAGGCCAATGACCTGTCCTGCCACCTGGCCGTTTTGCAAGTCCCTGCGATAGGTGCTGGCGGCCACCAGCGCTGCCGAGCGGAACAGGCGCGCATAGAGGCCATCTTGCGGATGCATGGCGCCGTGGAACAAGCCTGCAGGGTTGCCCGATGCGCCTAGGGCGGGGCTTGCTTCGCGCTCGAGCACCGTGACCTGCAGCCCGTGCTGCGCCAGCGCCTGCGCCACGGCGGCACCTGCCAAGCCTGCACCCACCACGATGGCGTCAGACACCTGAACTCGACACGACGGCAAACGACGAGGTGCAAAGCGCGGCGCAGCCAAGGTCCAGGCGCTGGCCCCCGGTGGGTCAGCGTCGTGGGCCGGCAAAGGTTCGAAACCGGCGGTGCGCAGGCCGGTCAGCAGGTCGTTGCTGGTCTCTGGTGTTCGCAAAAGCGTGCCTGCCGCTGCCAATCGACGCATCGACTTGAGCAAGGGGAGAGCCCAACCCTGGGCGCGATCGCTCACCGCAGGTTGGCTCAGCAGCAAGGCGTTGGCTTCAAGCCGCAGCGACTTCAACTGCGTGGGCCATTCGCCAAAAGCCAAGGTCAGTCGAACACGGCCCTGTTCAAAGTCCAGCAGATGCAGATTGGGTGTCAGAGGCGGCCAGGCTTGCACCAAGGCCCCAGCCAGTTTTGCTGTCAGCGGGTCCGGAGGCACCCTTGCCAAGTCGTGCGCAGTCAAGGGGCGAGACTCCAGCGCCACCACATGCAAGCGTTGGCAGCGCTCGGAGTCCGCAAGCCAAGCCTGCCACAGGGCCAGAAAGCGTTCTCCAGCCCCGAAGGCGGTGTCCAACAGCACATAGTCCGCCCGATGCCGCCAGTGGGCCTGCAGACGAGGCATCCAAGCGGTCAGTGCCGAAAGGTCGGATCCTGTCGATGGGCTCCACAGCCCCGGCTCGACGGCGCGTGTTTGCATGTCAGGCCGCGCCGGCTCGCAGCGTCAGCCATTGCAGCAAAGGCTCGCGCACGCTGTGCAGCCCGCGGTAGTGCAACACCTCTGGGCTCATGCTGGCCACGGCTTCGTGCAGCAAACGCGCCCGATCCGGGGTGAGCAGCGCCGCGGCCAGGGGCTCGACTTGAACGTGGATGGTGAAAATGGCCTGTTGCAACGTCGGCAGCGGAATGAAGGTTTGTCTTTCCGTGCGCCACCAAGCGTTTTGCACGGACGTGCTTTCCCACCGATGGTGGCCCGTACGTTGGGGATGCGCATGCAGGCGCGGGTTGTCGGTGACGTTCCAGACAAAGCGCTCCCAGCGGTCTTCGCCGCAGACCAGCCGGGTCAGCGATTCAGAGGCTTTAACCAACAGCGCGTTGTCCGCCACTGGCGCGTGGACCATCGCAAAGTGGTGGCCGCACTTGTCTTCGGGCGCCCAGTGGCTGGGCAGGCAGACCGCCAGCCAGGGAATGGTGGCGTCACGGCCATCCACCAGGGCAAAGTCCTCGGCAAAGGCCAGGCTGAGCAAGCCAACGCTGCGCCAGTTCAACGGCAGGCCTTCCAGGCACCGGGCCACTTCGTCACCCAGTCCAAAGTCGCCTGCCGCCAGCTGTTCGATCCGGCCCTGCTCGTCGACTGCACAACCCAGTTGCAAGCCCTGCGCCCGTTGACCGTCCCATGCCCAGGCCAGGGGCTGTTCTGCAGCAGCGTGGGTGAACAGTGCCTTCAGGGCGGGCTGAGGGTCAAACCCCGGGCGCGACAGCAGCGCTTGAGGGGCGAATGCGGTCAGCACCGCCAGCTTTTCGCGTTGATGCTTGGAGCCCGGCGCCAGCGGCGTCAGCTGGGGGCTGCCCGCGCTCAAGCGGCGCAGGCCCGGTTGCATGCGAAAGGGGGCCGAGACGGCGGCTTCAAAGTCAAAGTGCATGGTGTCGGATCATGCCTACAAACGAAAAAGGGCACCGTCAGGTGCCCTTGCTGAGAAACGCAGCGCGATCAGACGCGCTTGCGGTACTCGTGCGTGCGGGTGTCGATTTCGACCTTGTCGCCGTTCTCCACGAAGATGGGCACGCTGATTTCAAACCCGGTGCCAACCAGCTTGGCAGGCTTGAGCACCTTGCCCGAGGTGTCGCCCTTGACAGCGGGGTCGGTGGTGATTTCGCGCACCACGGTGGTGGGCAGTTCCACCGAGATGGCCTTGCCGTCGTAGAACACCACTTCAACGGGCATGTTGTCTTCGAGGTAGCTGATGGCGTCGCCCATGTTTTCGGCTTCGACTTCAAACTGGTTGTAGTCGGCGTCCATGAAGGCATACATGGGGTCGGCGAAGTAGGAGTAGGTGCAGTCCTTCTTGTCGAGGATGACCTGGTCCATCTTGTCGTCGGCCTTGAAGACGGTTTCAGCACCAAAGCCGCTGAGCAGGCTCTTCATCTTCATGCGCACGGTGGCGGCGCCGCGGCCACCGCGGCTGTATTCGGTCTTGAGCACGACCATCGGGTCCTTGCCCTGCATGATGACGTTGCCGGCGCGGATTTCCTGAGCGAGTTTCATGGCGAGTTCCGTGGGTGATGGCGGCAAGAGGCGGCTGGTTTCAAGGCCTGGGGCAGCTTGCCCTTGGACCCACAAACCCCGCAGCCTCTGCGGCCTGACGCGCCCGGGCGACCGCCAGGGGGTCTGGCAGAGGGGCGCAAAGCCCGCAATTCTAGCAGCTGCTGGCGTCCTGGATCTTGGCGCCGACGAAGGCCTGGAGTTGGGTGACGAGGTCGTCTTGCGCCAGCAGGCGGGCGCGCCACCTGTGCATCGCGTCTTGCCAGGCGGCGTCCAGCACCAGTTCCGGCCAAGGCAGCTCTCCTTGTCTATTCCAGGCCGCGAAAGTGGCAGCGGCAGTGGCGGGCAGTTGCGCTTGGGACAGCATCGCCTGCAGTTTGACCAGGTGGGCCTGGTCATCTTGCGGGTAGGCCTGCCAGACAAACGGCACACCGGCCCAGAGGGCCCGCACCAGTGAGTCTTCGCCGCGCACCAGGTTCAGGTCGCATGACCAGAGCAGGTGGTCGTATTCGTCCTGACTCAACCAGGGCAAAGCGTGGGTGCGAACGCCCTGGGGTGCGTGCTGGACCTGGCGCTGCGCATGGCCCGGTGTCAGCAGCAGCAGGGTGGGTTCACGGGCCAGATCTTGTAGCAAGGCGGGCAAGGCGGCGTTCTCGTAACAGAACAGGCTGACCACGCGCTCCTGCGGCAGGCGCCGTACCCCTTGGCTGTTGAGCCAGGGGTCGCGCTGAAAGTGCGCTTGCCGTTCGATCAAGTCGCCCTCGCGCAGCAAACCTCCGGTGCGAAGGGTGAAGCCCGGGTAGAAGAACCACTTGCAAGGGCCGATGCGCTGGGGCGAGGGCAGGGCATGCGAGCGCTCAACATAGCTCTCGGCACTCAGGTATTCGAGGTTGATCCAGACTGGATTCACTTCGGCCAATGCCATGGCGCGCACAAACTCAGCCGGCGGGTCGCAGCCAAACGCCTCAACGACCACGTCACCAGGCTTGGCAGGACCTGGCCAGTCCCAGACCTCAACGCCGCAGTCTCCCTCGCTGGCCATCCACGCCAGCGCCGATCGGTCGTTCAGGATCAGGCGCACGCAGTGGCCGCGCCGGACCAGCTCTTGTGCCAGGCGCCAGCACACGCCGACATCGCCATGGTTGTCCACAACCCTACAAAACAGATCCCAGCTCAGCGGGGGTTGTGGAAGGGCGTTGGACATGGCGTGATTATCGAAGGCGTACAAAATGGCAGCCGATGACCGAAGCAAGCCCCGTCAACCCCAACCCCGTGAGCCCAGGTGCCGAGCCCAGTCCAGCCAGTGCCACGGTGACGCTGGACACCGCGGCCAAGGAGAAGCTGCTGGCGGAAGTGGCTGCGTTGCCGGCCCTGCCCGGTGTTTACCGCTGGATCGACGCCCAGGGCGTGGTGATGTACGTTGGCAAGGCGCGACACCTCAAGCGCCGGGTGTCGAGCTATCTGCACCGCGACCACGACGGCACCCGCATTGGCCAGATGGTGGCGCGGATTGCGCGCTTGGAGACCACCGTGGTGCGCAGCGAGGCTGAGGCGCTGCTGCTCGAAAACAACCTCATCAAGTCCCTGGCGCCGCGCTTCAACATCCTGTTTCGCGACGACAAGAGCTATCCCTATCTGAAGCTGGTGTCACATGCTTTTCCACGCATGTCCTACTTCCGTGGCGCCGTTGACCGCAAACACCGCTACTTTGGCCCCTATCCCAATGCCTGGGCGGTGCGCCAGACCATCGAGCTCATGCAAAAGGTCTTTCGGCTGCGCACCTGTGAAGACTCGGTGTTCAACAACCGATCGCGGCCTTGCTTGCTGTACCAGATTGAACGTTGCACCGGCCCTTGCGTGGGTTTGATCAGCACCGCCGACTACGCCCGCGACGTGCACAACGCCGAACGTTTTTTGTTGGGTGAACCCCACGAGGTCATCAACGAACTGCAAGCGGCCATGATGGTCCACGCCGAGGCGCTGGAATTCGAGAAAGCGGCGGCGCTTCGAGACCGCATCGGATCTTTGTCGCGGGTGCTGCACCAACAGTCGGTGGACATCAGCAGCCTGAGCGCGGTCGACAAAGACGTGGACGTGCTGGCCGTGAAGGTGGCGGGCGGGCGTGCCTGCGTCAACCTGGCGATGGTGCGCGGCAGCCGCCACCTGGGCGACCGGGCCTACTTCCCCACCCACGTGGACGACGGTGCGGCGATGCGAGCCGAGCTGCTGGATGCCGCGGACGTGCAGAGCGACTCTGCTCCCAACGAAGGCCAGGCCTCAGCCACAGAAGCCAAGTCGCCAGGCACCGACGACCACCCCCGCAGCGCTGAAGCGGCGGTGCTGGAAGCCTTCATCGCCCAGCACTACATCGGGCAACAGGTGCCGCCGCAGCTCATCACCAGCCATGCGGTGGACGTGCAATTGCTGGAGGCCCTGAGCGAGGCGTCGGGCGTCAAGGTCAGGGCCCAGCATCAGCCCCGTGAGCAGCGCCGCATCTGGTTGGAAATGGCCATCAAGGGCGCCGAGCTGTCGTTGGCCCGCCTGCTGGCCGAAGAGGGCTCGCAGCACCAACGAACGCGGGCCCTGATGGACGCGCTGGACCTGGACCTGGACCTGGACGACCCCGCGCAGCTGCGCATCGAGTGCTTTGACATCAGCCATACCGCTGGCGAAGCCACTCAGGCTTCTTGCGTGGTGTACGAGAACCATGCCATGCAAAGTGCGCAATACCGGCGCTTCAACATCGAAGGCATTCAAGGTGGCGACGACTACGCAGCCATGCGCCAGGTGCTCACGCGCCGCTACCAAAGGCTGGCTGATGCTGGTGCCGATCGCGCCGCGAAGGACGCGGAAGCGGAACCGGTCACCGATGATCACTCTGCCGCAGAGGCAGCAACACCACTTACAACAGCGGCTGCCCCCGCCCGCCGCGGCAAGCGAGAATCGGCGCGCTTACCCGACTTGGTGCTGGTCGATGGGGGCAAAGGCCAGGTCAGCATGGCCCGTGAGGTTTTTGAAGAATTGGGCCTGGACCTTGCCTTGATCGTGGGCGTCGAAAAGGGCGAAGGCCGCAAGGTCGGCCTGGAAGAATTGGTTTTTGCAGATGGCCGAGACAAGGTTTATCTCGGGCATGATTCGGCAGCCCTGATGCTGGTGGCGCAGATACGTGACGAAGCGCATCGATTTGCGATCACCGGCATGCGAGCCCGCCGCGCCAGTGTGCGCACCGGTGGCAGCAAGCTCGAAGACGTGGCTGGTGTCGGCCCCCGCAAACGGGCCCGCCTGCTGCAGCGGTTTGGTGGGTTGAGGGGGGTGGCCAACGCCAGCGTGGAAGACCTGGCGACGGTCGAGGGAATCGGACGTGAACTCGCGGAGGAGATCTATCGTGCCTTGCACTGAAAACAGCATCAACCGTGTGGAGGCCAGACCGTACCGGCCGGCCACTCTGACGTCGGTTGCAGCGATGGCGACCTTGCTGGCGCTGCTGGCAGGCTGCGGCAGCCAGCCCACGGCTCCACCGGCACCGCCCGCCGCTGCGCCTGCACCCGCGGCAGCGCCAGCTCGACCCGCCGTGACGCCCCCCAGGCCAGCGCCGGCCGTGGTGGCCGCGCCGCCCCCGATGGCTGAGGCGCCAGCACCAGCAGCTGCACCCAGTGGTTCCGCAGTCGATTTGGGCCCCAGAGTCAGCCTGCCGCCTGCAACGGCGGCGCGCAGCATGGACGAGTTCAAGAAGATGGCCGCCCGCCGCATGGTGGCGGCCAGCCCGAAAGCCAGCTACCTGGGCAAGCCGCCGCCCATGTTGTTTGGCATTCCCATCCTGGAGATCGAACTCAATGCCGACGGCAGCGTTCGCAGCATTGGGGTGGTGCGGCCGCCAGCCAACCCGATTGCCGCACACACGCTGGAGTACGCCAAGGAAGCCGTCCGCCGCGGCGCGCCCTATGGCGACATGAGCAAGCTGCCCAAGCCGTGGCGGTGGACCGAGGTGTTTCTGTTCAACGAACAGAACCAGTTCAAGCCCCGTTCCTTGGATTGATCCGCCCCGTCCTCCCCACAGCCACCGCCAACCCTCAGCCCCGGCATGTTCCTGACGATCCCCACCTTGCTGACCTGGGCTCGCATCGCTGCGATCCCCTTGATCATTGGTGTCTACTACCTGGACTGGCCAGTGGCGACCCAAAACCTGGTGGCCACGTCGCTCTTTGTGTTGTTTGCCTTGACCGATTGGCTCGATGGCTATCTGGCGCGCAAGCTCAACCAGACTTCTGCATTTGGTGCTTTTCTGGACCCCGTGGCCGACAAGTTCCTGATTTGCGCGTCCTTGCTGGTGCTGCTGGAGTTTGGCCGCGTGGGCGCCCTGGTGGCCTTGATCATCATTGGCCGTGAGATCGCGATATCCGCCTTGCGCGAATGGATGGCGCAGATCGGCGCTGCTCGCAGCGTGGCCGTGCACATGCTGGGCAAGTTGAAGACGGTTGCGCAGATGGTGGCGATTCCGTTTTTGCTGTTTGACGGCAAGCTCTTCGGCCTGATTGACACCCGCGTCTGGGGTACTTGGTTGATGCTGGTGGCCGCGGTGCTCACGGTGTGGTCCATGGTTTACTACCTGCGCAAAGCCATCCCCGAAATCCGCGCCAAAGCGCGGTGAAGGGCACCTTGAACCTGCAAGGCGCTGCAGCGCTGCGACTGATGCCGCTGGTGTTTGTGCTGATCTGGAGCACCGGGTTCGTGGTGGCACGTTTTGGCATGCCACATGCGCCGCCGCTGGGTTTCTTGTGCGTGCGCTATGCGCTTTCGGTGCTGGCCTTTGTGGTCTGGGTGCAATGGTCTGGCGCGCCATGGCCCCGGGGTCGCCGGCAATGGCTGCATCTGGCCGTGGCCGGTGTGCTGATGCACGCAGGCTATCTGGGCGGTGTTTGGGTGGCTGTCAAGGGTGGGCTCAGCGCGGGCATGGCGGCCTTGCTGGTGGGTTTCCAACCCTTGCTCACCGCTCTGTGGGTCAGTGCGGTGGGCGGCCCCCGGCGCGTCACAGGTCGGCAGTGGCTGGGCTTGGTGCTGGGCTTGGCGGGTCTGGTGCTGGTGCTCAGCAAGAAGCTGCAGCTGGGTGAAGCATCCGCAGCCAGTGTGGCCGCCGGTGTCTTCGCCTTGCTGTGCATCACCGTGGGCACGCTGTACCAGAAGCGCTGGGTAAGCAGCGGCGACGTGCGCACAGCCAACACCGTGCAATTGATGGCCGCGCTGGCGGTAACCCTGCCTTTGGCTTGGCTGGAGGGTGGCACTTTCACGCTGCACCCGGAATTGATCGGGGCCATGATCTGGTCGGTACTGGTGCTGACCCTGGGCGGCAGTTCGTTGTTGGTGCTGTTGATCCAGCGTGGCGCGGCCACGGCGGTCACCAGCCTGATGTACTTGGTGCCGCCCACCACCGCCGTGATGGCCTGGTTGCTCTTTGGCGAAGCGCTCACCCTCAACGTGCTGGCCGGCCTGGCACTCACGGCCACGGGCGTGGCCCTTGTCGTTCGTTCATCAACCACCCTCAAGGAGGCTGCACCATGAGCACCCACCGAATCGCTGTGATTGCCGGGGACGGCATAGGCCAAGAAGTCATGCCCGAGGGGCTGCGCATGCTGGACGCGGTGTCGCGGCGCTTTGGCATTCAGCTGCAAGTTGACGAGTTTGACTTTGCCAACTGCAACTACTTTGCCAAGCACGGTCAGATGATGCCCAGCGACTGGAAGGACCAGATCGGCGGGCACCACGCCATCTTTTTTGGTGCGGTGGGCTGGCCTGCCACGGTGCCCGACCACATCTCGCTGTGGGGATCACTGCTGAAGTTTCGGCGCGAGTTTGACCAGTACGTCAACCTGCGTCCCGCGCGTCTGATGCCGGGTATTCGTTCGCCGCTGGTCGACCGCCAGGGGCAGGCGCTGAAGCCTGGCGCCATCGACATGTGGATCGTGCGCGAAAACACCGAAGGCGAATACTCCAGCATTGGCGGCCGCATGTTTGAAGGCACCGATCGCGAGGTGGTGATCCAAGAAACCGTGATGTCGCGCCACGGCGTTGACCGGGTCTTGAAGTTTGCGTTTGAACTGGCGGCCAGCCGCCCGCGGCGCAAGTTGACGTCGGCTACCAAGAGCAACGGCATCTCCATCACCATGCCCTATTGGGACGAGCGGGTGGCGGCCATGGCAGCCCACTACCCGCAGGTTGCGCTGGACCAGTTTCACATCGACATCCTCACCGCCCACTTCGTGCAGCGGCCTGCGCACTTCGACGTGGTGGTGGCCAGCAACCTGTTTGGTGACATCCTGTCCGACCTGGGGCCTGCTTGCACTGGAACCATCGGCATTGCGCCGTCAGCCAACCTCAACCCCACCCGGCAGTGGCCCAGCACCTTCGAGCCGGTGCATGGCTCGGCACCCGACATCGCGGGAAAGCGCTTGGCCAACCCTATTGGCCAGATCTGGTCGGCGGCGATGATGCTGGACTTCTTGGGTCACCGCGATGCGCACGACGCCGTCTTGGCGGCGATTGAAGGTTTGCTGGCCGATCCACAGGCACCCCGTACACCTGATTTGGGCGGTCACGCCAATACCCAAGATGTGGGCAAAGCCCTGGTGGAGCAATTTTTGAAAGGCGCATGAAGGTCAGGCCTAAGTCCATGCGTCGCGCTTGTCAACCGTAAAAGCACGCCCAATCCAGCGGCGCAGACCCCTCATGCGCAGGGCAGTTGAGCCTAGAATCCCGCCTCCTGTTGATGCTGTTTTGAAGACGGGGCTGTCATGCTCCGGCACCGAAGAATCACTTCTGTGCAGCAAAACGTCGTCAATGTCAGGACCGAACTCCGATAGACCTTGAGAGGGGAACCGCGACGTGAACAAGAGTGAACTGATCGAACACATCGCCACACAGGCGGACATCTCCAAGGCGGCGGCGTCGCGTTCGCTGGAGGCGATCATCGGCGCGGTCAAGACCACGCTCAAGAAAGGCGGCACGGTCACCATCACTGGCTTTGGTACGTTCACCGCGCCCAAGCGCGCCGCGCGCACCGGCCGCAACCCCCGCACCGGTGCTGCCATCAAGATCAAGGCAGCCAAGGTCCCCAAATTCAGGCCCGGCAAGGGCTTGCGCGACGCGCTCTAAGTCGTTTCAGCCGGGTGCTTAGCTCAGTCGGTAGAGCGGCGCCCTTACAAGGCGTAGGTCGGCGGTTCGAACCCGTCAGCACCCACCACCTCGGCTAGAATTGGGCCCCTGATGGGGCCGTCCTGCGTGCATGCTTGGGCTTCTTGTGCGCCCAAGACAGGTTTCGTGGCGGCCCTTCTCCATTCCTCGATGGCCTCACCGGCTTCGAGCTTCCCCACTCCCCCAAGTGACTGACGTGGTCTGTTGACCGGCGTTCAAAGGTTTGACCTGATGTTTGATTTCGTCCGCAACCACACCCGTCTGGCCCTGGGGTTCATGCTGCTGCTGATCATCCCGTCTTTTGTTTTCTTCGGCGTGGACGGTTATTCCAAATTCCGTGACGGTGGCAGTGCCGCGGTGGCCAAAGTCGACGGCGTTTCCATCACGCGTGGCGAGTGGGAAAACGCGCACCAACGTGTCATCGATCGCACCCGCCGCCAAGACCTGAGCCAAGACGCGCGCAGCCTGGACACCCCCGAACTGCGCGCCCAAACGCTGGACGCTTTGGTGCGCGAACGTGTGGTCAGCGCCGCTGCGCGGTCCATGCAACTCAGCCCCACCGATGCCCGATTGCAGCGCCTGTTTGTCAGTGACCCGCAGTACGCCGGCATTCGCAACCCCGACGGCAGCGTCAACGCCGAGCTGCTGGCCATGCAGGGGCTCAACTCCAAGCTCTTTGCACAGCAACTGCGCCAAGACTTTGCCGCCCAACAGGTTCTCGCTGGCGTGGCCCGCACGTCGGTGGGCCCCGCCTCCGTGGTGGCTGCAGCCCTTGACCCCTTGCTGCAGCGCCGCGAAGTGCAGGCACAGCGTTTTGACCCCGCGACCTACCGCGACAAAGTCAGCCCAACCGAGGCTGAGATAGAGGCCTTCTACAAAAGCAAGACGTCGCAGTTCAAGGCCCAGGAGCAGGCCGACATTGAATACGTGATGCTGGACCTGGAAGCCATGAGCAAGGGCCAGACCGTCACCGAAGAAGCGGTGAAGAAGTTTTATGACGCCAACGCAGTCCGGTTTGGCACACCCGAAGAGCGCAGGGCCAGCCACGTGCTGATCAAGGCCGACAAGGGCGCATCGGCTGCTGACAAAAGCAAAGCCAAGGCGCGCGCTGAAGAACTGCTGGCCCAAGCCCGCAAGAACCCGGCGGGCTTTGCCGACCTGGCGCGCAAGAACTCTGAAGACGCCGGCACCGCGGCGCAGGGCGGCGACCTTGATTTCTTTGGCCGCGGCGCCATGGTGGCGCCTTTCGAGACCGCCGTGTTCGGGCTGAAGGCGGGCCAGATCAGCGACGTGTTTGAAACCGAGTACGGTTTTCACTTTGCCATGTTGACCGGTGAACGTGGTGGTCAGAAAAAGGCGTTGGCTGATGTGCGTTCTGAGATTGAGTCCGAACTGCGCAAGACACAAGCCAAGACCGAGTGGGCCAAGCAAGCTGAGCTGTTCACCAACACGGTCTATGAACAGTCCGACAGCCTGCAACCGGCCATCGACAAGTTCAAGCTCAGCAAGCTGACCGCCACCGTGCAACGCCAGCCCGCACCTGGGGCCAGCGGGCCCTTGGCGTCGGCCAAGCTCCTGGAGGCCGTCTTTGGCAAAGAAGCCGTGGCCAACAAGCGCAACACCGACGCGGTCGAGGTGGGCCCCAACCAGTTGGTTTCGGCGCGTGTGGTCAAGCACTCGCCCACACGCATTCTGGCTTTGGCCGAAGTCAAAGAGCGTGTCCGCGAAGAGCTGGTGGCTGAAAGGACAGCCGAACTGGCGCGCACTGAAGGTTTGGCGCGTGTGGCGTCTTTGAAGCAGGCTCCGACCGAATCGTTGGCCAACACCACGGTGTTGTCCCGCGTGCAGACGCAAGGCGCCCCCAAGGCCCTGATCGATGCCGTGATGCAGGCCGACGCCAGCAAGCTGCCCGTCGTGGTGGGTGTTGACCTGCAAGCCCAGGGCTATGTGGTCTTGAAGGTGGTGAAGGTGTTGCCGCGCGAAACACCCCCGGGTGGCGAAGACACCATGCGTGCGCAGTTCGCGCAAGCCTGGGCAGCAGCCGAGTCGGAAGCCTACGTTGCCGCGCTCAAGAAGCGATTTAAGGCCAATGTGGTTGAGGGTGCCTCGATGGGTGCGGGCGCCGCTTCAGCACCCGCTCGATAGGCCATCTCCACGGTCTATAATCTTTGTTCTCAGCGGTGGCTGTAGCTCAGTTGGTAGAGTCCAGGATTGTGATTCCTGTTGTCGTGGGTTCGAGCCCCATCAGCCACCCCAAGTAACACCGGGCGCAGCCCCTCCAACGGCCCCTCATCGTCAGGTGAGGGGCCGTTGTCGTTGGTGGTTGGACAGTCCACCTCAGCGATCAACCTCACGCTGCAGCGCTTCGATGCCATCCAGCAGACGAACAAACTTGTCGCCGAATGGCGTGAACCGGTACTCCACCCGCGGGGGCAGTTCCACAAAGGCCTGCTTTTCCAGGATGCCAAAGCGCACCAGCTTGCTCAAGCGTTCATTCAGCACTTTCTTGGACAAGCCCTCGATGGCGTGCTCCAGCGCGCCGGGCCGCTGCACGCCACTGCGCACCGCACCCAGCACCGCCAAAGACCACTTGCAGCCGACGATGTCTTCAACCATCCGCGCCACGTTGGGCGCAGTGCTTGTGACGGCTTCTTTTGTTGTCATGGATGGACACCCCAAAGTCCCTGGGTCACCGATTTGTGCCTGCTGTTCAGGCGCATCACCACATGCTGCAATGTGCGCTCTCAGCAATTGATTCTAGGAGTCCCGCATGCGCAAGTTCATCGTTTTGACCGCCGCTCTGTCGCTGGCTTTGCCTTTGTGGGCTGCCGACCCCGCGCCGGTTCCTTACCCCGAAGGCTACCGCCAGTGGACCCACGTCAAGAGCATGACGATCAACCAGGGTCACCCGCTGTTTGAAGCGTTCGGTGGCATCCATCACCTCTATGCCAATCCGCGCGCCATGCAGGGCTACAAGAGCGGCAAGTTTGCCGATGGCTCGGTGATCATCTTTGACCTGCTGGAAGCCAAAGCCGCCGACAACACGGTGCAAGAAGGTGCCCGCAAGGTGCTGGGTGTGATGCACAAAGACGCCAAGAAATTCAAGGACACCGGCGGCTGGGGCTATGAGGGCTTCAAGGGCGATTCCAAGACCGAGCGCGCGGTGGGCAAGAACGCACCGACGGCGTGCCATCAGTGTCACACGGCGCAGAAGGACAAAGACTTCGTGTTCTCTGCATTCAGGAAGTAGCCCGTGCAAGCTCCCTCGTCGCGCCTGGCCGCCAGGCGCGGCCAGTTTGGTGTTGGCCCGCCTGGGCAGCTGGCCCCGCCATTGACAACCCGAGAGTGGTTTGGCACCGCAGGCGCCTTGCAGCTGGCCGACTTGCGCGGCCAGGTGGTGGTGGTGCATGCCTTTCAGATGCTGTGCCCAGGCTGTGTTCAGCATGGGCTGCCGCAGGCCCTGCGCGTTCACGCGATGTTTGCAGCGGCTGGGGTTGCGGTTATCGGGCTGCACACGGTGTTTGAGCATCACGCCGCGATGACACCCGTCTCCCTGCAGGCTTTTCTGCACGAGTACCGCATTGGGTTTCCCGTTGGCGTGGATGCGCCCAGCGCCGACGCGCGCAGCCCCATTCCGCAGACGATGCAGGCTTACGGCATGCAGGGCACGCCAACGCTGCTGCTGATCGACCGCAACGGACACCTGCGCACCCACGCGTTTGGTGCGGTGGAAGACTTGGCTCTGGGTGCCGCGATTGCGACGCTGCTGAACGAAGGCGACTGAGCGGCTACGCCCTTTGCTCAGACGGTCTTGCGCATGGCCTGCGCCAGTTCGGCCTGGCCTCGCGCGTCCAACCGATCGGCGGCGCCCAGCCGGTCGCGCGATTCTTTGTTCTGGCTGAGTTTGGACTTGCCCGTGAGTGACGTGAGCTCGATTTCAATGCCCACGATCTTGGCCAGCATCTCGTTGATGAATTCTGACGTGGAGTCACCCATCTTCCACGGCTTGGGCTCGGTGGCCTCGTGGCGCTTGGTCAGGCGTGCCACCAAGCCGCGCACAAAGCGCTCGTCGTCCAGCACGGTGATGCGGCCGTGCGCATGCACCACTTCGTAGTTCCAGGTGGGCACCTGGCGGTGCGCTTCGTGCTTGCTGGGGTACCAGTTGGGCGACACGTAAGACTCGGCACCGCGGAAGATGACCATCACCTCCGTGCCTGTGGGGCAGCGCTGCCAAAGCGTGTTGGCACGCGCCACGTGCGCTGACAGCTTGCCCAGCGGCCCGCTGGCCGGGTCGAACTCGAAGGGAATGTGGTCGGCGTCCAGGCCGCCTGGCCCTGTGGTGACCAGCGTGCCCAGCGGGTGGGCGTGGATGATGCGTTGCAGCTGCTCAGGCTGGGTCAGGGCAAAGTGGGGTGGGGTGTACATCGCAGGTATTGGTTGCGTGGTGACCAGGTGTTGGCGTTCTGGGGGCAGTGTGCAGGCTGAACTGTCCACCTAAACCGGCACCATGAACAGATTCAGTCTTTCAGTATTTACCTGGGCCAGTTGCCATCACGCACTGCCAAACGAGCGGCGTTGACTTCGGTGGACTGACCCTTGAACGAGCAACTGCGTCTTGGAGGCTGCAGCGGCCTGGGCCGCCAACGGACTGTGCGCCTTGTCTTCGCCAAACAGGTCAAACACCAAGCTGCGCAGCCAAAGGTGCGCCGGCGAACGGTGCACCTTGGCATGCCAGAACACATTGATCGCCACTTCGGGCAAGTTGATGGGGTGCGGCAGAAACCGCAGCTCAAACGGCTGGGCAAGACTCTGCGCCAAGCGCTCGGTGACCGTGGCCACCATGTCAGAGCGCCGCAGGATGTGGCCCACGCTCACAAAGTGCGGCACGGTCAGGCGCACTTGGCGTTCGACACCGGCGCGCTTGATCAGCTCATCGACCTTGCCATGGCCTGTGCCGGCAGAGACGATCATCAGGTGCTCGGCCGCCTTGAAGTCCGACAGAGACAGGCGCTTTCGATCCAGTGCATGGCCTTGCCTGAACAGGCACACATAGCGCTGGCGGAACAAGCGGCGCTGAAAGAACCCGGCCTTGAGCTGGGGCAGGGGCCCGATGGCCAGGTCCACCTTGCCAGCCTCCATGTCGTCGCGCAGGTTGGTGGCGGTGGTGCGCACGGTGCTCAGCAGCACACCCGGCGCTGCTAGGCGCAGGCGCTCGACCAGGGCGGGCAAGAAGACGATTTCGCCAATGTCCGTCATGCCGATGGTGACGGAACGGTTGACCGTGGCCGGGTCGAACCGGCTGTGCTGGTTCAGCCCGCTGTGGATCATGCCCAGTGCGTAGCCGATAGGTTCGGCCAACTGTTCGGCAAATGGCGTTGGCATCATGCCCGCCGGTGTACGCACAAAAAGGTCGTCGCCAAACTGCCGCCGCAACTTGGCCAGGGTGTTGCTCACAGCGGGCTGTGTCAGGCCCAGTTTGTCGGCCACTTTGGAGACGCGCCGCTCGACCATCAGGTGTTGAAAAAGCACCAGCTGGTTCAGATCGATGTCGGACAACTCCATGGGGCCCTCATCACAGCTGGTGATACAGCACATTCAGGCCATTCTATTTGCTGCATGGCGCGCAGGGGCAATGATCGACCCCTTGCTCTGGATCCACCGTGGACATCCTCGTTCAACCGCTCAACCGTGTCATTCGGGTTCTGCCCGGTGCCAACCTGCTGAAGGCTTTGCAGGACGCGCAGGTGCCGATGTCCTACTCGTGCATGGCCGGGCGCTGCGGCACCTGCCGTTGCCGGGTGCTGGACGGCGAGGTGATGGAGGGCACCGGCGAGCAGCAGCGCCCGCAGGACGGCGAGCAGGGCTACGTGCTGGCCTGCCAGACCTATCTGACCGAGCCTTGCACGATCGAGATCCCCGAGCCTGACGAGGTGGTGGTGCACCCGGCGCGCATCGTCAAGGCCACGGTGGTGGCGATTGAAGACCTGACGCACGACATCAAGCGGCTCGTATTGCGCCCGGCCAAATTATTGGAGTTTTCGCCCGGCCAGTATGTGCAACTGCAGTTCACGCCCGAACATGCAAGGCCTTACTCGATGGCTGGCATGAGCAGCGACGACTTTCTTGAGTTCCATGTGCGTCTGGTGCCCGACGGCCGGGTAACCGGGTACATCGCCAGCAAGCTGAAGGTGGGCGACGCGGTGAAGGTCAGCGGGCCGCTGGGTTCGGCCTACCTGCGGCGCCAGCATGAAGGCCCGATGCTTTGTGTGGCCGGCGGCACGGGGCTAGCGCCGATTCTGTCGGTCCTGCGCGGTGCCGTGGCCCAAGGCATGCGCAACCCGGTCCATCTCTACTTCGGCGTGCGATCTCCGCGCGACATCTACGGCATGGACTGGCTCGAACAGCTGAAGCGGGAACACCCCAAGCTGCAAACCCATGTTGTCGTCACATCGGGCGGCAACCCGGCCCTGCACCGCTGCGGCCTGGTGACAGACGCCATCGAGCACGATCATGGTGACCTGAGCGGCTGGCGCGCCTACCTCTGCGGCTCACCCCCGATGGTGGAGGCGGCCACCGTGGTGGGCCGCCGCAAGGGCATTGCCGCCGAGCACATTTATGCTGACGCGTTTTATACGCAAGGCACTTGAGGAGCCCCCGTGCACGCCACCCCACTGCCGCCTGAAGCCATGCATCAACGAGCGGACTACTACAGCCGCATCGGCACCCACCAAATGACGCCGCTGTGGGAGGTGCTGGGTGCCCTGGTGCCACCGCAGCCCCGTTCGCCCGCGCAGGCGCATCTGTGGCGTTATGCAGAACTGCGTGCGCAGGTGATGGAAGCCGGCCGCCTGATCTCGGCCGAAGAGGCCGAGCGGCGGGTGCTGATCCTGGAGAACCCGGCGCTGCGGGGGCAGTCGTGCATCACCCAGTCGCTCTACGCCGGGCTGCAATTGATCATGCCGGGCGAAGTGGCCCCTGCACACCGGCACACCCAATCGGCGCTGCGCCTGGTGCTGGACGGCGAGGGCGCCTACACCGCAGTGGACGGTGAACGCACCACCATGCGGCGTGGTGACTTCATCATCACACCGGCCTGGACCTGGCATGACCATGGCAACCTGGGCGACCAGCCCGTGGTCTGGCTGGACGGCCTGGACATCCCCATCGTTCGCTTTTTGGACGCGGGCTTTGCTGAACGCAGCGAGCAGCATTCACAACAGCCGCTGCGCCCGGAAGGCGATGCCCAAGCGCGCTATGGCACCAACATGCTGCCGCTGGACTACCAGCCCAGGCCAGCCGACCCGACACGGGTCTTTGTTTACCCGTTTGATCGCACCAAGGCATCACTAACCGGCATTTCGCACGGCACGCCCGACGCGCACCATGGCTTCAAGCTGCGCTATGTGAACCCGGCCACCGGTGCTTCGCCCATGCCCACCATGGGCGCCTTTGCCCAGCGCTTGCCGGCGGGCTTTGAGACCCGGCCCGTGCGTTGCACCGACGGCACGGTGCATGTGTGCCTGCAAGGTGCAGGCGAGGCACGCATCAGCGGCTTGTCGGGTGATTTCACCTGGCGCTTTGAAGAAAACGATGTATTTGTCGTGCCCTCTTGGCATGCACTGCAACTGCGCGCTGACCGTGACGCGCTGCTGTTCAGCTACTCAGACCGCCCCGTGCAGCAGGCCTTGGGCTTGTGGCGCGAAGAGCGGCTTTGAACACCCGGCTCTGCACACCCATTACTCACCTGAGAAACCCATGAAACTTGCCATTGAGGCACCCCCGCTGCACACGCTGGCCATTGCGGGGCGCGACGAACGTTTTCCCGTGAACCGTGTCTTCTGCGTCGGCCGTAACTACGCCGCCCACGCCCGTGAAATGGGCAAGGACCCCGACCGCGAGCCGCCTTTTTTCTTCATGAAGCCGACCAACGCCGTGGTGGACGCGGCCGCGCCCACCAGCGTGCCCTATCCATGCAAGACCCAGAACTACCACCATGAGATCGAACTGGTGGTCGCTATCGGTCAAGGCGGCAAAGACATCACAACAGCTGACGCACTGAAGCACGTTTATGGCTACGCGGTGGGGCTGGACATGACACGGCGCGACTTGCAGCTGGCGGCGCGCGACAAGGGCCGACCCTGGGAGTTTGGCAAGTCGTTTGCGTTGTCGGCACCTGTTGGCGTGGTGCACCGCGCGCAGGACATCGGCCACCTGGCAACCGCGGCGATCAGCCTCACGGTCAACGGCCAGCCACGTCAGGCTTCCGACATCAACAAGCTGATCTGGTCGGTTGCCGAGTGCGTGGCCTACCTGTCGGACTACGAAACGCTGGAGCCGGGCGACATCATCATGACCGGCACGCCCGAAGGTGTGAACGCCGTGGTAGCGGGCGACTTGATGCGCGGTGAGATTCAAGGGCTGGGTGCCATCGAGGTTCGGGTTACGCCCTGAGGCCCGACTGCGGCCCGACCGCGGCCAGGGGTTCAACAACACGGGAGACAAGGCATGAGCGAGACATCCACCATCTTTCCGGACCAACCGGTGTGGGAAAGCGACGGCACCCACCGCATCCCCTTCCGCGCGTACACCAGTGAAGAGATCTACCGCAAGGAGCTGGAGCGCTTCTTTTACAAGGGCCACTGGTGCTACATCGGGCTGGAGGCCGAAGTGCCCAACCCGGGTGACTTCAAGCGCACCGCGATTGGCGAGCGCTCGGTGATCCTGGCGCGCGACGCCGACGGCGGGCTGAACGTGGTGGAAAACGTTTGTGCCCACCGCGGCATGCGCTTTTGCCGCGAGCGGCATGGCAATCGCAAGGAATTCGTCTGCCCTTATCACCAGTGGAACTACACGCTCAAAGGTGATCTGCAGGGCGTGCCGTTTCGCCGGGGCGTGAAGCAAGACGGCCAGGTGCACGGCGGCATGCCGGCCGACTTCAAGACCGCTGACCATGGCCTGACCAAGCTGAAGGTGGCCACGCGCGGCGGCGTGGTGTTTGCGTCGTTTGATGCCGATGTTGAGCCCTTTGAAGACTTCCTCGGGCCCACCATCCTGGAATACTTTGACCGCCTGTTCAACGGCCGCAAGCTGAAGATCCTGGGTTACAACCGCCAGCGCATACCGGGCAACTGGAAGCTGATGCAGGAAAACATCAAGGACCCCTATCACCCGGGTTTGCTGCACACCTGGTTCGTGACGTTTGGGCTTTGGCGCGCCGACAACAAGTCGAAGTTGCGGATGGACGCGAAACACCGGCACGCCGCCATGATCAGCACACGCGGCACCGCTGGTCAGGCCGAGCAGGTGACGCAGGTGTCGAGTTTCAAGGCAGAAATGAAGCTGCAAGACCCCAGCTTCATCGACATCGTCCCCGAGCCCTGGTGGGGCGGCCCCACAGCCGTGATGACGACGATTTTCCCCAGCGTGATCTTGCAGCAGCAGGTCAACAGCGTCTCCACGCGCCACATCCAGCCCAGCGGACACGGCAGCTTTGACTTTGTCTGGACGCACTTTGGTTTTGACGACGACAGCGAAGAAATGACGCAGCGCCGGCTGACCCAGGCCAACCTGTTCGGCCCCGCCGGGTTTGTGTCGGCCGACGACGGCGAAGTGATCGAATTCAGCCAACAGGCCTTCGAGAGCAAGCCCTTTCACCGCGCGCTGGCCGAGCTGGGCGGACGCGATGTGGGCGACACCGAGCACATGGTCACCGAGACGCTGATCCGCGGCATGTACCGCTACTGGCGCGATGTGATGGAAGGTGAGCCCCGCGGCTCCACGCCCGCCTGCGCGGGCGTGGACGGGGCGAACGGGTTCGCGCTGCGCGCGGACCCCGGGCCGGAGGCCTGATCCATGACAGCCTCTTTGACTTTTGAGGATTGGCTGGCGCTCAACCAGCTCTACGCCGACTACGCCAGCGCCGTTGACTCCGGCAACTGGGACCTGTGGCCCGAGTTTTTCACCGACGACTGTGTTTACAGGCTGCAGCCCCGGGAGAACCATGAACGCGGCTTTCCGCTGGCCACGTTGTCGTTCAACAGCAAGGGCATGCTCAAGGACCGCGTGTATGGCATCAAGGAAACACTTTTCCATGACCCCTACTACCAGCGGCACATCGTCGGCACGCCGGTGCTGCGCGAAGCAGCAAACGGGCGCTATCGCTGCGAGGCGAACTACGCGGTCTTTCGCACCAAGTTGTCGGATGCTTCAACGGTCTATAACGTCGGCCGCTACCTGGATACGGTGGTGCAAACCCCGTTGGGGCTGAAGTTCGCTTCGCGCGAGTGCATTTACGACTCCGAGATGATTCCCAACTCCATCATCTATCCCATCTGAGGCATCCATGAGCACGACAAATTGGGTCGACGTGGTGTCGGTCGACGAACTTGCCACCGATGATGTCCAAGGCTTCATCGTCGCCGGGCGGGACATCGCGATCTACACCGTTGGCGATGCGGTTTATGCCACCGACAACATCTGCACCCACGGCCACGCCAGGCTGTGCGACGGCTTTCTAGACGGCCACGAGATCGAATGCCCGCTCCACCAAGGGAAGTTCGACGTGCGAGACGGCCAGCCCACCTGTGCGCCCGTCACCGAAGCGCTGCGTGGCTATCCCGTGAAGATTGACGGCGGCCGGGTGTATCTGCAAGTGGACTGATCGCCTGGCTTTGCCCGTTCTTGTCTAGCCGTCTGGCCACACGCGTCGGTTGCAGCAGTCGAAAATTGGGCGAACATCGCGGGCATGGACAAACCCTCTGAGCTTTCACCCGCGGCCGCCCCTGGCGGCCCCTTGCACGGCCTGCGTGTCATCGAGTTGGCCGGCATCGGCCCTGGCCCCATGTGCTGCATGCTGCTGGCCGACCTGGGGGCTGACGTGGTGCGGGTTGACCGCCTGCAGCCCAGTGGCCTGGGCCTGGCGCTGGACCCGCGCTTTGACGTCAACAGCCGCAGCCGGCGTTCGGTGGCGCTGGACCTGAAGTCACCAGCCGGTCGTGCGGCAGCTTTGCGCTTGATCGACAAGGCTGACGTGTTGATCGAAGGTTTTCGCCCCGGGGTGACCGAATCGCTGGGTCTGGGGCCAAGCGACTGCCATACCCGCAACCCGGGTCTGGTCTATGGGCGCATGACCGGTTTTGGCCAAACAGGCCCAATGGCGCAGGCTGCAGGGCACGACCTGAACTACATCGCCTTGACCGGCGCCTTGCATGCCATTGGTACCGCTGGCGGGCCACCGGTGCCGCCGCTGAACCTGGTGGGCGACTACGGCGGCGGCGCGCTGTACCTGGCCTTTGGCGTGATGGCGGCGCTGTATGAGCGCCAGCGCTCGGGGCACGGGCAGGTGGTGGACGCGGCCATGGTGGATGGCGCTGCCTCGCTGGCATCGGTGTTTTTCGGGTTGAAGGCCGCCGGCAACTGGGTCGGTGCCCGCGGTGACAACCTGCTGGACGGAGGGGCGCCTTTTTACGCCACCTATGAAACCGCCGACGGCAAACACATCAGCCTGGGGCCCCTGGAGCCCAAGTTCTTTGCCACGCTGGCCGCCGCGCTGGAACTGGACGAGCGCTTTGTCAAACGCCAGTACGACCGCAGGATTTGGCCCGAAATGCGCCAGGCGATGGCGACGGCTGTGCGCCTCCGCACCCGCGACCAGTGGTGCGAAAAGCTGGAAGGCAGCGACGCTTGTTTTGCGCCGGTGCTCAGTTTTGACGAAGCACCCAAGCACCCCCACGCCGTGGCCCGCGCTGCTTTTGTCAGCGTGGGCGGTGTGGAGCAGCCGGGGCCTGCGCCGCGTTTTGATCGGACGCCGGCTGCCCACCCGCGGCCAGCGCCTGGGTTGGGTGAGCACACCCGCCAGGTTTTGCTGGAAGCCGGCTTTGCCGTCGAAGAGATTGAGGTGTTGCTGTCTGCCGGCGTAGCCAAGTAGCAGCCGAGCCGCCTCCTCGGCAATGGCCCAAGCAAAACGGCCCCGAAGGGCCGTTGTTTGTGGAGCGGGTGGCGCGTTAGGGGCGCCGCCCGGCCTTCAGTCAGGCGCTTCAGCCCTTCTTGGCCCAGGCACTGCACCAGCCGGCGCCGGCCACTTGCTTGGTGCCAAACAGCGGGCAACCGGCCCAGGCGTCGGCCGCCTTGCCTTGGTACAGCGCGCAGTTGCTGCACTTCTGGTCGTTGCTGTGCTTGGCGAACTTCTTCTTGTCGGCCTTGGTGGTGTCGTTCACGTAACCCAGGGCGACCGCTTGGGCGTCTTTTTCGTCGATCTTGGCGGCTTGCGCTTGGGCGGTGCCAGCGGCCAGCACCGAGCCGCAGGCGGCGACTTGCATCAGGAAAACACGGCGGTTGCTCGAAGACATGAAAGATATCGCTCCGTTTGAGGGGTTGGGGGACCGGTGGATGGTCAGGTGGAAGTCAAGGGTGCCGCAACCGTGGTGGCGGGCGCCGCGAGGCTCAGGCAATTGTTGCAACGGCCAAGCCCACGCAGGCGTGGATCGGGTTTTCCATCGCCTGTCTTGAAATTGGCGTGGCACTTGATGCAAACGTACATCTTGGAGCTGGACATCATGGGCTTGACACCCGGCTCGGCGTGCGGCCGGGCGGCCGTGTACTCGGCCTGGGTCTGGCGCAACTTGGGTCCAGCGGCGGTCTCAGGGGTGGTTGGCGTGCGGCGAGTGGTCATGGCAGGTGGAGGCCGGGAAGGGCGCCCGGGGTCGACGCGAAGCCCCTATTGTCCTCGGATTTTGGGTGCTTCGCACTCAGGGGTGTTCTGGAGGCAGATGGCACAGCCTGATGGAGTCCCTGCAGCTGGCTTTGGTGCCGGCTGGGTCCCGGCTGCTTTCAGGCCGCGGGGCCGAAGGCGTCCACCACCACTTCGCAGGCGATGCCGTGAGGCTGATGTCCGGACCAGCGCACCGTTCCGCCCAGGGATTTCACGCGTTTGCGCACACCGCCCAGCCCCAGCCCATGGGCCCACAGCTGCGGGTCACTCCCTTGACCATCGTCACTCACCTTCAGGGCCAGCCGGGCTCCTTTCAGGCGGATCGAAACGTCGATGCGCGTGGCATGGCCGTGGTACAGCGCGTTGCTGACCAGTTCGCGCAAGATGCGGGTCAGCGCTGACCACTGGACCACCGTCAGCGGCATGTCTTGTTCGTACTCGAGTTCCCAGCCCAGGACCGCTTGCGCGGCATTCAGTCGTTGGGTCAGGTCGGCCTTCCATTCTGCTGCCGCGTGCGACAGGTGGTGCTCGGTGGCGGCCAAGCCTCGGGTCAGCGTTTTCAAGTCCTGCAGGGTATGGCGGATGTAGTCCTCCATCTCGGTCGACTGGGCCTGGTACATCAGGGTCAGCAGGCGCGCGCCGATGTCATCGTGCAGATCCTGGGCGAGCCGTTGGCGCTCTTCGTGACGGCCGCGTTCGACGGCCTGGTCGTAGGCCATGGCGCGGCGCAGTTGATCCACCACACGGTCTGCCAGGCGGGCGTCATCGTGGCCAAACAGGCGCTGCCCTCCCTGCGCAAAGCGCAGCAACAGCGCGCTCTCAAGGGGCTGCTCCTGACCGGACAGGCGCAGGGGCACCACCATGGATGCGCCGCCACCCAGGACGCGGGCCCGCGACGGTACACGGTCTGCCTGAACCACTTCCAAGGGCTCAAAGAGCGCGCGCAGCATCGAGGTCAGTTCCTGCTGGTACTGGTTGGGCCTTGCCCGCACGTTGCGAGCGGCGCGGTACAGCAAGTCAAAGGTTCTTTCGGTGGTGAGCAGGTTGCGCCCCAGCAGGTGCTGCAACACGTATTGCCGGGCGCCGGTGTAGAGCGCCAGTGCCACAAAGACCGCCACTGCCAGCGACGTGAAGGCGCCCAGCGAAAACACCGCCACGAAGAGCAGGTCAACTGAAGCTGCCACGGTGCTGACACCGGCCAGCAGCGCAAACTCCCGCAGCACCTGGCGGCTGCGGTTCAAGAAAGGAGCCAGCAGCAGCAACGAGGTCAGGAAAAGGTACCAGGCGACAGAGGCACCCACGGCCACGCCGTGTGCCACCAGCGGCAGGCGCGAGCCTGCGGCAACGCCGGCGGTCACCAGCACCAGGGTGGCCAAGGTGACCAGACCCAGCCGCATCATGACCTTGGCGTAGGGGTTGGGTTCGATCTGCAAGGACCGGCGAACCACCCAGACCCCCAGCAAGCCCAACCCCAGGCACAAGCCCTGGCCCCACCACCACGCATAGGGCAGTTTGCCCCAGTGAATGAGGATCAGCGCCGCGGACGCAGCAAGCCAGGTGATCCATCCCAAGGCCTGGGCCCCCCTTTGCCGAATGGGGTGCAGCAAGAACACATGCACCATGGCGGCGCCCGTGAAGGCATCCAGCGCCAGCCTCATCCCCAGGTCGGCAGCTGAACTGCCTGGGGGCAAGCCCAGGCCGCGCGCCGACTCCATGCCGATGAACAGCAGATTGCCCGCTTGGCACAGCGCCATCACGGCAAACAGCAGGTTGCGCGTGCCCGGCCGAGCCAGCACCACCACCACGGCAAACAAATAGAGCAACAAGGCTAGGCCGGCCAACGGCCACAGCAGCAGCCCCAAGCCCGCGAGGCCGCGCGCTTGCGGTCGCACCGTCACGCGTGAGCCGGAGTCGAACAGCAGGTCCACCGCGCCTGTGGCCAGCGCCGCCGCTAGCTGCTCCTGCTGCGCGTTTTGTTGTTCGCGGGCGCTGTCGTCAACCTGCCAGCGCGGCGAGCGGTGCAGCAGCAACGCACCCGTGGGGGCCAGTGCCTGACCCGTGGGTCCCAGTGCCTGCATCGCCTTTCCTTCCAGACCCTTCAGTGCCGGATCGGAACTGCTTTGCAGCACCAGGCGGCCATCCGCGCTGGCGCCCCACTGGGCGTCGATGAAAGGCGCCTGGGACAGCCATTGCGTCCATGCGAAGAGGCCCAGGCAGCCCAGCAGCGCTGCCAGCACCAGCAGGCGGCGGCGCCAACCGATCCACAGCAGCGGCTGGTCGTGCGCCGTCGAGCCCCATTCAAGGCCTGGAGACGAGCCAGGAGATCGGCCAGGAGATGGGCCGGCAGAAGGGTTGGCTGAAGCGCCAGGCAAATCAGGGGTGGCGGACATGGCCACGGTCAAGGTGTCAGCCGCGGCGCTGGCCGCAGGCTGTCAAACCAGCCCTTGCTTGCTGGCCAACACAGCGGCTTCGGCGCGGCTGGACACGTTGAGCTTTTTGTAGATGGACTTGATGTGGTCGTTGACCGTGAACCACTTGATGCCCATCAGCTGGGCGATCTCTTTGATGGTGAAGCCCTTGCTCAGGTAGGTCAGCACTTCGGTCTCTCGGGGTGTAAGCCGCTCGTGGTCGAACTGCTTTTCCATCGGCACCGGTTTGCTGGTGCTGAAGGCCGACGACGAAAAACCCGAATCGGGGGCCTGGGCTTCGCCACCGTGGCGGAAGTGGGTTAGCAAACGGCGGGCGATGGCTGGCGAGAGCGGCGGCTGATCGCGCACGATCTTTTGCAGCTCTTCCACCAACACTTCGAAACGGTCTTCTTTCAGCAGGTAGCCGTCAGCGCCGCACTGCAGCGCCGGAAACAGGTGGTCGTCGTCCGAATACAGGGTGGTGACGATCTTGGTCGCAGGGTACTGGGACAACTCGGCCAGCAACTCCATGCCGTTGCCGTCGGGCAGTTCCAGATCGACCAGGATCAGCTTGAAGGGATCAACACCGTGCAGGCCTTGGGACCCGCCAGTCAGCGAGATGTGGCGTCGGGCGCTCTCCAGGTCACCAGCTTCGGTGATGACGATGGTGTCACTGAAGCTCTCACGCACCACCCTGCACAGGAAGGTGCGTGCAACGGGGTTGTCTTCGAGTATCAGTACCTTGACGGCCACGGTCAGAAACCTCGGTGAGGAGACAGGCGATCCTAGCGCGGATCGGGTCTGCCTCCCTTCCCCCGAAAGGGCGGCGCTGCTTGGGTTTCAGTTGTTGACCAACACCAGCTTGCCTTGCACCTGACGGGTGCCCATGCGCTCATAGGCTTCGCGAATGGCGCTCATCGGGAGCTGCCGGTCCAGCACGGGTTTGATCTTTCCCTGTGCGTACCACTGGGCCAGTTGCATCAGCGCCGCCGCATTGGCCTTGGGTTCGCGCTTGACAAAGTCGCCCCAGAACACGCCCACCACCGACGCGCCCTTGAGCAGCGCCAGGTTCCACGGCAACGCCGGGATGGCGCCACCCGCGAAGCCCACCACCAGGTAGCGGCCGCGCCAGGCGATCGACCGGAAAGCCGGCTCGGCCCAAGCACCACCCACCGGGTCGTAGACCACATCGGGGCCTTTGCCTTCGGTCAGTGCCTTGAGTGTTTCGCGCAGGTCTTGGGTGCTGTAGTTGATGGTGGCGTCGGCGCCCAGCTGGGTGCACAGCGCGCACTTTTCGTCGGTGGAAGCTGCCGCGATGACGCGCGCCCCTGCTGCTTTGGCAATCTGCAGAGCCGCCGTACCAACACCGCCGGCAGCGCCCAGCACCAGCACCGTTTCACCGGCCTTGAGCTGCGCCCGGTCGATCAAGGCGTGGTACGACGTGCCATAGGTGAAGGCAAAAGCGGCGCCGTCCTCCAGCGCAAAACCAGGGGGCAAGGGCAGCAGCCGGGTGGCATCAACACAAGCGTGCGTGGCGAAGCCCCCGGTGCCGACGATGGCCGCCACCGGCGAGCCCACCTGAAGGTGCGTGACACCTTCGCCCAAGGCTTCAACCACGCCGGCGTATTCGGATCCGGGCACAAATGGCAAGGGCGGCTTGAACTGGTACTTACCCTGCACGATCAGCAGGTCGGGGAAGTTCAGGCTGGCGGCCTTGATGGCAATGCGCACCTCGCCCGCCTTGGGCTGCGGTGTGGGCAGCTCGCGCCATTGCAGCGCTTCCACGCCATCCAGGGTTTCGCAAAGCCATGCGTGCATGTGGTTTCCTCAGGTGCGGAGTTGTCAGCAACCGGCATGATAAGCAGCGGCGCGAGACCCTCACCAGGCACCGCGCCGGCGCCCTACATTTGACGAAACAGGTGCACGTAGCTGCGGCTCACTGGCAGCAGTTCGCTGCGGTCGCGCAGGTGGATGTCGGCGGTTTCGTTAGCGCCCCGGGTCACCTGGGCCACTTGGTTCAAAGCGACGATGACCGAGCGGTGGATTTGCACAAAGTGGTCGGGGTGCAACTCGTCAGCCAGCTCACGAATGGTTTTGCGGATGAGGGCCTCGCCACCTTGCCAAACCACCAGCGTGTACTTTTCGTCGCTGCGCAGGTAGATCAGCTGATCGACCGGAATGAGGCGCACGCTGGGGCCCACCGAGGCCTTGATCCATTGAAGATAGGGTGCCTGCGGTGCCGGTTGGCGCAGGCGCTGCGCCAGGGCCTCCAGCAAGGGCTCCAGCTGGTCCTGCACGGGCGGGGCCGCAGCCAGACGCTGCTGCAGTCGGGTTATGGTCTCGGCCAACCTGTGCTCGTCAAACGGCTTGACCAGGTAGTCCACCGCACCGCGCTCAAAGGCCTCTACCGCGTACTGCTCAAACGCCGTGACGAAGACCAGCTGCGCTCGATTGCCGATGCTGCGCGCCACCTCCACGCCCGAGAGCCCCGGCATCTGCACGTCCAAAAAAGCGACATCCGGGTTGTGCTCGTCGAAGAGTTCAATGGCCTCGCGCCCATTGCGCGCCATGGCCAGCAGTTCCAGCTCGGGCCACTGCTTGCGCAGCAGATGGGCCAGCCGCTCGCGCAGCAGGGGTTCGTCATCGGCGATCAGGGCGGTGGTCATGGTTGGGGTCCTGAGCCTCTGGCCTGGGGAATCACCAGCTCGGCGTGCAAGCCATGGGGGGTGCTTTGCTGCAGTTGCAATTGGCCGGCGGGCTTGTAGAAACTGGCCAGGCGTTCGCGCAGGTTGTTCAGGCCCGTCCCGGGCTGGGTGTGTTCGGACAGCCCCACGCCGTTGTCGGTGACCCAAATCCTCAGCTCTTTAGCGTTTGCATGGGCGCCGATCGAAATGGTGCCGCCTTGCTCGCTGGGGTCGAGGCCGTGGCGCACGGCGTTTTCCACCAGCGTCAGCAGCGCCATGGCCGGGAAACGCAGGGCTTGCAGGCCGGTGGCCACGTCGATCTGGAAGCTCAGCCGATCAGGCATGCGCATCTGCATCAGTTCAAGGTAAGCCCTGACCAAGGCCAGTTCGTCGGCCAGCGTGGGCTCCCTTTCCTGCAAACGTGGCATGGCGGCTCGAAGGTAGGAGATCAAGCTCTGCAGAACCGCGCTGGCCCGCGGTGAATTGCTCTCGACCAAGGCTTGCACGTTGGCCAGCGTGTTGAACAAGAAGTGGGGTTCGATCTGTGCTTGCAGCAGGTCCAGCCGTGCGTCCAGCGCCAGCTTTTCGAGTCGGCTGCGTTCTAGTTCGAATTGCAGCTCCAGGTACTTGGCCTTGGCTTCACGTTCACGTAATTGAGCCGTCAGGGCGATCAGCAGGCCCAGCACCAAGGCGGTTCCGGTGGTGATCACAAAACCCTCGATGCGCGGCGCGCTGCCAAAGAAGTCGTTGAGCCTGCCGTTCACGGCCAGCACGTAGATCAGCAAGGTGCCCAAGGGGGCGGTCAGCCCTAGCACCAGCACCGTGATCAGCCAGCGCGGCATCCACGGGGGTATCAGGCGCTCGGGCAGTCGCTGGGCGCCCGTGAAGGCCAGCAAGAGCAGCATGGACAGGAACAGCGCACGCCCGAGCAACACCTCAAAGGGCGTGACAAACATGGGGTTGAGCAACAGCGCCGCCACCACCGCCAAGCCCACCGCCAGCCCCAAGCTGAGGAAGCTGAACGATGAAAGACTGCCGGGGCTTGCTGGGCTGGTTGCTGGGCTGGTTGCTGGTGACATGGCCATGGCGGCACGATAGCCGTGGCGCCACGGCCAGCCAAGTGGCAGCAGGATCAACGACGGAAAGCGGGCGCCGAGCAGCGCGTGGCACGCTGCAGGCCGCGCGGGTCGGTTCCCGCCCGCTCTTCTAGAGGGCTTGGCGCTGGATGGTTGCTGCCAGAGCCTGGCGCAAGGTGTCGGCGCTGTCGGCCAAATGGGCCCGGGTCTCGGGGTCCAGACCTTTTGAGCGCCGCAAGCTGGAGTCCAGGCGCGTCAGCAAGGTGCGGGCCTGCTCGCGCATTTGGCCCCGCACATCGGCACGCCCTCCCCCGGTAGGGCGCACCACGGCCAAGGACAGGCGGTTGACGTGGTCGCGCTGCAGGTCTCGGCGGGCGCCGGTGATGGCTGCAGCGGTGTTCAATTCGCTCCAGACATCGCGGCTGAGCCGGTCGTGCAGCTCGCTGAGCTTGAAGGCGTCGCTGGTTTTGTCGAACTTGCCCACGCTGTCCAGCAAGCGGGTGGCGATGACGTCACTCATCAGGTAGTTGAGCACCGCGCGCTGCAGGTCCAGCAGGCGTTGCGGGACGGAAAACTCGGTGGCCACACCGCCTTCGGCGCGGTCCAGGTAGTCGGGCGCCAAGCGGCGTTGCAGGGCCGGGGTGAGGTTGAGTCCTTCGGGCGACAAGACCGAGCGCGAAATCAAGTCCAGTGCCTCGCGCTGGGCCTGGGCCGGCAGTGGCTGCAAAGGTTCGCGGCCGCTGCCGGGGTAGTCGCGCAGGGTGCGAACGCCGCCAATCTGGCGCACCAGGACGCCAATGGCCCGAGTGGCGTCGCTGATGGCAAAGCCGATCGAGCGCCGCAGCACGGCGTAGTCGCGGTCAGGTGGCAGTTGACGGCTCTCCTGGCGCTTGAACAGGTCGCGGGCGATGGCCAGGCGCTTGTTGGCGAAGGCCAAGGGGTCGTTGCCCAGGTCGAGTTGGATGGTCTCTGGATCCAGGCCGAAGAAGTTGTCTTCGTCGGTGCCAAAGGCCAGGGTCGGTTCGCTGCTGCGGGCCGCAATGCGTTGCAGCTCGGCTTTCTCGGTGGCAGGCGTGCTGCCCACCGGCATCGGCTTGTAGGCGTACTCGATGGCCCAGTAGTCGTAGGGCCCGAGAGCGGTATGAAACGGCATGCCCCCGGTCTTGCCTGGCGGCGGCAGATTGACCGCGTTGTACTCCATCACCGAGCCAGACGTGCCGTGGGCCCGGGTGAATTCGGGGTCGGCCAACTGCGCCTCGGTGTAGGCCCGAGAGGCCCGGAAATTGTGGCGCAGGCCCAGTGCGTGGCCCACCTCGTGCATGATGGACTCCTTGACATAGTCCTGCACAAACTGGCGCGCAATGGGGCTGTCCGGGTCCATGTCGCCGCGGGCTTCCATCACGTCCAAGGCATAGCCCAGTTGTTCGGCAGCCAAAGCGCCGTGCGTGCAGCGCGCGAACTCGGGCGGCATTTGGGCATCGGTGGGTGCCACAAACGGCTGCGCGAAGGACAAGGGCGTGCTGATGCCGGTGGCGCTGCTGGAACCCGCAGGCAAAACCTGTGCGCGCAGGGTGCGCACGTTGCGTGCGGACATGCCCTCAAAAGCAATGTCGGCGTCCAGGATTTCGCCGGTTCTGGGGTCGACGTGACTGGGGCCGATGGCGCCAAAGACCGGGTCGGCGTTGAGCATCCAACGCACCGACGGGTAGCCGAAATCCAGCGTGTCGAACTTGGCGTCGTCGGCCTGTTGTTCGACCTTGATGGCGCTGCTGATGCCCACCTTCTCAAAGGCTTTGTTCCATTCGAGGATGGCCGCTCGCACGGTTTCGCGGTAAACCAGGGGCACGTTGCGGTCGATCCAGAAGGTGATGGGCTTGACCGGGTCTGACAGTTCGGCTGCGGGGTCCTTTTTCTCCAAGCGCCAGCGGTTCACGTAGCGCTGGCGTGGGGACATCTGCAGGTCGTCCGAGAAGTCGATGACGGTGCTGGTGAACAGGCCCACGCGTGGGTCGGCCTTGCGCGGGGCCATGGGCGTCTCGGGCATGGGCGCCAGCGAATAGTGCAGGCCGACCATCAGGCTGCGCGCGTCGGGCAGGTAGCGCGGCACCATGGGCACCGGAGCGCCCGGTGGCAGGCCCATGCCGGGCACCGCCACGCTGCCGGTGAAGAAGTGGTTCTGGGTTTCAATCACGGTGGCTTGGTCGCTGCCACGCACGTCGGTGATGACCGAGTTGCTGCGGTCCAGCGCGTAGCCTTGGCGCAGCCCGCGTTGCAGCATCATGCCCACGCCCAAGAGATCGTTCAGGAACAGCGCATTGGCCTCGACCAGAATGCTCTTGCGGTCGGGGTGCGGCAGGCTCGCCACAGGCGCGGCGCCCAGCAGGCTGTGGGAATAGGCGTTTTCGACGGCGCGCGCTTCCGGCGTGCCAGCCTTGGCCGCCACGTCAGTGTTGCGCGCTTGCATGCGGATGGTGTTGTGGACACGAACGAACTCCACCACCTGCGGGCCACCGGCACCATTGACCGGGTAGGCCATCAGGCCGCCCAGTACAAAGGCCTCACCGATGCCGCTCTTGATCTTGGGCGACAGGAAGAATGGTTTGCCCAACTGGTTGGGCATCAGCTCGATCCAGACCTTGTCTTCCTTCTGCCAGAGCGTCAGCGGGCCTTCGATGCGTCGGGCTTCGCGAATGACGGTGGCAAAGGGCGGCGCGGCGCCAGGCAGGGGCAGCACGGGGCGCGCCGCATTGCTGGCCGACGGCGTACCTGCTGGGGCCGATGCGGCGGCTGCTGCGGGCACGGCCGCCGGGGTCGGGGCGGGGCCTGAGGCGTTGTTGCTGCCGTTGGCCTTTGCAGTTGCAGTTGCAGCCGCAGTTACAGCGGCAGTTGGCGCGGGCGGCGTGGGCCGCGCGCTCGCTTCTGGCGCCTTGATGGGCTTGTCTTCGCCGGTTGGCAAGTTGCTGCAGCCAACCAGGCTGACCGAAACCAGCAGGACTGCGGCGAGGGGCTTCAGTGGGAGAGGCTTGCGCATAGTGCGGCAGGGCGGCAGGCGCCGAAAGGTCAACGCTTCATTGTGCGCCGAAGCTACCCGGGCTGCAGCCACATGGTCATGCCGCCTGCCGGGTAGTCGTGCACGGCAGCACGGCAGCACGCCATCTGGCGGCTGCGGGGCCGCAGCGCACCCCGCAGCTGGCGTAGGCGTCAGCGAATGGGTTTGAAGCGCACGCGTTTGGGACGGGCTCCCTCTTCGCCCAGGCGCTTCTTCTTGTCGGCTTCGTATTCTTGATAGTTGCCGTTGTAGAAGAACCATTGCGAGTCGCCCTCGCAAGCCAGGATGTGGGTGCAGATGCGGTCCAGGAACCAGCGGTCGTGGCTGATGACCATGGCGCTGCCGGCAAATTCCAGCAGGGCTTCTTCCAGGGCCCGCAGCGTTTCAACGTCGAGGTCGTTGCTGGGCTCGTCCAGCATCAGCACGTTGCCGCCCTTGGCCAGCGTCTTGGCCAGGTGCAAGCGGCCGCGCTCGCCACCTGAGAGGCTTCCGACCAGCTTTTGCTGGTCGTTGCCCTTGAAGTTGAAGCGGCCCAGATAGGCGCGGCTGGGCATCACAAACTTGCCCACGACGATGTTGTCCAGGCCACCCGAGATGTCTTCCCAGACCGTCTTGTCGCCTTCCAGGCTCTCGCGGCTCTGGTCAACAAAGGCCATTTGCGCGGTCTTGCCGATCAGGACCTTGCCGCTGTCGGGCTGCTCCACGCCTTGCAGCATGCGAAACAGCGTGGACTTGCCGGCGCCGTTGGGGCCGATGATGCCGACGATCGCGCCGGGCGGCACTTTGAAGCTGAGGTTGTCGATCAGCAGGCGGTCACCAAAACTCTTGCTCACGCCTTCAAACTCGATGACCTCGTTGCCCAGGCGCTCGGCCACCGGGATGAAGATCTCGTTGGTCTCGTTGCGCTTTTGGTATTCAACGTCGCTGAGTTCCTCAAAGCGGGCCAGGCGGGCCTTGCTCTTGGTTTGCCGCGCTTTGGCGTTGGAGCGCACCCACTTCAGCTCTTCTTTCATCGCCTTCATGCGGGCGTCTTCGCTCTTTTGCTCGCCTTCCAGGCGCTTTTCTTTCTGCTCCAGCCAGTCGGAGTAGTTGCCCTTCCAGGGGATGCCGGCCCCGCGGTCCAGTTCCAGGATCCACTCGGCTGCGTTGTCGAGGAAGTAGCGGTCGTGGGTAATGGCCACCACGGTGCCGCTGAAGCGCTGCAGGAAGTGCTCCAGCCACTCCACGCTCTCGGCGTCCAAGTGGTTGGTGGGCTCGTCGAGCAAGAGCATGTCGGGCTTGCTCAGCAGCAGGCGGCACAGCGCCACGCGGCGCTTTTCACCGCCGGACAACACGCCAATGCGGGCGTCCCAGGGCGGCAGGCGCAGTGCGTCGGCGGCCAGTTCCAGTTGCAGGTCGGTGTTTTCGCTGCCCGCCGCGGCGATCACGGCTTCCAATTCGGCTTGCTCAGCTGCCAGGGCATCGAAATCGGCGTTTTCGTCGGCGTACTCGGCATAGACCTCGTCCAGGCGCTTCTTGGCCGCCAGCACGCCGCCGATGCCTTGTTCCACGGCCTCGCGAACGCTTTGGTCAGGGTCCAACTGGGGCTCTTGCGGCAGGTAGCCGATGTTCAAGCCGGGCATCGGAACCGCTTCGCCTTCGATTTCCTTGTCCAGGCCGGCCATGATCTTGAGAAGCGTGCTCTTGCCGGAGCCGTTGACACCCAGCACGCCAATCTTGGCGCCCGGGAAGAACGAGAGCGAAACGTTCTTCAGGATATGCCGCTTGGGCGGCACGATCTTGCCGACGCGGTTCATGGTAAAGACGTACTGGGCCATGGCAGGGTAGGGTCCGGTTGCAAACGCAAAACCCATGATTATCCCGGAGACTGAGGCCACCGCGGCGTTCACCCTCAAGCCTGCGCAATCAACCGAAAAGCCAGGGCTTTGCGCAACTCGCGCAGGCCTGACGATCTTGGCGTCGCCTAGAATGCCGCTTAGCGCCGTGGCTTCCAGTCATCGCGGCGCGGTCGATTCCGACAATCCGACCCTTTCGCGCCTACCCGACTGGTGCACCCGCAATGGGTGACAGCAGGCAGCGATCCACGGCCCCCGGGCCTCATCCCATGCACTTTACCGACCTCGGCTTGGCCGAGCCACTCCTGCGCGCTGTTCGCGACCAGGGCTATGACACCCCCACCCCCATCCAGGCCCAGGCCATCCCGGCCGTGCTCGGTGGCGGCGATCTTTTGGCCGGTGCACAAACCGGCACCGGCAAAACGGCTGGCTTTGTTCTGCCTATGCTGCAGCGCCTGATGGCCATGCCCCCGAAAAAGGATGCACGCGGCCGCAACGTGATCCGCGCGCTGATCCTGACCCCTACTCGCGAACTGGCGGCCCAGGTGGAAGAAAGCGTGCGCACTTATGGCAAGTACCTGCCACTGACCAGCATGGTCATGTTTGGTGGTGTGGGCATGTCGCCCCAGGTCGACCGCTTGCGCAAAGGTGTTGACATCCTGGTGGCCACGCCGGGCCGCTTGTTGGACCACCACCAGCAGCGCACGCTGGACCTCAGCCACGTTGAGATCTTTGTGCTGGACGAAGCCGACCGCATGCTGGACATGGGTTTCATCCACGACATCAAGAAGGTCCTCGCGGTGGTGCCGGCCAAAAAGCAGAGCTTGCTGTTCAGCGCCACCTTCAGCGACGAGATCAAGGCCCTGGCCGACAAGTTGCTGAACGCCCCTGCACTGATCGAAGTGGCGCGCCGCAACCAAACAGCTGAAAGCATCGCGCAAAAATTGCATCCGGTGGGCCGTGAGCGCAAGAAAGAGCTGTTGGCTCACCTGATCAAGAGCGGTGACTGGCACCAGGTGCTGGTGTTCACCCGCATGAAGCACGGTGCCAACCGCCTGACCGACTACCTGAACGACCAGGGCATCACCGCCATGGCCATCCACGGCAACAAGAGCCAGACTGCCCGCACCAAGGCACTGGCCGACTTCAAGACCAACGACCTGCAGGTGCTGGTGGCCACCGACATCGCAGCCCGCGGCATCGACATCGACCAATTGCCCCATGTGGTGAACTTCGAGATGCCCAACGTGCCGGAGGACTACGTGCACCGCATCGGTCGCACCGGACGGGCGGGTGCGACGGGCGAGGCCATTTCCTTGGTTTGCCTGGACGAAGAGGTCTTTGTGAAGGACATCGAGCGTCTGATCAAGCGCAGCATTCCGCGCGAAACGGTGCCTGGCTACGAGCCGCCAGTTGGTGAAAAGGCTGAACCCATCGTCCTGGGACGCATGACGATTGGGGTTGGCGGAACACAGCGCCACGGTGGTGGCGGGCGCCCGGGTGGCGGAGGCGGCGGTGGTCGCGCCGGTTCGGGTCGGCCCGGTGGTGGCGGTGGCGGTGGCGGCCGCCCGGGTTCGGGTTCCCGACCCGGTGGTGGTGGTGGTGGTGGTGGTCGCCCAGGCGGCCGACCCGCAGCGTCCCGGTCAGGCCCACCCAAGCGCTGACCCCCGCGCTGGGATAGCAGGGGCTCTGTCTCGCCTTGGCAGGAGTTTGTATTTGGACTATGATTCATAAATAGTCCCGAAACGGATTTCGCCATGAATGCGATCCTGAGCCCCGAACGGTCGTTGTCAGTATCTTCGCAGCAGATGTCCGCTGCCGGTTTGCGCGCTTTTGCGCGCATCGCCGTGGCCTGGGACCTCAGCGTCGACGAGCAGTTGGCCCTGCTGGGCCAGCCTTCGCGCTCCACCTTCTTCGCGTGGCGCAAGCATCCCGAAAAGGCCGCCCTGCCACGGGACACGCTCGAGCGGCTGTCCAACCTCTTGGGCATCTACAAAAGCCTTCAGATTCTGTTGCCAGATGCGGCTGCAGCCGACGCCTGGATTCGTTTGGCCAACGATGCAGCCCCTTTTGCCGGTGGCTCTGCCTTGAAGCGCATGCTGGCGGGCAACGTCAGCGACATCCATCTGGTGCGCTGCTACCTGGATGGCGTGCGTGGCGGGGGTTGGTCCTGATGTCAGCGCTGGCCCTGCTGCCAAACGCTGCGCAGCAGGCCACCACAGAGCCACAGATCAGAAGGGTGCGGTGGCAACAGGCTTGCCGCATCGTGCCTACGCGTTACCCGGCCGTGAACCTGTTTGATCGTGTTGCGGACAGCGATGACTTTGATGCGCTGTACGCCCTGGAGGCCATGACCAACGAGCGGCTGCGGGATGAACTGGGCCAGGTGGAGCGCGTGGCGCCCCAAGACCGGTTGTATGGGCCAGGTAGCGGACCCATCATGGCGGCCTTCACCCACCTGAATGTTCTGGGCAGCCGTTTTTCAGCAGGTCAGTTCGGGGTGTTCTATGCGGCCCGCGACCGCGCCACGGCGATGGCCGAGACACGCCACCACCACGGCCAGTTTCTGGCCGCAACCCGGCAAGGTCGGTTGCACCTGCCCATGCGCCTGTACAGCGTGGTGGTCGACGCGCGCCTGCACGACCTGCGGCCCGAAGGTGCGGTGAAACCTGCGGTGTACGACCCGGACAGCTACGCAGCGTCGCAGTCCCTGGGTGCCCAGCTGCACAGGGCCGGCTCCGCCGGCGTGGTGTACCGCAGCGTGCGTCATCGCAAGGGCAATTGCGTGGGACTCTTCAAGCCACGCGCTGCCAGTGCCTGCCTGCACGCAGCCTACCTGCTGTACGCCTGGGACGGTCAACGGTTCACCGACGTTTATGAGAAAACCGAATGAACGCGGCGCCCCCGGTTCGGTTTGATCGCCTGGACGTGCTGCGCGCGGTAGCCATCGTCTGGATGGCACTTTTTCACCTGGCCTTTGATCTCAACCACTTCGGTCTGCTGGAGCCGCGCCACGCGTTTCACCGCGACGCGCTCTGGACCACGCAGCGAGCCTGCATCGTCACCCTGTTCTTGTTTTGCGCCGGCATGGGCCAAGCGGTAGCTTGGCAGGCCGGCCAATCCTGGACCCGGTTTTGGAAGCGCTGGGGCCAGATCGCCGCCTGTGCCGTGCTGGTCAGCGCCGGGTCTGCGCTGATGTTTCCAAAGAGCTGGATCTTTTTTGGTGTGTTGCACGGGGTTGCAGTGATGCTGATCCTGGTGCGGTGGAGTGCGGGGTGGGGGCCGTGGTTGTGGCTGGCCGGTGGTGTGGCTTTGCTGGCGCCACGGGTGTTGAGTGCTCCGATCTTTGACCTGCCCTGGCTCAGTTGCTTGGGTTTGGTGACGCGCAAACCGATCACCGAGGACTACGTGCCGGTGTTGCCGTGGTTGGGCGTGATGTGGTGGGGCATGGCCACCGGTCAGTGGCTGTTGAAGCACAGACCAGGGTGGCTCAGTGCCGCTGTGCCAAAACGACTGCAGCCCATGGCTACCCTGGGCCGATGGAGCTTGAGCTTTTACATGCTGCACCAGCCGGTGCTGATCGGCGCCATCCTGGGCGGCCGCACGCTGGGCTGGTGGTAGCCCACCTCCGGGCTACGATCACCCCATGAGCACCAAAGTCCTGTTCGGCTTCCACGCCGTCACCGTGCGGTTGAAGACCGCGCCCGAGTCCATCGCCGAAATCCACGTCGACAGCACCCGCCGAGATGCGCGCATGCGGCAGTTTGTGCAGCGGGCCCAAGAAGCCGGCGCCAAGGTCATTGACAGCGACGCAGACCGGTTGGCCAGCCTGGCAGGAAACCCACGCCATCAAGGCGTGGTGGCGCGGGTGTCGGCCCTGGCCATGCGTCACTCGCTGGACGACGTGCTGGATGACGTAGAAGGCCCCGCCCTGGTTTTGGTGCTGGACGGTGTGACCGACCCGCACAACCTGGGCGCTTGCCTGCGGGTGGCCGATGGTGCGGGCGCGCATGCGGTGGTGGCGCCCAAAGACCATGCCGTGGGCTTGAACGCCACCGTGGCCAAGGTGGCCAGTGGTGCGGCCGAAACCGTGCCCTACCTGATGGTGACCAATCTGGCCCGGACCTTGGGCGACCTGAAGGACCGCGACATCCAGGTCATTGGCACCAGCGAAGACGCCGAACTCACGCTCTACGACCTGGACCTGCGGGGCCCGGTGGCTTTGGTGCTGGGTGCCGAAGGTGCGGGCATGCGCCAACTGACAAAGAAGACCTGTGACCAACTGGTGCGCATTCCCATGCAGGGCGCAGTCGAAAGCCTGAACGTCAGCGTGGCGGCGGGTGTGTGCCTGTTTGAGGCCATGCGCCAGCGCCGGGCCTGAGCTTCTTCAAGGCGACAGCGCCGCGGCCAAAGCCTGGCTGTAGGCCGGCCAACGTTGCAGGTCGTTGTGCGCTGCGCCTGGGATGAGGGTGAGCGAGCTGCCGGGCTTCAGCGCCACCAGACGGTGGCTGTGTGTTGGCTCGATCAGCGTGTCGTCAGTGCCGTGCACCAGCTTCACCGAACCCTGGAGCAAGGGCAGGTTCAAGTCTGTACGAATCGGGTAGCGCAACACCTGCCGGGGAACCCACGGGTAGTGTTCGACAGCCAGGGCTTCCATGCTGAGGTAAGGGGACACCAGCAAGGTCAGGTCAGGCTGTACCTGCACACCCAAGTGGGCGGCCAAGCCCGTGCCCAGAGAGCGCCCAAACACCACCCGGCGCAAGCCCGCGTACCTGGGCGCAACGCTGTTCCATGCCGCCAGGACGTCGGCGTGCAATTGGGCTTCACTTTCAATCCGCCCCGTGCTTTTGCCGTAGCCACGGTAGTCCAGCATGTAGAGGTCGAAGTTGGCTTGTCGATAGAAGTCGAGGTTGACGAACCAGTCCTGCAGACTGCCGCCGTTGCCGTGCAAGAAGAAGACCAAACCGCGAGGGCTGGGCTGCTGCAAGTGCAGCGCATTCAAGCGTGCGCCGGGCACATCAAGCCAGACTTCTTTGACATCTGAGCCCACAGCAAACCGGTGCTCGGCTGGCAGCACTTGCGGGTGAAAGAGCAAGGACCCTTGCTTCCACCACAGCAAACCCATGACGGCGCCATAGAGGATGACGGCCCCTCCCACCAGCTTGAGCATGGAGCGCAGAAGATGGAGACGGCCTGGTGCTTCTGATGACATGTGCTGGATACGTCAGCCAGGTTTCAGTGGATGCGCTTTTGCCAGCTAGACCCAGCCCAAGGCGCCCGCAACGGCACCGGCCGCCATGACCCAGACAGGGCTGCGCTTGCTGCGCAGCATCAGCCACAGCGTGGCCAACGCCAACAGGGTAGCTGCCCAAGTCCACACCACGGGCCGCAGCAGAATCCAAGCCGTCGCCAGCAATAAGCCAATCGTCAGCGGAGCGAGCCCGGCTGAGAAAGCCCGCACGGCCCGCGTCTGCCGGTGCTTTTCACCCCACCGTGAGGCGGCCCAGGCCAGGGTGGTTGAAGGCAGCAAGGTGCCCACCATGCAGGCCAGAACCCCCGCCAGCCCGCCCACGCTGAAGCCGATCACCGCCACAAACAAGACATTGGGCCCTGGCGTGGCCTGGCCCAAAGCAATGCAATTGCTGAACTGCGCCTCGCTCAGCCAGGACTTGTCTTGCACCACAAACCGCTGCATGTCGGGCACCGTGGTGATGGCGCCGCCCACAGCCAGCAGGCTCAAAGCCAAAAAGTGGCCCAGCAGCTGGAGCCACTCGGAGCCGCCCAGGTTTTGGGGGCCCCACAACAGCAGCTGCCAGCTGCTCACCCGGCAGCTCCGTGGTCAGCAATTGCTGGCATTCGCATCTTGAGGTCGGAAGGCAGACTCATGGGGAACTGCGCCTCCAGGCCCACAGCATGCCGGCTGACCCCAGCAACAACAGCACCACCACCAAGGGCCAGCGCCAGAGCCCTACCGCCAGCACGGTCAGGGCCAACAACGATGCTGCTGCCGGCCACCCCAGAACACTGTGTCGCAAGCCAGGCGCCAACTTGATGGCGGTGGACAGGATCAAGCCTGCCGCCACCACCCCCATGCCCCGCAGTGCGCCCGCCACCTGCGGGATGTTGCTGAACTGCGATGCCACGGCCGCCAGCGTCAGGACGATGGCGGTAGGAGCCACCAGAAGACCGGCCATGGCCGCCAGACCGCCGCGCCAGCCCATGAAACGGTCGCCGAGGATCAACGCCAGGTTGACGATGTTGGGGCCGGGCAGCACCTGAGCCAAGGACAACAGTTCCAGAAACTGCTCGCGGTTCAACCAACGAAGTTTTTCCACCAGTTCACGTTGGGCCACTGGCAGCACGCCGCCAAAGCCTTGCAGCGCCAGCCGGTTGAAGGCCCGGAACAGATCGGCCGGCCGAGTGGGTAGGGATGGTGGGGCTGCGTTCAACGCAGCACCTTCAGCGCCTCGGGGTTGACCAGGTTGGTGGGGGACTTGCGGATGAAATTGATGACGTTTTCGAAGGCGGCGCCGAAGTAGAGCTCGTAGCTGTCTTGTTCCACGTAGCCGATGTGGGGTGTGCAAATGGCGTTTTCCAGCCTCAGCAAGGGGTGGCCCTGCAGGATGGGCTCGCTCTCAAACACGTCCACCGCAGCCATGCCGGGTCGCCCGCGGTTGAGGGCTGCCACCAGCGCGTTGTCTTCCAGCAATTCGGCGCGCGATGTGTTGACCAGCAAAGCCGTCGGCTTCATGCGCGAGAGGGCTTCCAGGCGCACGATGCCGCGGGTGACGTCGGTCAGCCGCAGATGCAGGCTGAGCACGTCGGAAGTTTCAAAAAATTCCTCGCAGCTGGCGCTGGCGCTGTGCCCGTCGACCAGGGCGCGTTCGCGCGACGCCTCGCTGCCCCACACCTGAACCTGCATACCAAAAGCACGGCCATAACCAGCGACCAGCTTTCCGATCTTGCCGTACCCCCAGACTCCCAAGGTCTTGCCATGCAGCACCATCCCTAAGCCAAAGTTGCTGGGCATGGATGAGGCTTTCAAGCCACTTTGTTGCCACACGCCGTGCTTGAGGTTGCCCACGTACTGCGGCAAGCGCCGCATGGCCGCCATGATCAGGGCCCAGGTCAGCTCGGCGGGTGCCGTCGGCGAGCCCACGCCTTCGGCCACCGCGATGCCCAGCCGCGTGGCGGCCTCGATGTCGATGTGAGACCCGACCCGGCCGGTCTGCGCAATCAGCTTCAGTTTGGGCAGCTTTTCAAGCAAGGCACGCGGAAAGTGGGTGCGCTCGCGGATCAAGACCAGCACTTCAGCGTCGCGCAGCCGTACCGACAGCTGGCCAATGCCCTTGACGGTGTTGGTGAAGACCTTGGCGTGGAAGGGTTCCAGCAGCCGGGCGCAGTTCAGTTTGCGCACCGCGTCTTGGTAGTCGTCGAGGATGATGATGTTCATGGGCTTGGGCCGGGGATTCTGCCCTCTTCAGCAGACGGGCCAGGTCGGCGCTAGCATCCGCCTCCCCGTCAGACCTTGGAGACCCTCCGAAATGAGCATTTCAATGCACGCCGCCAGCGCCCCCATTTTTGTGCGCACGCTGAACAACATGTTGGCCTGGCTGGACAAGGCCCAGGCCTATGCCGAAGGCCGCAAGTTCGACACGGCCAACTTCCTGGGTATGCGCTTGGCCCCCGACATGCTGCCTTTCACCCGCCAGATCCAGATCACCACGGACGGCATCAAGGGCTGCATGGCACGGCTGGCTGGGCAAGAGGTGCCCAAGTGGGAGGACAACGAAGCCAGCTTCGACGACCTGCGCGCGCGCATCCACAAGACTTTGGACTACGTGGGGTCCTTTACCGCCGCGCAGATCGATGGCACCGAGAGCAAAGAGATCCTGCTGCCAACACGTCAGGGTGACCCCATGCGCTTCACCGGTGAGGCCTATCTGAAGCACTTTGTGCTGCCCAATCTGTTTTTCCATGCCACCACCACCTACGCCTTGTTGCGCCACGGTGGCGTGGAACTGGGCAAGCGGGATTTCTTGGGCGCCGCTTGACCCTCTCAGGTGGACCGTCAATTGACCACCGCTTGAACCCGCTTTGAACGACTAAGCCTTGCGCTTGCGCGCAGGTGCTTTGGCGGGGCTCTTGCGAGGGGCCGGCGCCTTGGCCGACTGGCGCGGCTTCTTCGAGGCGTCGGCGGCTTTGGCTGGCGGGGCTGCCTGCATGACCACCACCGCTTGACCTGGCTTGAAGCGTGCTGCGGCGGACACCTGGTTCCACTGCGCCACTTGTTGGGCGCTGACCCGATAGCGTTTGGCCACCGCGGCCACGCTGTCTCCGTTCTTCCCCGCCTTGAAGGTGACCTTGCGCAGCGGGCGACCTTCTGGTGTCAACGACAACACGCCATGGTCGGCCACGTGCTCGGCCACATCGGCGGTGGTGTGGGCCAGACGCGGCACCAGCAGGGTGGAACCTGCCTTGAGCAGCATGCGTTCCGGAATGCGATTGACTTCGCGAAGCTGCGACTCGGGCATGCCCACCAGTTTGGCGGCCTCGCCGGGTTTCAGGGTCCGCGGCGCAACCCAGGCCGTCCAACTGGCCAGCGGCCCCTGTACCAAGGGCAGCTCCTGAAGGAAGCGGTTGGCGTTGTCGTAGGGCAGCAGAACCTGCTGCACACCGGCCGCCAGGATCACCGGTTTGTTCATCTGTGGGTTCAGGGCCTGGAAATCTTCCAGCGGCATGCCAGCCAATCGGGCGGCCAAGGCCACATCCATGTCGCGCTCGATGGGCACGCTGAGGAAGTAAGGATGGTTGTCCAGGCTGGGCAGCGACAGGCCCAGGCGTTCGGGTGCCAGGACGATGTTCTTGATGGCCTGCAACTTGGGCACGTAGTCGCGCGTCTCTTCGGGCATCTTCAGGCTGCCGTAGTCGGTGGCCTTGCCTGCTCGTCTGTTGCTGGCAATGGCACGCGTCACATTGCCTTGGCCCCAGTTGTAGGCCGCCAAGGCCAGATGCCAGTCGTCAAACATGCCATGTAGGCGCTGCAGGTAATCCAGCGCGGCGCGTGTCGACGCCAGCACATCGCGGCGGTCGTCGCGAAAGAGGTTCTGGCGCAGGTCAAAGTCCTTGCCCGTGGCGGGCATGAATTGCCACATGCCCGAGGCACGCGCATGTGACTGGGCCTGGGGGTTGAAGGCGCTTTCGATGAAGGGCAGCAGTGCCAGTTCGGCGGGCATCTGTCGACGCTCGACCTCTTCAACGATGTGGTACAGGTAGCGCCCGCCACGCCCCACCATGCGCTGCACGTACTCGGGCTGGCGGGCATAAAACTGCTCCCACTTGGACACCCTGTCACCTTCCAGGTCGGTCATGCTCAGGCCGCCGCGAACGCGCGCCCACAAGCTGCCGCGGTAGGCGTCTTGATCGGGGTCTAACCGGCTGCGCGCTGGCATCGGACTGTCAGGTGCGGGCGGCTCGCTCGGTGATGAAGCCGCCGCGGCGGCTGGCGTGGCCAGCACTGGGACGGGCTCGGGCCTGGACTCGTCTGCGGCGGCGGTGACCAACGCTGGCACGGCTGCGGTCGACGATGCTGCGGCCGCCGCGTTCAGATGGCCAGCGGCCCAGACCGTGCAGGCTGTGAAGAGCGACGCGCGCCACAGCGCCAGCCGGGTGCGCTTCAAAACTTGTTCTTCCAGGCGCGCAGTGCGGCCAGCACGTCCACGGCAGCATTGGTGGCAGCACCGTGTGCCAGAGCAGACTGCACGACGGCGGCATCGGTGCAGCGCAGAAATGGGTTGATCTGGCGTTCGAGGCACATGGATGACGGTAAGGTGCTCAGCCCTTGCTCTCGCAAGGACTTGCACTGCCGCTGGTGCGCTTGGATGGCGGGGCTGACGGGTTCAACGGCTTGGGCGAAACGAAGGTTGGACAGGGTGTATTCGTGGGTGCAGCAGACCTGCGTGCTGTCGGGCAGGGCGGCCAGTTTGGACAAGGACTCGTGCATCTGGGCCGGCGTGCCTTCAAAAAGGCGACCACAGCCGGCTGAAAACAAGGTGTCGCCACAAAACAGCAGCGGAGCGGTCGTTGAGTCCTCTGCATAGGCGATGTGGCCAGCGGTGTGGCCAGGAACATCGATGACCCGAAACTTCAAGCCCAGCACCTGCAGCGTGTCACCTTCTTGCATGGGGACATAAGGTGCAGGTATGCGCTCTCGAGCCGGGCCGTAGACAGGGCCGTCCAAGCGGGACCGCAGTGCATCCACACCGCCAATGTGGTCCGCGTGGTGGTGGGTCACTAGAATGCCGACCAGCTGGAGTTGCAGGCGCTCCAGTGCATCAACCACCGGTGCGGCATCGCCGGGGTCAACCACCACAGCGCGCGCGCCGTCATGCAACATCCAGATGTAGTTGTCGGCGAAGGCGGGCAGCGCTAAGAGATTCATGACGCGAGAGCACTCGATTATAGAGTTGGGGTCCTGGCTGAACACGCCTGCGGGGCGCTATCTCCTGGCCTGGGAACAGAGCCGCATGGACCATGCGGTGACGGATGCATTCGGCTACCACGCGCTGCAGTTGGGCTTGCCGGAAGTGGAAGCCCTCAGGGCCAATCGTATGCCCCATCGCTGGGTGGCCTGTGAAAACCTGCACCAGCCGCAGGTGCTCTTCATGCCACCGCCCTTAGACAGCCAGATCACCACCCTGGCGGCCCCCGAGCCGATCAGCCTGCATTGCGACTTGGATGCGCTGCCCTTTCCCAACGCCAGCCTGGACTTGGTGGTGTTGCCGCACACCTTGGAGTTGTCCCGCGATCCCCACCACACGCTGCGCGAAGTGGAGCGGGTCTTGGTGCCCGAGGGGCGCCTGGTGATTGCTGGCTTCAACCCGGCCAGCCTGTGGGGCTTGCGCCAACACCTGGGGCACGCGCGACGCGGCGTGGGCCTGAGCCGCACCCAGAGCCTCTATCTGCCCAGTGCTGGCGAATTCATCGGCTACTGGCGCCTGCGCGATTGGTTGCGGCTGCTCAGCTTTGAAGTCGAGAGCGCGCGCTTCGGTTGTTGGCGTCCACCCCTGAAGTCTGAGACCTGGCTGAATCGGTTTGAATGGATGGACGCGGTGGGTGATCGCTGGTGGCCCGTGCTGGGCGCGGTGTATTTTGTGGAGGCCGTCAAGCGCGTGCGTGGCATGCGCTTGCTGGGCCTGGCGCGTAAAGAGCGGCGAAAATCCAGGGCTGCGCCGGCGGTGGTGGCCAATCGCCAGCGCGAGAGCGCCGACCTGGAGTGTTGATGACCGAGACAGCGAAGACGGAAGTTCTGATTTATGCCGACGGCGCCTGCCGCGGCAACCCGGGGCCCGGCGGCTGGGGTGCGTGGTTGCGCAGTGGAGACGCCGAGCGCGAGCTCTTTGGTGGCGACCAGCTCACCACCAACAACCGGATGGAGTTGACCGCGGTCATCGAGGCCCTGGCCTCGCTCAAGCGCCGCTGCCAGGTCATCATCTACACCGACAGCCAGTATGTGAAGAACGGCATCACCACCTGGATTCACGGCTGGAAGGCACGCGGCTGGAAAACTGCAGACAAGAAGCCGGTGAAGAACGTTGAACTCTGGCAACGGCTGGATGAGCTCAACGCCAGCCACCAGGTGCAGTGGCGCTGGGTCAAGGGCCACTCGGGCGACCCGGGGAACGAACGCGCTGACCGCCTGGCCAACAAGGGTGTGGACTCGGTGCTTTGAACAGCACAACCCCTAGGGCCGCTCACCAGCCTACCTTGGTTACAGTTCAGGGTTGCCCCAAGCAGGACGAGAGAACCCCTTGAAGAAGCTACACACCGTGGTTGCCGTGTTCGGTATCGCTTTGGCCTCAGGTGCGGCTTGGTGGTGGCAAACCTCATCCAATTCCAGTGCAGGCAAAGCAACCGCCTCAGCGCCCGCTGGTGGGTCCGCTGGTGGGCCGGCAGGAGCAGGGCCGAACCGAGGGGCTGGTGGGCCTGGGGGGCCGGCCGCGCCGGGCCCGGGCGGGCCTGGTGGCCCAGGCGGTTCTGGGGGACCCGCCGCTGTGGAGGTAGGCCGGGCACAAGCCGTGACGCTCACCGACGAAGTCCAGGCTGTGGGTTCGCTCAAGTCGACCCAAGGTGTCATGCTGCGCCCAGAGACCAGCGGGCGCATTGCGCGCTTGGGTTTTGCGAATGGGGCAAAGGTCGTCAAAGGGCAGTTGCTTGTGCAACTGGACGACGCCTTGCAGCAGGCTCAGCTCAAACAGGCGGAAGCCCAGTCCAGCATCGCGCGCACCAACCTGCAGCGCAGCCGTGAACTGCTGGCCCAGAACTTTGTGAGCCAAAGTGCGGTGGACCAAAACGCCGCCGCCCTGCAGGTGGCCGACGCTCAGGTGGCCTTGGCGCAGGCGCAGGTTCAGCGCATGAAGGTCCTGGCGCCCTTCAATGGCACAGCAGGCCTGCGCGCGGTGGACGTGGGCGACTACCTGAAGGATGGCGCCGACATCGTCAACATTGAAGACTTGTCGGCGCTGACGGTGAAGTTCGCCTTGCCGGAACGCTATGTGGACCGCGTGCGTTCGGGGCAGGCGGTTGATGTCGCCGTGGACGCGATGCCGGGCCGCACTTTCAAAGGGCGCGTGCTGGCGGTGGATTCGCAGGTGGACGCCAACGGCCGTGCGCTGCAGGTGTTGGCGCAGGTTGCCAACCCAGGCACCGTGCTGCGTCCGGGCATGTTTGCTCGCCCCAAGGTGGTGTTCTCAACCCGCGAGGGCGCGGTGGTGGTGCCCGAGGAAGCGCTGGTGCCCGTGGGCACCAAGCAGTTTGTCTTCAAGGTCGTGACGGGTGCCGACGGCAAGCCGGCCTCGCAGCGGATCGAAGCCAAATTGGGGCTCCGTTTGCCGGGTCAGGTGGAAATTCTGGAGGGCGTCAAGGCTGGTGATCAGCTGGTCACCGCGGGGCACGGGCGATTGATGCGGTCGGACAGCGTGCCCGTTCGTGTGATCGACCTGGCCCAGGCCGGCGGTGGCAAAGGTGGCAAACCCAGTGGCCCCGGCAAACCTGGGGGCGCTGGCGGCGCGGGTGAGGCCAGTGGTGCCAGCCCAGCCGGCGGGCCACCCGCCGCTGCTTCAGGCGCCAAGCCCGCTGCTCAACCCTGATTCAGGAGCGCCCCATGCAGCTTTCAGAAGTCTCCATCCGCCGCCCGGTTTTGGCCTGCGTGATGTCCCTGCTGCTGGTCCTGGTCGGTCTGGTGTCCTTCAAACAGCTCAGTCTGCGTGAGTACCCGCGCATCGACGAGCCTTTGGTCAACGTGTCGACGCGGCTGTTGGGTGCGTCGTCCGAAGTCATTGAGTCTCAGGTGACCAAGCCCCTGGAGGATTCCATCGCCGGTATCGACGGCGTGGACATCATGACCAGCGTGTCGCGCACCGAAAGCAGCCAGATCACGGTGCGCTTCAAGCTCACCAAAGACCCGGACACCGCAGCCGCCGAAGTGCGCGACCGCGTGGCCCGGGTGCGTGGCCGCTTGCCTGCGGCGGTGGATGAACCCGTCATCGCCAAGGTCGAAGCCGACGCCACGCCCACCATCTGGCTGGCCTACACCAGCGAGACCATGAGCACGCTGCAACTCACCGACCTGATCAACCGCGTGGTCAAACCTCGGCTGCAGACGGTGCCCGGTGTGGCCGATGTGCAGGTGGGTGGCGATCGCAAGTTCGCCATGCGCATCTGGATCGACCCCGACCAGTTGGCGGCTTACAAGCTGACGGTGCAGGATGTGGAAGACGCGGTCCGGCGGCAGAACCTGGAGGTGCCCGCCGGCCGCATTGAGAGCCAACAGCGCGAGTTCAGCGTGACGGCACGCACCGATCTCAACACGGTGGCCCAGTTCAACGAGATCGCGCTCAAGACCGTGGCCGGCTACACCGTGCGGCTGCGTGACGTGGCGCGTGTGCAAGAGGCTGCCGCCAGCGAACGCAGCCGCGTGCGCCTGAATGGCGTGCCCAGCATCAGCACCGGAATCATCCGCAACGCCACCGCCAACCCGCTGGAGGTGGCCGACGGTGTCAGAGCGCTGATGCCCTTGATCCAGCGCGACCTGCCGGCCAGCGTGACGGTGGTGCAGGCCAACGACCTGTCGGTGTTCATCGACCGCTCGATCAAGTCGGTTTACCGCACCGTGATTGAAGCGGTGGTGCTGGTGGCCTTGGTGGTGTTTGTCTTCCTGCGCACGCTGCGCGCGTCGATCATTCCCTTGCTGACCATTCCGGTCAGCTTGATTGGCGCCTTTGCCTTGATCGCCTTGGCGGGCTTCACCGTCAACACGCTGACGCTGCTGGCGCTGGTACTGGCCATTGGCTTGGTGGTGGACGACGCCATCGTGGTGTTGGAAAACATTTACCGCTACATCGAAGAGGGTATGGAGCCCTTTCAGGCCGCCATCAAAGGCGTGCGCGAGATCAGCTTTGCCGTGGTGGCCATGACGCTGACCTTGGTGGCGGTGTTCGCCCCCTTGGCGTTCACGCCCGGCCGCACGGGGCGTTTGTTCAGCGAGTTTGCGCTGACCTTGGCCGGTGCGGTGCTGGTGTCGGGCTTTGTGGCGCTGACGCTGACGCCCATGTTGTGCAGCAAGCTGTTGCGTCACAACCCCAAGCCAGGGCGGTTTGATCGCGGCATGGAAGCGGTGCTGCTCGGCATCACCAGTCTTTACAACAATGCCTTGCGTTGGACGTTGGCTCACCGCTGGTTGGTGGTGCTGGTGATGTTGGCCTCTGCCGGTGGCAGTTGGTATCTGTTCAGCACGTCCAAGAGCGAGCTGTCGCCACTGGAAGACCGCGGCGTGATCGCCATGCCCATCCGGGCGCCCGACGGGGCTACGCTGGAGTACACGGCGCGCTACCTCGACGCGCTGGAACGCATCACCTCGCAATACCCTGAATTCGACCGCCGCTTCATGTTCATGGGCGGCGGCCAGGTGTCCACGGCCTTTGGTGTGCTGCGCACGGTGGACTGGGAGGACCGCAACGTGAGCACGGCCGAACTGGCCCGCAAGCTGTTGCCCCAGTTTATGGGCCTGCCCGGCGTCAGCGTGTTTCCCGTGACACCGCCCAGCCTGGGCCAGGGCTTTCGTGAACGTTCGATCAACTTTGTGCTGGTCAGTGGCGACAGCTACCAGAACATGGCCCGTGTTGGCCAAGCCATGATCGCCGAGATGCAGAAGAACCCAGGCATCGTGCAGCCCGACAGCGATCTGCAGCTGAACAAGCCCGAGATCTTTCTGGAGGTCGACCGTGCCCGGGCTGCTGACATGGGCGTCTCGGTGGAGGCCGTGGCCCGCACCGTCGAGACCATGCTGGGCGGGCGTGCCGTCACCCGCTACAAGCGTGATGCTGAGCAATACGATGTGTTGGTGCAGATCTCGGAGCGTGGCCGCGCCACGCCGGAAGATATCGAAAAGCTCTTTGTGCGGGGGCGTGGCGACACCATGGTGCCGCTGTCCAGCCTGGTCAAGGTGCGCGAGTCGGTTAGCCCGCGGGAGCTCAACCACTTCAACCAGCGCCGTTCCGTCAGCATCACCGCCAACCTGGCGCCGGGCTATTCGCTGGGCGAAGCGCTGAAATTCATGGATGACACCGCCGCGCGGGTGCTGCCGACGGGCTATGCCACCGAACTCAACGGTGTGAGCCGCGAGTTCCGGTCGTCATCAGGTTCTCTGGGCCTGGTGTTCGTGCTGGCCTTGGTGTTCATCTTCCTGGTGCTGGCGGCCCAGTTCGAAAGCTTTGTCGACCCTTTTGTGATTCTGTTGTCAGTCCCGCTGTCGATGGTGGGCGCTTTGGCGGCGTTGCAGCTGTCGGGCGGAACCTTGAACGTCTTCTCGCAGATCGGTCTGATCACGCTGGTGGGGCTGATCACCAAACACGGCATCCTGATCGTTGAGTTCTCCAACCAGCTGCGCCAGCAGGGCAAGAGCGTGATGGACGCCGTGACCGAAGCCTCCAGCCTGCGCCTGCGCCCGATTCTGATGACGACTGGCGCCATGGTCCTGGGCGCCTTGCCATTGGCGCTGGCCACGGGCGCTGGCGCCGAAAGCCGGCAACAAATTGGCTGGGTCATCGTGGGCGGGATGAGCGTGGGCACCTTGCTCACCATTTTTGTCGTGCCCACCATCTACACGCTGTTTGCACGCAAGCGCATTCCAGGTGAGATCAAGACGCCGGCGCTGACTGAAGCCAGCGCAGACTGAGCCGCCGCTGAGCCATGTTCACCAGCGTCCAAGTCCCCCTGTGGCTGGCGCTGGTGGTGGGCCTGTTGGCCTTGTGGGCGCTGCTCGACCGTTTGCTGTTGCCCAGCATGCGCTGGTACATCCGAAGCCGCGCCGCCAAGGTCTTGGCCGAGGTGGGGCAGCGGCTGAAGATCCACGTGCGGCCCTTTCAGCAGATCGGCCGGCAGGTGCTGATCGACCGCCTGATCTTTGACGACAAGGTGCAGCAGGCCGCCCAGGCCTTTGCAGACGAGCGCGGCATGCCACGCGAGGTGGCCTTGGACCAGGTGCAGCGTTACGCACGCGAGATCGTGCCGGCCTTCAACGCCTATGTGTACTTTCGCATCGGCTACTGGATCGGCAAGCGCATCTCGCAGGCCCTGTACCGGGTGCGCATCGGCTACACCGACGACGCGGGCCTGGAAGCCATACCGGCCGATGCCACCGTGGTGTTTGTGATGAACCACCGCTCCAACATGGACTACATCGTGGCCAGCTACCTGGCCGCCGAGCGCGCCGCGCTGAGTTATGCCGTGGGCGAGTGGGCGCAGGTGTTTGGCCTGCGCCAATTGATACGGGCCATGGGGGCCTACTTCGTTCGCCGCAACTCCAAAGACGACCTCTACCGCCGGGTGCTGGAACGCTACATCGCGATGGCCACCGAAGCCGGCGTGACGCAGGCGGTCTACCCCGAAGGCGGGTTGACCAAAGACGGTGCGCTGCGAGAGCCCCGCTTTGGCGTCATCGACTACATGCTGCGCGGTTACCGGCACGACGGCCCACGTGACTTGGTCTTTGTGCCCTTGGGCTTGAACTATGACCGCGTGTTGGAGGACCGAACGCAACTGCGCAGTGGCGATGCCTCAGCCCCCCGCCTGGGCCGGCTGGCCACGGCAGGGCGCACCTTGGGCTTTGTCGGCAGCCAGCTGGGCCTGTTGCTGCGCAGCCGATGGCACCGCTTTGGGTATGCCTGCGTGAACTTTGGCACCCCGCTGTCGGTGCGGGCCTGGACGCTTCAACGGGGCGTGGTGCTGGAAAACCTGCCCAAGGAGCAACGCCAGGCTGAAGTGGCGGCGCTGGGCCGCCACCTGATGGCGCAGGTGGGCGACCTGATCCCGGTGCTGCCGGTGCCGCTGGTGGCCTGTGTGATGGTGCAGGACCTGTCGCGTTCGCGCAGCGGGTTCGAGATCAAGGCCGAGGTGGGCCTGCTGGTGGAACGGCTGCAGGCGGGGGGTGCCCGTCTTTACCTTCCACGGGCGGACTGGGACTATGCGATTGAAGCGGGGCTGCGCATGTTGGTGCAGCGCCACCTGGTGCTTGACCAAAACGGCATCTTCACGCCCGTGGTGGCTGAGGCACCCTTGCTGCACTACTACGCCAACAGCATTGCCCATCTGGTCGCGCGAACACAAGCCGCGCTGCTGCCCATACCGGCTGCCCCGCAAGCACACCCTGGCCTGTGACAACATACGGTAAGGGCCTGTCGCACATGGCTCAGCCCCCGGCACTTTGTCCCTCTTGACTTTTTGGGTACGACCACCATGACCGACTTACTGGCCGCCACGCGCCACGCCACCGCCAACCAAGCGGAAATTGAGGCCAGCAAGGTCTGCGGCTGCTACTGCTGCATGCAGACCTTTGCGCCAGACGACATCGTGGCCTGGTCGGGGCTGGACGTCAGCAACTTTGACAACCCGGACTCGGCCAGTTCGGGCACCGCTTTGTGTCCGCGCTGCGGAAGCGAATCGGTGATTGGCGACAAGTCAGGCTATACCCTGGACGCTGACTTCCTGGGCCGCATGAACGAGGCCTGGTTCCAGCGCACCATCATTCGCAAGCCTGCACCTCGGGGCTGAGAGCACGGGTCCTGATCCGGCCCGGAAAGGGCGATGCAAGGGCCGCCGTCAGCCCCCGATGTAATGCATCTCGACCCGGCGCCCCGCGCCACCCGCATCAGCGGCTTGCGCGCTGCGCAATTCGGAGTAGCGATCGTCCCGGTCGCCCCAGATCAAACCCAAGGCCCCGGCGATTTGGTCGTCAGAATAACTGCCGCGCAAAAGGGCGCGAAGGTCGTGCCCTTGGCTGGCAAACAGGCACAAAAAGAGCTTGCCTTCGGTGGACAGCCGGGCACGGTTGCAGTCCTGGCAAAAGGCTTGGGTGACGCTGCTGATGACGCCAATCTCGCCAGCGCCGTCAACGTAGCGCCAGCGTTGCGCGGTCTCCCCCGGCGCGCTGGGCGCCATGGGCTCCAGGGGGAAAACCTCCGACAGCCTCTGCACCACCTGGGCTGACGGCAGCACTTCGTCCATGCGCCAGCCGTTGGTGGCACCGACGTCCATGTATTCGATGAAGCGCAAGACCACCCCAGGGCCACAGTGCTGGCGCACATGACGGGCCAGCGGCACGATCTCTTGGTCGTTGGTTCCGCGCTTGACCACCATGTTGATCTTGATGGGCGCCAGACCGACACGTTGCGCTGCTTCGATGCCCGCCAGCACGTCGGCCACTGGGAAGTCCACGTCGTTCATGCGCTTGAAGACGTTGTCGTCCAGGGCATCCAGACTCACGGTCACACGCTGCAAGCCGGCATCAAACAGGGCTTGCGCCTTACGCGCCAGGAGCGAGCCGTTGGTGGTGAGCGTGATGTCCAGCGCCTGACCGGCTGGCGTGCGCAGCGCTGCGAGTTGGGCAACCAAGACTTCCAGGTGCTTGCGCAGCAGCGGTTCGCCGCCGGTCAAGCGGAGCTTGCTGACGCCGTGGGCCACGAACAGCCGCGCGGCACGGGTGATTTCTTCAAACGACAGCAGGGACGACTGCGGCAGGAACTTGTATTCCTTGTCGAATACCTCCTTCGGCATGCAGTAGCTGCAGCGGAAGTTGCACCGGTCGGTGACCGAGATGCGCAAGTCGTGCAAGGGGCGGCCCAGGCGGTCTGACAACAACCCTGTGGCTGGTTGGCTGCTGGCCGGAATGCGCGGCAACACCGCTTGGTAGCGCAAGTCGGCCAGCGGAATGATGGTCTCGCCCATCAGGGGATTGTGCCGCGACAGGCGACTTCGCTGCGCCTCACGAAGCGTGGAGGAGGCTCGCCATCGGTTTCAAGGCTTGGCCGTGGGTTGGGGCTGCAACGCTGGCCGGGCGCCGGACACTTCAGCCCGCCGAGCGCCGTTGAAGCGCTTGGACCAGTAGGCCTGACGCATGTCCTCCACCCGAACTTCGCCGCCGCTTCGCGGCGCATGGATGAACTTGCCTTCGCCCACGTAGATGCCCACGTGCGAAAAGGCCCTGCGCATGGTGTTGAAGAACACCAGATCGCCCGGCTTGAGCTCGTCGCGCTGGATGTTCAACAAGCCCGCCGTCTGAGCCTGCTGGTCGGACCGGCGCGGCAGCACCAAGCCGATGCTGTTTTCAAAGACGTGGCGCGTAAAACCGCTGCAGTCAAAGCCCTCGTCGACGGTGTTGCCCCCGCGGCGGTAGGGCACGCCCAGGAAATTCATGGCCTGCATGACCAGTTCGGAGGCGCTGTCGCGCACCTGCTGCACCAAGGGGTTGGCGTCGACCTGGCTGGCGGTGGGTAACAAACCACGGTCTTGCAGCAACTGCAGCACAGCGTCTCCAGGCGCCTGTTCGGGCTTGGGTTTGGCCTCGGGTGCCGCGATCACGGGCAACGTCAAGCAGACCAGCAAGCTGGCCAGCGGCGCTAAGCGCAAGAAACGCAGCGGGGTTGAAAAAGACATGGGCGGCGCAGGATACCAGTGGGTGCGGTGGGGTCAACCGCGCTAACCCCCTTGATGAAAGGTGGACCCTGCGCTTAGAAGCAAGGTCTGCAAGCAGCTGTTGCGCGGGCTGTCGCGCTTGCGTCAGCCGGTCGTCAGTCGCTGGACGCCCAATTTGGGCTTCACCAGGGCCGCCGCAGCCCGCCCACCAGAACACCGGAGACACCCATGGCCAGCTATGCCGACTTCTACCGCCGATCCATCGACGACCGCGATGGTTTTTGGTCGGAACAGGCCGCCTTGATCGACTGGAAGGAGCAGCCGCGGCAGATCTGTGACTACCACCAGCCGCCTTTTGCGCGCTGGTTTGTGGGCGGTACCACCAACCTCTGCCACAACGCCGTGGACCGCCACCTGGCCACCCGCGCCGACCAGAATGCACTGATTTTTGTCTCCACCGAAACCAACCAGGAGCGCTGCTACAGTTTCCGTGAACTGCATGCAGAAGTTCAGCGGATGGCTGCCACACTGCTGTCGCTGGGGGTTAAAAAGGGCGATCGGGTTCTGGTCTACATGCCCATGATTGCCGAGGCCGCTTTTGCGATGCTGGCCTGCGCACGCATTGGGGCTCTGCACTCGGTGGTGTTTGGCGGCTTTGCCAGTGTCAGCTTGGCTCAGCGCATCGACGATGCCGAGCCCGCCGTCATCGTCAGCGCCGACGCTGGCAGCCGGGGCGGCAAAGTGGTGCCCTACAAGCCCTTGTTGGACGAGGCCATCGCGCTCGCTGCGCACAAGCCTGCCAAGGTGTTGATGGTGGACCGCGGTTTGAGCCCCTTCACCCGGGTGGCTGAACGCGACGAAGACTTTGCGGTCTGGCGTGAACGGCATGCCCACACCCAGGTCCCCTGTGAATGGGTGGAGTCAACCCACCCCAGCTACACGCTGTACACCAGTGGCACCACCGGCAAGCCCAAGGGGGTGCAGCGCGACACCGGAGGCTACGCCGTGGCGCTGGCCGCCAGCATGAAGCACATCTTTTGCGGCAACGCCGGTGAAACCTACTTCAGCACCAGCGACATCGGCTGGGTGGTGGGCCACAGCTACATCATTTATGGCCCCTTGATCGCCGGCATGGCCACGATCATGTATGAGGGCCTGCCGACGCGCCCAGACGCTGCCGTCTGGTGGAGCCTGGTCGAGAAGTACAAGGTCACGGTGATGTTCAGCGCCCCAACAGCGGTGCGCGTGCTGAAGAAGCAGGACCCCGAAGCACTGAAAAAACACGATCTGTCGTCGCTGCGTGCGCTGTTCTTGGCTGGCGAGCCACTGGACGAGCCCACCGCCAAGTGGATCAGCGACAGCCTGGGCCGGCCCATCATCGACAACTACTGGCAGACCGAAACCGGCTGGCCCATCTTGACCATCTGCAATGGCGTGGAGCCGGCGCCCAGCAAATTTGGCAGCCCCGGCAAGGCGGTTTACGGCTATGACGTCAAGTTGCTCGACGAGGGCACGGGAGAAGAGCTCAAGGGTGCCAACCAGAAGGGCGTGGTGGTGATCGAAGGCCCCTTGCCACCGGGCTGCATGCAAACCGTGTGGCGCGACGACGCACGCTTTGTGAAGACCTATTGGGAAAGCGTGCCTGGGCGCATGGTCTACAGCACCTTTGACTGGGGCATTCGCGATGAAGATGGCTACCTGTTCATCCTGGGGCGTACCGACGACGTGATCAACGTCGCCGGTCACCGGCTGGGCACCCGGGAGATCGAAGAAAGCATCTCCAGCCACGCGGCCGTGGCCGAGGTGGCGGTGGTGGGGGTTGCAGACGCGCTCAAAGGCCAGGTGGCGATGGCCTTTGTGGTGCTGAAGGACAGTGCGATGGGCGACAACCCGGAAACCGCCCTGAAGCTGGAAGGCGCCATCATGAAGGTGGTGGACGAGCAACTGGGCGCCGTGGCCCGGCCGTCACGGGTGCGGTTTGTAACCGGCCTGCCCAAGACCCGATCGGGCAAGCTGCTTCGCCGCGCGATCCAGGCGGTGGCCGAGGGCCGCGACGCCGGCGACCTGACCACCATGGACGATCCCGCAGTTCTGCAGCAGATCAAGGCGCTCTTTCCGGGCCAGACCTGATCGACCCCATGGGCTGGCCAGCCAGGGCTTGCTGCGCCAGCTGGGCAGCTGGGCAGCAGCCGCAGTTCAGGGCTACCCGTTGCTTTGGCACAGCGCCTTGGTAGGGACCCCTAGTCGCGGGAAGCTGGGGCCCGGCCCAAGCGCGGGATAATGGGCATCCTTTCCCGCGCGCGCCGAGTGCCCTTGACTGTGGCGCGTCGCCTGGCAGCACCCGTATGAGCAGCAGCACAGAACAGATCATTTTCGACATCATTGCCAAGACGTGCTCGCTTGAACGCGAGCGCATCACTTTGGACTCCACCCTCAAGGACCTGGACGTGCACTCGCTGGACGCGGTGCAGGTGCTGTTTGAGATCGAAGACCGTTTTGACGTCACGGTGCCCGAGCGCGAAGACCAGTACTCGGCCGGGACGGTGCGCGACCTCATCGAAGGGGTGGACCAGCTCTTGGCCGCCAAAGCCACCGCAGCCTGACGCATCAAGCTGACGTGTCGATGCGGCGGGTTGTCATCACGGGCATGGGCTGCGTCAGCGCCCTGGGCTCCACTGCCGTGGCCACCTGGGCCGGCATGCGAGAAGGCCGCCCTGGCATCGGCCCTCTGGCGGGCTTGAACGACAGCACGCTTCGCACCGCCATCGCTGCCCAGGCCAAAACGTTTGTGGCGGCCGAGCACTTTGACGACAAGCGCCTGGTGCTGCTGGACCCGGTTTCTCAATATGCCTTGGTGGCGGCTCGTGAAGCGGTGGCCCAGGCCGGCTTGACCTTTGACGGTGAAAGTGGCGAGCGTACGGCGGTGATCATCGGCACCGGTATTGGCGGCGCCAGTACCCAGGACCAGATGGCTCGCCGCCTTTACGGCGAAGGCAATCCGCGGGTCCACCCGATGGCCATCGTGCGGGTGATGCCCAACGCACCGGCCTCCCAGATTTCTTTGGAGTTTGGTTTGCGGGGGCCGGTCTTTGCCGTGGCCAGCGCTTGCGCGTCGAGCAACCATGCCCTGGGTCAAGCCTTGATGCTGTTGCAAACGGGCACAGCTGACGTGGCCCTGGCCGGTGGTGTCGAAGCCTGCATCACAGTGGGCACCGTGAAGGCCTGGGAAGCCATGCGCGTGATGGCCGACGACACCTGCAGGCCGTTCAGCAAGGGTCGCAGGGGCCTTGTGTTGGGCGAAGGTGCAGGCGTCTTTGTGCTGGAGACGCTGGAACATGCGCAAGCACGCGGGGCCCACATCCTGGCCGAGTTTGTCGGGGCCGGCATGTCGGCCGATGCGGCCGACATCGTGATGCCCGACGCCAGCGGTGCAGCCCGCGCCATGCGCGCGGCCTTGAACCAGGGTGGTTTGGCGCCGGACGAAGTGGACTACATCAACGCCCATGGCACCGGCACCGCGGCCAACGACGCCACCGAGACCCGTGCCATCCGGGCCTTGTTTGGAGCGCACGCTGATGTTTTGGCGGTGTCGTCCACCAAGTCCATGCACGGGCATGCCTTGGGTGGCGGCGGGGCCATCGAGTTGGTGGCCGTGCTGGGGGCGCTGACCCAGGGTGTCTTGGCTCCCACCATCAACTACCAGGAAGCCGACCCGGAATGCGACTTGAACGTGGTGCCCAACACCGCGCAAGAGCGCCCCGTGCGGGCTGCACTGTCCAACAGCTTTGCTTTTGGCGGCTTGAACGCTGTTTTGGCGCTGCGACGCTGGGGCTGAGCTCCACCGAAAGGGGGCCCTCTTGTCAGGGCCGGTGTCGCCACCGCTCGGGTGATGGTGGTTCTGCTGGGCCGCCGCCAGACTGCAGGTCATGTTGAACCACTTGGTGTGACGCCATGACCCTGCACCGTCGACTGTTTCTGGCCAGCACCTTGCTGCTTCCTGCGATCGCTGGCGCCAAGCCCGGGCCGACACCGGCACCCCTGACCTTGGCGTTGGACGCACCCGAGCGGCTTGACCCGACTGGCTACCTGGTCAGCGAAAAGTACGACGGCGTTCGGGCTTGGTGGGACGGCCAACAGCTGCGCTTTCGCAGCGGCCTGGCGCTGGCGGCGCCCGCCTGGTTTGTGGCTTCTTTGCCGCCCCGGCCCGTGGACGGCGAACTGTGGCTGGGCAGGGGAACGTTTCAGGCTTTGGTTGCTGCGGTGCGCCGGTCCAATCCTGTGGATGAGGAGTGGCGCAGGATTCGCTACATGGCCTTCGACCTGCCCGGCGAGGCAGGGCCCTTTGCCGAGCGTTCATCGCGGCTGTCGGCCCTGGTGGCTGCCACTGGATTTGCGGCATTGAAGGCGGTAACACAGGAAAGCGTCTCGAACCATCGAGCCCTGCAGCAACGTTTGCAGCAGGTTGTGGCTGACGGTGCTGAAGGCTTGATGTTGCACCGCGCCGACGCGCCGCACCGCGTGGGCCGAAGTGCTTCCCTGCTGAAGCTCAAGCCCATGCAGGACGCTGAGGCCACGGTGGTCGGGCATCAGGCGGGGCGAGGCAAACACCTGGGGCGCTTGGGTGCACTGCTGGTACACAACGACCAGGGTGTTCAGTTCTTGCTGGGCACCGGCATGAGCGATGCGGTTCGCGAGGCCCCACCGCCATTGGGCTCACGGGTGACGTACAACTACCGCGGCCTCACCGACTCCGGCGTGCCGCGATTTGCCAGCTACTTGCGCCTGCGTGAGCTTTGAGGCGTAAAGGGTCTGGCGCTGACCCGGTCAGAGCACGTCAGAGGCGTAGTCCGCCAGACGCGAACGCTCGCCA
>JAYTVT010000022.1:0-86683 GCA_043743835.1 Betaproteobacteria bacterium
CCCAGTTTGTGCTGGTTGACACCGATCTGCGCAGGGCCGACTTCCGCCTGCGCGCGGGCAGCCGTGGCGTCGACACTGGCACGGCGCAGCTGCCGCTGGCCAGCGACCTGGCTGGGTCAGCGCGGCCCCGCAGCGCGGGCCCCGACCGTGGCGCTTACGAACAGTAGTCGGCTGTCAGAGCCAGAACCCAGGGCGCAAGTGCCCACCCGCTGCGTCAACCAGCGAGAAGTCAGTCGTCAAGGCTTGCTGCCTGGCCGCCCCAGCACCGATATCCAACCTGCCATGGCCGCCGGTGTCTGCAGCCGCACCACGATGCGCTGCAAGCCCGGGTTGTCGGAATCCTGAGGCGCGCGGGCCACGGAGACGTCCTGCACGTCGATGTGTATGGGCGCAGAAGCCTCCACCTCCAGCGTCAAGGTTTGTCCAGCTTGGCGAAGCAGGATACGGCGCCCTTGGACCGTGACTGCGGCCTGCGTCAGCCACTGCCAGGCAACAGCCACGTCAGCATCACCCGCTTGCCAGTCGTCACGCAAGCCCAGCACCCGGTCGGGCGACAGGCTCAACCGACGCTGCACGCGGGCCACCTGGCCGGTATAGCTGGGCGACAGGTCCACCACCACCGCCGGCACGCCTTGCACGGATGCATCGCGCACCGATGCACGGCCATCAACCTGCTGCAACGCCCCGTTGAAGCGCAGGATGTTGTGGCCTTCAGGCCCGACGCGAAAGGTCGTCCAGCGTGAACTGTCTTGGCTGTAGTTCCACAGGTCCAACTTAGCCGCACGCATCTTGGGGTAGCTCTCGGCAGCCAGGTCCACCGCCCAGCGCACACCGTCGGCTTCGAACACAAAGCCGCCGATGTCCATGTGGCCGTGCGAGGTGGTGGGTGTGCCGCCCTTCACGGCCACGAACAGCGCACGTGGATCGTTCCAGGCCGACCGCAGCACGGCCACCGGGCCCGGGCCGCCAGCCACCCACAGCAAGGGCAACGGCTTCTGGTCGTCGGGCGATGCGGGGTGCCACCACAGCAAGCCCAAGGCCAGATGGCGGCTCAGCGGGCGTATGGCCGCGCCCTGGGCTGCCACGTTGTCGGCAGCCTGGCGCCAGGCGGCGTGGTGCTGGGCCAGGTGGGCGATCTCTGGGTTGGCCGCGCTGCGGCGCTGCCCTTGGCGGGCGAACCACATCAACGCGGGCTCTGAGGGTTCGCGTCGGTGGTAGTCGGAGAAGTTGAAGTCTTCGCCGCTGGGGCCCACCAGCTGGCGGATGGCATCGGCACTGCGCAGAAAGCCTGTGCGCCGGTCCAAGCCGAACGCGGTACCCAGGGCCGACTGCAGGGCCTCGGTGAGGATGATGTGGAAGATGGTGCCGTAGGACCAGTAGCTGGGGCCTTCGGGGAAGGCGCCGTCGGGCTCGTAGGCTTCCGTGGCCTTGGGCAGGTAGCGCACAGCGCGTGCCACCACCTGCTGCGCCAGCGCGGGTTCAATCTCAGCCACCGCCAGGGCGCCGGCCACCAGGCCGGCGTTGCACACCGGGTTCCAGTTGTGGTGGGCGTCAATCCAGCTGCCCTCGGGGGCTTGCAGCGAAGGCCGCAGGGCCTTGTTGGCAATGGCCTGCGTGAGCGCCTGGCGTTCGCTGATGCTCAGCCTGTCGTGAAGCCAGTCCAGGCCGATGGCGGCTGCCAAAGCGCCCTCACCCACCCCCAGAAAATGCTCCGGCCCCCAGGTGGGCAGGGCGGCCAGCGCCATCAGCTCACGCCGTGCCGCGGTCAGGTAGCGCTGCTCGCCCGTGGCTCGCACCATGAAGGCCAGCGCGATGATGCGACCCTGCACCACCCGCATGTCGCCCACCAGAAAACTGCCGCGGTTGACGTAGTCGAGCGCGGGCGCTGTGGTGGCACTGTCGGCTTGCTGACGGATGAGGTCGCGCAGTTGCCGCGACACCGTATCGGTTTGCAGCCAGGCCGCGCGCAGCTGGGCTTCGCTGGCCAGCAGGCGGGGATGGGGGCGCAGCTGGGACCAGGCTGCAACCAGCGCAGATGGCGCAGCCTGGAGGGTTGGCGCCGTTGGCGCTGAGCCAGTGGCATCCACGGTCTGCGCAGCAGCACTTGCCGTCCAGATCAAGGCCAGGCCGAGCAACAGCCTGGCCATCATTGCAGCTGGCTTCCCGTCAGCCATGAAAGCAGCGCCATGGGCACGGGCGCCGCAACAACATCAAGGCAGGCGATTGCCCGCCGCACGGTAGATCTCGTACCACTCGGCGCGGCTCAAGCTGAAAGCCTGACTCTGCGCGGCGTCGCGCAGCCGCTGCGGGCTGGTGCTGCCCAGCACGGTTTGGATGCGCGCCGGGTGGCGCGAGATCCAGGCCACGGCGACGGCGGTGTCGGTCACGCCGCGCTCTTGCGCCATGCGCTGGATCACCGCATTCAGTGCAGCGAACTTGGGGTTGCCCAAAAACGGGCCCTCGAAGAAGCCATGCTGAAACGGCGACCAGGCTTGCACCGTGATGCCCTTGAGCCGGCAGTGGTCCAGCACAGCGCCGTCGCGCACCACGGCAAGGCCGTCTTGCATGTTGACGTTCAAGCCGGCATCGACCATGGGCGTGAAGGCCGCACCAAACTGCAACTGGTTGAACACCAGCGGCATCGGCAGGCTGCGTTGCAGCAGCTCCATCTGGGTGGGGTTGTGGTTGCTGACGCCGAAGTGGCGCACCTTGCCCGCAGCCAACAATTGGACAAAAGCCTCGGCCACTTCCTCGGGCTCCACCAAGGCGTCGGGGCGGTGCAGGGCCAGCACGTCCAGGTGGTCGGTGCCCAGGCGTTGCAGCATGCCGTCGACAGAGCTCAGGATGTGCTCGCGGCTGAAGTCGAACTGGCCATCGCGGATGCCGCATTTGCTTTGCAGCAGCAGGCTGTCGCGTGGCAGTTTCAGGCGTTTGGCAGCAGCGGCAAAGACGCTTTCGCAGCGCCCCGCGCCGTAGATGTCGGCGTGGTCGAAGAAATTGATGCCCAGTTCCAGCGCTGTGGCCAGCAGGCGGTCCAGCGCGGCCGGCTCCAGGTCGCCGATGCGCATGCAGCCCATCGCCAGTTCAGGGACGGCCCAGCGTTGGGGGCCGACGGCGATGGTGCGCATGAAGGCTGGGTTCAGGGCTTGATCTGCAGCACCACCGTGCCACCACCGGCCTTGAGATCAAACTCGCTGCTGACCTGCCGGCCACCCAGCATGGCCTTGACGCGGTAGCGGCCATGGTGCCCCTTGCCAGCCACCTCGCCTTGTGCGGAAGCCACACCGTCCAGGCGCGTACGCCAGGCGCCCAGCACCAGGTCTTCCCACACTTTCAAGTTCGCTTTGGGGCTCCAGTCGGGGCGGAACATGGCTGCATTGGGCTTCCAGTGCTCACTCTCCCAAAAGCCCCACATGATGAAGCCGGTGACGGCTTTGTGGCTGTACAGCGCAATCAGAAAGTCGCGGGTGTACTCGGCTTGCAGTTGTTCGTCGGGCGAATTCATGTCGAACTCGGTGATCTGGATCTCTTGCCCATCAGACGCCAGCAAATCCAGATCAGACAAGACCAATGTCGGCGCGCGCCCGGTCTGGCCCACATGGCTTTGCACGCCCAGCACGTCAACGCGGGCGCCCTGGGCCTTGAGCATGCGGGTGAAGGCCAGCACGTCGGCGATCATCAGCGGGCTGCTGCTGCGGTTGAGCATGGCGTATTCATTGAACGTGAGCTTGAGGCTAGGGTCGCTGGCCTCGGCCAGCTTGAACCACTGCGCCACCTGCTCGCGCGGCATGTGCTGGAAGTAGTCGGTGACGTTGATGGGTTCGTTGACCACGTCCCAACCAATCAGCCGGCCCTTGGTGGCCGCGGTGATCTCGCGAATGTGCGCATCCAACAGGCCGCCGACCTTGCTGCCCCGATCGGGGTCTGCCGCAATGTCCTTGGGGGTGAAGTTCCAACCCGGCCACGCCAGGGTGTGGCCTTTCACGCGCTTGCCCTGGGCCTGCAGCCAGTCCAGCGACTGCATCGCCCGCTGCCGGAACGGTGCTTCGCGCCAGCGCGGCCACTTGAAGCCGTTTTCGATGACGGTGGTCTCGAACAGACGCACCACCTCGCGACGGTAGCGGTCGGCGTCGGGGCCGGTGTCGGTGATGCGCTCGGCGCTGACCGAAGAGCCCCACAGGAAGGCTGGCTGCACCAGTTCTGCCGTCACCATCGCGCCCGGCAAGGGCCGGCCTTGGGCGTCTTGCACACGCACGGTGAGCGGCGAAGTGCGGATCTGCTCGATGCGCGCCAGTGCAGCCTTGCGCCAAGCGGCATCAGGCTCGCGGCCGGCGTAGGTGAAGCGCGTGATGGGCAGGTCGGCCACTTTCAGGCGCTGGCCGAAGTTCATCACTTCCAGGCCTGTGACTTCAATGGTCTGCTCCAGGTTGCCGAAGCTGATGAAAAAATTGCCCTTGCCCAACTCGGCGGTTCCGACGGCGGCAAAGGGGAAGGTGATGACCGTCCAGTCCGGACCCACGCCGAACTGCTGGATGTTGCGCTCGGGATGGCCATCAGGCCTGAACCAGACAAAGCCTTCGGCCTCGCCCGACTCTTGCCGCGCACGCACCGCGCGAATGGCAAAGCGCACCAGCACCACGTCGCCCTGGTTCACCCGCTGGCTGAGGTTCCAGCGCGCGTTGATGCCAAAGACGTTTTTCGTCAGCTTGAAGTTCTCGCCGCGAAACACGGGTTGGCCTGCGGCGCTGCCCACCGCCTTGAAGCTGCCGGGGCGGTCGCGGTCGCTGATGGTGTCGGAGAACACGAAGTCGCGCGCCGGGTCGGCAGGCAGCAACGACACCGGCGCCGCCTTGGTGACCACAGCAGACAGCGGCGGCAATGTGGGTGGTGGCGGCTCCGCGGCCAGGCTGGCCTGGGCCAGCAGACCAAGCCATAGACCCAACAGGCAGCGTTTCAGGACTTTGTCAGACCACACAGAAGTCTCCAATCTTCAACGGGTGCTCGACTGGCTAGAGCCAGCACCCAAAACAAAGGCCCGCAAACCGACAGTGCCGGCGTGCGGGCCCGGATTCAGGCCAGGTGGCTCTGCTTTAGAAAGAACCGCGCAGCGTCAGCTGGTAGGTGCGGCCCGCTTGTGCGCCGCCGTCGATACGCGACTCGTCATTGCCACGCTGAGCTGCCAGGTTTTGGTCGTAGTTCTTGAAGAACTCAAACGTCTTGGTCTTGGTCAGGTTCAGCACGTCGAAACGCAGCTCGAACATCTTGCTGAACTTGTAGCCCATGGCCAGGTTGGTGTAAGCCCGCTCGTTGAACCAGCGCTGGAAGCCGATGCCGTTGGAATCGTTGCTGCCGTCGTTGGCATAGGCATCACGCTTGGTGTAAGCCACACGCAGCGAGTAAGGCCCCTTCTCGTAGAAGCCCGCCAGCGAGATGGTCTGCGGCGGCAGGTTGGGCATGTTGAAGGTCTGGTTCGTGAACAGCACGGGACCGGTCGGGTCGGTGGCCGACACGGGCCCACGCACGACGTTGCCACTGGCATCCAGGCTGCTCAGGCCAATGCTCTTGTTGCGCCCTGCCACATCAACCTTGGTGAGGCTGGCCGTGGCGCCCAAGCCGTCAAAGGGCGCTGGCAGGAACGTGAAGGTCTGCGAATACTGAAACTCGAGGCCTTTGACTTTGTAGGAGTCGGGGCTGTTGGTGAACGTGGCGACCGAAATGGGGGTGGTAGGGGTTGCCGTCAGCAGAGCTGCTTGTGCGGGCTGCCACAGCAAGGGGTCCAGGCCCAGGGTGTTGAAGGGCTGGTTGCTGGAGGTGGAGATTGCATTGCCCGAGATCTTGCGTTCGAAGGCATTGACTGCCACCACCGAGCGGCGGTTGGGGTAGAACTCCAGCGAGAAGTCGGTGCCCTTGGACTTTTCAGGCAGCAGCGCCGGGTTGCCCAGCTCCACATTGAGAAGTGCAGCGTTGGGAATGCGAACCGCGCCAGCGATGCGGTTGACCGGGCCGCGCGTGATCGTCTCACCATAGGCCGCCCGGGCAACCAACTGCTGGGTCAGGTCGTAAGACAAGCTGGCCGCTGGCAGCGTGTTGGTGTAGCTGGACTTGGGGTTGATGGGCACGAACACGCCACCCGGTGAAAGGCTGACCGTGTCGCTGTCGGTCTTGGTCTCGACCACGCGAACGCCGACGTTGGCCTTGAGCTTGCGACCCAAAACCTCGGCTTCCATGTCGGTCTGGACGAAGAAGGCCGACGTGGTTTCGGTGGACTCGTAGGACGTGTTGGGCACCCGCGTGCCAGCCTGGTTTTGACCCAGGGCATCCAAGGTGCCGTAAACAAAGTCCTTGGGAACGATGAGCCACGAATTCGGAACACCCGGCTCCGCGGTGCGGGCAACGGCTGCGGCATCGTTGGCGACCAGAATCGGCCGCATGAAGGCCTGGCGCTCGGCAACCGTGGCGGTTGCGAAGGTCTTGTTCAGGCCCGGAATGACGTAGTTGTTCAGAACGTTGGGCGCGTTGTAGTTGGTCACGCCTTTGGTGCTTTGGGCGTAGTTGAAACCTGACTTCAGCAGCCCTTCGACCGAGCCCAGCGACCAGTCCAGCTCGCCGACGAGGTTGAGGAAGTTCTGCGCGTCCTTCTCGGTGCGGTAGCCACCGCTGTAGGCGAAGTTGGTAAAGGTGTTGGGGTCCAGCAGACTGGCACTTGACGAGATCTTGGGTGCCAGCGGGTTGGCAAAGTCCAAGGTCAGGGTTTGCCGTGCTGTCACCGCGGTATCGCCGCTGGCGGTCAGCAGTGCGTCGTTGCGCCAGGCATCGCCGCGGGAAAAGGCCAGTTGGCCCTTCAGGCGCATGGTGTCGCTCAGTTTGTAGCGGCCGTTGAAGCCGTGGTACTGAAACTCCGACTGGTTGAGGAAGGTGCGCGAAAAGCTGTTCTGCACGTAGTTGCCAATCGTGCCGGCAATGTTGTTGTTGGCATCCAAGCGCACGTTGACGGGCACCAGGGCACGCCCGGCACCGGTGGAATCACCGGTGGACCAGTGGACAAAGTAGTCCTTCTGGTCGTCGTTCATCTTGGAGTACAGCGCGTCGTAGCTGATGTCGAGGCGATCGGTCTTGTACTGCAGTGAGGTGTTGATGCCAACCCGCTCACGCTGGCTTTCTTGCGAGAAAACGCGGATCAGGCGCGGCAAAAAACCACTGTGCAGCTGAAGCGATGTGAGGCCGCCCGTACCGCCGGCGATGTTCCAGGCCACACGCTGGCCGCTGTTGGCAGTGGCGGATTCCGAATTGACCCATTGCCCGGTGGAGTTGAGGGCGCCGGCGTTGCCGTTGTTCGCTTTCGAAGCGGCAACGGAGATCAAGGCGCCGAAGTTTCCCCAGGTGTTGCTGAGAAAGATGTTGCCGCGTGGGTTGGTCTTGCCGTCGTTGGTGTTGTTGACCGCTGTCAGTGCATAGCTGCCAACAAAGCCTTTGCGGTCAAAGGGCCGCGGGGTCTGCAAATCGATGACGCCACCGATGCCCCCTTCTTGCAATTCCGCCAAAGGGGTCTTGTAGATGTCGACCTGCTTGAACAGTTCAGACGGCAGCACGTCGTAGTTGAACTGCCGAATACCTTGGCCGATGTTGCTCGTGGTGGTGGTGCGCACCATGGCGCCGTTCACGCTGGTGATGGTCTGGTTCACGCCCAAGCCGCGCAGGCGAATCGACTGGCCTTCGTTGCTGATGGGATCGCGGACGACTTCGACGCCTGGCAGCTGGCTCAGCGCGTCGGCAATGTTCTGCTCAGGCAACTTGCCAATGTCTTCGGCGACGATGGATTCACGTACGCCGACCGCTTCGCGCTTGAGTTCGGCGGCCCTGGCCAAGCTGGCTCGGATGCCGGAGATTTCAATGCGCTGCGGTGCATCGGCTGCTGCTGCAGGGGCGGCAGGAGCGGCGGGCGTCTGCTGCGCGAGCGCCGGCCACGCCAGTGCGGCGCAGGTGCTGGCCGCGGCCAAGCTGACAAGGGTTCTTTTGCTGGGGAAGTGAGCCATGGTGTCTCCGCTATGAATTGAGCGTTACCGAATTCGATGTGCGCGCTTTACTAACTCGCGTTAGTGACGCAGTTTAGTCCTGTCAAAGATCATCGTCATCACCGCAGTTACCCTAGGTTTGTGGGCTTGTTGCCACGCCAACCCGGCGCAGCAGCAAACCCAGCCCGACAAAGGGCCGATGGACCCGCACGCGCAGCGTTTGGCCCTGCAAGTCGGCTTCAACGGCATCTGTGTGGAAGGCTTGCTCCAGCGCCCACAGGCCCTCAGGCAAATCCCAGGTGAGTTGCAGCGACTCGGCTGTGTTGAACACGTGGGCGGTGAAGAGGGCCTGGGCTCCGTCGTCGCGAATGCGCATCACCGCCTGCCAACCGCGGCTGTGGCGGCGGTTGCCAATACCGCTGTCACGCAAGGTGGACCTGCCCTGCTTCAGGGTTGGGGCGGCCGCCTGGTAAAAGTTGATGGCCCTGCGCACCCAGTCCATCTGCGCAACGCCAAGGTCAAACACCTCACCCGACAGGCACATGCGGCCGTAGAAGGTGGCAGCCAGGCTGTAGGCCAGGCGATCGTCGCTGTCGCCGGCGTGCAGAACGGCCCAGATCTGGCTTTGCCGGGGCAGGATCAGCCGCTGCAACTGCGCCGCGATGATGGGCACGTTGGTGGTTTCGTGGGCGTCGGAAAAGGACGCCATCGCGCAGCGCGCCATCAGCGAAGGCTCCAGCCGGTGGCCGCCCGAGGAGCAGTTTTCCACCACCAGCTGCGGCAGCTGCGCCTTCATGCTGGCCAGAAAATCGTACCAACCGTGCACGTTGCGCCGCAAGCCCTCGCCCAGTGAGTCGGGGTGATCCACCCCCACGCCCAGCGATTCGTTGTAGTCGATCTTCAGGTAGCCAAAGCCCGCGTCGCGCAGCAGGTCGATGACATGCTCTTGCAGATAGGCCTGCGACCACGGGTCGTTCAAGTCCAGAAAACGCCGGCCGCTGCAGGTGACGGGAACACCGTCGCGCTGTAGCAGGTGGTCGGTCTGCTGGAAAAGCGCCGAACGCGGGCCGCAGTTTTCCATCTCGAACCACAGGCCCGGTATGAAGCCAGCCTGCCGGATCATGTCGGCCGTGGCCTTGATGCCCTGGGGGAAGCGCGACGGTGCCACCTGCCAGTCGCCGTGCACCTCGTTGAGGTTGTGGCTGGTGTCGTTGAACCAGCCGGCGTCCATGGTCACGTAGGTGATGGGCAGGCCCTGCAGGCGGTCCAGCAGGCGCTGCATGAAGTCGTGGCTGGGGTGGCCCCAGGCCACACACCAATCGTTGAAGGCAATGGGCAGCGACTCTTCGATGGCGGGCGCTTGCCGCAGGGCGCGGGCCTGAGTTTGCGTCAGCGCGTGGCACAGGTCGTCCAGCGTGCCGCTCACCGCAGCCAGCACGGCCTCTGGCGCATCAAAACGGTCTCCGGGCTGAATGGTCTTGAGCCAATGGCCACGCTCGCGGTCGGCCTGGCCGCCGGACAGTGACAGCCAGTCGTCGCGCCGCGTGGCTTCCATTTGCCAGGAGCCACCCCAGGCCAGTTGGGCGCCCCAGAAAACGCCCGCTGGGCGGTCTTCCACCGCCACAAAGGGGAAGAAGTCCTTGGTGGGCATGCTGCCGTTGACGCCAAAACACTCGTTGACGTAGACCTCGCCGCCCCAGCCGGTTTCCAGGTGCAGCTCTTCCAGGCTGCGGCACTCGTGCCGCGCTTCTTGGGCCCAGCTGGTTCGAAAGCGGTGCAGGTGCAAGGCGTCGGGCGCCTCGGCTTCATGGAAAGGTGTGATGCCGGCGAGGCAGAAGCTGGTCAGGCCCTCGAGTTGCAGCACCTCGGCGCTGGCGTTGATGAAGCTGCTGGACACATGCACCGCGTCTTCGTCGTCAAACCACCAAAGCCGATGCTCCAATTGCCATCCACGCGGGTGACTGATGCGCGTTAGTACCGTTGAACGATTGCCATCCTGCTGAAATTCAGGGCTGCTGTAAACCAGTTGCGCCAAGGCTGGCGCCTGCTTCATCGAGCTGCCGTGCAGGTACATGCCCGGGTAGGCGTCGCCCACCAGTTTGGCGTGCACCAGGGGCTCGGGCTTGGTGGGGCAACGCTCGGTGGCGCGGCCCCAAGGCAAGGCCTCGAGTTCAGCGGAGCCGGCATAGTTGGCGCGGTGCGGCACCTCGGCGCCCAGCTTGTCCAGTGGCACCAATTGCAGCGACAGGGCGGAGCGCTTGGCGTCAGTCCAGTAGCGGATGAGGACAGCGCGGTTTCGAAACTCGGCAACGACGATCATGTTTCTTGGTGTTCTAGGGTTCGACGTGGAATGGCAGCACACGCAGGTCTGCAAGGCGCGAACTGAAACCGACCAAGGCGTGGAACAAACCGGGCTCGGTGACCCGCAGGCCATCGGCGTTGATCAGTTCCAGCATGTGTGGCGGCAGCGTGATGTCGACGGCAGCGCGTTCACCTGCTGGCACGGTCACGCGAGCCCAAGCGGCCAAGCGGCGGTCAGGGCGCGTGACGCAAGCGTGCACATCGCGCAGGTACACCTGCACCACGGCCAGGCCCGCGCGCGCGGCCGGGTTGTGCAGGTGTACGGTGAGTTGGGGCGCCTGGCCCGGGGCCCAACGCTCGGCCTTCATCTGGGCGTCGGTGATCTGGACCGGCGCGTACGACAAACCATGGCCAAAGGGCCACAGCCCATGCACCCAGGCGGCCGGCAGGTCGATGTGCCGGGTGTTGTCTTGCCGCCAGCGGTGAATGTCCACCCCTGCCGACTCCATGGCCACGCGGTCGATCTGCGGCACGGCCTGTTGCGGCCCAGCGGCAAAGCCTTCAAAGTGCAGGCCGGGCATGCGGTCGTAGTGGATAGGCAACTGCCCCACATGAGCTGGCCAGGTGACCGGCGTGCGGCCCGTGAAATCACGGTCGCCCCACAGCAGCGCCGCCAAAGCTTGGCCACCGCCCATGCCGGCGTTCCAGACGCAGACCACGGCATCGGCGTGCGCCTGCACCCAGGGCAGCGCCAGGGGCTTGCTGGTGGCCAGGATCACCACCAGGGGCTTGCCTTGCGCAGCGCAAACAGCGTGCAGCGCCTCCAGCAGATCTTGTTGGCGTCCAGGCAGATTCATGTCGGCACGGTCGCGGCCTTCGCCCACCCAGTGGTCGCTGTCGCCCACGACGGCCAGCACCACGTCAGCCTGCTGCGCCTGGGCCACGGCGCGCGCGATGCCCGCGGCGTCTTGCGCCGCTGAGCTGTTGGGTGCAGGGCCGCACGCTGGCTCGTGGTCCAGGGTGGCACCGGCCGCCTGTGCGCGCTTGCGCAGCGCTGCCAGGAAGGTCCAGCTCGGGGCATCGGGCTGCGTGGCGATCTGCAAAGCGGCCTGGTCGTTGCGGCACAGGGCCGTCCAGCAGCCGTGCTGCTGGCGCAGGTCGTCGGCCAATTCGCCCACCACCAGCAGTCGCTGAAAGCCAGACGCCAAGGGCAAGGCGCCACGGTTTTCCAACAGCACCATGGACGCAGCAGCGGCGTCCACGGCAGCCGCAAAGCTCTGTGCCGTGCGCACCTGCAGCACGGGCTGCGGGTCAGGCTCTTCGAACAGCCCCAGCGCAAACTTGGCCGTCAGGAACAGCGCCGCCGATTCACGCAGCAAGGACACATCCAGCCGGCCACTTTCCAATGCGGCCAGCAGGGCAGGCACGACGCCCCCCGCGGCCAGTTGCAACTCATTGCCGGCTTCCACAGCGCGCACGATGAAGTCGGCATGGCTGCCTTCGATGGCCTGCAGCAAGTGGCACCACTGCACGTTGTCGGCATCACTGACCACAAAACCGCCAAAACCCAGGCCGGTGCGCAACTCGTCGCGCAGCAAGCGGCGGTTGATGACGCAAGGCACACCATCGATGGCGTGGTAGCCGCTCATGACCGAGGCCACGCCCGCCTGCACGGCGCGGCGGTAGGGCGGCAGATGGTCACGCCGCAGCACGCGCCACGACACCGCACATTCGCTGGCGTCACGCCCGCCCTGCCCTTCGCTGTAGCCCGTCATGTGCTTGGCGGTGGCCAGCACCCGCGGGTGTTGCGGGTCGCCTTGCAAGCCTTCGATGAAGGCGGCGCCCATCTCACCGACCAGGAAGGGGTCTTCGCCAAAAGTCTCTTCAATGCGGCCGAAGCGCAGGTCGCGCGCCACATCGATGTTGGGGCTGAAGGCCCAGCGGATGCCGGTGGCCACCATCTCTTGCGCGGTGATGGCGCCCATGCGGCGCAGCTGCTCGGCATCGAAAGTGGCGGCCATGGCCAGCGGCGACGGGAACACCGTCACGCCCAGGCCCCGCTGCATGGCGTGGCCGTGGGCGCAGTCCAGCGCAAACAGCACCGGCACCTTCAGGCGGTGGCGCTGCCGCAGCCCACGCGCCAGCTCGGCCAGGCGTGGGCCTTGGGCGTTGTAGAGAGAGCCCACGTCGTCTGCGGGCAGGTCTGCGGCCCACTGGTTGGCATCGTCGGCCAGCAACTGCCCTGCCAGTTCGGCTGGGGTCATGGCCTGGGCCAGCAATCGTGCACGCTGGGCAGCAGGCCATTGCGGGTTCAGCCAAGGCCACACGCCTTGACCCGATGAACGGGGGTTCTGCGTCACGTCAGTCACTTCACAGCGCGGCGCCCAGCCGCCTTGTTCGCAGGCTTGCCTCCGGACGACTCACGCACGATGAACTTGCCGGCGTAGGGCGTTTCCTTGCGCTTGAACGGCACCCCCGTCATCTGCCCATGCAGCAGATCCACCGCTTCATGGCCACGGGCGATGGGGTCGATGCGCATGGTGGTCAGCGATGGGCAGGCCATCTCTGCCAGCGGGATGTCGTCAAAGCCCACCACGGCCACATCCCCCGGTACCGATCGGCCCGCTTCGTAAAGCGCACGCATCACACCCAAGGCCACGGTGTCATTGCCTACGAACACGGCCGTGAAGTCCAATTTGCGGGCCAGCATCGACTTCATCACCGCGTAGCCACTGGCTGCACTGACGTCGGCATAGCCCAGCAGGTCGGCATCGGGCTGCAGCCCGGCTTGCTGCAAGGCGCGCTCGTAGCCGGCGCGGCGCAGCGCCACCACCTCGAACTCTTCGGCTGCAAAGGCAATGTGCGCAATGCGCCGGTGGCCCAAGTCGATGAGGTGTTGGGTGGCGGTTTGGGCCAGGGTGCTGTCGTGGCCTGCACCACCACGGCTGAAAAAAGAGTCCGCGCTGTTGCCCGGCACCGCCACCGGGAAGCCCTCGCGCACCAGTTGCTCCAGAAAGGGCCGCTCAATGGCGCGCGGGTTGGCAATCACCAACCCGTCCACACGCTTGCCACGCACCAGGTTCATGAAGGCGCCCGGCGCCTTGCCTTGGTCGTCGGCCGCTTCCAGCAGCACCTTGTAGCCATAGGTGTGGCAGCGGTCGTTGACGGCGCTCAGCAGCCGCGGCAAGAAGGCGTCCACGTGCAAGTGGTCTGAGCGCGGAATCAGCACCGCCACGGTGCCGGTGCTGCCGCCGGCCAGGCTGCGCGCCGCGGCGTGCGGTTCGTAGCCCAGCTCACGCGCGGCCTCCAGCACCTTTTGCCGCGTGGCCTCGCTGATGTTCATGCTGCGCACGTCATTCAGCACAAAGCTCACCGTGGTGCGCGAAACGCCCGCGCGCTCGGCCACCGCAGCGCTGGTGGGCGCACTGCTGTTGCGGCGCTTGGTGTTGACGGGCTTGGCGGTCTCAGACATGGGCGGCTTTGTTCATCCAGGCGGGCAGCCAAGCTCGGTGTGCAGTCAGCAATTCTTCGACCAGGTCGTGGATCTGCTCGACGTCCAGCACGGCTGCGGTGTGGGGGTCTAGAAGCGCAGCGTGGTGGATGTGCTCGCGCTTGCGCTGCAGCACCGCTTCAACCACCAACTCCTGCACATTGATGTTGGTGCGCATCAGTGCCGCCAGTTGCACCGGCAGCTGACCCACTCGGGTGGGCTGCACGCCGTTGCTGTCCACCACACAAGGCACTTCCACGGCGCAGCCCAGTGGCAGGTTGGTGATCAGGCCATCGTTGGGCACGTTGGCGTTGATGACGCAAGGCTGTCCCGTCTCGATGGCGTGGATGATGGACGAGCCGTATTCCACGGAACGCTGAACGGTGCGCAGGCCGGTCAGCATGGCCGGCGCATCGTCCACCATGAAGGGCATCACGCGGATGCCGGCAGCGGCCACGTCGCGCTGCAACGCCAGCGGATCTTGCGAGCCGGGCGCCTTCAGTTCGCGTTCAACATAAGGCCAGGCCAGGTCGAACAGCTGACAACGGCCCGGGTACTCGTCAAGCGGGATGTTGAACCTGTCCAGCAAGTCTTCGCGGCCGGGCTTGATGAACCAGGGCACGTACTCGCTGAAGTGTTCGCTGGATTCGGTGGCGAAGTAGCCCAGGCGCTTGAACATCTCGTAGCGCACGCGGTTGGTGGCAGGCACCCTGCCCTCGTCCATCAGCTGGCGCAAGCGCGGGTAGAGCGGCTCGCCGCGGTGGTCAAACCGCAGAAAGAAGGCCATGTGGTTGATGCCGGCACAGTGGTAGTCGATCTCGCCCACCGGCAGCCCCAGGTCCTGCGCCAGTTCTTCGGCGGTGTTTTGCACGCTGTGGCACAGGCCCACGGTCTTGACCGTGCGCGCCCGGGCGTTCAGCGCCCAGGTGATCATCGCCATCGGGTTGACGTAGTTCAGGTGCAGCGCCTTGGGTGCCAGCGCTTCCATGTCGGCCAGCATGTCCAGCATCACGGGTATGGTGCGCAGCCCGCGCATGATGCCGCCGATGCCCAAGGTATCGCCGATGGTCTGGCGCAGACCGTACTTCTTGGGAATCTCGAAGTCGGTCACCGTCGCGGGCTTGTAACCACCGACCTGGATGGTGTTGATCACGTAGCGTGCGCCTTCGATGGCCCGCCGCCGGTCTGTGCTGGCGGTGATGTGCGGCGCCGCACCCACCGCAGCCGCCACCCGGTTTGCCACACCTTCAGCCAAGCGCAGGCGGTGCTCATCGATGTCGTGCAGCGCGATGTGGCAGCCCGCCAGTGCTGGTCGCGACAGGATGTCGCCCAGCAGCTTGCGCGTGAAAACGACACTGCCCGCACCGATGAGCGTGATCTTGAGGGGGCTATGGCCAGAAGTCATCGGAGCAGCGGCTGATCCAAAACGGCACCGCTGGGGAGCAGCGAACAGCCGATTTAGTATTGATTAGTAACGCGTGTTAATACCGCTGAGTCTAGGGCAAACTCAGAGCCGAACACCGTTCGGGCTTACCCTAGGGAAGTGGCAGGTTGGCGCATCAGCTGGTGCATCAGCTGTCGCATCAGCAGGCGCTCCAGCCCAGCCGAGATCGCCGCACAACACGTCGTTTATCAGCGCTCGACGCTCGAACTTGTTTGCACCGCAGGCATCATCGGCCACGTGGCCATCTACCCCTGCGACGCGATTCGCGGGAGGTCAGAAGGCCGAAGCCGGCCGTTACCCGCTGACAGCCACACAGTGGCCTGACCAATCCCTGCTCGCAGGCCGGGCCTTCAGTCAAGCCACCAGGGCCACACCCTGCGCCATCGAAGCCAGCTTGGCATACACGATATCCGAATCGACCGCACCAAACCCGGCAAAGGTGCCAAAGCCGCAATCACTGCCGGCGATCACCCGGTCGTTGCCCACGATGTCTACAAAACGCTGCAATCGCTGAGCGATCAGCTGCGGGTGTTCAATGAAATTGGTCGTGGTGTCCAGCACACCGGGGATCAAGACCTTGTCTTGCGGGATCTGCGCACGCATGTCGCGGATGGTGGCCCATTCGTGACCGTGCCGCGGGTTGGCGGTTTCGAAGAGCAGGCCCTGGGGCTTGGCTTTCAGCACGGTGGGCAAGATGGTGGCCAGCGGCACGTCCTTGTGGTGCGGGCCTTCGTAGTTGCCCCAGCACACATGCATGCGCACGCGGTCTGCCGGAATCGCCACCAGTGCGAAGTTGAGCGCCTCCACGTGCTTTTCAATGCGCGCCAGGTAGGCCGCTTCGTCCAGGTCCTTGTACATCATGTGTCGGCCCAGGCCCAGGTCGGGTGAGTCGATCTGCAGGATCAGGCCAGCGTCAACGATCGCGTGATACTCGTGGCGAAGTGCATGGGCCAGGGCTTCCAGGTAGGCGTCGTCGTCAGCGTAGTGCTGGTTGGGCTGAAACAGCGCCACCACACCCGGTGAGGCCGAGTTCATGAACATGTGCTTGGCACCGTGCTTCGCAGCCGCGGCTTTCAAATGCGCAATGTCCTTGTGCAGCGGCTCCAACGTCTTCACCACGATCGGCCCCACACAACAAGGCCGACGGTAAGTGGGCGTGCCACCGCTGTTGCGCAGGCGGTCCATGAAACCCGGGAAGTCCGTCAGGTCGGCGGGTGTGCGGCGTGGGCTGTCACCATCAAAGCCGGTGTAGCGGTCCTTGATGTAGGTGGCGTAGCTGATCTTGCTCATCTCACCGTCGCTGACGATGTCCACCCCGGCCGCCACCTGCCGCGCCACGCAGGCGTCGATGGCGGCGGCCATGATGGCATCGAAGGTGGCCTCGTCTATGGGCTCACCCTTTTCACGAGCGAAGATCTGGTCCACAACCGGCTGGCTGCGCGGCAGGCTGCCGACGTGGGTGGTTAGCAAGCGCGTCATGGCCAGCGGTCTCTTGTGCAAGGCGTGACGGGTTAGAACATCGCGTACGACAAGCGCACACCAAACGTGCGCGGCATGGCACCGCTGGCCTGCAAAGCACCACCGCCACCCCATACAAAGCGGTTGATGGTTTGCTTGTCGGTCAAGTTGTCGACGTAGGCCTGCACCGCCAGGGCTTGGTTGACCTTCCAGTTCAACTTGAAGTCAGCCTTGGTGTAGGCGCCCTGCTTTTCAATCTCAGAGTTGCTGGGTTGCCCAAAGAAGCCGCTGGAGTAGTTGATGGCCAGCAGTGGCGTGATCACACCCATACTGCCCAGCTTGATGTCGTACTTGATGAAGGCCGACATCTGCTGCTCGGGGCTGTAGGGCAGGCGCTTTCCGGTCAGGTCGCAGCCGAAGGCGGCAGCGGGCTGGCCGGTACCGCCGGTGCCCGGAACCACCCCGCACTGGTAGCCTGGCGCAAACAGGCGGCGTTGGCCAGCAGGCGCCAGCACCACACCGTTGGCGTCGACTTGCGGCGCGGTGGATGTGGCGTCAGCCACCAGAATGGACGTGCCAAATGGCAGGGCCACGTCGGGGAAGCTGGTGTACTTGGCGTCCAGCAAGGTCAGCGTGCCGCCCAAGGTGAGCTGCGGTGTGGCGCGCCATTCGGTGTCCAGCTCAAAACCATTGGCCTTGGCCTTAGCCGCATTGAAGATGGTGGACACCGTGGTGGCGCCGATGGCAACCTGGCGCTGTTCCTGCAGGTTGGTGTATTCGTTGCTGTAGACCGCCGCGTTGACCTGCAGCTTGTTGCCCAAGAACCGGTTCTTGCTGCCGATTTCAACCGCAGTGACCTCTTCGGGTTTGAAGCTGCGCACCGACTCCAGCGCCTGACCGGAGTTGAAGCCGCCCGAGCGGAAGCCCGTAGAAACGGTGGCAAACACCAGCTGCGTGGCCGACAGCTTGTAGTCCACCGCCAAACGGCCGGTGGCCTTGCTGAAAGTAGCGCCGTTGTAAGTAGCGCCCACCACCGTGTTGGTGCCCGGCAGGCAATTGAAACCAGGCTGGGCGTTGCTGCCCGTACACGTGGTGACTCCTGCGGTGCCAAATGCCGCCTCGGAGGGCAGCGGCGTGCCCAAGCCGATCAGCAAGGTGTCAGGCCCGCCAGCCGTGTTCAGCGGCAGCACCGAGTTGGCATTGGCAAACTTGAACGACTTTTTGTCGCGGGTGTAGCGAGCGCCAGCGGTGAAGGTCAGCGCGTCAGAAGCGCGCAAGCTGAGTTGCCCGTAGACCGCCGTGGAATCGGTTTCCGGCTTTTGCAGGTCGTAGAAGCCGCCGCCGTTTTGCGCCAACGACAAAGGCGTGGCCAGGGCTTCAGAGCGGATGGTGCGTGGCAACTGCTGGTTGATGAACAGACCCGTCAGCTCGTCTTTGAACAGGTAAACACCCGCCACGTAACCCAGGGCGCCGCTGCCTTCGGACAGGATCTGGAACTCCTGCGTCAGCGTCTTGGCGACGGTGCGCTGATAGTCCAAACCGATGGTGGAGGCCGAGAAGTCGGTGTCTGACGACCGATCCGCTTCAAAGTTGGCATAGCCGGTGATGGACTTCAGCGTGAAAGCCGGCAGCCGGTAGCTCACATCGGCAGACAGGTTGCTGTCCTTCAGCTTCAGGAAGGTTTGATAGTCGTTGTTGATGCGGTCCATCTGGCCCGGCTTGTGCAGCGGTATGCCCAGGTCAACCGAGGTACCTGCGGCCGCGGTGGCCGTGCCTTGCGTGCGCGTGCAGTCGTTGACACCGTCGCGGTTGCCGCCACGCGGGTTGATGGCCGTGAAGGTGGTGTTGTAGAGCTGCTGGCACGAAGGGGTATGCAAATAGGTGCCCAGCAGCTTGTAGCCGAAGGCGGTGCCGCCGTTGCCCTTTTGCTGTGTGCTGTCGGCACGCAGCACCACGTCCAGACCGCTGATGGGCTTGAAGCCCACGCTGCCGCGCACGAACGTCAGGTCCTGGTCAAACAGGCCCGCGCTGGCATTGAAGTCGTTCTTGACCCAGGGGTCAGCCTTCTCAACGGCAGCGGCCAGCCGGAAGGCCGCACCGCCTGAAATGGGCACGTTGACGGCGCCGTCAAAGCGCTTCTTGCCAAAGCTGCCCAAGGTCAGGTTGCCGTTGGCTTCGAAGGCACTGGGATCGGGCGCGTTGGTGGAGATAACGATGTTGCCGCCAAAGGTGTTGCGCCCAAACAGCGTGCCTTGTGGCCCGCGTTGAATTTCGACCCGGCCGACGTCGACAAAGCCCAGCATGGCCTGTTGGGCACGCGACTTGTAGATGCCGTCGACGAAGAAACCGATCGTGGTGTCGGCATTGACGGCCACGTTTTCAGTGCGCACACCGCGGATGGCGGGACGTGCGTCCACACCTGACTTGCCGAACGTGAAGCCGGGCGACAGGCCTTCAATCTGAGACAAGTCGACGATGTTGCGCTCAGCCAGCCGCTCTGATGACAACGCCGTGACCGACACACCCACCTTTTGCTGGTCTTCGATGCGGCGGTTGGCGGTGACGGTGATGGTGGTCAACTCACCCGAGGCGGCCTGCTGCTGCGCGGCCTGTGCGAGCACGGGGCTGGCGCTCATCAAGCCCCAGGTGCCAAAGGCCACCGCCAAGGCTGCTGACAAGCGGGTGTTCACTGTTGAAAGGGCAAGGTTCTTCGCAGTCATCGATGGTTCTCCTGATGGCATGGTTGATTCAAGCGCACAGCGCTACCGACGTCACATGTTGCAAGCGTATGCAAAATTGCAACGCCCTGCCCTGCGGCAAACCCTGATGTGCTTGTCGGGTGCAGCGTCTGCGCCACAGAATCCGGCTCTCTTTCTTCAACGCTCTGATCGGTACAGGGTTTGCCATGACCAGTTTCAACCACCCGCAAGCGCTGTCCCGCGCCAAAGAAGAAGTCTGGCGCTTGCTGCAGCGCTTGCCGGGTCGCGACATGGTCACTGCGCTGCGCGAGCAGTTGTCACCCGACGCCACCTGGCACGTTTCTCATCCTCTGAATGTGCTGGTGGGCCCGCAGGCGGTTGCCGAACTGTTTTATGGCCCGCTGCAAGCGACCTTCCCCGATCTGGAGCGACGCTGCGATCTGTTTTTTGGTGGCAATTGGGTCAACCCGCCGGCTGGCGCGGTGGGGCATGCGCCGGGGGATATTGCTGGCGAGGGCTGGTGGGTCACCACACACGGCCACTACCTGGGCACCTTCAAGCAGCCGTGGCTGGGCATCCCACCGACGGGCGAGCCCGCAAGCTTGCGGTTTGGCGAGTTCTACCGTTGGCAGCCGCAGGCCGACGGCCAGTTCAAGATCACCGAAGCCCGGGTGCTGTTAGACCTGGTTGACTTGGCGCGACAGGCCGGCCGACGCATCCTGCCGCCCAGCAGTGGCCTGGAAATTCTGGTGCCCGGCCCAGCGCCGCACGACGGCATCTTGCTGGGCCCCACCGATCCTGCTGCGGGCGTGGAAAGCATGCGCATCACCTTGGCCATGTTTGCCGGGCTGGCAGCCTATGACGGCAAGAACCTCGACTCCATGGACATGCCGCGCTTCTGGCACGACAACATGATGTGGTACGGGCCCTGCGGCATTGGCACGTCGCGCGGGGTGAAGGGGTTTCAGCGTCACCACCAGGCGCCCTTCTTGCACGCCTTCCCGGACCGCAGCAGCCCGGCACTGGGGCCGCGTGGCCACCGTTCGCGCGTAGCCGAGGGCCCCTTTGTGGGATCCACCGGCTGGCCCAGCGTGCGCGCCTCGTTTAAAGGCGACTACCTGGGCGTCCCTGCAACTGGGCAGCCCATCGGCATGCGGGTGATGGACTGGTGGCGACATGACGGCAACAAGCTTACCGAGAACTGGGTGCTGATCGACTTGCCGCACCTGATGCTGCAGATGGGCGTGGACCTGATGGACCGGTTGAAGAACCCATGAGACGGCGACCGCCGCAGCCCAGCGGCCTGCGAAGTGGCCTGGGCCAGCGGCAGGGATTGACCCCGGTTGACAGACCTCGGGTGCCCATTCAAGATTGCATGCGTATGCATGCTCGCAACCGCTACTGCACTTCTGAATGAAAAACCAGCCATGATTCGTCATCTCAAACGCGGCCAGAGCGCCGCCGCCCATGCCGACGCCGACGCCAAGGTGCGCGCCACGGTGGAAGGCATCCTCAAGGACATCGAAGCCCGTGGCGACGATGCCGTGCGCCAATACTCGCGCCAGTTCGACCAGTGGGACCCGGCCGACTTCACGCTCTCGCAGGCCGCTGTCGAGGCGGCTGTCAAGCAGCTCAGCCCTCGTGAAGTTGAAGACATTCGCTTCGCGCAGACCCAGGTGCGGGGCTTCGCGCAGATCCAGCGCGACTCGATGAAGGACGTTGAAGTTGAAACCCTGCCCGGCGTGGTGCTGGGCCACAAGCACATTCCCGTCAACGCCGTGGGCTGCTACGTGCCCGGCGGCAAATACCCGCTGATCGCCTCGGCGCACATGAGCGTGCTCACGGCCAAGGTGGCCGGTGTGCCGCGCATCGTGGCCACCGCCCCGCCCTACCAGGGCGCGCCGCACCCGGCCATCGTCGCGGCCATGCACTTTGCGGGCGCCGACCAGATTCTGGTGCTGGGCGGTGTGCAAGCGGTGGCCGCCATGGCCATTGGCACGCAAAGCGTCAAGGCCGTGGACATGCTGGTCGGCCCGGGCAACATGTTTGTGGCCGAAGCCAAACGCCAGCTCTATGGCCGCGTGGGCATCGACTTGTTTGCCGGCCCCACAGAAACGCTGGTCATTGCCGACGACAGCGTGGACGGTGAAATGTGCGCCGTGGACCTGCTGGGCCAAGCCGAACACGGGCCCACTTCACCCGCTGTGCTGTTGACCACCAGCGAAAAGCTGGCTCGCGACACCATGGCCGAGGTGGAACGCCAACTGAAGATCTTGCCCACGGCCGGCATCGCGCGGCAGGCCTGGGCTGAACACGGCGAAGTCATCGTCTGCGACAGCGATGAGGAAATGCTGGCCGAGGCCGACCGCATCGCCAGTGAACACGTGCAAGTGATGACACGCAACCCGGACTGGTTTTTGCAGCGCATGACCAACTACGGCGCTTTGTTCCTGGGCCCGCGCACCAACGTGAGCTTTGGCGACAAGGTCATCGGCACCAACCACACCCTGCCGACCAACAAGAACGCGCGCTACACCGGCGGCTTGTGGGTGGGCAAGTTCATCAAGACCTGCACCTACCAACGCGTTTTGACCAACGAGGCCAGCGCGGCCATTGGTGCGGTCTGCTCACGCCTGTGCCACATGGAAAACTTCGCCGGCCACGGCGAACAGGCCAACCTGCGGGTGCGCCGTTATGGCCCGCAACCCGATTTGCCCTGGTACCAGCCGGTTCCGGCCCAGGGCTGACCGGTCGAAACGATCACAGCGCGATGACAACGCGATGACAACGGCCCTGCCGCGCACGCCCAGTTTTCGGCTGGATGGCCGCCGCGCGCTGGTCACGGGCGCGGGGCGCGGTTTGGGCTTGGCCTGTGCAGCGGCACTGGCTGAAGCTGGCGCCGAGGTCTGGCTGGCGGCCCGCAGCGCCAGCGAAGTGCAAGCTGCCGCGCAGGCCTTGAGCCAACGCGGCGACCGCGCCCATGCGCTGGTGCTGGACGTGACCGACAGCGCCGCCGTTGCGCGCACGCTGGCGGAATTGGGCCCCTTTCAGGTGCTGGTCAACAACGCCGGCACCAACCGCCCCAAACCTTTCGACGACGTGAGTGAAGACGATGTGGACGCGCTGCTGGCGCTCAACGTCAAGGCCGCCTTCTTCGTTGCCCGTGCCGTGGCCATGGGCTTGAAGGCCGCCGGCCTGCCGGGCAGCATCGTGCAAATGTCTTCGCAGATGGGGCATGTGGGCGGGGTCAACCGCAGCATCTACTGCGCCACCAAGCACGCGCTGGAAGGCATGAGCAAAGCGCTGGCGGTGGAGCTGGGGCCGCATCGCGTTCGGGTCAACACCCTGTGTCCGACCTTCATTGACACGCCCATGACACACGACTGGCTGGCCACCCCAACCTTTCGCGACCAGGTGCTGAGCAAGATTCCCCTGGGCCGGGTGGGTCAGCTCGAAGATGTGATGGGCGCCGTGCTGTTTTTGGCCAGCGACGCTTCTGCGCTGGTCACGGGTTCAGCCTTGATGGTGGACGGCGGCTGGACCGCGTCATGATGCGCAGTCTTCAACCACCGCGCCGCCTAACCCCGCCCGTGAGCCCAGCCGTGAGCAAACACAACGTGACTTCCATCGACGTGGCGCGCCTGGCCGAGGTGTCGCAGTCGGCCGTCAGCCGCAGTTTCACCCCCGGCGCCAGCGTGGCGCCTGAGACCCGAGCGCGCGTGATGGAGGCGGCCCGCAAACTGGGCTACCGCCCCAACGCCATTGCCAGCACCTTGAGCTCACGGCGCAGCCGCATGATTGCGGTGGTGCTGTCCAACCTGCAGAACCAGTTCTACCCGGTGGTCATCGAAACGCTGTCGCAGCGCCTGCAAAAAGACGGCTACCACGTGCTGCTGTTCGTCACCGAGACCGAAGACGCTGACGAGTTGCTGGTGGAACTGCTGCGCTACCAGGTGGACGGCATCGTTATGGCGTCAACGCACCTGTCGTCTGGCCTGGCGCAGCAAATTGCCGATGCGCGCATACCGGTGGTCATGTTCAACCGCACCAGCAAACAAGGTCGCATCAGCACCGTCAGCTCCGACAACGAAGGCGGCGGGCGCGCGGTGGCGCATTTTTTGGCCGACGGAGGCCACAGCCGGGTGGCGTATCTGGCGGGGGCCGAAGACTCTTCCACCAACCACGACCGTGAAAACGGCCTGCGTGCCGGCCTGGCAGAACGTGGCCTGCGTGTGGTGGCCCGCGCTGTGGGCAACTACGAGTTCGAGCGCGCCGCCTTGGCCACCCAAGAACTGTTTGGCAGCCTGGTGACCAGCCACGAACGGCCCGATGCGCTGTTTGTGGCCAGCGACCACATGGCCTTTGCCGCCATCGACACCCTGCGCGGTGCCTTGGGCCTGCGGGTGCCTGAGGACGTGTCGGTGGTGGGCTTTGACAACGTGCCCCAGGCCGACTGGGGCGCCTACCGTTTGACCACCGTGGAGCAAAGCGCTGTGCCCATGATCGAAGCGACCGTGCAGATGCTGTTGCAGCAACTGGAAGACGACGCCGTCACCCGTGACCACGTGGTCGTACCCGTGAAACTGGTGGTGCGCTCCTCAGCCCGGGTACCCACATGAGCAACAGCAGCCACAACCCATCGCTGCCCGGCTTTGATGCCGAGTTCACCAGCCTGGACGACTACATCCGCGTCATCACTGCGCGTATCTGGGAAGGCCGGCAGATTGACAGCATCCACCGCTACTACAGCGAGGATTGCGCGGTCATCACACCCGGCGGCACCAGCCAGGGTGTCGACACCGTGGTGCGCGGCACGCTGGAAACCCTGAACCAGTTCCCCGACCGGCGGCTGCTGTGTGAAGACATCGTGACCGCAGGTGACGCCCAGCAGGGCTTCTTGTCGTCACACCGCATCGCGTCAACGATGACCCACCAGGGCGACGGCGCGTTTGGTGCTGCTACGGGCAGACCCGCGCAGGTGCGCACCGTGGCCGACTGCGTGTGCATCGGCAACCGCATCGTGCATGAATGGCTGGTGCGTGACCAGGGTGCCATTGCACTGCAGCTGGGCAGCACGCCGCAGGCCTTGGCAAGGCAATGGCTGGAAACCAAAGGCGCGCCCAATCTGCCCTTGTGGCAACCCGCAGCACCTGCGCATTGGCACGACCCAAAGCACCAAACGCCGGGCGCGCAGTTGCTGTCCAAAACCTATCAAGACTTGTGGAGCGGCAACTTGGCCACGCTGCAGCAGCATGCGGACGAGGCCATCGCGCTGCAGTTGCCCAATGGCCAGACCGGTTTTGGCGTGGATGCGGCCGAGGCCTTTTGGTTTGGCTACACGGCAGCCTTCAGCGGCGCCCAGCTGCACATCGACAGCCTGGCCGAACGCTTAGAGCCCGGTCGCACGCCCCGCGTGGCCATGCGCTGGCGACTGACTGGCCGACACAACGGCGGCGGGCGTTTTGGCCCGGCCGCGCAGCAGCGGGTCGAGATCCTGGGCATCACGCACGCCGAGGTCGACCACGCACGCGGCCGCATCCTGCGCGAGTGGGTGCTGATCGACGAGGTGGCTTTGTGGATGCAGATCCTGAGCCCTTGAACCAGAGGCAACCGTGGCACGTATCCAGCTGAAGAACATCGCCAAGCGCTGGGGCTCATCCACAGCGGTGGAGCCCATGTCGCTGGACATTGCCGATGGCGAATTCCTGGTGCTGCTGGGCCCCAGCGGCTGCGGCAAGACCACCACCATGCGCATGGTGGCCGGGCTGGAAGACGTGAGTGAAGGCGAGGTGTGGATAGGTGAGCGCTGCGTCAACACGCTGGAGCCCAAGGACCGCGACGTGGCCATGGTGTTCCAGAGCTACGGCCTGTATCCCAACATGACGGTGGCCGAGAACATCGGCTTTCCTTTGAAGATTCGCGGCCTGCCGGCGGCGCAGATCGAGCCGGCAGTGCACAAGGCAGCCCAGCAGGTGGAACTGATGGACTACCTGCAGCGCCGGCCCAAGGAACTCTCGGGCGGGCAGCGCCAGCGGGTGGCGCTGGCGCGCGCCATTGTTCGTCAGCCAGCGGTTTTTTTGATGGACGAGCCGCTGAGCAACCTGGACGCCAAGCTGCGCGTGACCATGCGCGCCCACATCAAGCACCTGCACCACAGCCTGGGCGTGACCACCATCTACGTCACCCACGACCAGATCGAAGCCATGACCCTGGCCGACCGCGTGGTGGTGATGAGCCGTGCACGCATTCAGCAGATCGGCACACCGCAGGACATTTATGAGCGCCCTGCAAACTTGTTTGTGGCCGGCTTCATTGGCTCGCCCCCGATGAACCTGGTGCCGGGCGCACTGGTTGGCGGTGTTTTCACGGCGCCGGGCGTGCGCATCACCGGCTTCACCGCGCCCGATGTCGCCAGGGTGGTGCTGGGGGTTCGCCCTGAAGACCTGAGCGTGCTGGCCCACGAAGACCTGGGCCGCGCCGCTTTGGCGGCCGAGGTGTTTGCCTTTGAGCTGACGGGTGACGCCACGCTGGTGACCATCAAGCAGGGCGACCTGATGGTCACCGCCAAGGCCGGAAAAGACTTTCGCGCCGCCCTGGGCGCACGGGTTGGCTACGCGGTGGCTGCAGACCGCTGCCACCTGTTTGACGCCCGAACCGAAGCCCGCATTGCGCAGCCGGTGGCACCATGACCCTGCGCCGTCGCACCTGGCTGCTGGCTGCGGCAGCAACACCGATGGCGCTGCACAAAGGCGCAGCGGCTGCAGCACTGGCCTGCCCCGCCATTGGCAGCAGCGGCGAGGTTCAGCTGGTGGGCAACAGCTTCCCTGCCGTGGCGCACATCGCCCGCATCGCCGAAGGCTGTGCGCGGCCCGGCTTCAAGGTGGTCTTCAAGCTCACGCCGCAAGCCCGTGTCGAAACCGAGCAGGCCTTTGGTGCCGAGGGCCGGTCGCCCTTCGACGCCGCCGCGGTGTCGATGGCGGTGTTTGCCAACCTTTACGCCCGCCGACAGTTGCAGTCGTTGACAGACCTGGTTCAGAAGTTCGGCCCACGCTACCGCCTGGAAGAAAAGATGTTGGTGCGGGTGAATGGCGAGGTGATGGCCATCGCCTTCTTGCAGAACACGCAGAACCTGTACTACCGCGCCGATCTCTTTGCCAAACACGGGCTGGCTGTGCCCACCGACTACGCACAGATGGTGCAGGTCGCCGCTGTGCTCAAGCGCCAGGAACCCAGCATCACGTTCCCCATCGCCCAAGGCTTTGCCAAGGGCTTCGACGGTGCGACGGAGTTCACCAACATCCTGGCCGGCCTGGGAGGACGATTCTTCCAGCCGGGTAGCGCCCTGCCCGCTTTCAACAGCGCCGAGGGCGTACAGGCCATCAGCACCATGCGCTCCTTGATGCCCTACATGACGCCCAATGTGTTGGCCAGCAACGCCGACGACGTGGTCAACCAGTTTCAGCAGGGCAAAGCCGCGATGGGCGTGTTGTGGGCCAGCCGGGCTTCGCGCATGGACGATGCGGCCGCTTCCAAGGTCGTAGGCCAAATGCAGTTTGCCGCCGCGCCTGCAGCCCGCACGGGTGGGCGCAGTGCTGCCCACCTGTGGTGGGACGCCGTGGTGCTGCCGCGCAACAACCCGCGACAACGAGAAGCCACGTTTCATGTGCTGATGGAAGGCCTGAGCGAGGCCGCCGTGAAGAGCGGCAACGATCTGGGCATCTGGGTGCGTTCAAACTACGAACCCGGGCGCTTTGGCACGGGCGTGGCGCTGGCGCAAAAAGGCGGCGCGCCCGTGTGGCCCAGCGAACCCTTTTTCAGCCTGGCCCATTCCGAGGTGGGCAAGCTGCTTCCCGAAGCCCTGGCCGGCGAACGCGAGCCACGCGCGGTGCTTGACGCTGCAGCGGCGGCCTACGCCAAGTCGGCCATTGAAAAAGGCTTCGTCAAGCGCGGGGCTGCCGCATGAAGCTGCGCAGCTTTGCCGGCTTTGTCGGGCCGTCGGTGTTTTTGATGCTGGCCCTGCTGGCACTGCCCATGCTGATGACGGCGGTGCTGTCGGTGCGCAACTGTGCGCTGGAAATGGAGCTGGTCACCTTGCAGCAGACGGGGCCCTTCGGCCCCCACGAGGTCACCACCCAGCGCGCCAAGGTCGGCGCCAACGGGCAAGCGGTGCAGACTTGCCAATGGGTGGGCCTGGAGTACTACCGCAAGGTGCTGGGGCTGGACAAGCCTGCTGTTGCCGCCGCCCCTACAGCCAGCGCAACACCAGCAAAGGCTGGTGAGCCCACAGAATTCTTCTCGGCGCTGTGCTTCACACTGCTCTACATCGCCGCCACCACGCCCTTTGTGTTGGGCGGCGGTTTGGCGCTGGCGCTGGCCATGAACCGCGTGACGCAGAAGCTCAAGGCGCTGTTCATCGCCGCGTCGCTGCTGCCCTTCATCATCACGCCAGTGGTGGGCGCGCTGGCCATCAAATGGCTGTTCCGCGACAACGGGCTGGTGCCGCATCTGCTGGACGGCTTGGGCGTGCAGGTGTTCTGGATGGCGCAGGCCTGGTCCGCCCAGTTGCTGGTCATTCTGTACGGCATCTGGCACGTGTTGCCCTTTGCCTTCATCGTGTTCTATGCCGGCTTGCAAGGGGTACCGCAAGACGCGCTGGAAGCCGCCACCATCGACGGTGCCAGCAACTGGCAAAAGCTGCGCTATGTGACGCTGCCGCACCTGATGCCGCTGGTGGTGTTTGTGCTGATGATGCATTTGATGGATGCCTACCGCGTGTTCGAGCCGGTGATGGTGCTCACGCAAGGTGCCTTCACCACCAGCGTGCAGTACCTGACCTACCACGTGCTGCTGCAGGAAGACAACCCGTACAAGGCCAGCGCCGCATCGGTGCTGACCATCGTGGGCATCGCGATCCTGTTGATACCGCTGCTGCGCAAGACCTGGCGCGAACAAAGGCAGGGCCACTGAATGCGCAAGTCACCCCTGGGCCAAACGCTGCTCTACACGGGCTTGACGGTGTGGCTGGTGCTGGCCGCGCTGCCGGTGTTGTGGACGGTGGTGATTTCACTGCGCACGTATGTGGACGCTTTTTCGGCGCCGCTGAAGTGGTTGGCCCCCATCACGCTTGAAAACTACCGTGGCCTGTGGATAGACCGCGAGTTCTATCGCAACTTCTACAACACGGCAGTCGTCACACTCGGCACGGTCTGCATCTCGCTCACCGTGGGTTGCCTGGCGGGTTACGCCTTGTCGCGCTACCGGGGCAGCCTGGGTTTTTGGCTGTTGATCATCGCTTTGGTGTTCCGCGCACTGCCGCACTCCACCTTGCTGCCCAGCTTCTATGCGCTGTTTGATGCGCTGGGCATCCGCAACACCACGATCACCTTGATCTTCGTGCTGGTGGCCATCAACCAGCCCTTCACCATCTGGATGCTGCGCAGCTTTTTTGCAGGCATTCCGCAAGAGCTGGACGAAGCGGCCATGGTGGACGGCTGCACGCGCTTGCAGGCCTTTCGGCGCGTCATCATCCCGGTCATGTGGCCGGGCGTGGTGACCACGGGGCTGTTCAGCTTCTTGCTGGCCTACAACGACTTCATGCTCAGCTCCGCGCTGACCAATGCCGACAAGATGACCATGCCGGCGGCCATCGCCGGCGCCATCACCGCCGAGAGCGACGCCTTGCTGATGCAAGGTGTGGCCGGCGCGGTGAGCATCACCATCCCGCTCATCATCTTGGTGGCGCTCTTTCAAAAGCAAATCGTCTCTGGGCTGACCCAGGGCGCCGTCAAAGGCTGAACCTTGTCTCCAACACCATGATCCTGACCCCAACAGAACTGCAGCGCCGCCACATCCGGCGCGCCCAATACGTCTCTTGCGACGAAGCCTTCATCGACGTACGGTTGCCTGGCAGCTCACCGAAGGAAAACTACTCCATCGTCGGCCCTGGCGTGACGCAAAACGCCAGCCAGGTGATCAACCTGCGCGAGCCGCACGGCTTCAACATCGGCGCAGCCGGCCTGGCCCCGGGCATTACCAACAACCTGCATTTGCACTTCACTGCTGAAGTTTTCATTGCCTGCGAAGGCACCTTCAAGCTGCGCTGGGGCGCGGCTGGCGATGAAGGCGAAGCGGTGCTCGAAGAAGGCGACGTGATCTGCATGCCGACGTGGATGTTCCGTGGCTTTTCCAATTGCGGCAGCAAACACGGCTTTTTGATGACGGTGCTGGGTGGAGACGACACCGGCGGCATCATCTGGAGCCCCGACGTGATGCGCCGCACACGGGCAACGGGCCTCTACCTGGGGCGTGACAACCAGCTGATCGACGTGCCTGCGGGTCACGCCCCGCCGCCTGAAGAACAACTGCTGCCGCTGATGCCGCCGCACGAGGTAGCGGCCCTGCGCCACTGGTCCGCACCGGACCTGATGGCCCGCGCCGTGCGACCCGCCCAGCGCGACTTTCGCGCCGCCACGCTGGACACCGCCTTGTCCGGTCATGCCTGGCAGGTGGCACCGGTCATCGGCTGGGGCATCAGCCAGCACCGTGAACACCGTCCCGCCGTGACCGACCCACAGGGCTTTTCGGTGGAGTGGATCAAAGTGCCCGCTGGGCAACGCAGCGCAGCGTTCAAGCTGGACGAGGCCGCCGTGCTGGTGCATGCCGACGGCCCGCTGGCTGTGGACTTCAACGGCAGAGAACAAGCCTTGCGCGCGCCCTTGGGCGCGTGGGACACGCTGTCGATGCCGGCCGGCAGTTGGCGTCAGTTCGTCAACACCGGCGCTGAGGACGCCCACGCCCTGTTGGTGGTGGCGGGCGATGCACGCAAGACACCCCACTTCGAAGCCGCTGTGCACGCCGCCGCTGCAGCTGCCGACACCACCTTGGACGCTGGCGGCCGGCTGGCGCGGCTGAGCCTGCTGCCGCCCGCGATGACGGTGTGAGCGCCTGGCCGCTCATGGCCTTGCCCGGCACCTTGCTGGACGGCCGCAGCCTGTCGGCGTTGTTGCAAGGTCATGACGCACAGACACTGATGCTGGGCGACGCGCCGACGCTCGATGAAGAGCTGGACCGCCTGGCCGCCCACACATCTGTGCCTGCGGTGTGGCTGGGCCACTCCCTGGGGGGCATCGTGGCCTTGCACCTGGCGCTGCGTCACCCCAACAAGGTGGCCGCGCTGGTGCTGCTGGGCGCCAACGCTTGCGGCGGGCGTGACAGCAGCCAGGCCCGGCGCGATGCGCAGTGGGCGCTGGCCAGTCAACAAGGCTTGCAGGCTTTGGCCCACAGCAAACTGGCACCTGGCTACGGACTGGCTGAAAACGACGCTGCGCTGGCTTCTTTGGTGGCCCAGGCCGAAGCCGTAGGCCTGCCGCGCTTTGCACACCAACTGGCCTACGCCCGCCAGCGACCTGGCCTGTTGCAGCCACGAAAACTGCTGCAGGTGTCTGTGCTGTGCCTCAGCGGCCAACACGACAATTTGTGCCCGCCCGCGCAAAGCGATGACATCGTGGCCCTGGTTCAGCCGCCCTATACCGCTGAGCACCACTGCCTGACCGGCGCCGGCCACTTGTTCCCCATGCAGCAGCCCACCCAGGCTGCTGTTCACCTCAACGCCTTTCTCCACCGCCTGAAGGACCCCCGCCCATGAAGTCCAACCGCTTGCTGGACCTTTTCCGCTCCCGTCAAACTGCCGTGGCGGGCTGGCTGAGCATCGACTCGGCCTACGCGGCAGAACTGGTGGGTGCCAGCGGTTTTGACGCCGTGGTCATCGACTGCCAGCACGGCATGGCCGGGCACGCTCAAATGGTGGCCATGCTGCAGGCTCTGTCACACACCCCAGCCGTGCCGCTGGTGCGGGTCAGCCAAAACAACCTGGGCGAGATCAACCGCGCCCTGGACGCCGGTGCCTATGGCGTCATCTGCCCATTGGTGAACTCGGTGGCCGATGCCTTGGCTTTTGGCCGTGCTTGCCGCTACCCGCTGGACGGCGCAGAAGGTGACCGATCCTTTGGGCCTGCACGCGGCTTGCTGGTGGGCGGCGCTGACTACCCACAACATGCCAACTCACAGATGCTGGCGCTGGCGATGATCGAGACCCAGGCTGGCCTCAACGTGGTTGAGGACATCGCCGCCGTGGCGCAGCTGGACGGCTTGTTCATCGGGCCCAGTGATCTGGGCATTGCACTGGGCCTGGGCGCAGGCGCTGCACTCAGCCACCCCGTGCTGGCAGCGGCCATCAACCGCATCCAGCAGGCCTGCCGGGCAGCCGGCAAGATCACGGGCATTTGGTGCAGCACCGCCGAACTGGCGCGTGACATGCAAACGCAGGGCATGCAGCTGGTGGTGCCTGGCCACGACGCCATGTGGTTGAAGGCCGAGATGGCCCGCAGGCTGGCTGTGCTGCGCGCGCCCTGAGCCTGGACCGCTGTTTTCCAAAGGCACGGGGCCGGTTCCTAGGTGTTGCTGGAGCGCCGTGGATTCGTTTTCGGCTGCACCATAGCGCTGTCAGACAGGACTGCGCCATCTCACGCAACAATCGCACTTGCTTTCGACATCCCGCCGGAGACTGCAATTGATTGCCACCAACGAAACCTTGGCGCAAGCCTTGGCCCGCAACGTTCAAGATGCCCTGTCTGAAGACATGGGCACCGGTGATTGGACAGCGATGCTGATCCCCGCGGGCCGCCGGGCCCAAGCGCGTGTGACCGCCAAAGAGTCGGCCACGCTCTGTGGGCAAGCCTGGTTTACCGCGTGCATGCGCAGCCTGGATCCGTCCGCCAACGTCCAGTGGAACTTCAACGACGGTCAAGTCGTCGACGTCGGGGCCACGGTTTGCCAGATCGAGGCAGACGCCCGCGCGCTGCTCAGTGCCGAGCGGCCGGCCCTGAACTTCCTGCAAATGCTGTCGGGCGTGGCCACGCAGGTTCGGCAGTACGTTCAAGCGATCGAAGGTGCTTCACCCAACCCCAAGGGCTGCGCGGTGCTGGACACCCGCAAGACCTTGCCAGGGCTGCGCCAGGCGCAAAAGTACGCGGTTCGTGTCGGCGGTGGCCACAACCAGCGCATGGCGCTGTGGGACGGCATCTTGATCAAGGAAAACCACATCGCCGCTGCAGGCGGCATCGCCTCGGCGTTACAAGCGGCCAAGCTGCTGAACACCCAGGTCTCCGTGCAGATCGAAGTCGAAAGCCTGGCCGAACTTCAAGAAGCCTTGCAAGGGGGCGCAGTGAGTGTCTTGCTGGACGACTTCTCACTGGCAGACATGCGGGCCGCCGTGGCGATGAACCAAGGGCAGGCGCTGCTGGAAGTATCGGGTGGCGTCGACCTGCGCGCTATTCGTGACATCGCCTCAACGGGTGTTGATCGCATCTCGGTCGGTAAGCTGACCAAAGATGTTCAAGCGATCGACCTGTCGCTGCGCGTGCTGGCCTGAGGCCTGCCAGAACGGCGCGTCAGCTGCTCAGGCGGGTGGTTGCGGGTACTGGGCTGCCGCCGCGTGCAGTCTGTCTCGCACGGCATGCACCAGTGACGGAGGGCCCTCTACACACACCTCAGGGCCCTGGCGCAAAACGTCCATGATCAGTTCGGTGCTGTCGACATAGGGCAGGCGCAACTCGTAGGCACCGCCCTCCAGCCAACGGCCTTCTTGCTCTGAATGCCATTCTTCTCGGCTGGCCCATTGCGCTGCTTGCGGGTTGAAGACCAAAACAGCCCACTGGCGCTTCCCGCCAGCGTAGATGCCGTAACCGGCATCCATTTCCAGCTCAACACGTTTCATCGCCAGGTCACGCGCCCTCTGTTCCAGGACTTCAGCAACCTGCATGGCGTCCAGCGCAAACCGGCGCAGGGCGTCCGCCCGGTGGCACCAGGCATCCAGGTACCAGGTGTTTCGGTAGTGCACCAGGCGCTGGGGCGAGACGTCACGCTCGCTGACTTCGCCCCGACCCCGCGTCAAGTAGCGCAGGTGCAGGCGCCGCCGCTGCAGCAGCGCTGCACTCACACGCTCAAAAAAGCGGCTCGGTACGGGGCGGCGCAAAGCGGTGACGACCTTGATCCGCTTGAGCAGCTTTTCAGTGGCGTCGCCGCCCTGCCCGCTTCCCAACAGCTGATGAATGCGGTCGAGCAGCGGTTGCAGGTGGCGGCTGAGCAGGCCGTCGCTGTCCAGGCCCGCCAGCAGTTGTTGGGCCGTCAACAGGGAATAGAGCTCGGACTCGTTGAACCACAGGCCCGGCAACTCTTGTCGACCCCCTTCCAAGGCGTCCGCACCAAACCGATAGCCATTGACCTCTCGGTCGTAGTCGATGGGCGCGCCCATGCGGCTGCGCAAAAACTCCAAGTCGCGCTTGAGCGTGGCCGCCGAGACTTCCAGTTCGTCCAGCAGTGTCTTGAAACTGACGTGGCCGCGCGACCGGATCAGTGCTTCGATGCGATAGAGCCTTGCGGTGTTGTTGGCCATTGCAGAGAACGCGGTTGACTGCAGCGGGTCAAGACAGACCCACGATCTGGCCCTGCTCGTTGAGGTCAATGCGCTCTGCCGACGGCACCTTGGGCAGGCCCGGCATGGTCATCACATCACCACAAACCATCACCACAAACTCCGCACCAGCCGCCAGGCGGACCTCTCGCACTTCGACCGTGTGGCCGCTGGGCGCGCAGCGCAGTTTGGGGTCGGTGGAAAAGCTGTACTGGGTCTTGGCGATGCAAACCGGGAAGTGTCCATAACCGCCCTCTTGCAGCCGTTGAATCTGCGCTCGAATGGCGGCACTGGCATGCACGTCTGCGGCGCCATAGGTCAGGGTAGCGACCTTGCGCAGCTTGTCCCACAGCGGGTCGGCGTCGTCGTAGGCAAAGCGCAGCGTGCTGGGGGTGCTGCACAGGCGCACCACATCACGCGCCAGGTCAGCAGCGCCGGCGCCGCCGTTGGCCCAGTGCCGTGAGGTGTGCACCGCCACGCCCAAGCTGCCCACACGCTGCCGCAGCAGGGTGTGCTCAGCCTCGGTGTCGCTATCGAAGTGGTTGATGGACACCACGCAAGGCAAACCAAAAACCCCCTGCAAGTTCTTCAGATGCCGCTCCAGGTTGCCCAGCCCCCTGTCCAACGCCGCCAGGTTCTCTTGGCCCAGGTCGACCAGCTCAACACCACCATGAAACTTCAGCGCACGGACCGTGGCCACCACCACCGCTGCTGCGGGGCGAAGCCCGGACTTGCGGCACTTGATGTCGATGAACTTCTCGGCGCCCAGGTCTGCGCCAAAGCCGGCTTCGGTCACCACGTAGTCGGCCAGCCGCAGTGCAGTTGCCGTGGCGATGACCGAGTTGCAGCCGTGGGCGATGTTGGCAAAGGGCCCGCCGTGCAGCAGCGCCGCGTTGTTTTCCAGGGTCTGCACGAGGTTGGGCGCCATGGCGTCTTTCAGCAGCACGGCCATGGCCCCGTGGACCTTGAGGTCACGCGCTCGCACCGGCAGGCGTTGGCGCGTTTCGGCCACGATGATGTTGCCCAGACGTTCCTTCAAGTCAGCCAACGAACTGGACAAACACAGGATTGCCATCACCTCTGAAGCCACCACGATGTCAAAGCCATCCTGGCGCGGATAACCGTTGCCGGGCCCACCCAAGCCCACCGTGATCTCGCGCAGCGCACGATCGTTCATGTCCATCACCCGCTTCCAGCTGATGCGCCGCACATCGATGTCCAGCGCGTTGCCGTGGTGAATGTGGTTGTCGAGCGTGGCCGCCAGCAGGTTGTTGGCCAGCGCGATGGCGTGGAAGTCGCCGGTGAAGTGCAGGTTGATGTCGTCCATCGGCACCACCTGGGCATAACCACCGCCTGTGGCGCCGCCTTTCATGCCGAAGACAGGCCCCAAAGAGGGCTCACGCAAGGCAATGATGGCTTTCTTGCCGATGTGGTTGAGCGCGTCGCCCAGGCCCACCGTGGTGGTTGTCTTGCCTTCACCCGCAGGGGTTGGGCTGATGGCCGTGACCAGGACCAGTTTGCCCAAAGGGCGGCCTGCCAACGACTCTACATAGGGCAAGGCCAACTTGGCCTTGAAGTGACCATACGGAATGACGTGCTCGTCGGCGATGCCCAAACGGTCTTGGGCCAACGCAGAAATACGGCGCAGGGTGGCCAGGCGCGCGATCTCGATGTCAGAAAGTGCCAACGCAGGTCTCCCACTGGACAAGAGGAAACCGCATTCTGATGGCTTTGGCGCACCATGAAAAAACGCCCTTGCGGGCGTTTTGGGGTTCGCTGGCGGAGTCGAAGGGATTCGAACCCTTGATGCAGGTTTTGCCCACATACTCCCTTAGCAGGGGAGCACCTTCGGCCACTCGGTCACGACTCCGGCGAAGACCCGCATTCTAGCCGCAAGAAGTGGCCTGTTTGTGGCGCTGGGTGATCAGACTCAAACCGGCGCCGAGGCTTGGTCCAGGTCAAAGGCCTTGTGCAGGGCGCGCACGGCCAATTCCATGTACTTTTCGTCGATCACCACGCTGGTCTTGATCTCGCTGGTGGTGATCATCTGGATGTTGATGCCCTCGTCGCTGAGGGTGCGGAACATCTTGCTGGCCACACCCACATGGCTGCGCATGCCAATGCCCACGATGCTGACCTTGCAGATCTTGGGGTCGCCCAATACATCAGCAGCGCCCGTGGCGGGCAGCACCTGGGTTTTCAAAACCTCCAGGGTGCGCGCATAGTCGTTGCGGTGCACGGTGAAGCTGAAGTCGGTGCGGCCGCTGTGCGACACGTTCTGGATGATGACGTCGATGTCGATGTTGGCGTCGGCCACCGGGCCAATGATCTGAAAGGCGATGCCAGGCTTGTCAGGCACGCCAATGACACTGATCTTGGCCTCGTCGCGGTTGAACGCAATGCCGGCCACAACGGCTTGTTCCATTTTTTCGTCTTCCTCAAAGGTGATCAGGGTGCCCGATGCGGCTTCTTCAGCGATGTCGATGTCCCAGGGCGTGAAGCTGCTCAGCACCCGCAAAGGCACGCGGTACTTGCCCGCAAACTCCACCGAACGAATCTGCAGCACCTTGCTGCCCAGGCTGGCCATTTCCAGCATCTCTTCAAAGCTGATGGTGCTCAGGCGGCGAGCCTCAGGAACGATGCGCGGGTCGGTGGTGTAGACACCGTCCACGTCGGTGTAGATCAGGCACTCGTCGGCCTTCATCGCTGCAGCCACGGCCACGGCCGAGGTGTCGCTGCCGCCACGGCCCAAGGTGGTGACGTTGCCCTGTGGGTCGATGCCTTGAAAGCCGGTGATGATGACAACCTTGCCCGCGGCCAGGTCCGCCCGAACCCGGGTGTCGTCGATCTCGGAAATGCGTGCCTTGGTGAAGGCCGAATCGGTCTTGATGGGCACCTGCCAGCCACCGTAGCTGACTGCGGCAACGCCCTGCGCCTGCAGCGCCAGGGCCAACAGGCCCACCGAGACCTGTTCGCCCGTGGCCGCAATGGCGTCCAGTTCACGCAGCGCTTCGGGCGAGGAAGCTTGTGGATGCAGTTCCTTCGCCAGGCCCAGCAGGCGGTTGGTCTCGCCGCTCATGGCCGATGGCACCACCACCAACTGGTGACCCGCTTTGACCCATTTGGCCACCCGCTGCGCCACGCTGCGAATGCGCTCGGCTGACCCCATCGAGGTGCCGCCGTACTTGTGAACGATCAATGCCATGGGCTCAAGCCAAGAGTTCTGTGGAATTCAGCGCGCAGCAGCATCTTGCTGCTCTGCACAAACCCCAAATTCTAGCCGGGGCTCTGACGCGGAACTGTCAATCCGCCTGCGCGGGCCGCCATGCCAGTTGCAGCTGGGCAGTGCCGGGCGGCGCTTGAAACGCTGCATCCAGACCCAAACCAGGCACAAACACCAGCGATCCTTGTGGCGAGAACAGCAGCGGGCCTTGCCGCCGCCAGGCCGGGGTGTGGGTGGCCTGAAAATGCTGTTTGAGCGAGCGGGATGGCCCGCCTGCCCTGGCGCGAAACCGTTCTCCGCCTTGACGGGCACAGGCAAGCAGACCCATCAGGTGCGCCCGACTGACACCGCCACTGTGGGCCGGCCAAACCTCAAAACTCCCGCCCCATTCGGGCAAGGCATAAAACCCGGGATGCGCCATGTCCAGCCGGTGCATGGCGCCATGGCGGGGTGGAGGCAAACGGTCTGCGGCCAAGAACGCGAGTCGACCCCGGTGCAGGCGCAGCATGCCCCCTGGGGCAGGCCAGCTGCCAGCAGGCGCAGAGGGCAGTTCGCCGATCACGCGGTCCAGCAGCGTTTGCGGCGGTGGCGATTTGCACTGTTCAGTGAGCCAGGCACGCAGCGCATTGCGTCGTCTGGCCGGTGGCAGTTGCCACCAGGGGTCGCACAGCAACTGGGCGCCTTCGACCAAGACGCTCAAGTCAGCCTGGGCGGCCTCCCTCGCCAATGCCAGCGCCTCTTGAGCAAGGCCTGCTGCTGAGGCCAGGTTGACCTCTGCGTCGGCAAAACCCGCCAGCAGCGCGGGCCAAACGGCTTGGCGCAAGCGGCTTCGCGCAAATCTCGGGTCGGCGTTGCTGGGGTCTTGGACAAACTTCAAACGATGGCGACGTACGTAGGCCTCGATGGCCCGGGCATCCGTGTTCAGCCAGGGTCGAACCCAATGCACGCCACTGCGCAGGGCGTTTTGCGGCATGGCGGCCAGGCCGGCCTCGCCCGCGCCCCGCAGCGCTTGCAACAGCCAGGTTTCGGCCTGGTCACGGCGGTGATGCGCCAGCAGAACCACGCTACAGCCTTGGGTCTGCGCCATTTCAGCCAGCGCTTGGTAGCGGCCCGCTCTGGCCCAAGCTTCAACGCTTTCGCCCCGAGAGGGTGCGCCCGCCAATCTGCAGCAGTCGAAATTCGCGCCCCATCGAAGGCCCTGCCGGCGGACCTGTTCAAGCCAGGTATCGGCCTCTGGCATCAACCCATGGTGCACGTGCAGCGCCCAGACCTCGATACCTGCGTCACGCGCCTGGCGAAGCGTGCAATGCAGCAGCGCTGTCGAATCGCGGCCGCCGCTCACAGCCACGGCCACCCGCGGCTGCAACACGATCAGCGTTCCTTGGTGTCGGTGAAGCGGCCGTAAGAGCGCAGGCGCTCGTAGCGGCGTTGCAGCAAATCTTTGGGCTTGAGGTCGGCGCTTTGGCGCAGCGCTTCTGCCAGACCGCGCTTGAGCTGTGCAGCCATCCAAGGCACGTCGCGGTGGGCACCACCCACGGGCTCGTTGACGATCTTGTCCACCACGCCCAAGGCCTTCAGGCGATGGGCCGTGATGCCCAGTGCTTCGGCGGCTTCAGAGGCACGTTCGGCGGTCTTCCACAAGATGGAGGCACAGCCTTCCGGGGAAATGACCGAGTACACGCTGTACTGCAGCATCAGGACCTGGTCGCCCACGCTGATGGCCAGGGCACCGCCAGAGCCGCCTTCACCGATGATGGTGCTGACGATCGGCACTTCCAACTGCGCCATCTCGAAGATGTTGCGGCCAATGGCTTCGGACTGGCCACGTTCTTCGGCGCCAATGCCTGGATAGGCGCCCGGCGTGTCCACAAAGGTGAATACCGGCAGGCCGAATTTCTCGGCCAGCTTCATCAGGCGCAGGGCTTTACGGTAGCCCTCGGGGCGGCTCATGCCAAAGTTGCGCAAGGTGCGCTCTTTGGTGTCGCGCCCCTTCTGATGCCCCAGCACCATGCAGGCCTGGCCATTGAAGCGGGCCAAGCCACCCACGATGGACAGGTCGTCCGCGTAATGGCGGTCACCGTGCAGCTCTTGGAAGTCGGTGAAGATTTCGTTGACGTAGTCCAGCGTGTAGGGGCGCTGCGGGTGCCGCGCAATTTGCGTCACCTGCCAGGGCGTCAGGTTGGCATAGATGTCCCGCGTGAGCTGCTGGCTCTTTTGGCTGAGGCGGTCGATCTCGTCGCTGATGTCGACGGCCGATTCGTTCTGCACGTAGCGCAGCTCATCGATCTTGGATTCAAGCTCCGCGATCGGGTTTTCAAATTCGAGAAAGTGGCGTTTGGACAATTCAGTACTCCACCGGCAGCGGGTCGAGGCTGCGCCAAATATACCAAGTGGCCACCGACCGAAACGGCGCCCACGCTTCGCCCACTTCGCGCGCTTCGGCGCGTGAGACGGGTTCCCCACTGAAGTAGTTCACGCTGATGCCTTTGATCAAGCCCAGGTCGTCCAGCGGCATCACGTTGGGGCGCATCAGATGAAAAATCAGGAACATTTCAGCCGTCCAGCGGCCGATGCCACGGATCGAGATCAACTCGGCAATGATGGCCTCGTCGTCTTGCTGTTGCCACTGTTTGACCTGTGCGCTGCCATCGCTGAAGTGGCGTGCCAGGTCCAGCAAGTACTCGGTCTTGCGCGCCGACAGACCGGCTTCGCGCATCAAGGGCACCGCCAGGGCTTGCACGGCTGCCGGTTCGACGCGCGTGCCTTGCCCACCCGCGGCGCTGGAGAAGCGCTCCCAAACCGACTGCGCTGCCTTCACTGAGATCTGCTGGCCGACGATAGAACGTGCCAGCGTGGTGAAGGCGTCGCCGCGGCTGCGCAGCCGCGCCTCGCCAAAACGCGGGATCAGCTTTTTCAGAACCCGGTCGCGTTTTCCAAGGTGGCGGCAGGCTTCGTCCCAATACTCGGGCGTCACCTCGGCAACCGGAACGACTGAGGCAGCACCCAAGGTTTTGGGCATGGCGCTCAGGCTCTCACCCAGGTGGTGCCCTGCGGGCCGTCCTTGAGCTCGATGCCCAAGGCAGCCATCTCATCACGGATACGGTCTGCCAGCTGGAAGTCGCGCGCCTTTTTGGCTGCCACCCGGGCCTCTATCTGGGCCTGCACAAAGGCTTCGTCGACGCCACTTCGACTTTGCAGGTACTCGCGCGGCACCGCCTGCAACAAGCCCAGGGTGGCCGACAGTGCCTTCAGCAAGGGCGCATCCTGAACCTGCCCTCGGAAGATGCTGCTGACCAATTCGAACAGCACGGCCAAAGCGCCGGGCGTGTTGAAGTCGTCGTCCATCGCGGCCTTGAAGGTGGCGGCGCGGGGTTCGCTCCAATCGATGGTGGTCAGTGCTGTGACAGGGCCGGCGGCGTCCAAGGCGGTGTAGAGACGCTTCAAGGCGCTGCGCGCCTCGTCCAGCAAGGTGTCGCTGAAATTGAACGGGCTGCGGTAGTGGGTGCGCAGCATGAACAGGCGCACCGATTCGCCGTCAAATTTCTTCAGCACATCGGCGATGGTGAAGAAGTTGCCCAGCGACTTGGACATCTTGGTGTCGTCGATGTTCAAGAAGCCGTTGTGCATCCAGGTGCGCACAAACTCTGCGCCGCAAGCACCTTCGCTTTGCGCGATCTCGTTTTCGTGGTGCGGAAACTGCAGGTCCATGCCGCCACCATGGATGTCCAGCGGCAAGCCCAGCACCGCTTCACTCATGGCCGAGCACTCGATGTGCCAGCCCGGGCGGCCAGGTCCATAGGGACTTGGCCACTGGGCGTCATCAGGCTCGTCGGCCTTGGCCGACTTCCACAGCACGAAGTCCAGCGGATCGTCTTTGCCACCTGCAACGGCCACCCGCTCGCCCGCGCGCAGCTCATCCAGGCTCTTGCCAGACAATTTGCCGTAACCCGGAAAGCGGCGCACCGCAAAGTTCACATCGCCCTGCTCGGCCTGGTAGGCCAAGCCTTGGTCCTTCAGCTTGGCGATGATGCCCAGCATCTGCGGCACATATTCGGTGGCACGCGGTTCGTGGGTGGGAACTGCCGCACCCAAGGCCGCAAAGTCAGCGTGCATCTGGGTGATGACTTCATCGGTCAGCTGGCGAATGGTGATGCCACGCTCGACAGCGCGGCGGATGATCTTGTCTTCGATGTCGGTGATGTTGCGGACATAGGTGACCCGGTAGCCACTGGCCAACAGCCAGCGGTAGACCGTGTCAAACGCCAGGATCATGCGGGCATGACCCAGGTGGCACTGGTCGTAGACCGTGATGCCACAAACATACATGCGCACATGCCCTGGTTCGATGGGCTCAAAGACTTCTTGTCGGCGCGAAAGTGTGTTGTGAATTCGAAGCGTCATGGCACAGTGGCAAGGGTGGCGCGCCGCGCCGGCCATCGGCGCCTGGCGTCTGGCGCCCTTTGGGGCGCGGCGGCGTCGATAGAATCAGGATTCAGTATAGCGGCGGCCCTGCGTGCACCCTTGCCCTGCTGGCCTCGACGCCCCCCATATGCTTCCCTCACATCGTCAAATTCCCGCAGCTTGTCGCAGCCTGCTGCTGGCGCTGCTGCTCGGCCCTGGCTTGGTCCATGGTGACGTGGTCAACGACGTCCACACCTTGATGGCCAAAGGCGACCTGGAGTCGGCTTTGCGTGTTTCGGGCGCGGCAATGGCCAGCAATGCGCAAGACCCCCAGGCGCGCTTCCTGCACGCGGTGGTGCTGATGGAGATGCGGCGCGACACCGAGGCCTTGCAGGCCTTCACCCGCATCAGCCAAGAGTACCCCGAGCTGCCGGAGCCCTTCAACAACCTGGCTCTGTTGCACGTGCGGGGCGGGCGTTTGGAGTTGGCGCGGCAGTCCCTGGAATCGGCCCTGCGCAACGACCCTGGCCATCGCGCAGCCAGAGCCAACTTGGGCGAGGTTTACCTCATGCTGGCGGTGCAAGCCTGGCAGCAGGCCAGCAGCAACGCCCCGCTGGACCCCCGCTTGATGCGCAAGCTGGAAGCGGTACGTGCCTTGCTGGCTTCTTCCATCCCGCCGGCCCGCTAGACTTGGGTCTGTTTTTGGCGATTGGAGCCGATGTGATCGGCCTACTTTGAAGAAAGTCGTTTGATGATGAAAACTCGCTTCTGGTTTGCCCCTGCCCTGCTGTTGACGCTGGGCTTAAGCCTGGGTTCGGCTTGGGCCCAAAAGGTGCGGTTGTCTACCAGCGCTGGCGACATCGTGGTTGAACTCGACGCTGAAAAAGCACCCAAAACAGTGGCCAACTTCCTGGCCTATGTGAAGGCTGGTCACTACAACGGCACCGTGTTTCACCGCGTGATCGAGACCTTCATGATCCAAGGCGGTGGCTACAAGGCCGACCTCAGCGAAAAGCCCACGCGCCCACCCATTCCACTGGAAAGCCGCAACGGCCTGAACAATGTGCGCGGCACCTTGGCCATGGCCCGAACGGGCATCCCGGACTCCGCCACGTCCCAGTTCTTAATCAACGTGGTCGACAACCCCTTCCTCGACCAGGCCAACTCCCGCGACGGCAACGGTTATGCCGTGTTTGGAAAAGTCATTGAAGGCCTGGACGTGGTGGACAAGATTCGCGTCATGCCGACCGCGCCTTCAGGCCCACATCAAAACCTGCCGGTCACACCTGTGACCTTGCGCAAAGCTACTTTGGAGAAATGAAATGAGCAAATTCGTTCAAATGGAAACCAGCGCGGGCACCTTGCGCATTGAGCTTGACGAGGCCAAGGCGCCTCTGTGCGCTGCTAATTTTCTGGCCTACGTCAACAGCGGCCATTACGACGGCACGATCTTTCATCGCGTCATCAAGGGGTTCATGTTGCAGGGCGGTGGCTTCGACACCACCATGAAGCAAAAGCCCACGCTGCCGCCCATCCAGAACGAGGCCAACAATGGCCTGAAGAACAAGCGCTACACCCTGTCGATGGCGCGCACCAACGACCCGCACTCGGCCACCTCGCAGTTTTTCGTCAACGTCACCGACAACGCCTTCCTCGACTTCAAGGCCGAGAACGCGTCGGGTTGGGGCTATGCCGTGTTTGGCCAGGTGGTGTCGGGCATGGACGTGGTGGACACCATTGAGAAGGTCCGCACCGGTCGCAAAGGCATGCACGACGACGTGCCGCTGGAAGACGTGCTGATCCTCAAGGCCACCGAGGTCAGCTGAAGCCGAGCGGCGCTCATGACCGCCGCTGCAGCCTCTCAAGCTTCCTCACCGGTTGCGCATCTGGTGCAAGCTCCGGGGCAGTGGCAGGCGATTGACTTTATCTCCGACCTGCACCTGTGCGAAGCGCTGCCCAGGACGTTTGAGGCGTTTGCCCAGCACCTGCTGCACAGCACCGCGTCGGCCGTTTGCATCCTGGGCGACTTGTTTGAAGTCTGGGTGGGCGACGACATGGGCGGGCGCGGCTTTGAGCGTCGCTGCGTGGAGTTGATGGCGCAGGTGTCCAAGCGCAAACAGCTGGCGTTCATGGTGGGGAACCGCGACTTTCTGGTTGGCAACGCCTTTCTTCAACAAACAGGATGCTGGTCTCTGCCAGACCCCACGGTTCTAGAGGCCTGGGGCCATCGCGCCTTGCTCACCCATGGTGACGCCTGGTGCTCCAGCGACCTGCCGTATCAGGCCTTCCGACGCCAGGTGCGGTCCATTGCTTGGCAATCCGAGTTCCTGGCCCGGCCCTTGCAGGAGCGGCTGCAAATTGCGGCGGACATTCGCAGTGCCAGCAAGAGCCGTCGACAGTTTGATGGCGGAGCCGATGCCGATGTTGAGGTCGCCATGGCCTTGACCTGCATGCGGCAGGTGGGCGCCACAACACTGGTTCATGGCCACACCCATCGCCCCAGTGACGACCTGCTGGCCCCAGGCCTGCATCGCCACGTGCTGACCGACTGGGATTTGGATCAGGGCGCGCGGGCGCAGGTGCTGCGCTGGACGGCCGCTGGCTTTGCCCGGCTGGACCCGACGTCGAGCCATTGAACCTCATGTTGAGGGACTGGTGGCGGGCTTTGGGAACCAGGCGCGAGCTGGCCGCGTTGAAACGCCGCGCCATTCCAAATGACATGTGGAAACGCACCTTGGTGCGCTACCCCTTCCTGCAAAGGCAGCAAGCAGAAGATGCAGCAGAGCTGCGCCGTCTGACAAGCCTGTTCCTGGACTGCAAAGAGTTCAGCACCACGGGTGGCCTGCGCCTGACCGATGCCATGGCTGTTGCGATCGCAGCTCAGGCATCGCTGCCGGTACTGCGCTTGGGGCTGGCCCCGTATCAAAACTTTGTCGGCGTCGTGGTGCACCCGGACGCCGTCGTGGCACCGCGCTCGGTGCAAGACCCCGACGGCGTGGTGCACGAGTACACCGAAACCTTGGCTGGCGAGGCCATGGACGGTGGGCCGGTGATGCTGTCTTGGCCCGATGTGCGTCGCTCGGGCCACAGCGCACAGCAGGGCTACAACGTGGTCATCCACGAGTTTGCGCACGTTTTGGACATGGCGACGGGGCAGGCTGACGGCATGCCCGCGTTGCCTGCCCATTTGCCCGCGCGGGAATGGCGCGACACCCTGCAAACAGCCTTCAAGCAACTTGAAGCCGACCTGGCGGCTGGGCGGCAGACCTTGCTCGACCCGTATGGCGCGACGGGTCCCGAAGAGTTTTTCGCCGTGGCCAGCGAAGCCTTTTTTGTCAACGCCCTGGACATGAAAAAAGAGCACCCTGCTCTCTACGGGGTGCTCTCTCGCTACTACCTGCAGGACCCGGCGACCGACGTGCCACCGCTTCGCCGATCCTGAAGGCCCTGCGCCCTGCAGGACGCCGCAAGTCAGGCGGCGGTGGCCTCTGCGCGGGGCTTGTCGCTCTTTTTGGGCGGCTGAATGTCCAGCACCACCTCGTCCTTGGCGTCGATGTCCACCGACAAGCGACCGCCGTCCACCAAGCGCCCGAACAGCAGTTCGTCGGCCAAAGCCCGGCGAATGGTGTCCTGGATCAGCCTTTGCATGGGCCGCGCGCCCATCAGCGGGTCAAAACCTTTCTTGGCCAGGTACTTGCGCAAGGTGTCGCTGAAGGTGACCTCGACCTTCTTCTCTGCCAACTGACCTTCCAGCGTCAGCAAGAACTTGTCGACCACGCGCAGGATGATCTCTTCATCCAGCGAGCGGAAGTTGACGATGGCGTCCAGTCGGTTGCGGAACTCGGGCGTGAACAGGCGCTTGATGTCGCCCATTTCGTCGCCTTGCTCACGCTTGTTGGTGAAGCCGATGGTCGCCTTGTTCATGGTCTCGGCGCCCGCATTGGTGGTCATGATGATGATCACGTTGCGGAAGTCGGCCTTGCGGCCGTTGTTGTCGGTTAGCGTGCCGTGGTCCATGACCTGCAGCAGCACGTTGAACACGTCAGGGTGCGCCTTTTCGATTTCGTCCATCAGCAGCACCGAGTGCGGCTTTTTGGTCACGGCCTCGGTCAGCAGGCCGCCTTGGTCAAAACCAACGTAACCCGGGGGAGCACCAATCAGGCGGCTGACGGCATGGCGCTCCATGTACTCGGACATGTCAAAGCGGATCAGGTCGATGCCCAGCACATAGGCCAGCTGCTTGGCCACCTCGGTCTTGCCAACACCTGTGGGGCCGCTGAACAAGAAGCTGCCAATCGGCTTGTCGCCCTTGCCCAGGCCCGAGCGGGCCATCTTGATGGCCGCCGCCAAGGCGTCGATGGCCGGGTCTTGCCCAAACACCACGCTCTTCAGGTCGCGGTCCAACAACTTGAGCTTGCCGCGGTCGTCACTGGACACGCTGGCCGGTGGGATGCGGGCGATCTTGGCCACGATCTCTTCAACTTCGTTGCGCGTGATGGTTTTCTTGCGCTTGTTGGCCGGCAGGATGCGCTGGGCTGCACCGGCTTCATCAATCACGTCGATGGCCTTGTCCGGCAGTTGACGGTCGTTGATGAACTTGGCCGACAGCTCAGCCGCGGCTTGCAATGCCCCAACGGCGTACTTGACGCTGTGGTGCTCTTCGAAACGCGACTTCAGGCCCTTGAGAATTTCAACCGTCTGCTCGATGGTGGGCTCGACCACGTCCACCTTTTGGAAGCGACGTGACAACGCAGCGTCTTTCTCAAAAATACCGCGGTACTCGGTGAAGGTGGTGGCGCCAATGCACTTCATGGTGCCATTGCTCAAAGCCGGCTTGAGCAGGTTGCTGGCGTCCAGCGTGCCACCGCTGGCAGCACCAGCGCCAATCAGGGTGTGAATCTCGTCGATGAACAAAATGGCGTTCGGGTGGTCCTTGAGCTGCTTGAGCACGCCCTTGAGGCGCTGCTCAAAGTCGCCGCGGTACTTGGTACCGGCCAACAAGGCGCCCATGTCCAATGAATACACGGTGGCTTCGCCCAGCACTTCGGGCACGTCGTTCTGCGTGATGCGCCAGGCCAGGCCTTCGGCAATGGCGGTCTTGCCCACGCCAGCTTCGCCCACCAGCAAGGGGTTGTTCTTGCGCCGGCGGCACAGGATCTGGATCACCCGCTCGACTTCATGCTCGCGGCCGATCAGTGGGTCGATCTTGCCGTCCCGCGCTTGCTGGTTCAGGTTCTGGGTGAACTGCTCCAGCGGCGAACCCTTGGCATCACCACCCTCTTCCTTCTCGCCCTCGTTGCTGGGGTTTTCGTTGCTCTTGGTGGGCTCCGGCGGGTCGGACTTCTTGATGCCGTGGGCAATGAAGTTGACCACATCCAGACGCGTCACGCCCTGCTGGTGCAGGTAGTACACCGCATGGGAATCTTTCTCGCCAAAGATGGCCACCAAGACGTTGGCGCCGGTGACTTCTTTCTTGCCGCTGCCCGTGCTTTGCACATGCATGATGGCGCGCTGGATCACACGTTGAAACCCCAGCGTAGGCTGCGTGTCGACTTCCTCATTGCCACCCACCGTGGGCGTGTTTTCCTTGATGAAGGTCGACAGGCTCTTGCGCAGGTCTTCGATGTTGGCGGCACAGGCGCGCAGCACCTCGGCGGCCGACGGGTTGTCCAGCAAGGCCATGAGCAGGTGCTCAACCGTGATGAACTCATGGCGCTGCTGGCGCGCCTCGACAAACGCCATGTGCAGGCTGACTTCAAGCTCTTGCGCGATCATGCGGCCTCCATAATGCATTGGAGCGGATGCCCTTCACGGCGCGCCGCCGTGAGCACCAGCTCAACTCTCGTTGCAGCAACGTCCTTGGGATAGACGCCGCACACGCCTCGCCCTTCGTGGTGAATCTGAAGCATGATGTGGGTGGCCGTGTCCATATCACGCTGGAAAAAGCGTTGTAGCACCATGACGACAAACTCCATCGGGGTGTAATCGTCATTCAGCATCACAACTTGATAGAGCGCTGGCGGCTTGGTACGCGCCGCCTTGCGTTCTGCCACAACCGTGCCGCCCGGCTCGCGCAGAGGTGGAATGCCAGGCGGGGCTGGTGGTGGTGGCGACGGAGGGGTTTCGTCGGGCATGAGCCATTCTATCGAGTTGAAGCACGCAAGCAGGCCGACCAGCTGGTGCCATGGGCACAGCATGGCCATTGGCGAGATATTGACCCAGAACGCGCCAATTCAAGCCACGAGCAAAGCGAAATACGCGGTCTTGTATCAGCGATCGAACCGCAGAAATGGGGCTGGTCGCCTGCCTTGACAGCCCACAGACCCGAAGTCAACAATTTAACGGTCGTGCAGAACGCAAGGGGACCCCATGGCGACTGGGACGGTCAAGTGGTTCAGTGACGCCAAGGGTTTCGGCTTCATCGAACCCGATGAAGGCGGTGCAGACGTCTTCGCGCATTTTTCCGCGATCGCCATGGAAGGGTTCCGCACCCTCAAGCAAGGCAGCCGCGTGTCCTTTCAGGTCACCGAAGGACCCAAAGGTGCACTGGCCCAAAACATTCAGCCCGTGGCCGAATCGCAGGGTGCTGACGCGCCACAGCGTGCTGACTGAGCAAAGCGACGCATCCCAGCAGCCGTTCAGCCAGCCGCGTTTTCGCGCTCCTGCAACTGCCGCCACATGACCTTGCCTGAGCCGCTCTTAGGCAGCGCGTCGATGAACTCCACCATTTTTGGCACCTTGTACGCCGCCATGTGCTGGCGGGCCCAGTCGATGATGTCCTGTTCGGTCGCTGAGCCGCGGGCCTCAGACCGCAGCACCACCACAGCCTTGACCGTCTCACCCCGGTAGGCGTCGCGCACGCCAATGATGCAGGCTTCCTGCACCAAAGGGCACTTGAACAACAGCAACTCGACCTCGCTGGGCCAAACCTTGAACCCACTGGCGTTGATCATCCGCTTCAACCGGTCGGTGATGAAGAAGTAGCCCTCATCGTCACGGCGCCCCAAGTCCCCGGTTCTGAAGAAGGGCTTGCCGTCGATGGTGATGAACGCCTGCGCGGTGGCCTGCGGGTGCCCCCAGTAGCCTTTGAAGACCATCGGGCCGTGGGTGACGATTTCGCCAGTTTCGTTGTTGGCCAGTTCCACCAAGGTGGTCGGATCAATGATGCGACAGTCAGTGCCAAAAATCGGTATGCCCAGACACTGCAGTTTGGCCCGCTCAGGCGGGTTGGCGTGGCTGGGGGCTGCCGTTTCAGTCAGGCCGTAGCCCTCGGCAAACGTCAGGCCAAACTCGGCTTGCAGCCGTTCGGCTACCGCCTGCGGCATGGCCGCACCGCCGCCAGAAAGGTAGCGCAGGCTGGACAGATCGAAGCTCTTGTAGTTGGGGCTGCCAAAGAGGTCGATGACCATGGTGGGTATGCAGGTCCAGTGGGTCACGCGGTAGCGTGAAATCTGCCGCCCGGCCAGCTCGCGGTCCCAACGCGGCATGAGCACGATGGTGCTGCCCAGGTAGACCGAGCTGAGCACGCTGTACATCATGCCGGTGATGTGAAACATGGGAACCACGCCCAAGCTCACGGTCTCGGCGCTGGCATGACCCCAAAGCGCGCTGCCCACGATGTTGGGCGCGAGTGTGCGGTGGGTGTGGATGCAGCCTTTTGGAAGGCCGGTGGTGCCCGAGGTGTAGGGCAGCAGGGCCATGTCGTCGGGCTTGGCCTCGCTGGGGCCGGGCTCATGACCTGCCGCCATGGCGTCTACCCAGCGCACGCATCCGGGCGGCAACGGCGGGTCGGCCAACAGCCACTTCAAAACGGCTTCAGATGGCACTTCTTGCGCGGCCAGTTCCGCGGGCATGGCCTCAGCCAGGCGCGTGGCCACCACGTGCTGCAACTTCAGGCCCGAGTCGACTTGGGCATTGGCCTCGGCCACGATGGGAGCCAGATCAGCAGTCGTGAGCGCGACCTTGGCCTGGGCGTCGGTGATGTAGTGAATGAATTCATCGGACCGGTTCATCGGATTGACCGGGACCACCACCGCGTCGGCCCTCTGAATCGCATAAAACGCCACCACAAACTGCGGGCAGTTCTGCATGAAGAGCAAGACCCGGTCACCTCGAGTCACGCCATGCTGCTGCAGCCACCCCGCCAGTTTCAAGGCTTGGCTGTGCAGCTGGGAAAAGGTCAGCGCTTGACCGAAAAAAAGGTAAGCCGCTTTGTCAGGGAAGCGTCGCGCGCTGACCTCCAGGTTGAACCAGAGGGTGGTTTGCGGAAGGACCAGCTCGCGTGGCAATCGCGATGGCCAGTAGCGGCTGGCAGACGGGGCGACAGCCGTGGCGGCTGTTGTCGGCAAATCGGGGGCACTGGTCAACAAATCAGACTCCGGGTCAGCGATGCCCCAGGTGTACCTGTTTGTGCCTTCACTCGGCATCCAGCCTTACCCGCAGCTGCCCCCTAGCGGGTCGAGCAAGCAGGGCATGCTTCACTGCTTCCAGCGTTGGCAGGCAGGGTGGCTGGAAAACTCCGAAGTGCCGCACTCTCTTTCCATACAAACCAGATAGCGCACGCCGTCGCGAGAGCCACAAGCCGGCCCCGGTCCTGCGGGTACCGCAACCGCCGGCACAGGGGTAGGTCTTGGCGTCGGAGCCTCAGCTCGCGGCCGCGAACCCTCTGCGGGCTTGGCCACAACCGGACGCGCGTTGCTGCGGCCAGGCTTGTCAGCGACCGACTCATCCGGTTTGCCGGCCTGCACAGTTGGCGCTGCAACGACTGCTCCACCGGGTGAGGCCGTTGTGACGTTCGCGGCCGAGGCCGCTGCTGCGGGCTCCGCCGTTGCGGCAAGGGGTGGGACTTGGGGCGATGGCACGGGCGCCACGACCGATGGGGCAACAGCGGGCGCCGGCGCTGGGGCGGGCGAGGCCAGGACGGCGGGTGCACTTGGCGTGGGTTTGACAACGATGTCCTGAGCCTTCGGCCAAAACAAGACCGCAGCGGCGGCCGCGGCTGCCAACGTGCCGCCAAGCATCCAAGGCAACTTGCTTTTCGATGCTGGCGCGGCGGCAGGGCGGCGGGCCAGCCCCTCCAGAACATCGCCTTCGATGGCGATGTCGGCCGCATCCAATCCCGCGCCGGCTGCGGCTGTCTGGGCGGCGAGGCGAGAGTCACCATCTGAGCCCAGTGGCTGGGGCTCCAGCCAGACGTGCTCCGTGGCACCGCTGGGTGCTGTTGCTCGCGCCTTGGGGACGATTTGGGTTGAACCGTCATCAACGTCAAGGTCAATGCGACCGCTGCCCGCAGAGGGCGGCAGCACGTTGGTGCGCTCCCAGTGCACCGGCTGACCGTCTAGAGCGCGTCGTACCGGTGCCTTGGCTTCGCCGTCCAGCACCCGGCGGAGTTCGGCGACGCTCTGAGGGCGGTCGAGTGGGCGTGGGCAGAGCATCCAGTCGATGGCCTGCAGAAACGCCTCCGTGCAGCCTGGCACCAGGTCCGTCGTGAGGTGCGAGGCTTCGTCATGAACCGTGCGGGCGGTGGCTGGGGATGGCGGGCGCCCCAGAAGCATGTAGTGCAGCGTTGCACCCAAAGCGTAAATGTCGGTCCACGGGCCTTGCCGGACCGAACCCGCCTCGCCGTACTGCTCAATGGGTGCGTAAGCGGGCTTGAGGATGGCCGTGAGGGCCTGGCTCTTGTCGCTGAGCACGCGGCGCGCGGCACCAAAATCCAGCAAGACCGGGCGACCGTCCGGTTCGATCTGGATGTTGTCGGGCGCGATGTCCCGGTGGTACACGTCTTCGCTGTGCAGCTTTTCGATGGCGCCCAAGAGCGGCAACAGGATGTTGCGCATCCAGGACTCGTCCGGTGGCCCCGTCATGTCGGCCCGAATATCCTTCAGGGTGCGCCCGCGCAGCACGGGCATGGCCATGTAAGCGGTGCCATTGGCTTCCCAGAACCGATGCACTTTCAGCAGCGAGGGGTGATCAAACCGGGCCAGCAGCTTGGCTTCGTTGACAAACGATCGCAATCCCAACGCGAAGCTTTCGGCGTCTGAGTGCGACCGCAGAGACACATGCATGGTCTCGGTTCGGCCCGCGAGTGATGCCGGCATGTACTCCTTGACGGCCACTTCCCGTTCAAGGGCATGATCGAAGGCCAGGTACACGATGCCAAAACCGCCCACGCCCAGCAGGCTGAGCAACTCAAACTCACCCAGCCGCGTACCAGGCGGCAGGGCGCTGGGCGTATCGGTCCGAAACGAGGGGGAATCTGAGGACATGGCCATTCAAGCTTACCAGGGAAGGCGGAGACAAGAACCCATGATTCAGTGGATACGGGCTGCGCTTTTCGTGCGTTATCAGGCTTCTTCTTGCCATGCTCCAGCTCCATGACAGGCACCCGCGCGATTTGGGCGCACGCGGGCTTCATGCGCCTGTGGTTTGCCCGGCTCGCTTCCGTATCGGCCGGTCAGATGATGATGGTGGCACTGGGCTGGCAGATGTATGCCTTGACCGGATCGGCCTGGGACCTGGGTTTGGTGGGTTTGGTGCAGTTCTTGCCGGCCCTGGTGCTGACCTTGCCCGCTGGCCAGTGGATCGACCGCCACCACAGGGGCCGAATCCTGGCCGCCTGCCTGCTGGTGCAAGCCGGTGTGGCCCTGACGCTGATGGCGGGCAGCAGCCTGGGCTGGATCAGCCGCGAATGGCTGCTGGGGCTTTCGGTGGTGCTGGGCGCGCTGCGAGCCGTCCAGATGCCCGCCCAGCAGGCCCTGACGCCTTTGCTGGTGCCCGCGGTGCTGCTGCCCCAGGCCTTGGCGTTCAGCGCAACGGGTTTGCAGGGGGCTGTCATCGTGGGGCCGGCCTTGGGTGGATTGATCTACGCAGCTGGCTCTTGGGTCACCTATGGCACCAGTGCTGGGCTGTTCTTTCTGGCCTGCGCGCTGTGTTTGACCATTCGATACGAGCACGTGGCGCCAGCGCAGGAGGCCGTCACCTGGCACAGCGTTTCTGCGGGACTGCGCTTTGTGATGGGCCACAAGGTGGTGCTAGGTGCCGTGTCGCTGGATCTCTTTGCGGTGCTTTTGGGTGGAGCCACGGCCTTGCTGCCCATGTTTGCCAAGGACATCTTGCAGGTGGGGCCACTTGGCTTGGGCATTTTGCGCAGTGCGCCAGCAGTGGGTGCGCTGGGCATGTCTGTGGTGCTGACACGCTGGCCGGTTCAGCGAAAGACGGGCCGTCTGCTGCTGGGATCGGTGGCTGTCTTTGGCGCGGCCAACCTGGTGTTTGGCCTGTCAACGTCGTTTGCCCTGTCCTTGGTGGCATTGGCCATCACAGGCGCGGCGGACATGGTCAGCGTCGTGATTCGCCAGACCCTGGTGCAACTGGAGACGCCAGACGCCATGCGGGGTCGTGTCAGCGCCGTCAATTCGTTGTTCATTGGGGGATCAAACCAGCTGGGCGAGTTTGAGTCTGGCGCTACAGCGGCCTGGTTGGGGCCGGTGGGCTCGGTGGTCCTCGGGGGGGTGGGCGTGTTGCTGGTGGCAGCCGCTTGGCCGTGCCTGTTCCCGGCGCTGGCCCAGCGAGATGCCCTGCTCCCAGGCGGCACAGTTCGATCTCATCCGGCGGAATGAGTCGAGGCACGGGCCTGGAACGCAGAGGGGATCGGAAGGGTCGTGCGGCCAACTTCAGCCTCGCTTGGAGTCGGCGCGAATACGCGCATGGCGACTGCGCGCCTTCCACTGCTGCACTTGAACTTTTCTCTCCAGCGCGGTGATGGAGTCGCGCCTGGCTTCGCGCAGCAGCTTGTTGTAGTTCTTCAGCCGCTCCGGTGAGACCTTCTCACGCACGGCGCAGCCAGGCTCGTCTTCGTGGCTGCAGTCGCGAAAGCGGCACTGCTGGGCCAGCTCTGCGATGTCACTGAACGCCACGCCCAGTTCAGCAGCGTCGCCGTCCAGCCGCAGGGTGCGCAGACCCGGGGTGTCGATGATGCAAGCCCCCTCCGGTGTGGCGTGCAGGCTGCGCGCCGTGGTGGTGTGCCGCCCTCGCCCGTCGTCCACGCGGTTGGCGCCTGTGACAGCCACTTCGCGCCGTGTCAGCGTGTTGGTCAGCGTGCTCTTGCCGGTGCCGCTGGAGCCCAGCAGCACCAAGGTCTGGCCCGGCTGCAACCACGGGCTCAAGGCAGCGCAGCTGGCGGGGTCCAGCGCATTCACTGCCAGGGCTGCGGCCTGGGGTGGCAGAAGCGCCAGCACCTGGTGCAGGCGCGCCTGCGGGTCGACACAGAGGTCGGCTTTGGTCAACACCACCACCGGCAGCACACGCGCCATTTGAACCAGCGCCACAAAGCGCTCCAGCCGTCGCAGACTGAAGTCGTGGTCCAGGCCCATGACCAACAAGGCCGTGTCCACGTTGCTGACGATCACAGCCCGGGTCACCTTGTCGCGCCCGTCGTGCAGGCGCCGCGCCAGTTGGTTGATGGGCGGCACGCGCTCATGCGCCCACCACTCGCGAAGTTCGTTTTGCTGGGCCAGCACCCAGTCGCCCACAGCGATGGCTTCGCCCTCGGCCGTCAACATGGCGCGCAAAGCGGGCAACAAACGTCCCGGGTGCTCGGCGCGGCCGTCGTGCAGGGTCACGCCTTCACGCTGCACCTCGGTCACGCGCATCAGCGAAGGCTCGCTGCAGCTGTGGTGCAGGGCCACCAATTCTTGAATCACGGCTGGCGTCAGGCCAATGCCGCGCAAGCGTTCGAAAACATGGGAGTCGATCATGGATGTTCCGGACAAGACAAACCATCGCGGCGCAATGCGTCGCACAGACCCAAGCACCAAGCTCGGGTCGCGTCAGGGGATGGGGGTCTGTCGGCCGCGACTTGCAGTCACGGCATCACGGAACAGATCAAGGCAGCGGGGCCGCCAGTGGGAACCAAGGCCTAGGGCCAAGGACCCAGAAAACCGTGTGCGCGTGCTTAGGAAGCGCGAGCCGACAGGAGGGCAATATGAGTGGTTTTCATGGCTGGCCTCCTGCTGTGCGGTTGATGGAAGGTTCGCAATGTGCTCCTGCTGCACGATCTCGTCAAGCACCCAGATGAGCCAGCGTCGCGGCCAATCCACAACGCTGTCGATATGCTGGCGGCCATGACGGAACTGGACGTGCTGCATGTGGACGAGGCTTTGCTCGTGGTGAACAAGCCTGCAGGAGTTCTCTCCGTGCCAGGCAAAGGCGACGGGCAGTGCAACAACTTGACCAGCTGGCTTCAACACCGCTTTGCAGACGCTTTGGTGGTTCACCGCCTGGACCAGGCCACCTCAGGTTTGATGTTGTTCGCCCGTCAACCTGATGTACAGCGCAGCCTGAGCATGGCATTCGAGCGGCGCCAGGTGCACAAGCAATATGAGGCGGTGGTCATGGGTCTGGTGGCCGAGGACGAAGGCGTGATCGATGCGCCGCTGACCGCCGACTGGCCACGGCGCCCACGCCAAGTGGTGGACTTCGAAAAAGGCAAACCGTCGACAACGCGCTGGCGAGTGCTGCGGCGCCAGGCACACACCACACGACTGCAATTGGAACCGGTCACCGGACGATCGCACCAGTTGCGGGTGCACCTGCTGTCGGTGGGGCACCCGATCGTGGGCGACTCGCTCTATGGCCCGGCATCGGACTTGGCGAGCGATCGTTTGCTGCTGCACGCCACCTTGCTTCGCTTCCGCCATCCGGTGAGCCAGGCTGAGCTGGTCTTTCGCAACACAACGCCGTTTTGAAGCTGCGGGGCCACTACAGTTCACGGTGAAGGGCAGCGTTTTCGGGCGCCATCGAGCCCTGAGAACGCGGACAAGAAAAGATGAACATGCACTTAACGGTACTCACGGGCGCTTCGCGCGGTTTGGGCCGAGCGCTTCTGGATCAATTGCTGCAACGAGACCACCACGTGCTGGCGCTCTCACGCGGCGACATCGCCGCAGGGCCCGGTCATCGGGGGCAGCTGACGCACTGGGCTGTGGACCTCGTGGATGCTGCGCCCACAGCCCAACGCCTGGCTGCGTGGCTGGCCAATTGGGACACCACCAGCCTGGCATCGGCGACCCTGATCAACAACGCTGGCGTGGTCTCGCAACTGGCACCGCTCTCAGAGGTCACGCCTTCTGATCTGGTCAACGCGCTGCGCGTAGGACTGGAGGCGCCCACCTTGTTGACCGCAGCCTTCCTGAAGGCCACCGCAGGCTGGCCAGTGCCGCGCAAGGTGGTGCTGGTTTCATCCGGTCTCGGTCGAAAAGCCATGGCCGCCAGCGCCTCCTACTGCGCCGCCAAGGCTGGCCTGGACCATTTGGCCCGAGCGGTTGCGCTTGAAGAGGCGAGCAAACCCAATGGTGCGCGCATCGTTTCGCTGGCACCCGGAGTCATTGATACCGACATGCAGGTGCAACTGCGTTCTGCAGACCCGAGCCAGTTTCCGGACCTCCATCGCTTCACCGAATTGAAGTCGGCCGGCCAGTTGGACAGCCCCGCGGCGGCGGCAACCAAGCTGCTGAACTACTTGGGCCGCGCAGACTTCGGCCACAACCCCGTGGGCGATGTACGGGACGTTTGAAGGAAGACCATGACCGACGCCGTGCTCTTGAGAGAGGTTCACCCCGCGGGTTATGCCGTGCTCACCCTGCACCGCCCACAGGCCATGAACGCCCTGAGCCGCCAGCTGATGACCGAGTTGGCTTTGGCGGTGGATGAACTGGAGGCCGATCCCGCGGTGCGTGTGCTCATCCTCACGGGCGCTGGAAAGGCCTTCTGCGCCGGCTTGGATCTGAAAGAGATTGGCTCCGGTCAAGGCACGCTGGGCCAGGGCGATCGCGGCGTCACCACACATGACCCGGTCAGCGCGTTGGAACGCTTCAGCGGCCCCATCATTGTTGCCATCAACGGCGCAGCGGTGACAGGCGGCTTCGAGTTGGCCCTGGCTTGCGACATCTTGCTCGCGTCTCCCACAGCCCGGTTCGCCGACACCCACACCCGAATTGGCATCGCGCCCGGCTGGGGCCTGTCGCAAAAGCTCAGCCGCGTTATCGGCCCCTATCGCGCCCGTGAGGTCTCTTTCACGGCCCGGTGGGTGAGCGCGGAGCAGGCCAGCTCATGGGGCTTCGTCAACCGCATGGTGCCGGCTGAAGAGCTGCTGAGCACCGCCCGCGGCATGGCAGTTGACATGCTGGGCGCTGAACCTGAGATGCTGCAGCACTACAAGGCCATCATCCGCGATGGTTACGCGTTGAGCTATGGCGAAGGCCTGGCGCTGGAACGTCAAAGAGGCCGGGCCTTCAATGGCCAACTGAACTCGACGGACATCGAAGGCCGCCGAGAGGGTGTGCGGCAGCGCAACCGAGAAAGTTGATACCGGCGCTGACGGCCACCCCTTCGGCGCTTTTTTGGCCCGTCCTCTAGCTGGCGACCCAAGCAGCCACGTCGGCCTTGAGCTGAATCAAATCGGCTTGACGGGTGTACATCATGTGGCCCGCGTCGTAGTAGCGGTGCTGCACGCGTGCCAGCACGTCTGCTGGCGCGTCCAGCTGGGCCAGGCTCCAGTCGCTGGCGCTGTAGGGCGTGCCCAGGTCGTAGCGGCCGCTGGCCGCCAGCACTTTCAGATGTGGGTTGCGGCGCAGGGCCAAGGCCAGATCAGGGCTGGTAGAGCAAAAGCCCATGCGGCTGCTGTCACCGCGGTTCCAGTTCCAGCCCGCGTTGACGTCGCGCGACAGCACCTGGTAGCGCTGCTCAAAGCTCAAACCCAGCTGCTCACTGAAATAGGCCATGGCGGCCATGGTGTAAGGCGCGGCGATGGCTTCGATGCCGGGGTCAAACTCCCACTCGCGCGTGCGGCTGGCCGCCATCGGCCCGGTCGAACGGGCCTCCAGCCGGCCCACGATGCGCCCTTGGCTGCGCAGGGCTTCAAAGAAAAAGGTCTGGTCGCTGATGCGCAGGTTCTTCTCTTCGATCAAAGCGCGGGGCAAGCCGGTCAACTCGCTCAGCCGCTTGGCCACCCGCACGCGCTCACTGCTGCTCAAACGCGCGCCGGCTTGAAGGGCGGCGGCGTATTCCTCCTGCACATAGGCTTCAGCAGCTTCGCGCGCCGCTTGTGGTGAGGTTGCAGGCGCACCCTTCAACAAGCCGTGGTACTGAGCCACGTTGGCAAAGGCCGGCAGGAACAGCGAATAGGGCAAGTCGTTGGCGGGCGCAAAAACGATGCTCTGCAGGTCCATCGCGCAGGACACCAGGATCACGCCCGACAGCACCACGCCCAGCTCTTGCAGTTTGTTGGACAGGCCCGCGCCACGGGTGGTGCCGTAGCTCTCGCCGGCCAGGTAAACCGGCGATCCCCAACGCCGATGGCGCGTCAGCCACTGGCGCATGGCCTCGGCCAGGGCATCAATGTCACCGTCAACGGACAGCACCTTCTTGCGCGCGGCGTCGTTGGCGGTCGTTGACCAGCCGGTGTGCGGGGGGTCGATGAAGACCAGGTCGAAATGCTCAAACCAGCTGTGCGGGTTGTCCTCCACCCGGTAGGGCGCTTGCGGCATGCTGCCGTCGTCAGGCACCACCACGCGCTTTGGGCCCAGCGCGCCCAGGTGCAGCCAGATCGAAGCCGACCCGGGGCCACCGTTGAAGGCAAAACACACGGGGCGTGTGGCGCTGGGAGCATCCTTCAGCAGGTAAGCGGTGGTCATGATGGCGGCATCAGCATCACCCAGACCGCCCGGCGCCACGGCCATGAAGGCGGCGTCCACGTCGTAAGCGAAGGCACGTCCGGCCAGTTGCACGCTGCCGCTGCTCTTGGCTGCAGGCGTGCTCAGCAGCTTGTCAAAACGTTCTTTCTGGCGTTTGGTCGCATCGGCATCCGCCGTGGGAGCAGCAGGGGAAGCAGTGGGCTCAGCCATGGATTTCTCAGCAAGGTCAAAACCGTGGACGGTAGCGCAAGCGCCGCTTCAAGGGCCTGCGAGAAAGCCCGCATAGCGAGCCAAGTCCACGTTACCCCCGCTGACGATGATGCCCACCCGCTTGCCACGCACTGGGATGATTTCTTCCAGCACGGCGGCAGCCCCCAGGCAGCCCGTGGGCTCAACCACCATCTTCATGCGTTCAGCAAAGAAGCGCATGGTCGACACCAGTTGCTCGTCGGTGACTGTCACCACGGCCTTGACCAACTGCTGAATGACCGGAAACGTCAAATTGCCGCTGTGCTGGGTTTGCGCGCCATCGGCAATCGTCTTGGGTGTGTCAATGTGAACAATCCGGCCCTCGGCCAGGCTCATCTGGGTGTCATTGCCCGCAGCCGGTTCGACACCCCAGACCTCGGTGCCTGGACTGAGTTGATGCGCGGCAACAGCGCAGCCCGAGATCAGGCCACCGCCACCCACGCACACCACCAGCAGATCCAGTGGCCCTGTTTGCGCCAACAACTCCGCTGCCGCCGTGCCCTGCCCTGCCATCACATGAGGATGGTCGTAGGGCGGAATCAGCGTCATGCCGCGCTCGGCGGCCAACTGCTTGCCGATGGCCTCGCGGTCTTGGGTGTAGCGGTCGTACAGCACCACTTCGCTTCCGATCTGTCCACTCTGGTACTCGCGGGTGGCAGCCAGCTTGGCAGCCGGCGAGTCCATGGGCATGACGATGACGGACGGCATGCCCAAGAGTCGCGCCGACAACGCGATGGCTTGGGCATGGTTGCCTGAAGAAAAGGCGATGACGCCGCCGCGACGCTGCTCGGGTGTGAACTGAGCCAGCGCGTTGAACGCCCCCCGGAACTTGAATGCGCCCATGCGCTGCAGGTTCTCGCACTTGAAAAAGACCTGAGCTCCGGTGCGCAGATCTGCCGTGGTGGACGTCATCACAGGGGTGTGATGGGCATGACCCTTGATGCGGCCTGCTGCCGCTTCGATGTCCGAATAGCTGATGGCCAAGCTGGTCATGGCATCAATCCTCTGGTGGGCCCTGGAAGCCCTGGCTGCGCAACGTCAACACCAGGGTGTCTCGCCAGCTCGGCTGGGCCGCGTCCAAGGGTTGGATGGGGGTGGACTCGTGGATGACCCGTTCGTCGTCCAGCAACAACACGCTCCAGGGCTGCTCGAGCGTGAAGCGAACCCCCTGTGGGCCACGGGCGTCAAAGACCCGTGTTTCACCGCCCTTGACGTTGTGGCGCCCCACAAACACCACGGCCACCAAGTCCACGCCGTCCCGGTGCGCACCCTCTGGCGTTGGCCGTCCAATGCCGTCGATGGCCTCGATTCGAAAGGGATGGGCTTCCACAAACCAGCGCTGCAACCCACGCAGCGCACTGGCCTGCTGCGCCAAGGTCACCAGCAGGCAAGCCCAGGCGGGGTCTGCGACGAGCTGATCGGGCAGTGCTTCAAACTGGCGCTGAATGCCGCCGTGCAGGGCGTTGTACTCCAGCGGTTGCCAGTGTGGGCGGTGTGGAGCGGCCGTGCACGCCTGGCCATCGACCACAAAACAGCCGTGGCGCCGGCGCCGGTAGCGGCCCCCATCGCGCAAGTGATGGTCAACCGGCAAGTCGAGCCAGAAGGGCTCCCAGGCCTTGAGCTGGCCAGGGCTGATGCCTGTGAGACCCACCAGCGCCTGGCGGTCCAAAACAGCCCAGCCTTGCGCTTCTAATTGCGACGAAAGCTGATCCAGGCGCGTCAGAGGAGGTGAAGGGTTCATCCTGCAATGTGAAACGGAAAGGGTTGAATGCAGCAATTCTGGGGGAAGCTCTCCAAACCAGTGTCAGCTTTCAGGTGCTTTCAGCCGTTAACCTGCCATCGTGATGAATCCTATGCCCTGCTCTGAACCCAACACCACAGGCGAAAGCCATGTGCTGCCGTTGGTGCAAATCATTGAGCTGAAATGGCTGCTGGCCGGCGAAGGCATACACATTCATGTGGGTCGCTTGCAGCAGGACGCGAGTTACGCCCGACAGGCACTGGATCAGGCCGCCGCGTCCGAAAACCCCTGCGTACGTGCGATGGCCTCTCGTCTTCGGGTCAGCATTCCCACCCTCTAGCGTTGCGCGGCGCGTGCTGGCACGGTTCAAGCTGGCAGCGTAGCATCTGGGCACACCCGCAGACAGCCGCGGGCAAGAGGGGCCGCCGATGCGCATCGTCCGTGTTCCATCGCTCATGCGAGCGCTGCTGCTCGCTGTCGTCGTCGCAGGTTCGGTGATGGCCGCAGGATGCGCTCAGTTGCCGGCAGTTTCGGTCAACCTGAAAGTGTTGAACGACGAGCTTTTTGCGCCGCTGCCTGTAGTCGATACGCGCGCCGTCTTCGAGCTCAGCCCGGCGATGAAGGCCTACGCGGACAGTGACCTGTCCTCGCTGGCACAAATGCGGGATCCACGTCGAGCGCTGATCGAGGCCCTGTATCAAAGAGGGCGTCTGCGCCTGGACTACGACAGCAGCTTCACGCGCACGGCTGGGCAGGCCTTTGATGCGAGGTCTGGCAACTGCCTGTCGCTGGTCATCATGACCGCCAGTTTTGCCAGGTACCTGGGCCTGCCCGTGAGCTTTCAGGCCGTGCTCACCGAAGACATCTACAGCCGCAACGGCCCGCTGCTGGTAGCCAGTGGGCATGTGAACCTGGTGCTTGGAGCGCCTGTGCGGCGGGCCTTTTCCCGCGATGATGACGAGACCCTGGTGGTGGACTTCATGGCGCAGTCAGATCTGCGAGGCCAGCGCACCCGCCCTTTGGACGAAAGCACAGTTCTGGCGATGTTTCTCAACAACCGGGCCGCCGAGCTGCTGGCGCTGGGCCAGCTGCCAGGTGCCTATGCTCATGCCCGATCTGCCTTGCAGCTGGAGCCCACCTATCGCAACGCGGTCAACACCTTGGGGGTCATCTACAACAACGCCGGGCACTCTGCGGCAGCCGGGGCCTCGTTTCGGGAGGTGCTGGCCGCCGATCCCAATCACCTCGGTGCTTTGACCAACTTGATGGGTTGGCACCGCCGCCAGGGCCACCACGACGAGGCGGCCACTCTGGCACACCGGCTCGAGCAACTGCAGCCCGACCCACCCTTCAGGTTGTATGCGCAAGGCCTGGAGGCCATGCGCAACGGCGACTTCGCTCGCGCCCAAGCGCTGTTCGCCCGTGAGCTCCGACTACAGCCCTTTCAGGACGAGGTGCACTTTTGGCTGGCTCAGGCTTACCTCCGGTTGGGACAAGCCGCCGCCGCTGAGCGACACCTGCAACAGGCGCGCGACCTCAGCAATACCCGCACCATGCATGAACGCTACAGCGCCAAGCTTGAGCAGTTGCGCACGCAGATGCGCTAGCGCCAAGCCAACGTGCGATGGCGACCCTGGTGAGGCCAATGAAGACCGGGCGAGAATGGAGGCCCGGCCGACTTGGTTCGAATCCTTGCTCGATTCGCCCTGCGGCTTTCCAACCGCGTTAGCCCGACCGATGAAGAACGAATCAAAACCGAACCCCTTGCTCGAGATCGCGGTCACGATCGTCGCGCCCGCCGTGGTCCTGATGCAGTTCAGTTCGGCCACCAGCCTGGGGCCCATGCGCGCCTTGCTGCTCGGCTTGGCCTTTCCTTTGGGGTGGGGGCTCTGGGACGGGTGGAGACGCCACAAGCTGAACTGGCTGGCGGTACTGGGGGTGGTCAGTACGCTGTTGACCGGTGGTATCGGTTTACTGGCCCTGGACGCCAAATGGCTGGCGGTAAAAGAGGCTGCGGTTCCCAGCTTCATCGGCCTGGTTATCTTGGGTTCGATCTGGACGCGCACGCCTTTGATTCGAATGCTGGTGTTCAATGCCAGCTTGTTTGACGTGGAGCGGGTGAGTCAGGCGTTGCAGCAAAAGGGCAGCACGCAAGCCTTTGAGCGGCGCCTGCGGCAAGGCACGGCCTTGCTGGCCGGCACTTTCTTTTTTTCGGCAGTCGCCAACTTCATCCTGACCCGCCTGGTGGTCAGCAGCCCTGCTGGAACCGAGGCTTTCAACCAGGAGTTGGGACGCTTGACCTTGCTCAGCTACCCGATCATTGCAATCCCGTCCATGCTGATGATGATGGGCTTGCTTTACTGGCTGGCGCGGGAAGCCAAGACCCTGACCGGGCTGGACATTGGCGAGATGCTGCACGCAGCCTGAAAGTCGCCTGTCGACCTAGAATCGGCCGGTGGACACTTGGCTCGACTCGGTCAAAGGCCTTCCCGCTGCAGAACAGCTGCTGCGCAGTCAGGCCTTGTCCACGCCTCAGCCCGCCAGCGCCATGAGCCGCCGACACTGGTTGACAACCGCAGGATTGGGCATGGCGGCCTGGACGCTTCCCGCTCTGGCCTTAGATGCCCCGCAGGGCCCAGTGGTTTTGACGGTATCAGGACAGGTGCGCAACCCCAACGGCGGCACAGCGGCACACTTTGACATGGCCATGCTGGCGACCATGGCCCAGCAAACCATCAGCACCCGCACCCCGTGGTATTCACAGCCCAGACGTTTCACGGGCCCGCTGCTTCGCGATGTGCTGCGGATTGCCGGTGCCAGTGGCAACACGCTGAGACTGGTTGCCCTGAACGATTACCGCGTGGACATGCCGTTTGAGGATACTCAGCGCCACGATGTGCTGCTGGCCAGGCTGCTGGACGATCAACCCATGACGGTGCGCGACAAAGGGCCTCTGTTCGTGATCTACCCTTTCGACACGCGGCCTGAACTGCGCAGCGCGGTCTACTACAGTCGCTCGGCATGGCAATTGCGGACGATCGAAGTGGCCTGACGCCAAGCCCGAAGCGCCAACCTGCTTTCAGCTGGTTGGGTTTGGTAGGGTTCGGTCTCTTGATCGCCTTGCTCAGCGTCGCACTGGTGCAGGCCCGCCAGTTTTCGTTGTTGAAGCAGGCCGTCAGGGCTGGCGACGATTTCGCCATGCTGAACATCTACCAGGTCGAAATCGAGTACCTTCGCCTGCGTGAAATCTGGCGCGTAGCGGCCCATACTCAGGTTGCACTGGCGCCGCCAGATCTGCGTTTGCGCTACGACATTTGGGTCAGCCGGGTGCATTTGCTGGAAGCGGCTGGCGCTCAGCGCCTGATCAGCGACAACGCTGAACACCAGAGCACGATGGCGGAGATACACCGGTTCATAGCCTCCGCGGATCAGGGCTTGGGCGAGCGGCCGGAGTTGGCGGCCTCGGCTGCCTTCCTGGTGGACCGCTTGCCCAGCCTGGATGCCCTGGGCTCACCTGTACACAGTCTTTCCCTGGGCGCGGCGCACCGCTTGGCCGAAATGGTTGAGGCGCGCAGCCTGGCAGTGCGCCAGCAAAACCAGCTGGGCCTGGGATTGACCATCTTTCTCTCGGTCCTGACGCTGGCTTTTGCGTACATCGCGCTGAACCAGGTGGGCAAACTTCGTCGACGGCGAGTGGTTCTGGAGGAGTTGGCCAACAATTTGCAGAAGGCGAGGGCCGAAGCAGAGAGTGCCAGCCAAGCCAAGAGTGCTTTCCTGGCCAACATGAGCCACGAGATCCGCACGCCTTTTCATGGCCTGATGGGCATGTTGTCGCTGCTGCGAGAAACTGGTCTGACGCCACATCAGATTGACTACCTGCGCACAGCCACCGAGTCAGCAGACCACCTGCTGATGATCCTGAACGACATCCTGGACATGTCGCAATTGGAAAGCGGTCGGCTCACCTTGGTGCCAGGGCCGGTGACCATTCGAACGCTGCTGCGGGAGGTCGAGAGTTTGATGCGCCCACAAGCCGGCGCTAAGTTCTTGGCATTGCACATGGACGTCGAGCCTTCGGTTCCAGAGCGCGTGATGGCAGACCCGACCCGACTGAAGCAGATCCTGTTTAACTTGCTGTCCAACGCCATCAAGTTTTCTGACCGTGGCGCTGTGCTCTTGCACGTGACCTCGCGCCCCAACGACACACCGCAGCGGCACCTGGAGTTCACGGTGGTGGACACCGGTCCGGGTCTGGATGAGTCCAGCCTGGGCAGGCTTTTCAGCCGTTTTGAGCAAGGCGACGCTTCACGCTCTCGTCGCCACGGCGGCACCGGGCTTGGACTGGAAATTTCGCGTAACCTGGCACGCCTGATGGGAGGGGACATTCAGGTCTCCAGCCGACCGGCAGAAGGCAGCAGCTTTACGCTGTCACTACCGCTCCATCCGGTGGTCGACGTTCCTGTCAACCCGGCAACGTCTGGTGAAGCCTCGCAGGCTCGGGGCCGATCGTTGCGAGTTCTGGTGGCAGAAGACCACCCAGTCAACCGCCAGTACATCGCTGCCTTGCTCGAAACCTTAGGGCACTCAGCCTACTTTGCGGTCGACGGCCAAGACGCCGTACAAGCGGCCAGCACCATGCCATTCGACTTGATCTTGATGGATGTGCACATGCCGCTGTTGGATGGCATCGGCGCCACGCGTGCCATTCGGGCATTGGCTGACGCAGCTCGGTCGACTGTGCCCATCGTGGCCATGACCGCTGACGCTTTCGATGAGACCCGCGAGCGCTGCTTGGTGGCGGGCATGAATGACTTTTTGACCAAGCCAGTCAGCCCGCAAAAACTGGGCACCGTGCTCAGACAACTGTTTGGCGGCAGTCCCAGCCTGAACGTCAAAGCACCACCCTTGCCCAGGCCTGAGGGGCTGGCAGCGCGTCCGCCAGCCCACCTTGCTCAGGTCCCCTTGCTCGACGCAGCGGCCATCGAATCAAGCCTGACGACCATGAGTCGCAGCGAACTGGGTCGCTTGATGCGCACGGTTTTGGACCAAGGACCCAGCACGGTACACCGCATGCGAGCTGCTGTGCGTGACGGTCAGCCCTTGGAGCTGCGGGTCAATGCCCATGCGGTCAAGGGCGCTGCTCTCAACCTGGGCTTCACCGCTTTGGCGCAAACGGCGCAGGCCCTGCAGGAAGGCGCGGCCCATTTGCCTGCTCATGAAGTGGCCCGGCTGGTGCAAAGCTTTGAAGACCTGCTCGCGCAAACCCGGCAAGCCGCGGTGCAAGCTGGCTGGCTGCCTGCCACCGACGCTTGATCCCCTTCAGACGATGATGGGCTCAGGCTCCAAGCGGATGCCGAATCGCCCGTAGACGCTTTCCTGAATGGCGCGCGCCAAGGTCACCACCTCAGCACCAATGGCGTTGCCCCGGTTGACCAGGACCAGGGCCTGTTTCTCGTAGACACCGGCGTCGCCAATGGTCTTGCCCTTCCACCCGCAGGCATCAATCAACCAGCCCGCGGCCAGCTTCACGTTGCCGTCAGGCATTGGGTAGTGAACGATCTCAGGGTCACGGCCGATGATGTCTTTACACTGCTCCGGTGTGACCACCGGGTTCTTGAAAAAGCTGCCGGCATTGCCAATAACGGCGGGGTCGGGCAGCTTGGCGCGCCGGATGGCGCAAACCCAGTCGTAAACGGTGGCGGAATCAGGCTGGTGGTTGCCGGTCTCGGTCATCTTGCGCTCAATGTCCAGATAGCCCAGCACGGGTTGCCATGGCCGTGGCAGCCACAGCCGCACCCGGGTGATGACCGACTTGCCTGCCAGCCCCCCAAAGTCACTTTGCTTGAACACGCTGTCGCGGTAGCCAAACCGGCAGTCGGCCGCATTCAGGGTCACCACACGCCCAGTGACCAGGTCCACAGCGTCCAAAGAGTGGAATCGGTCCTTCAACTCGACGCCATAGGCGCCAATGTTTTGCACCGGCGCCGCCCCTGTGGAGCCCGGAATCAAGGCCAGATTTTCCAAGCCGGGCCAACCTTGCTCCTGGGTCCAGGTGACAGCGCGGTGCCAGGACTCACCGGCTCCCAACTCGATCAACCAGCCGTCTGGGCGTGCATCCAGCAAACGCAGCCCCGGAATCTCGATCTTCAGCACCACGGCGTCAATGTCGTGGGTGAACACCACGTTGCTGCCTCCACCCAGTACAAACTTGGGTGCCCGGCCCAACTCGGCATGGTCAACCACGCGCCGCAACTCGGCTTCGCTGCGAATGCGCACCAAGGTCTGCGCCACTGCCTGCAGGCCAAACGTGTTGTGCGCACGCAGACTGGCGCGGTGCTCGACAAGCAATGGGGCGATGGGTGGCGTTGAGGGATGGGGCATGCGAGAATTTTCATGCATCCCGAGACCACCCTGTTGCATTCATGCCGAGCTTTGACACCGTGATTGAACCCGACCTCGTCGAAATGCGAAATGCAGTCGACCAGGCCAACAAAGAAATTGGCACGCGTTTTGACTTCAAGGGCTCCAGTTCTCAGGTTGAACTGGCCGACCGCAGCAGCAAAGACCGTGAGCTCACGCTGTTTGGCGACAGCGACTTTCAGCTCGACCAGGTGCGCGATGTGCTCTTGGCTCGTCTGGCCAAGCGGGGGGTGGATGTCCGTTTTCTCGATTTCAGCGGCAAGCCCATCAAGCTGGGTGGCGACAAGCTCAAGCTGTTGGTGCCGGTCAAGTCCGGTATCAATGCCGAGTCGGCCAAAAAACTTCAAGGGGCGCTGAAGGCCAGCAAGCTGAAGGTGCAAGGGGCCATTCAGGGCGACGCCGTTCGGGTCACTGGCGCCAAGAAAGATGAGCTGCAGGCGGCCATGGCGCTGCTCCGCAAAGAACTGCCCGACCTGCCCTTGTCGTTCAACAACTTTCGCGCATGAACAGCGCGGGCGCCTTGTGCTGGGCTGCGGTGGGTGCGCTGGCCGTCCTGCTCTGCGGTGCGGCTGCGGCCCAGTCTGTCGCCCTGGCCGGGCGCATGGGCGACCGCGCGCTGCTGGTGGTGGACGGAAAAGCCCAGACCGTCGGCGTTGGCAGTTCCGTCGGCGGTGTTCGCTTGCTGCGCTGGGTGGGCGAAGAAGCCGAAATCGAGTTGGACGGGCGCAAAGCGCAACTGCGAGTGGGTGGCACGCCCGCCCAGGTGGGCCCGGGGGCACGTGTTGCGGGCGGCCGAGAGATTGTCATGACAGCCGACGCCGGGGGCCACTTCAACCCAGCCGGCGCCATCAACGGCAAGGCCGTCAGATTCATGGTCGACACCGGGGCAACACTGGTGGCCCTGGGGCAGGACGACGCCCTCCGCCTGGGCGTGGACATGAAGTCCGCACGGGTGGGCATGAGCCAGACGGCCAACGGCCCGGTTCGGGTGTTGATGGTGACTCTGGACCGTGTCCGCGTGGGCGAAGTTGAAGTAACCCAGGTTGCTGCGGTCGTCATGCCCCAGCCGATGCCGTTTGTGCTGTTGGGTAACAGCTTCCTGACGCGCTTCCAGATGCGACGTGACAACGACGTCATGCGGCTGGAGTTGCGCTGAATTGGCGCTCTGTCCCAAGCCGGACAGCCCAAATTCGAACGGTCGTGCTAAAAACGCGGGGAAGAGGACCCGCGGCCCCGCCGTCATGTTGGCGCTGCCTTGAAAGCACTTTTTTGAAAGCACCACATGGATCTGAATTTCACACCTGAAGAGCTCAGCTTCCGAACCGAGATACGCCAATGGGTGGCTGACAACCTGCCGGCGGACATCGCGCACAAGGTGCGCCATGCGCTGCGCCTGAGCCGCGACGACATGCAGCGCTGGGCCAAGATCCTGGGCAAGAAGGGCTGGCTGGGCTGGGGTTGGCCGGCGCAGTTTGGCGGCCCGGGCTGGAACGCCATCCAGAAGCACCTGTTCGAGGAAGAGTGCGCCTTGGCTTGCGCCCCACGCGTGATCCCCTTTGGGCCGGTGATGGTGGCGCCCGTGATCATGGCCTTTGGCAACATTGAACAACAGCAACGCTTTTTGCCTGGCATCGCCAGCGGCGAGGTCTGGTGGAGCCAGGGCTACAGTGAACCTGGCTCAGGCAGCGACCTGGCTTCGCTGAAGTGCAAGGCTGAGCGGCGTGGCGACACCTATGTCGTCAACGGTCAAAAAACCTGGACCACTCTGGGCCAGTACGGTGAGTGGATCTTTTGCCTGGTTCGCACGAGCAGCGAAGGCAAGCCGCAAACCGGAATCAGCTTTATGTTGATCGACATGAAAAGCCCTGGCATCACGGTGCGGCCCATCATCCTGATGGACGGTGAACACGAGGTCAACGAAGTCTGGTTCGACAACGTGGAAGTCCCGGCGGCCAACCTGATTGGGGAAGAAAACAAGGGCTGGACCTACGCCAAGCACCTGCTGGCCCATGAGCGCACCAACATCGCCGATGTCAACCGCGCCAAACGCGAACTGGAACGCCTGAAACGCATTGCCAAGGCGGAAGGCGTGTTTGAGGACCCACGCTTTCGCGACCAGATTGCCTTGCTGGAAGTCGACATAGTGGCATTGGAAATGATGGTGCTGCGGGTGCTCAGCGCCGAGAAGAGCGGCAAACAAAGCCTGGATGTTGCCGGTCTGCTCAAGATTCGCGGCAGTGAAATCCAGCAGCGCTACACCGAGCTGATGATGCTGGCTGCAGGCCCGCTGGCCAGGCCCTACATCCATGAAGCCATGGAAGCTGGCTGGCAAGGTGACCTCGCCTTCCCGACGCCTTTGCTTCCCTTGGCCGGCACCTATTTCAACTACCGCAAGACGACCATCTACGGCGGCTCCAACGAAGTGCAACGCAACATCGTGGCCCAAACCGTGCTGGGGAGCTGAACATGGACTTCGAATTCACCGACGATCAGAACTCGCTGCGCGACGCCGTGCGGCGCTGGGTCGACAAGGGCTTTGGCTTTGAGCGGCGCCATGCGCTGGCCAAGGCCGGAGGCGCCAGTCGCGCGGTTTACGCCGAGCTGTGTGAACTGGGCCTGGCGGGTCTGGTGGTGCCGGAAGCGCACGGCGGCTTGGGCCAGGGGCCGGTGGACGCCATGGTGGTGTGTGAAGAGTTGGGGCGCGGCCTCGTCCCTGCACCCTACGCCTTTGCCAGCCTGATGGCCCCGGCCCTGCTCGCGGCCGGCAGCCCCGAGTTGCAAGCTCGGGTCTTGCCCGGCATGGCCAGTGGCGAACGCCTGACCATTCCTGCGCTGCAAGAGCGGGCCGCGCGTTACAAGCTTTCGCAGGTCACGACGAGGGCCCAGTCAGCAGGCAGAGACTGGGTGCTGACGGGCACGAAGTGCGCGGTTCCGGCCGGCGACGAAGCCGACGAATTCATCGTTCCGGCCCGAGTCTCTGGCGGCGACCAAGACTGCGATGGCATTGGCCTGTTTCTGGTGTCCGCAGCCGCCACGGGGCGCAACGCCTATGCCACGCAAGATGGAGCGCGCGCGGCTGACGTCACGATGCAGACCAGCCCTGCCAGCTTGATCACGCTGGAAGGCTACGCGGCCATCGAGACGGCGGTGGATGTGGGTGTGGCCGCCCATTGCGCCGAAGGGGTTGGTCTGATGGATCGCCTGGTGGAGATCACGGTCGACTACATGAACACGCGCAAACAGTTTGGAAGCACTTTGGCAAGCTTTCAAGCCTTGCGGCACCGCATGGCCGACGTCAAGATGCAGCTGGAACTGGGCCGTTCGATGAGCTACTTTGCCAGCCTGAAATTGCAGGAGCCACCCGCGCAACGCCGCCGTGCGGTGGCCCAGGCCCGCGTGCAATTGGGGCACAGCATGCGCTTCGTGGGGCAGCAGTGCATCCAGCTGCACGGCGGTATCGCCTGCACCGACGAGTACGTGGCGAGCCATTACTTCAAGCGACTGACCATGCTGGAGGTGACGCTGGGCGACACCTTGCATCACCTGGGCCAGGTTTCGGATCGCATGCAAGATACGGCTGGCGTTTTCGCCTGAACGGCGCCAGGTACCTGCACCGAGGGGGTTGAGCGGGAAATCCCTGATCACCGCGGCCTGCGGAACGTGGAGGATCGGCGTCACAAGAACGAGACGCCAGCGCCGCTGCCACCGTGCAGCGGCGTGTGGGGCGATCCATGACACCGACCGAAGCCCATCACCCCAGCCTGCCATCATCTCAGGCGGACGCCCAACTCAGCAGCGACAGATCCATACAGGAAAGGATCAGCCACGAGCAGGTGGCGCTGGTGTATCGCCTGACGCCCGTTCCGGTGCTCCTGGGCCTGGCCTTTGTGGTGATCGTGGCCGTTTTGCTGTGGCCGGTGGCCCCGCAGGGCTGGGTGTTGATCTGGGGAGCAGCGATGGCCGCCGTTTCATGGGTGCGCGCCACGGAAACGCCACGCTTTGAATCCGACGCGCAGTCAGCCCAAAAAACCGGCTACTGGCTGAATCGGTACAAGTTTTGGATGGTGATCTACTGCTTTGCGTGGTCGGTCACCATTGTGGTCTTTGGCAACTTCACCAGCGGAAAGACCTTTGCGGTGCTGTTGGCCGGGATGTTGGGCATTGCCAGCGTGGGCGTCTTCACCACCTTTGGCGTCTTCAGCGCCAGCCTCTGGTTTCTGTGCGCCTTACTCGGCCCCGTCATCGTTTGGGCGGCTCTTCTGGGTGAACTGGAGGGAATTGGCATTGCCCTTGCAGCGCTTGTTTATGCCGCCACCTTGACCTTTGAAGCGCGGCGCAGCGAAGCACGCCAAACCGAAATGCTGCGCCTGCGCTTGGAAAACGCAGCCATCGCCGAAGAACGGGCACGGGCCCTGGCGGTGGCCGAGCATTCCAGCCAAGCCAAGAGCCGCTTCCTGGCCACCGTGAGCCACGAAATGCGCACGCCACTGAACGGCATCATGGGCATGAGCCAGTTGCTGTTGGCCGATGCCCCCACCCCTGTGGCCAAGGACCACGCCAATGTGGTTTTGAAGTCCGCGCGCCACCTGCACCGGGTGATCAGCGATTTACTCGACCTCTCACGGCTGGAGTTTGGCCGGCTGACCTTGGAGCCCGCGCCTTTTGATCCCCACGAAGCGATGAAAGAGGTGGCCGACCTGCTGCGGCCGCTGGCCACCGACCGCGGGCTGCGCTTGAACATCCTGCCTGCGCAGGAAGTCGGTGTCGGGTTCATTGCCGACGCCGCACGCGTGCGCCAGGTCTTGCACAACCTGATAGGCAACGCCATCAAGTTCACCGAACATGGAGAGGTGACTGCAAGCGTGGAACTGTTGGCTCAGGGGCTTCGCTACACCGTGAGCGATAGCGGAGAAGGCATCGACCCCAGCTTGGCTGAAGTGATTTTTCAGCCCTTTGGTCCGGGAAGCGCTGGCTTGCATCGCAGTCAATCTGGCGCCGGGCTGGGGCTGAGCATCTCGCGGCAATTGGCGCGGGCCATGGGCGGCGATCTGACCCATGCTCCGGCATTGGCGGCAAGCGGCACCACCTTCAGCTTCACGCTGGCCGCTGCCCGTGTCGCCAGAGAAGCGCTCGGCCCGGCCGCCGCACCTCTGGCCTGGCCTCAACTCGGTGGTCACGTGCTGGTGGTGGACGACAACGAAGTCAACGCCCTGGTCGCGCGGGCCATGCTGCAGCGCCTGGGGCTGGAATCCACACACGCCAGAGACGGGCAGGAGGCGCTGGATCTGATGCAGCGTCAGCACTTCCACTTGGTCTTGATGGACTGCCGCATGCCCCGCATGGACGGTTGGCAAGCCACCCGCGAGTGGCGTCGGCAAGAGCGGACAGGGCATTTGCCGATCGTGGGCGTCACAGCCAATGTCAGTTTGGAAGACCGCGCCAACTGCCTGCACTGCGGGATGGACAGCTTCCTGGGCAAGCCCTTTTTGATGCAGGAATTGCTGGCTGTCGTGCAGCCCCACGTGAAGGTCGCAAAGCCCCCTCACAATCTGCCAGCATGACCCCACACACGCTCTACCCGGGTTCGATCAACGACGTGGCTGGGCTGTTCGTTGGCCATGCCGCACAAGCCGGGCGCCCGACGGGGTGCTCTGTGGTGTTGTGCCCGCAAGGTGTGGTCTGTGGTGCAGCCGTGCGTGGCGGCGCACCGGGCACGCGTGAAACCGATTTGCTGAGGCCCGAGAACACCGTGCAAGTGGTCCATGCCGTGCTGCTCACCGGTGGCAGCGCCTTTGGGCTGGACGCCGCGGGTGGCGTCATGCGCTGGCTGGATGAACGCGGCCATGGCTTGGCGGTAGGCCCTGCGCGTGTGCCCATCGTGCCGGCGGCGGTGCTGTTTGACCTGTGGTTGGGCGACGCCCGAATTCGGCCTGACGCGGCGGCAGGCTATGCCGCGTGCCAGGCTGCCAGCGCTGACGCGCCGGCCCAGGGCAATGTCGGGGCCGGCTTGGGTGCGGCGGTGGGCAAGCTGTTTGGCATCCAACGGGCCATGCGCGGCGGCGTGGGCACGGCGTCAGTGCGCGTGGGTGCTTTTACGGTCGGTGCCCTGGTGGCGGTCAATGCCATTGGTGATGTCCTGGACGAGCAAGGCCGGGCCATGGCAGGCGCGCGCAGCGAAACCGGTGACCACCTGATGGGCAGCACGGCCACCTTGCTGGCCGGCGCAGGTCCCGGCCAGCTCATGGCCGGTATGGCCACCACGATAGGCGTGGTGGCCACTGACGCCCAACTCAGCAAGTCGCAAGCCACGCAATTGGCGGGGCAGGCACACCACGGTCTGTCCCGCTCGGTCAGCCCCATCACCATCCACGACGGCGACAGCTTCTTCGCACTGGCCACGGGCGCGCAGGGCCGCAGCGCAGACCTTGGCGTCTTGGGCATCATGGCGGCACAAGCGGTGGCCTGCGCCACTCGCAATGCGATCTGGTCGGCGCAGGCCCTTGCGGAGCCAGGCCTGCCCTACCTGCCGGCGGCAGGCGACTGGCCCGGGCGCCGCTAGTTGTTGCGGTACAGGTCGCCCAGCACCACGCCCTCACGGCGCGGGTCGGCGCCGCCTTCCAGGTAGTAGTCACCTTGCGGGTTGCTGCGTCGCACGATGGTGCCGATGCCGCTGCTTTGAGCCCCCGTACCCACGGTGTGCCCCAGTGCGCGCAAGCCGGTGATCAAAGCGTCGTTGTTGCCGCTGTTGGTGATGTCCACGTTGGGGTGTTCGCCGCCCACATTGGTGGTGGCGGTGTTGGCGGCTCCAAAGGCCACCATGGAGGTGGCCTGCTGGGCGTCCAAACCCCAATCCACAAAGCCCACCAGGGTCTTGCTCACATACTGAATGATCGTTGAGCCGCCCGGCGAGCCGGTGGCCAGCCGGAACTCACCACGTTGGCCATCAGCAGCGGTGCGAAAGACCAAGGTTGGCGCCATGGAACTGCGCGGCCGCTTCAGCGCCGCCACCCGGTTGGCGATGGGCGCGCCCGTGCCGTCGGTCGGGGAAGCCGAAAAGTCGGTCAGCTGGTTGTTCAGCAAGAACCCGCCGCGGGTCATGTGGAAGGAACCGAAACCGGACTCGACGGTGGTGGTCATGGACACCACGTTGCCGTAGCGGTCCACCACCGTGATCTGTGTCGTGCCGTTTTCCGGTGATGGACCATGGATACCCTGTGCGGACGCTGTCGACAAAGCACCGGGCTGCGCGGTGCCCATGCTGCGGGTCAGGTTGATCAGGCTGGCGCGGCCACGCAGGTAAGTGGTGTCGAGCATGGCCGCCGTGCTGCCGCCAGGCAGCGGCACAAAGTCGGTGTCGGCCACGAACTTGTCGCGATCGGCATAGGCCAGCCTTTGCGCTTCGGCCACCAGGTGCACGCCAAAGGCCGTGGGCTTGCCGCCATTGACGTCCAGGGCCGTTGGTTTGTGCAGCGACAAGTCGAAGCTTTGCAAAATGCCCAAGGTCTGCGCCACCGCCAAGCCGCCGCTGCTGGGGGGCGGCATGCCACAGACCCAGACGATGCGGTAAGGCGCGCATATGGCTTGCCGCTTGACCGAACGGTAGGCTGCCAGGTCCGCCAGCGTGGTCAGCCCCGGGGTGATGCCACCGGTGGTGTCTGCCACTTCGTCGACGATGTCTTGCGCGATGGCGCCACCATAAAACGCAGCAATGCCACCGCTGGCAATGGCTCGGAACGTGGTGGCCAGTGCGGGACTGGTCAGCAAGGTGCCGGCGGCTTTACCGGTGCCGTCGGCATTGAGAAAATAGGCTCGCGACTCGGGGTCACGGCCCAGCGCGGCCGCCGACCCAGCAATGGATGCCGCCATGCGGGGGCTGATCTTGAAGCCCTCGCTGGCGATCTTGATGGCGGGGTCGAACAGGTCCTTCCAGGCCAGCTGACCGCCGTCGCGGTGAGCTGTGTCCAGCATGTGCAAAACGCCGGGCGTGCCAATGCTGCGACCGCTGCTGCGGGCATTGGGCAGCGGCGTGGTCTGCTGCGTGGCGCTGATCCAGCGCAGGTAATTTTCGGTGGCCGCTGCGGGCGCCGTCTCGCGGCCGTCGTAGGCCGTCACGTTGCCCGACTTGCGGTCATAGCTGAGCATGAAAGCCCCACCACCAATGCCGCTGGACTGCGGCTCCACAAGGTTAAGCACCATCTGGGTGGCGATGGCCGCGTCGATCGCCGTGCCGCCCTTCTTGAGCACCTCGCAGCCGGCCTTGGTGGCCAGCGGGTTGGCGGCCACCACCATGTAGCTGCGCGAGTAGGCGGTTTGTTTGCTGGCAAAGCCGGTCGGGATTTCGGGCGCACCGTTCACGCCTGGCGTGCCCGGGTCGTAGACCGCGCCGGCGGTGCTGTACTGCAAGCAGGCGTTTTCGCCCACGGTGTCCACCGGATCGTCTCCGCCGCAGGCGGCAGCCAAAACACCCAGCACGCCCACCTGAAGCAGGCGGGTCTTGGTTCGCAACAGCAAGGCCATGTTCTCCTCCAAAAGCGCGTTCAATCAAGGCATGGTGTCGCCCAGCGATCGGCACGCAACCCGGGTCAACCCGCAGAATCTGGCGCGATGCGACACTTGACTCCATGCGCATGGCTGACCTGCTTTTCACCCAAGGCTTCGGCAGCCGCCGCGAGTGCGCTGGCCTGCTGGCCGGCGGCCACGTGCTGCTCAAGGGGCAGCCCGTGTTGGACCCCTTTGCCGAGGTGGACGAAACGAACCTGGAGTTTGTCGTCCATGGCCAATCCTGGCGCTACCAGGTCCAGGCCGTGCTGATGCTGCACAAGCCCGCTGGCTTTGAATGTTCACGCGCACCGCGCGACCACCCCAGCGTGCTCAGCCTGCTGCCGGCCCCCTTGCGCCAGCGTGGGGTGCAGCCGGTGGGACGCTTGGACCAGGACACCACAGGGCTGCTGCTGCTGACGGACAACGGCTCCTTGATCCACCGCCTGACCCATCCCAAACGGCACGTGGCCAAGGTCTACGTGGCGCACACCCGGCACGAGGTGGACGAAGGGCAGATTCGGGCGCTGCTGCAAGGCGTGGTGTTGCACGACGCCCCAACGCCGGTTCGCGCCCTGAGCTGCCAGGCTGTGACCCCAACGCGGCTGAGGCTTTCTGTCACCGAGGGCCGTTACCACCAGGTCAAGCGAATGATCGCCGCAGCGGGCAACCGGGTTGAACAGCTGCACCGCGAAGCTTTTGGCCCCCTCACACTGCCTGATGGTCTGGCGCCCGGGGAATGGTTGTGGCTGACCGCCCTGGAACAGCAGGCGCTCAACGGCGGGACCGTCTCGCCAGCCGAGCCCGGTTGAAGGCTCTCAACCGAAGCGCTGCGCCCTCAAAACCTGTCCACCAGCAGTCTTGCAGCCTCTGCAACGGCCCGCGCGCCAGCGGTGAGCGATGCCGGCCCCGATGCAGGGCTTGAGCCACCACCGCCTCCCATGCCAGCAGGGTGGTGGCCAAGCTGTGGTGCTGGAGCACCTGGGCTTGCGCGGCGGCAGCAATTCGGGCGCGCCAAGCGCCATCCGCTACCGCACTTGCGATGGCGCTGCGCCAGGCTTCGGGTTCGTTGGGCACCAGACCGCCCGTCACACCATCGCTGATGACTTCCTTGTAGGGGCTGACCGCCGAGCACAGCGCAGGCACACCACATGCTGCGTAGTCAAACCACTTCACCGCGCTCTTGCAGGCGGCAAACCGCGATGCCTCCAGCGGAATCACGGCCAGCACATGGGGCAGGCTGCACGCAAAGGCTACAAACGCTTCGCGAGGCATCAGCGGGTGGATTTGCACTTTCAGGCCCGCTCGCTGAAAGCCTGCCGCTGGTGGGCCCACCACCACGATGTTGACACCCTGTATGGCGTGAAGTGCGGGATAGATGAAGTCGGTGGCCAGCTGGTCTGACGAGGCAAACAGCAGCGTGACCGGCTGAGCAGGACTTGAACTCAGGTTGGCTCGCGGCGCCGAACTGAAGGCGAAGTTGGGCACTTCCCATGAGTGCTGCAGCGCCAGCTCACGCCCAAGGCGATCGGTCGACACGCTGACCATGTCGGCAGCCTGCATGCAACGCCTGAGCGTGGGCACCCGCCTTTGCACCGCCACTTGGTTGCTGATGTGGGGTGCTACCTCGGTGAGCAGGTCATCAATGTCGTAGATCACCACCCCGCCCTGCCTTTGCATGCGCTGCTGCAGGCGCAGGGCCCTGGCCGATGAGGCCCGCTGAACGACCATCACCTGGGCGCGGCTCACGTCCTCCAACGAGCAGTCGTGAAATGACTTCAGAACCAAACCCCAGCCGTTGCGCTGACACAGTGCTTTCAGCGGGGTCACCAGGCGGATCTGCGCGATCAACGCATCGATGTCGCCGGCCAAGGCCAGCAGGTTCATACGCCGGAGAGCACGCCCTTGGCCGCGACTTCCGCAGATGGCTTCATGGCTTCGAATTCCCAGATCAGGTGCCCACAAGCACCGCGCCGAATGCGATGGGCCAGGCGCAGTTTTTCCCACCAGCCCTGTGGCGGCGCGATGAAGGCCACCTTGGGGTTAGGGCGGGTCAGTTGCACACGGCGCGCCTCGAAGTCGCCCGTGAATCCATACATGGCGGCCATTCTTTGCGGCCGCGTGAAGTAGGTGTGGGTGTCCACCGTCATGATGTTGACGTGGGTGGGGTCCTGGAATGCGGCCTTGCCGGGATAGACCGGCGTGATGGCATACAGCATGCCGCCCGGCTTGAGCACGCGCCAGACCTCGTTCATCAGTTCGATGAAAGGAAAGCGCGTGTTCTGGCCGTCGGCCGTGGGCATCACACGAGGCACATGTTCCAAAAAGTCGTAGGCAGAAACCGATTCAAAGCTGTTGTCGGCGAAGGGAATCGGCTGCATCACGAGGTTGGCTTTGCGAATAGGCCCGCCATCAGCACTGCCAGAGAGGTCTACGCCAAAGAGTTCGTCGCGCTGATAGGGGTTGCGCGGTACCGGGCCGCAGCCCAAGTCCAGGTGTCGGGTCATGTGATCTTCAGGTCAACAGCCCCATGATGGAAGCTGCCGCGCCCAGCAGGCGCGTGTTGGGGTCGGTTCGACCGGCGGCTTTGCGGCGGTTCAAGAGTTGGTTGGCAGCCGTGGGCATGCCGCGCATCAACAGCGCGCGGGCCAGGCGGCGGGCGTCGCGGCTGGCGTAAAAGTCCAGCGGCAGACGCTCCAGCCACTCGCAGATCTGCACCTCGGTCAACACCGATGGCAGGTTGTAGGGGCCATGGAAACCGAAGGTGATGCCCATGGGCGATTCGTTTTCGTAAGCAAACCGGCGCGCCAACTTCGGGGGTGCAAAGCTGACGCCATGCACGCGCTCGAGGAAACCGCGCTGCTCACGGCACATCACCTGGTCTTCGGGGTGGAACTGGGTGATGCGAGGGTCCAGCCCGGCTGCCATGAAGCGCCGCGAACGCAAGGAAAAGCCGCCGTTGCCGACGTTGCGGTCATCGGGCTCATCGGGCCAGACCGCACCGATGTAGTCATGCACCAAAAACTCATCGGTCCAGGCTTCGGGGTGGGTGACAAAGCCGTCCCACTGTGTGATCAGCACATGGGACGTGCGGATGTAGCCCGGCAATTGCCGCAGCACAAACTCGGAGTAGTCAGCACCTGATCGGATGGAGTCGATCTGGACGATGTCAATGCCGGGCAACACCACCGCCGGCAACCAACCGTTGGTGAACAGGTAGACACGACCGAAATCAACATGCGCCATCGACTGCAACAGCGACTGCGCAGCCAAAGCCGGCGCCCGTGTGTCAACGGCACAGAGGGTGACCTGGGCGAGCGGGAGCCGACTCATGCGACCCATTGTGCCAGCGGCATTTGGCGTGCGGGGGCCACACAAACCCCCTCGGTACACTGCAGCTGGATGGAACTACGCCACATTGGCATCAGCCTGGGCAACATCGGCGCACTGCATGATGGACTGGGCGAATTCGCCCTGCAGATCGGCCAACGCGTGGCTGCAGCAGCCCCACTCTGGCGTGAACAACACGGCGTGACGTTTGACTTCCATTTGCGCGACAGGCTAGGGGGGCTGTACGGTCCCGCTGTGGGCTATCTGCCGGTCCATCGCTGGCAACGGCTGCGCCATGTCCAGCCACGGCGCTACGCGCTGTGGCACAGCTTGCACCAGTTGAACAAGAACCTGCCGCCGGTGGGCACGGGTCAGCGGCTGGTCACCGTTCACGATTTGAACTACCTGTACGAGCCAGGGGCGTTTTCCAGGTGGCGCCAACACCGTCGAACACAGGCCTTGATGAGCCGCAGCGACCACCTGGTGGCCATCAGCCACCACACCGCGAGCGACGTCAAACAACACCTGAACTGGCCTGGCGACATCACCGTGATTCACAACGGAGCGCGCAGTTTTGTTGCCAGCCCCAAGCAGGCGTTGCCCGGGTGGTCAGATGCAGCTGCGCAGCCCTTTCTCTTCCATCTGAGCCGCATGTCGCCTTCGAAGAACCCGCAGGCCATCATCGAATTGGCACGGGTCTGGCCCGAGATGACCTTTGTGCTTTGTGGCCCGCCCAGTGACGAAGCCCAGAAGCTCAAAGCCACCGTGCACTTGCCCAACCTGCAATTCCACCTGGGCATCACTGATGAGCAGAAGGCCTGGGCCTACGCCCACTGCACCGGTTTTCTCTTTCCGTCCTTGACCGAAGGCTTTGGCTTGCCACCCATCGAGGCCATGCACTTTGGCAAACCCGTGTTTCTGGCACGGCGCACCTGCTTACCCGAAATTGGCGGCGCAGCAGCCGACTATTTCGACAGTTTTGAGCCGCCGCAAATGAAGCACGTGGTTCAACAGGGTTTGCTGCGCCAGGCCCAACCCGGGCGCGCTCTGGCCATTGCACAGCACGCCGCCCAGTTTGACTGGGACCGTGCAGCCCAGGGCTACCTGGATCTGTACCGGCGCTTGCTGCAATTGCAGCCGGGATAATCGACCCCATGCAGATTCACCGTGGATTTGACCTGGGCGTGCCAGCCTGCGCCTTGACCATCGGCAACTTTGACGGCGTACACCGAGGCCACCAGGCCATGTTGGCGCTGTTGACCAATGAGGCGCGCCACCGCGGTTTGCCTTCTTGCGTGATGACTTTCGAGCCCCACCCGCGTGATCACTTCGCGCGCAAAGCCGCCAAACCAGAAGCAGCGCCAGCCCGCGTTGCCACCTTGCGCGACAAGCTGGCCGAACTGGAGCGTTGTGGCATCGACCATGTAGTGGTCGTGCGTTTTGACGAACGCTTCGCCAGCATGAGCGCTGAAGCCTTCATCCAGGACGTGCTGGTTTCTGGCCTGAGGGCGCGCTACGTGCTGGTCGGCGACGACTTCAGCTTTGGCACCAAACGGGCTGGCAACTACGCCATGCTGGACGCTGCAGGCTCCAGGCTGGGCTTTGATGTCGCTCGCATGATGAGCTATGAAGTGCACGGTCTGCGGGTTTCGAGCACCGCCGTTCGCAACGCCCTGGCAGCCGGCGACATGACCCTGGCGGAGCGCCTGCTGGGCCGGCCCTATGCGGTCAGTGGCCACGTGGTGCACGGGCGCAAGTTGGGGCGCGAGTTGGGCTTTCGCACGCTGAACCTGCGCTTTGGGCATCCGCGGCCGGCGCTCAGCGGCATCTTTGTCGTCCAAGTTCATGGCCTGCCCGGTGGGCCTGTGCCTGGCGTGGCCAGCCTTGGCGTGCGGCCAACGGTGGAAGATGCGGGCCGCGTTCTGCTGGAAACCCACTGCCTGCACTGGCCACCCGCGCTGGGCCTGAACGCCGCCTATGGCCGCTGCGTGCGTGTGGACCTGCTGCACAAACTGCACGACGAACTGAAGTACGAGGGCCTGGAGGCCCTGAAGCTGGGCATCGCCAGGGACACCGAAGCCGCACGCCTCTGGTGGGCGAGCCGCTGAGGCAGCAGCCTCAGAAGCGCCGCGCCAGCCCCAGGTTGATACCCCAACCGTTGAGCTGGCGCGTCAAGGGGCTGCGCGCAGCCGGGCCCAACAAATGGGTGGCGCCCGCACCGCCCAACAAAATCCAATCCTCACCCAGGTTTGTTCTGAAGCCTGTCGTGAAAGCCAAATCGCGCAGACCTGCCTTGGCTTCGTAGACGGGGTAAGCCGTGCGCGCCGCCTGTTCGGCACTGATGCCGTAAAAGGTTTGCATGTAGCGGTCGCCTGCGGCAGACAGCGACAGACCCGCCGTCATCACCGTGCTGGGCGAGAGTCGTTGTTCCCAGCCACCGCTGATGTCGCCGAAGTTGCCGCCGCCGCGGCCCAAGGCATCTGCACTCCAAGACGCACCCATACGCCACGGGCCATCGAAGCGCCAACCCAGGTTCAGGCGAGCCCGCACCGTGGGTTTCACATTGCCCAGCCCCACAAAGCTGGTGCTGCTGCCCTCGCTGCGCCCGGCGTCAAAGCGCAAGGCTAGGTTGACCCGAAGGCGATCGTGTTGCACGAAGTCCACCCCCAGGCCACGCACCACATCGTCGGCATTGCGGGTGACAAAACCGCTGGCATTGGTGATGGTGAAGCGGCCGTAGCGCAGAAAGACACCCGGGGTCAGCTTGGTGACCCGCTGAGAAGAGCCGCTGTACTCGGGCCGATAGCTGGCGATCAGGCCCAATGCACCTTCCCAGCGCGCGGCGGTAACGGGCGCCTCCAGCGCTGATTCGAGCACTTCGGCTCGGGCGCCGGTGGTCAACAGGACGCTGACAACAACGAACAGGCCAGCGCGGGCGGCGGAATCAAAGGTCATGTGGCGAAGGCATCGTTAGAATTGGCAGGATGCAGAGGTCCTGGCACTCACTGTTTTTGTCCTTGGCCCCGGAGCGTTGGCATGCCGCCACGCGTCGGCAAGCGACGTGCGACCGAATTATGGGGGGCGGCCAACCGAAGGTCGCCTGAAGCGCGGATCAACACCGCGCCCCCCGTCGGCGTCACCTTGGCGCCACCACCCCACGCCCTGCCCCGGTCGGCTGACGTTTCAGACGGCCCCAAGACGCCATGAGCACCAAACCCGACTACCGCAGCACCCTGAACCTGCCCGACACGCCCTTCCCGATGCGGGGCGACCTGCCCAAGCGCGAGCCGGGTTGGGTCAAGGACTGGAACGACACCCGCAACCACGGTGGCCTGTACAAGCGACTTCGCGATGCCCGGGTGGGCGCGCCACTGTTTGTGCTGCACGATGGCCCGCCCTATGCCAATGGCACGCTGCACATTGGCCACGGCTTTGGCAAGATCTTGAAGGACATGGTGGTCAAGTCGCGCCAGCTGGCAGGCTTTGACGCGCAGTACGTGCCGGGCTGGGACTGCCACGGCCTGCCGATCGAAAACCAGATCGAAAAGACCCACGGCCGCGGCCTGCCGCGCGACAAGGTGCAGGCGCTGAGCCGCGCCTACGCCACCGAACAGATCGCCCAGCAGATGGCCGACTTCCAGCGCCTGGGTGTCATCGGCGAATGGAGCAAGCCTTATCGCACCATGGACTTCGCCAACGAGGCCGGCGAAATCCGCGTGCTCAAGCGTCTGATGGAACGCGGCTACGTCTACCGCGGTGCCAAGCCCGTGTACTGGTGTTTTGATTGCGGCTCTTCGCTGGCCGAGTTCGAAATCGAGTACGCCGACAAGTCGTCACCCACGGTTGACGTGGCCTTCAAGGCTGCCGACCCCGCTGCGTTGGCTGCTGCCTTTGGGCTCTCAGCGCTGGCCAAAGACGCCTTCGCCGTCATCTGGACGACCACGCCTTGGACATTGCCAGCCAACCAGGCGCTGAACCTGAACCCAGAGCTGGTCTACGCGCTGGTGGACACCGAACGCGGTCTGCTGATCCTGGCCGAAGCGCTGGTGCAAAAGTGCATGGATCGCTACGGCCTGCAAGGCCAAGTGCTGGCCACCACGCTGGGCAAAAACCTGGCTGGTCTGAACTTCTGGCACCCGCTGGCAGATGTTGAAAGCTCGGTGGATGCGGGCTACCGACGCCATTCGCCGGTGTACCTGGCCGACTACGCCACCGCCGAAGACGGCACCGGCTTGGTCCACAGCTCACCCGCCTACGGCCTGGAGGACTTCAACTCCTGCCTGGCGCACGGCATGACACACGACCAGATCCTGAACCCCGTGCAAGGCAACGGCGTTTATGAAGACGCGCTGCCACTGTTTGGCGGGCAGTTCATCTGGAAGGCCAACCCGCTGATCGTCGAGGCGCTGCAACAGGCCGGCCGCCTGTTGGCGACCTCCAAGCTGCAGCACAGCTACCCACACTGCTGGCGCCACAAGACGCCGGTGATCTACCGCGCCGCAGCCCAGTGGTTTGTGCGCATGGACGAGGGTGATGGTGTCTGCACCGTCAACAAGGCGCCGGGCACGCTGCGCCAGACGGCGCTGGCCGCCATCGACCAGACCAGCTTCTTCCCCGAAAACGGCCGTGCGCGCCTGCGCGACATGATTGCCAACCGGCCCGATTGGTGCATCAGCCGGCAGCGCAATTGGGGCGTGCCGCTGCCTTTCTTCCTGCACAAGGTCAGTGGCGAACTGCACCCGCGCACGCTGGAGCTGATGGACCGCGCGGCGCAATTGGTCGAAGCCGGTGGCGTTGAGGCCTGGGCGCAGTTGGACCCTGCCGCCTGGCTGGGCGCCGATGCGGTGGACTACGCCAAGAGCACCGACATCCTGGACGTCTGGTTCGACAGCGGCAGCACCTTCAGCCACGTGTTGCGCGGCTCTCACCCCGGGGGCCACCACGCCACCGGGCCGGAGGCCGATCTCTACCTGGAAGGCCACGACCAGCACCGCGGCTGGTTCCACAGCAGCCTGTTGATCGGCTGCGCGATGGAGGGCCGTGCACCCTACCGCGGCTTGCTCACCCACGGCTTCACCGTCGACGGCCAAGGCCGCAAGATGAGCAAGAGCTTGGGCAACTTCATCGAGATGCGCAAGATCACCACCACGCTGGGTGCTGAGATCATCCGCCTGTGGGCTGCCGCCACCGACTACTCAGGCGACCTGTCGATCGACGACACCATCCTGGCCCGCGTGGTGGACAGCTACCGGCGCATCCGCAACACGCTGCGCTTCTTGCTGGCCAACACCAGCGACTTCGACGCCAAGACCCAAAGCGTGCCAGTGGCACAGATGTTGGAGATCGACCGCTGGGCCATCAGCCGCGCCGCGCAGCTGCAGGCCGAGGTGCTGGCGCACTTTGAGGTCAATGAATTCCACCCCGTGGTGTCCAAGCTGCAGGTGTTCTGCTCGGAAGACCTGGGTGCCTTCTATCTGGACGTGTTGAAGGACCGCCTCTACACCACCGCCCCAGGCTCGTTTGCACGGCGCAGCGCGCAAACGGCGTTGTGGCAGATCACCCACGCGATGCTGCGCTGGATGGCACCTTTCCTCAGCTTCACGGCCGAAGAAGCCTGGCAGGTTTTTGACGGCGGCCACCCGGGCGACAGCATCTTCACCCAGACCTTCAGCACCTTTGCAGAGCCCGACGCGGCGCTGCTGGCCAAGTGGGCCCGTATTCGCGAGCTGCGCGACGTGGTGAACAAGGAAATCGAAGCGCTGCGCACGGCGGGTGCTGTGGGTTCTTCGCTGCAAGCGCAAGTGGTCTTGACGGTGCCCGCCAGCGACCACGCCTTGCTGGCCAGCTTGGGCGAAGACTTGAAGTTTGTTTTCATCACCTCGGTGGCCACGCTGGTCCAGGGCGCCGCAGTGCAGGTGTCCGTCAGCACCAGCACCGCCGCCAAGTGCGAACGCTGCTGGCATTGGCGCGACGATGTGGGCCACGACGCGGCGCACCCCACGCTGTGTGGCCGCTGCACCAGCAACTTGTACGGCGCGGGTGAAACCCGCCTGGTGGCTTGAGCATGGCGACTCGCAGCGCAAGCCCCAGCCTGTGGTTCTGGTTGGGCCTGGCCGCGGTGGTCATCCTGGCCGACCAGGTCACCAAGACCTTGATCCTGGGTGAGTTCAAGTACGGTGACGCTCGCCCCGTCACCGACTGGTTCAGCCTGGTCCGCGCGCACAACAAAGGCGCTGCGTTTTCCTTCCTGGCCGATGCGGGGGGCTGGCAACGCTGGTTCTTCGTCGGTCTGGGCGCTTTGGCCTCAGGCTTCATCGTCTGGATGTTGCGCAGCCACCCCTCGCAAAAGCTGTTCTGTTTTGCAGTCAGCATGATCATGGGCGGCGCCTTGGGCAACGTCATCGACCGTTTGCTGCACGGCTACGTGGTTGATTTCCTGCAGTTCCGCTTTGCACTGCTGGAGCCACTGTTCCCCGGTGGCTACTTCCCCAGCTTCAACGTGGCCGACAGTGCCATCACGCTGGGCGCCATCTGCCTGATCCTGGATGAGATCCTGCGCGTCCGTCGCGGCAAGGCTTGATCCGCGTCAAGGCTGCCTGAACCCGGCCACGGCACGCTGCAGGCCATGACCCCAGCCGAGCAGAACGCCGCCACACCGCCCATCACGCTGCGGCCGCTGGGCTGGCTGGCCCCCTTCGGATGGTTGAAGTTGGGCGCGCGCGACTTTCTCAGGGCGCCCGGCATCGGCCTGTTCTATGGCGTCTGCTTCATGGTCATGGGCTGGGCTTTGCTCAAGGTTTATGAAAACGCCCCGGCCTACACCTTGGCGCTGTCCGCGGGCTTTCTCTTGATGGGCCCGTTTCTTTGCCTGGGCCTGTACCGCGTCAGCCAACGACTTGAACAGGGCCAGAAGCCCGACTTCGGTGACTCCCTGTTGGCCTGGGACACCCGCACCGGCCAGCTGGCCATCTTTGGCATGGTCTTGCTGGTGCTGGAGATGCTGTGGGGCCGCGCCACGCTGGTGGTCTTCGCCGTCAGCTTTGATGGCATGCCCGACTTCAAGGGCTCGCTGATGGCGCTGCTGTCGCCCGACAACCTGCCCTTCATCGCGGCCTGGGCGGCCGTAGGCGCGATCTTTGCGGGGCTGATCTACAGCGTGAGCGTGATTTCGATCCCGATGATCCTGCACCGCCAAACAGACGCGATCACCGCCGGGCTGACCAGCTTGCGTCTGGTGCTGAGCCAAACAGGCGTGATGCTGCTGTGGGGCGCCCTGATCACGCTGCTGGTGGGGGTGGCCTTGCTGCCTTGGTTCGCGGGCCTGCTGGTCGTGGGGCCGGTGATAGGGCACGCGTCCTGGCACGCCTACCGCGCTGCCGTCGTCGATTGAAGGTGGTTGGCAGCTGAACGGGCTGTTTCAACTCATGAGCAAATGTCACTTGGTTACTTTGCTCATCCCCCTCGGGGGGCGGCGGTAACACCGCCTGGGGGCGCTCTCAAGCGCAGCACGCCTCGAGCGGTTCGAAGGCCCTACTTGCGGTCGCCCATGGCGTGGGCGATGGTGCTCAAGTCCACGTACTCCAGTTCGCTGCCCGCCGGCACGCCGCGGGCCAGGCGCGTGACCTTCAGGCCGCGCGCCTTGAGCGCCGAGGCCAGCGCATGCGCCGTCACCTCGCCCTCGGCGGTGAAGCCAGTGGCCAGGATGACCTCTTCAACCAACCCGTCGCTGGCACGGTGCAACAGGTCGTCCGCACCGATGTCGGCTGGCCCCACGCCCTGCAAAGGGCTGATGCGGCCCATCAGTACGAAATAAAGGCCCCGGTAGCTGCCGCTGCGCTCCAGCGCCGCCTGGTCTGCGGGCGACTCCACGACACACAGCAGCCGCGCGTCGCGCCGGCTGTCCAGGCAGGTGCTGCAAACCTCGCTCTGCGTGAAGGTGTGGCAGCGGCTGCAGTGCTGCATGCGCACCATGGCGTCGGTCAGCGCGCCGGCCAGGCGGCGTGCGCCGTCGCGGTCGTGCTGCAGCAGGTGGTAGGCCATGCGCTGGGCCGACTTCACGCCCACGCCGGGCAAGCGGCGCAGCGCGTCGATCAGGCCTTCGAGCGCGGGCTCTGACACGGTCAGAACGGGAATTTCATACCCGGCGGCAGCGGCATGCCCGCCGTCAGCTTGCCCATCTTCGCGGTGCTGACCTCTTCGGCGCGGCGCACCGCGTCGTT
>JAYTVT010000023.1:0-25191 GCA_043743835.1 Betaproteobacteria bacterium
AGTGAGTGCAACGAGTTGCCCGACCAGCCCAGGCGAAGGAGCATCGCAGGGCAGTCGACGCGCAGCGGCGACCGACGCAGTGGCGCGCACCGGCACACCCGGACAGCCCTTTGCCGCGCCAAAGCAGGCACTCCCTCGAACTGCTGCTACGCGCCGGAAGCTGACCCACCCAATCTCAAGCCCCCAGGCTCGTGTACGCGCCGTGGTCCGAATCCGCTTTGACCGCTCCACGCTCCGGGGCATGCGCTTTCCAGCAGGGTTACCCCATTGATTAACATCCGGGTACCGATTCGTCATGCATGGCATGGCATGGGGCGCCCACCGGCGGCCACGCCCAACAACCAGCCTCACTTTCTCATTGAACCAAGCATCCAGCCCCTGGCGCTTGTCCGTCGCCCCCATGATGGACTGGACCGACCGCCACTGCCGCACCTTGCACCGGCAGATCACCCAGCACACGCGTCTGTACACCGAGATGGTCACCACCGGTGCCTTGTTGCATGGCGACGTGCCGCGCCACCTGGACTTCAACGCCGCAGAGCACCCGCTGGCGCTGCAACTGGGTGGCAGTGAACCCGACGACCTGGCGCACTGCGCCAAGCTGGCACAGCAGTGGGGCTACGACGAAGTCAACCTCAACTGCGGTTGCCCTAGTGAGCGTGTGCAACGAGGGGCCTTTGGCGCTTGCCTGATGGCCGAGCCCGAATTGGTGGCCGACTGCGTGAAGGCCATGCGCGACGTCACGGATTTGCCGGTGACGGTGAAGCACCGCATCGGCATCGACCGCGTGGACAGCTACGACTTTGTGCGCGACTTTGTCGGCACGGTGTCGCAGCGTGGTGGTTGCCAGGTGTTCATCGTGCACGCCCGCAGCGCCTGGCTCAAAGGTCTCAGCCCCAAGCAAAACCGCGAGATTCCGCCCCTGCAGTACGAGTGGGCCTGGCGCTTGAAACTAGACTTCCCCGCGCTGACCATCGTCATCAACGGTGGCATCAGCGACGACGAGGCCATCGCTCTGCACCTGCAACATGTCGACGGCGTGATGGTGGGGCGACACGCTTATCACGAGCCCTATGCGATGGCAGCCTGGGACGCGCGATTTTTTGGCAGCACACGGCCGGTGCCCACGCGGGAAGACATCGAGCAGCTTTTTGTAGCCTACATGGAAGGCCTGTCCAGCCAAGGTGTGCCCTGGTCACACGCCGCCCGCCACATGCTGGGCTTGCGCAATGGCTTGCCGGGTGCGCGGCGCTGGCGCCAGTTGTGGTCTGACCACCACCTGAAGACCTTGTCGCCAATGCAGGTCAGTGAACAAGCGGCTGCGGGTGCCAAGGCGCCGCTGCTGGCTTAGCATCTTGCTGCCCCGCGCTTCACTGGAGACCGCCCATGGCCAAGTCCAGCCCCAAGACCGTGCCCACGCAAGCCAGCGTGCAGGACTTCATCGCCCAGCAAGACGACCCCACCCGGAGCGCTGACTGCGCAACGCTGGTCAAGATGATGGAAAAGGCCACCAACGAAAAGGCCTGCATGTGGGGCACGTCGATGGTGGGTTTTGCGACCTACCGTTATGCCTACGCCAGCGGCACCACCGGGGACTGGCCGGTGATTGCGTTTTCCCCGCGCAAGAACGACCTCACGGTCTACCTGATGCCGGGGTTTGAACATCAAACCGAACTGCTGGCCAGGCTGGGCAAACACAAGACCGGTAAGGTCTGCCTCTACCTCAAGCGCCTGGCCGATGTGGACCTGGGCGTGCTGCAAGAGATGATCAAGCTCTCGGTGCAGGCCATGGCACCACAACGCATCTTCAAAGGCAAGAACCCGTGACAGCAAGCGCATCTTCAACGCATAAACCCGGTGTACTGGCCATCATTGGCGGCAGTGGCCTGTATGACCTGCCTGGCCTGGCCGATACCCGCTGGGAAACCGTGGACACGCCCTGGGGCGCACCGTCAGACCAGATCTTCCGTGGCCGTTTGGGTGACGCGCAACTGGCCTTTTTGCCCCGACACGGACGCGGCCACCGCATCCCACCTTCAGAGGTCAACTACCGCGCCAACATCGCCGCGCTGAAAAGCTTGGGCGTGACTGACGTGCTGTCGGTCTCGGCCGTGGGCGGCTTGCGGGCCGACCTGCCACCGGGCACCTTTGTGGTGGTGGACCAGTTCATCGACCGCACCTTTGCGCGCGAGAAGAGCTTCTTCGGCACCGGCATGGTGGCCCATGTGTCGATGGCCCAACCGGTGTGCCCGCGCCTGGGCGACCACGTGCAAACGGCGCTGGAACAACAAGGTGTGCCCCATGTGCGCGGTGGCACCTACCTGGCCATGGAAGGGCCGCAGTTCAGCACCTTGGCCGAAAGCCAGCTTTACCGCAGCTGGAACGCCAGCGTGATTGGCATGACCAACATGCCCGAGGCCAAGTTGGCGCGTGAGGCCGAGCTTTGTTACTGCTCGATCAGCATGGTGACCGACTTCGATTGTTGGCACACCGGGTTTGAGGCCGTAACCGTGGACGCCGTGATCAAAGTGTTGCTGGCCAATGCACAAACGGCCAAGACCCTGGTGGCAGGACTGGCCGGCACCATCGCTGCTGACACGCAAGCCAGCGCTTGTGCCTGCCGCCATGCCCTGCAGTTTGCATTGATCACCGCACCCGAAGCGCGCGACCCGGCCTTGGTGGCCAAGTTGCAAGGGGTGGCGGGGCGGGTGTTGAAGCCCGCGGCTTGAGGGGTCAGCTGGCCACGCATGACCACACCATGATCGTCAACGGACAAGCCCTGCGACCCCTGCGCACGCTGCCTGGAGGCCGCGCCATCGAAGTCATCGACCAACGCGCCTTGCCACACCGCCTGCAATGGCGGCCGCTGCGCACGCCGCGTGACGTGTTTGTGGCCATCCGCGAAATGTGGGTGCGCGGTGCGCCGCTGATCGGCGCCGTGGCGGCCTATGGCATGGCTTTGCAGGCCCAGCGTGACGCCAGCGACGCAGCGGTGCACAACACCGCCACGCTGTTGCAACAGGCCCGCCCCACCGCAGTGAACCTGAGCTGGGCGGTGCAGCGTTTGCTTGACAGCATCTTGGCCGTTTCGCTGCCCGACCGGGCCGACGCCGCATGGGCCCAGGCTCAGGCCCTGGCCGACGAAGACGTGGCCGTCAACTTCGCCATCGGCCAACACGGCTTGGCGCTGCTGCAAGCCGTGGCAGCCCGCAAGCCGGGGCCGGTCAACATCCTGACGCACTGCAATGCCGGCTGGTTGGCCACGGTGGACTGGGGCACCGCCACGTCGCCCATCTACCAAGCCCATGCAGCAGGGATGGCACTGCATGTGTGGGTCGACGAGACCCGGCCGCGCAACCAGGGCGCCAGCCTGACCGCCTGGGAGCTGGGCCAGGCCGGCGTGCCGCACACGCTGGTGGCCGACAACGCCGGTGGCCACCTGATGCAACGTGGCCAGGTGGATTTGTGCATCGTGGGCTGCGACCGCGTTACCGCGCAGGGCGATGTCTGCAACAAGATCGGCACCTACTTGAAGGCGCTTGCGGCACACGACAACGGCGTGCCGTTTTACGTGGCCATGCCCATGTCGACGCTGGACCTGAGCCTGCAAGACGGGCTGACCCAGATCCTCATTGAAGAACGCTCGGCCCGCGAGGTCACACACCTGCAGGGCCGCAACGCTGCGGGTGAGGTGGTTGAAGTCTGCGTGGCCCCAGAAGGCACCGCCGCAGCCAACCCTGCTTTTGATGTCACACCCGCGCGCTTGGTCACCGGCTTGATCACCGAGCGTGGCATCGTGCCCGCGCAAGCCGCTGCCCTGCAAACGCTGATGATGAGTCCGGGTCAACCGGCACCCGGCACCGCATGAACGAACAAGACCTGCGCCAACAGCTGGTGGCCGCCGTGCAGCGCCTGGACGCCTTGGGCATGAACCGTGGCAGCACCGGCAACGTCAGCGCCCGCTGGGGCCAAGGCATGCTGATCACGCCCACCGGCATGGGGGCCGAAGACCTGCGTGCACAAGACCTGGTGTGGGTGGGTTGGGACGGCAGCGTGCTGGGCGACTGGAAGCCGTCATCCGAATGGCACTTTCACCAGGCCGCTTACCTGGCCCGACCCGACCTGCACGCGGTGGTACACAGCCACTCCACGCACGCCACCGCCTTGGCCTGTTTGCGCAAACCCTTGCCCGCCTTTCACTACATGGTGGCGGTGGCCGGTGGTGACTCGGTGCCCTTGGTGCCGTACTTCACCTTTGGCACCGAAGCGCTGTCGCAGGCCGTGGGCGCTGCTTTGCAAGACCGCTTGGCCTGCCTGCTGGCCAACCACGGGCTGGTGGCGGCGGGCACCACTGTGGCGCACGCCATGAAAGTGCTGCAGGAAGTGGAGTCGCTGTGCCAGATCTACCTGCAGGCCTTGGCAGTGGGTGAACCGGTGCTGCTGAGCGCGCTTGACATGGCCACCGTGCTGGAAAAATTTCGAAGCTACGGCCGCGCGGCGCGCGTTTGAAAAGGGCTTTGCGCTGAGGGTGCATGATGCGCCCCACCACAACCAGGAGCACGGCAGATGAGCAAAGGCAAAAACGGCAAGGAAGCCAAGAAGCCGAAGAAGGCGCACGTACCCAACCCACCGGGGCTGCCGGCCAATCTGGCAGCCTTGACACCGGCAGGGCGGCCCAAGAAGAAGTAGGGCTGCGCTCGCAGCTTGGCCCGGCCGCACATTTCCAACAGACAGCCCGTGATCAAGCGACGCACACTGGTGCAGCTGGGCGCAACCCTGTGCGCCGGGCCAGCGCTGGCCAGCACCGCGGCTGACTGGGAAACCGCTGAGCCCGAATCGCAAGGCCTGCGTACCAGCGCCGTGGTCGACGCCTTGAACGCCGGCAACGCGGTGCCCGGCCTGCGTGCATTGCTGGTGGCCCGGCGCGGGGTGTTGGTGGCCGAGCGCTACTACGCCGGTGCGTATGCGCAGGGCCTGCAGCCTGTCAACTCGGTCACCAAGAGCGTCTGTTCGATGCTGGTGGGCTTGGCGTTGCGTGACGGCAGCCTGAAGAGCCTGGACGACACCGTGGCCACGCTGCTGCCGGAAGCGGTGGCCGACGTGCCCGATTCACCCGCAGCCCAGGTCACGCTGCGTCAGATTCTGGCTGGCCGCACCGGCCTGGCGTTTGACCCGATGCTCTATCGGCAACTGGTCACCGCTCAACCCCTTGTGCGCTTCGCACTCAGCCGTCCTGCGGTGCCAGTGGGCGAACCCGGTTGGTCCTACAACGACGCGATGGTGGCGCTGATTGCCCCCATCCTGGCGCGCGCACAGGGTGCAGACCTCTCAACCTTGGGCCAGCGGCAACTGCTGCGCCCGCTGGGCATCGAGCGCCATGATTGGCAACGTGACCGCGACGGCAACCCGCTGGCACCGGGCGGCCTGGCCTTGCGCACACGCGACCTGCTGAAGCTGGCGGCGCTGATGTTGGATGGCGGCCGCTGGCAAGGCCAGCAGCTGTTGCCCGAAGCCTGGGTCGCCCAAAGCCTGACGCCGCTGGGGCCCGCCACCTGGCGGCCCGCTGCAATGACGCAGGTGGGCTACGGCCTGCTGTGGTTCACCGGCCGCTGGTTAGGCCAGCGTGTGGCCTGGGCTTGGGGTTACGGCGGGCAGTTTTCGCTGTTGGCGCCGGATCTGCAACTGGCGGTTGCCACCGCCGCCACGTCGCCGCGACCATCCGAACTGCGCGAACAGACCGACGCGGTGATGACGTTGGTGGGCAAGATGGTGGAAGCGGCGGTTTAGAACGGCGCGGGTCAGGGGGCTTGACGATCCAAGCGCGGATTGTTGGCAAGCTACAGCAAGCCAATAGCAAGCCAAAAGCAAGCCATCAGCCGCGCTTCAGGCGGATCAAGTCTCCAGCGTAAAACTCAGGCCGGCCCGTTCCTGCAAGTGCGGCACCACGGTCATGCCCAGCGCAGCGCCCGGCGTCCACACGCCACCTGGCGTGGTCTTGCGTGAGATGTCTTGCACCAGCGCCAGCGCGCATTCGCTGATGATCTTGGAGGTGGACCCATAACCGGGGTCGCGGTCACCTTTGACCCGGGCGCTCAGGCGCTGGCCGCCCCGGCCGACGCCGCTGAACAAGACCTCATAGCGCCCTGTCTCACGGGCGTTGGGCCCGGGGCCGGTACCGGGCTTAGGCAAGGCAAAGCGCTGGAGAAGCGCCCGCGTGGGGCCAAAACCCAGCAGTGCGTTTTGAATGGTTTCGGTGCGCACCATGCCACGTGCGCGCAGTTCACCACTGCGGCCGGCGCCGCAGGACATGCGCTCTTCGTAGACAAAGTCCTTGCCGTACAGGTGGCCCAGCAAAGCATTGCTGCGGTGCACGTTCTTGGTGTTGATGGGCGCCATCACGAAGGGCGCACTCCAAGCCCCAGTGAAGTCGTCCAGCTGGGCTTTGTGCACATCGGGTTGCGGCGGGCCATTGAAGCCCGGTGTCAGCGCAAAGGGGTTGGCCATGGCGCGCGCGGCTTCGGGGTCGCGGCCCACCGCGGCCATGGTCTCGACCAGGCTGGCTGCGGTGCCGCCCGAAAAGCCGCCCTTCATTACCAACACGCGGCCCTGCACCTGGCGCAAAGGTTGCCCGTCACGTTCTATCGCGTGGTGCTGCAAGAAGCGCACGCCCAGGTCAAAGGGCACTGAGTCAAAGCCGCTGCTGAAGATGATGCGCGCACCACTGGCCTGCGCGCTGGCGTGGTGGCGCTGGATCATCTGGGCCATCCAGGCGGGCTCGCCACACAGGTCCAGGTAGTCGCAGCCGATGTCCACACAGGCTTGCAGCAGCGGTTCACCGTGCAGTTGATAGGGGCCCACGGTGGTGATCACCGCGCGCGTGCCGGCCACCAACTGGCGCAGCGCTGCGGGGTCGGTGGCGTCAGCTGTCAGCAGCGGCACGCTGCTGGGCACCTGGATCAGGTCGCGAACCTCTTCCAGCTTGGCCAAGCTGCGCCCGGCCATGGCCCAGCGCACAGTGCTGTCAGCGCCGTATTGGCGGTTGAGGTGCTCGGCCACCAGCCGGCCGGTGAAGCCGGTGGCGCCAAACACGATGAGGTCCAGTTTTTTGCTCATGGCTTTTCAGTCGACAGGTTGGAAGCAACAGTGCGGTCAGGCGAAGTCGCCAGCAGCAGGCCCAGCATGGCCAGGCCCAGCGCCAGCAGGTGTGCGCCACCAAAAGTTTCCCCCAGCACCGCCACGCCCACCAGTGCGGCGCCCACCGGCAGCAGCACCATGAACACCCCGGCCTCGGAAGACGGTACGCGTTTAAGCCCCTGCATCCACAGCCATACGCTGACCATGCTGGCGGCCACCGCATAAAACACCAGCAGTCCCCAAGTGGCGGGCCGCACGGCCATGAAGTCAAACGTCAGCGCCTGCCAGATGCCCAGTGGTGTGACCAAAGCCAAGCCCCACAGGTTGATGAGCGCGCTGATGCGGCGTGGCGACACGTTGCCGGTGAGCTGCTTGCCGATCACCACATAACACGCCTCGCAGACCACGGCGCCCAGCAGCAACAGGTAGCCCCAAGGCGACTCACCCTGGCTGGCCCCCGGTGCAGCCCGGGCCCAAGCCAAGATGGCGATGCCCGCCACCGCGCAGACAATGGCCACGCCCACCCGCGGCCTGATCTGTTCTCCCAAGGTGGCCCAAGCCAGCAGCGCGATGGCCGCTGGGATGGCGGCCATCGTCACGCCCGCTGCCAAGGCCGACGTCAGCGCCACGCCATACAGCATGCAGATGCTGAACAGAAAGTTGCCCAAAAAACTTTCCCAGAACAAAAGCTTGCGGTCGCGCGGTGATAACGCTGCTTCGCCAGGCGCGCGACGCACCCAGTGGGCCATGGCCACCGCAGCAATGCCAAAGCGCAACCAGGCCAGCAGCAGCACCGGAATGACTGCCACCAGCAGCTTGGACAAACCCACATAGCTGCCCACCAGCAGTGTGCTGGCGGCCAATGAGGCGTAGGCCCAGGTCAGCGGAAAACGGCTTGCAGCGGAAGACAAACGATCTGGGCTCAGGTCAGGCATCAAGCCATTGTGCGTTGTGCCACCCAGTCATCCACTTCACGGCGCAAGCTGGGCAGCGGCACGCAGCCTTGGGCCAGCAGGTGGTCGTGGAAGTTGCGCAGGTCAAAACGGGCACCCAGTGTGGCTTCGGCCTGGCGGCGCAAGGCCCGAAACTCCATCTCGCCGACCTTGTAGGACAAGGCTTGGCCGGGCCAGCCGATGTAGCGGTCGACCTCGGTGATCACCTCGTGTTCACTCAGCGCGGTGTGCTCGCGCAGGTAGGCTTGCGCCTGCTCGCGGCTCCAGCCCAGCATGTGCAAACCCGTGTCCACCACCAGGCGGCAGGCGCGCCACATCTCGTAGCTGGCGCGGCCAAACTCTTCCAACGGGGTTTGGTAGATGCCCATCTCGCTGCCCAGAAACTCGGCGTACAGCGCCCAGCCTTCGCTGTGGGCTGACAAACCCTCCAGGCGGCGAAACGCGGGCTGATCGGTGTTCTCTGCGGCCAGCGACATTTGCAGGTGGTGGCCGGGCACGGCTTCGTGCAGCGTCAGCGCCGGCAGCGCATACCAGGCGCGCGATTCGAGCTTGCAGGTGTTGACCCAGTACAGCGCGGCCTGGTCGCCGTCCGCCGCCGCCGGCACGTAGCGGCCGCTGGTGTAGAAGGGCGCGATGTCGTCGGGCACCGGTGCCACACCAAAGGGTTGGCGCGGCAGCTTGCCAAAGAAGCGGGGCAACACGGTGTCCACGCGCTTGGCGATCCATGATGCGCGGCCCAGCAGTTCTTCGGCGCTGGTGGGGTAGTGCTCGGGGCTGCTGCGCAGCTGGGCCAAAAAGCCGGCCAGGGGCCCGCTCCAGCCGCAGGCCTTCATCAGCCGGTGCATGTCTTCCAAGATGCGCGCCACCTCGGAGCGGCCTTGCTCGTGCACTTGGGCGGCAGTCAAGGGCAGGGTGGTGAAGGCGCGCACGCGCTCGGCATAAAAGGCTTCACCGCCGGGCAGGTCGCGCGCGGCGGTGGTGCTGCGGGTGTGCGGCAGGTAGCGCTCGCGCATGAAACTGGCCAGGCGCCGGTAAGCGGGCAGCACCTGGCCGTTGATGACCTGGCGGGCGGCTTGCGCCAGCCGCTCAAATTCGGCTTGCGACACACCGCTGGGGCGCTGTTTGAAGGGCGCGAAGTAGGGCGTGTTCTCGGCCTGGCCCAAGGACTGCATGTGCTGCAGCGGTGCGTCGCGGCCCTGCATCACCACGCTGGGCAGCACCATCCCTTGCTGCAAGGCCTGGGTCAGCAGCTGGATGTGGTCGTCAAAGTAGGTGCCAATCGCCGCCAGCCGGCCCAGGTGGCTTTGCAGCTGTTCGCTGTTTTGCAGCGGCTGCTCGCGCCACAGGTCGGGCAGGTAGCTGAAGAAGGCCGAATCGCCGTCCATCGGCATCAGCGCGCCGCCAAAGTCCAACTCGCCCAGCAGGGTGTCGATCTGGTTGGCGTACACCGCCAGGTCCACGCGGCGGTTGGCGGGCAGTTGGGTGGCGTCGATGCGCTGCAGCGCGGCGCGGGTGTCGCGCCAGCGCGCTTGGCGGGCGTCGCGGCTGGCGGCGTCTGCGCGCTCCAGACGGTGGTCGTGCTCGTGCACACCAGCCTGGGTGGCCAGGCGCGGAAACTGGGCCAGGCGCCAGGTCCATTCCTCATGCACCAACTGGTCGAAGGCGGCGGTGTTGGCATTGGGGGCGGTGGATGGTTCGAGCAAGGCTCACTCCGACGATGGGTTTGAAGGTGTTTTAGATGACAGAACAAGGCCCGCAGGCCGGGCCGTGGCCATTTCGCGCCGGCGCCAGGCACGGCGGGCCAAGGCCAGCAGCACCAGCAACGCCACGCCTGCCACACCCAGCGGCCACCACACGGCCTGGTTCCACTGCGCCACACGCTGGCTGCGCAGCGTGGTGTCCAGCCGCAGGTACTTGATGCGGTCGGGAATCACGCTGCTGGGTTTGCCGTTGTGCACCCAGGGCTGAAAGGCCAGCGACGAGTACGGAAAGTAACCCATGGCCCAGGGTGCGTCGCGCTGTAGGATGGCCACCATGCGGTCGATCAGCTGTTGCTTGCGGGGGCCGTCGTCCAGCGTGCGCAACTCGGCGTAAAGGCGGTCGTACTCATCGTTTTGGTAGTTGACCGCGTTGTTGCCGTCAAAGCGTGCCATGCTCTGCGGGCCGCTTAACAGGAAGAGGTAGTTTTCGGCGTCCGGGTAATCGGGTGTCCAGCCCCACCAGTAGACCTGCTGCGCGCCGCGGCGCATCTTGTCGCGGAACTGGTTGTAGTCGGTGTTGCGCACTTCCAGTTGCACACCTAACTTGGCAAATTGGCGCACCATCCAATCGAACTCGGCTTTTTTCTCGGGTGTGGCGGCTGCGCCGTAGTCGTAGTTCAACACCAGCGGCTGGCCCGTGCTGGCGCTGCGGCCTTCAGGGTAGCCGGCCTGAACCATAAGCACGCGGGCCTGCTCCAGCGGGCGGCGTTGCACCTGGCCGTTGACGACATGGTGCGTCACAGGGTTGTGCCACAAGCCTTGCCCTTCACGCGAACCAAAGTTACCCGGTGGCACCGGGCCGTGCGCCGGCACGCCGCCCACGTGGTCGAAGATGCGGCCATAGCCTTCTTCCCAGTCGATGGCGATGGACAGCGCCTGGCGCAGCAGCCGGTTGCGGTTTTGCTGCTCAGGCGTCTGGCCCTGGCCCACCACCGGGTCCAGCCAGTTGAAGCCCAGGTACCAGCTTTGGCCGTCCACCACCTGCGGAAAGCGCATGCCCCGTGATGTCAATCGTTGGCGAACCTCTTCGGATCGATCCATGTCAGCGCGGAAGTCCACGCCCCAGTCGTTGCGTTCCACCTCGGGCATGTCCAGGTGGCCTTGCACAAAAAGCTGTTTGCGCGGCACACGCTCTTTCACCATCACCGCCACCACGTTGTCGATGAAGGGCAGGGGCTTGCCGCAGTCTTGCAGCAGGCCGGCCTGTTCGTCACCTTCAAAGCCTTCGCAGGGGTAGGTCTCGCCCCGATAGTTGGGGTTGCGGCGCATCACGTGGCGGCGGTCGGTTTCAAACTCGGCCAGGTAGTAAGGGCCACTGCCAATGGGCCAGCGGGTGCTGCTCAGGCCGTTGGCGCGCATGCCGTTTTGCGCATAGAAGGCATCGGCTTCCCAGGGCACGGGCGCGGCAAAGGTCAGCGCCAGCCAGTAGTTCCACTGCGGTGCCTTGCCGTTGATGCGCAGCCGCAGGGTGTAGCGGCCCAGCGCTTGCGCGCCCGCCAAGGGCCAGCGGCGCAGGTCCAGAAACGGTTTGTCCAGGCTGCTGGCGCTGCGGCCTTGGGTCAGCTGCTCGTCTTGCTCGCGCAGCAGCTTCACGTGGTCTTTCAAGCCCACGATGGCGTCGATGAACAGCGACTGCGCGGGGGTTTCCAAACGCGGCGAGGCATGCCGCTTGAAGGCGTAAACGAAGTCTTCGGCGATGATCTCGCGCGTGCCAGTGGCACCAAAGTCCCAGGGCGTGAACTTGCCGCGCACCTGCTCAGGTGTCAGCTGGTGAAAACGGTAGCGCCCTTGTTCGTCGGTGGCAAAGGCCGGGTGCGGCGCCCAGCGCATGCCGCTCCGGATGGGAATGTCGTAAACGCTTTGCGCGATTCGCTCGGGCGGCGCGTCGGCCGGCAGCGGCTGGCCTTGGCTGTCCAGGTACTGCGGCAGCGCCACCTGGCTGGCGGCGCGCGGTATCAGCTGATAAGGGCGCTTGAGGTAGTGGTACTGGTAAAGCGGCTCGTGGATGGAGTAGGTGTAGGGCGTTTCGTTGACGCCAAAAGAAGACGTGGGGTCCAGGTGCCGAGGTGAGCTTTGCGCAAACGAGATGTACAGCGTGTTTTGCGCTGCAGCGCCGCTGGGCCAAGGGTTGTTGTTGCAGGCGGTCAGCAACAGCAAGGCGCCCACCAGCACGCCCGCAGCCCGGCCAGTCATGGGTCTAAACCGCGCCGTCGCAGGCGGCTTCAACTTCTTGCGCGGTGCGCGCAATGTGCGGGCCCAGCACGCGGGCGCCGCTGTCGGTGACGAGCACGTCGTCTTCAATGCGCACGCCGCCAAAGTCCATGTGGCGCGCCATGGCGTCGAAGTTGATGAACTCGGCGTGCAGCCCCTGTGCCTGCCACTGCTGCGCCTGCCAAGGGTTGAAGTAGATGCCGGGCTCCACCGTCAGCACAAAGCCGGCTTGGACCGGCCTGGCCATGCGCAGGTAGCGGTGGCCGTGCAAGGGGCTGCGGTTGAAGCCTGGGGCGTAGCCGACGTGTTCTTCGCCCAGGCCTTCCATGTCGTGCACGTCCAGCCCCATCATGTGGCCGGTGCCGCAGGGGAAGACGATGGCGTGCGCGCCGCGCTCCACCGCTTCAGCGGCACTGCCGCGCATGAAGCCCATGGCGATCATGCCTTCGACCAGCACGGTGCAGGCGCGTTCGTGGGCTTGGCGGTAAGGTACACCGGGCTTGAGCAAGTTGATGGCCTGGGTCTGCGCGTCCAGCACCAGGTTGTAGATGTCTTTCTGCAAAGGCGTGAAGCGCCCGCTGGCCGGGATGGTGCGGGTGATGTCCGACGCATAGCCCAGCGGCGACTCCGCGCCCGAGTCGTTGACCACGATGTCGCCGTCTTTCAGCGTGCGGCTGTGGTCGTGGTTGTGAAGAATCTCGCCGCGGCTGCTGAAGATGGGCGCGTAGGCCATGCGCAAGCCACGTGCACTGACCAGGCCTTCCATCGCGCCCACAACAGCTTGTTCCACCACGCCGGTGCGCGCCTGGCGCATGGCCAGCAGGTGCATGTCGCGTGTGGTGTGCAAGGCCTCTTCGATCTGGGCCACCTCCAGGTCAGACTTGACCGCGCGCATGTCGATCACCGCCCGCAACAGCGTGGGGCTGACGGCGTGTGTGCCGCCGCCACGCGCCGTGGGCAACTGATGCACCGAGCGGCCTTGGTTCTGCGCGCTTTGCAGCAGGTCGGGCCATGCCGACAGCCACGCGGTGTGCTCGATGGCGGCACTGCTGGCCAACGACTGCGGCGTGGGTGTGGGCCCGGTCCAGACGATGTCGTCGGGGTGGCTTTGCTGCAGCAGCAGCGTGGTCTGGCCACTGTCGCAGTCCAGCAGCAGCGCCGCATCCGGCACGCCCAAGCCGCAGAAATACAGCAGCGTGGAGTCCTGCCGAAACGGATAAGTGTTGTCGCGGTAGTTCCTAGGGCTTTGCCCATGGCCAGCCAAGAGCACCAGGCCATGCCCCACCCGCTGCGCCAGGTCTTGCCGGCGCTGCTGGTAGACGGCGGCGTTCAATTGGCCGCAGCCACGGCCAGGGCCTGCCAGCGCTTGATGAAGTCGGCGCGTTTGGCGGCGGCTTCTTCTTCGTCGATGGGGAAGACCTTGATGCTGGAATGTGCCGGCAGTTCCACCAGTTTGGAAACGTCGATGTCGCTGCGTGAAGGGCGGCGGTAGGCGGCCAAGAGCAGTTCGGTCTGCACGTCTTTGGACAGCAGGTGGTCGCAGACCTTTTGCGCCAATGGGCCTGCCGGTGCGCCTTTGATCAGCGCCAGGAATTCAGCGGTGGTGAAGGTGCCGTCGCTGGGGTAGACCAGTGAGATCTCTTTCTGCCCACCCGCCACATAAGGGTAGGCATTGGACTCGAAGGTCAGGCCCACCGCGTATTCGCCTTGGCCCACACCGCGCAAGACGGTGGCCGCGGCGCTGGTGACCTTCACGTTGTTGGCCAGGCGCTTCAAGCCGTCGGCACCCAGCATTTTTTCAACGCCCCACAGAATGGTCAGCGCGGTGCTGCTGTTGGCTGGGTCGGCAATGATGATCTTGCCCTTCAGGCGCGGGTCCAGCAGGTCGGCCCAGGTCTTGGGCAGCGCCAAGCCGCCCAGCTGGTTGCGGTTGACCATGGCCAACGCCACGTGGATGTTGGTGGCCGACCACAAGCCGTCGGGGTGGTGCAGCGCTCTTGGAATGGCGGCCAGTTCAGGCGAGCGGTAAGGCTCGTACAGGGCCTTGAAAGCGCCCAGTGTGTTGGCCGACGAGCTCCAGAACACGTCGCCCTGGGGCTTGGCGGCTTCGGCTTCCAAACGGCGCAGCAACTGGCCAGAACCGCCCGTGATGGCCGACAGCTTGACGCCCGGCAAACGCTTGCGAGCCACCTCGGTCACCGCTTCAAACGCCTGCGCGTTGTTGGACGTGTAGACCACCACCGAGCCGCCAGCCTGGGCCCAGGCCGGCAGGGCCGCTGTGGCGCCCAAGGTCGCAAGAATCTGACGGCGATTGAATGAAGCCTGCATGGGTTTTCTCCGGGTATGGGTTGTTGGGAGGATTTCAGCTGCGCGAAGCAAACAGGTCAATGCGAAAGACCCTGGTGGCCAGCGCGATGGGCACCAGGATAACGGCCATCAACAACAAGCCGTAGGCCGAAGCCTGGGCCATCAGCCCGCTGTCGATCAGGCGGAAGATCTGGATCGGCATGGTCTCGCGGCCGCCCGAGTAGACGATGATGGACGCGCTGAGTTCGGCCACCGTGGTGGTCCAGGTCAGTACCGCGGCGGCCACCACCGCCGGCACCATCAGCGGCAGCACCACCTTGAAGAAGGTGCCCACCGGCGCCACGCCCAAGCTGATGGACGCTTCTTCGATCGAGTCGGGGATGTTGTAGAGCGTGCTCGACGCGTTGCGCGTGCCAAAGGGCAGGCGCCGCACCACATAGGCCAGCACGATGATGCTGGCGGTGCCGGTCAAGGGCAGCCAGCCGGTGTTGAAGGTCATCACCAGGCCGATGCCAATGACGGTGCCTGAGAGGGCCAGCGGCAGCGCGGTCAGGTAGTCCAGCACGGGAGTCAGGCGGTTGCGCTTTTTCACCACCAGGTAGCTGATCAGCACGCTGAAGCTGATGCCGATGAGGGTGGCGATGGCGGCGTAGGTCAGGGTGTTGAACAGCGGCTCGGGCGCGCGGGTGAAAACCCGTTCCAGGTTGGCTGTGGTCCACTGGCCCCAGCGCATCACCGGCCCACGCGCTTGCGTGAAGGCGCCGATGACGATGGTCACCACCGGCAGCAGCGACAACACCACCACCAGCGCGGTCATTCCGCCCAGCAGCAGGCCCGACGTGCCCGACAAGCGCTGTGCCCGCGCCCCACGCCCTTGCGTGACCTGGTAGCGCCCGCGTGACACCAGCCAGCGCTGCGCAAACAGCGCCACCATCACGATGCCCACCGACAGCGTGGCCAGCGTGCTTTGCAAGGTGGGGTCTGAGCCCACCTCCGACACCGTGGCCTGGTAGGTCAGCACCGACAGCAAAGGCAACTTGCCGCCCAGGATGGTGGCCACCGCAAAGTTGCCAATCACCAGCGTGAAGACCAGCAGCGCACTGGCCAGCACCGATGGCAGCACCACCGGCACCATCACCTTCCAGCGCGACATGGCCGGTGACGCGCCCAGGCTTTGCGCGGCTTCTTCCAACTGCACATCAAAACCGCGAATGGCCGCCAGCGTGCCGATGTACAGGTAGGTGTAGTAGGTGAACGTCATCACCGTGACCAGACCGAACCAGCCGTAAAAGCTGGGCAGCACGATGCCCCAGTCGGCCAGCGCGCGGCTGATCAGCCCGTTGTTGCCCACCATCATCAGCCAGGTCTGGGCGGCAATGACCTCGGGCACCACCAGCGTGAGCAGCGGCAGGATGGCCACGATGCCCTTGCCGGGGAAGTCAAAGCGCGCCGCCAAGTAGGCCATGGGCACACCCACCAGGCTCGCGCCCAGCGTGACCACCACGGCCAGCGTGATCGAGTTGAACACTGCGTCGATGTACTTGCGCTCGCTGGCCACGCGCGCCCAGCCGGATGGGCCGCCGGATGGGCCACCCAAGCTGCCCATCAACACGTTGAACAGCGGCAGCAGCAAAAACAGCGTCAGCACTGCCAGCGCGGCCAGCGTCAGCCAGAACCAGACCGTGAGCCGCGCGCCTTGTGTCTTCATGGCGCGCTCAGCTGGGCAGCACCAGGGTGCGTGCAGGGTCCAGCGCCAGGCCCACCGCGGCCCCCACCGCGTGTGCGTCGTGCCCTTGGCCGTGGCAGTCGACGGCCAAGCTCAGTTGCTCGGCCAGGGCGATGCGGTAGCTGGTTTTTTCACCCAGGTATTGGCGGCTGCTGACCCGGCCTTGCAGGCTGGCGCTGTCGGCTGTGCCCAGAACGATGTCTTCCGGGCGCGCCACCAGCGTTGCCGGCCCCGCGCCCAAGGCCTGCATGGCGCGGGCGCGCACCATGCCGCCACACAAGGGCAGCTGCACCGTGGCACCGGCTTCGCAGCGTTGGTCCAAGTTCACCGCCACCAGGTTGGCGGCACCCACAAAGTCAGCCACATAAGCACTGACCGGCTCGCGATAAATCTGCGCTGGCGTGCCCACCTGTTCCAGCCGCCCGGCCTTCATCACACCGATGCGGTGTGACAGCGCCAAGGCTTCGTCCTGGTCGTGCGTGACAAAAACGGTGGTGATGCCAGCCTGCGCCTGCAGGTCGGCAATGGTCTGGCGCACCTGCAGGCGCAATTTGGCGTCCAGGTTGGACAGCGGCTCGTCCATCAGCAGCACCTGCGGCTCAATCACCAAGGCGCGCGCCAGCGCCACCCGTTGCCGTTGCCCACCCGACAGCGCAGCAGGGTGCCGGTGGCCCAGGGCTTCCAGGCCCACGCGTTCCAGCGCGGCGCCCACCTTGCGGGTGATGGTGCTTGCGTCTTGCCCACGCGCGCGCAGGCCGTAAGCCACGTTGTCAAACACCGTCTTGTCGGGAAACAGCGCGTAGTCCTGAAACACCATGCCGATGTTGCGCTGGTGGGCGGGCAGGTGGGTCACGTCGCGGTCGCCAAACAGCACGCGCCCGGACGACGCCCGCACAAAGCCGGCGATGGTGCGCAGCAGCGTGGTCTTGCCGCAGCCGCTGGGGCCCAGCAGCGTGAAGAAAGAGCCGGGCTCGATGCTCAGCGACAGGCCGTCGATGACCGGCTGGCTGTCATAGGCCACGACCAGGGATTCAATGCGGATGCCCATGTGTGGTGTCAAGCTGGCAAGGGTTAAGGGGCCGACAGCGCGGCGTCGATCAGCCGACGCGCATCGTCATGGCGCGCGGCGTCGCCTGCGGCCAGCACCTGTGCGCCGCTGGCCAGTGTCAGCGGCTGGCCGGCCCAGTCGGTGATGCGGCCACCAGCGCCTTGCACGATGGGCACAAAGGGCGCGTAGTCCCAGACCTTGAAGCTGGTGTCGATGGCCACGTCGGTGCGGCCCGCTGCCAACAGGCCATAGCTCATGCAGCAGCCGCCGTAGATGCGCCAAGCGGTCTGGCCGCGCAGGGCGTCCAGTGCGGGGCGCTCGGCGGCGCTGAAGAAGTCGGGGTTGCTGCTGGTCAGGATGGCTTGGCCCAGCGCTGCACAAGACCGGGTGCGAACGGGGCTGCCGTTCAGCGTGGTGGTGTGGCCAGCCACGCCTACCCAACGTTGTTGCGTTACCGGCAGGTGCATCACGCCAATGAGGGGCTGGCCTTCCACCGCCAATGAAATCAGCGTGCCAAACACCGGCACACCGGCGATGAAAGGCGCTGTGCCGTCGATGGGGTCCAACACCCAGACCACGTCGCTGTTGGTACCGCTGGCACCATGCTCTTCGCCCAGCACGCCGTGGCTGGGGTAGCGCTGGGCAATCAGCTCGCGCAGGCGCCGTTCGATCTGCGCGTCCAGCGCGGTGACAAAGCTGCGGTCGGCCTTGACCTGCACTTCCGGCCGCAAGGCCGCGGCGGGTGCCAACATGGCATGCGCAGCGTCGGCCAGTTGCTGGGCAAAGGCCAGCCATTCGGTCAGCGCGGCTTCAGATGCGGCCATGTTGCGATTTGCCTCCGTTCAGCGCAGATCAGGCGGGCAAACCCACATGGGGCAGAGCAGGGCGGTGCTTCAGGGCGTGCGCCATCACCTGTTCCACATGCTGCTTGTCGGCAGCAGGCAATTCCAGCCGCGGCGGCCGGGTGCGCCAGGTACCGCGGCCCACGATGTGTTCACACAGCTTGATGCATTGCACCAGGTCAGGCCGCGCGTCCAGGTGCAGCAGCGGCATGAACCACTCGTACAGCGGCATCAGTTCGGCAAAGCGCCCGTCGCGGGCCAGGCGAAACAGTGTTTCGCCTTCACGCGGGAAGGCGTTGGACATGCCCGACACCCAACCCACCGCGCCCACCGCAATGCTTTCCACCACCACGTCGTCCAGCCCTGCAAACAGCACAAAGCGGTCACCCACGCGGTTGCGGGTGTCGATGAAACGGCGCGTGTCGCCCGAGCTGTCTTTGAAGCAGACGATGGTCTCGCAGTCGGCCAGCTGTTCCAGGATGTCGGGCGTGATGTCGTTTTTGTAGATGGGCGGGTTGTTGTAGACCATCACCGGCACGTCGGTGGCCTTGGACACCGCGCGAAAGTGCGCCGCCGATTCATGCGGCTTGGCCGAGTACACCAGCGCGGGCATCAGCATGATGCCGTCCACGCCAATGCGCGCGGCTTCTTTGGCGGTCTCGATCGCAAACGGCGTGGTGAACTCGGCCACCCCGCAGATCACCGGCACGCGCCCGGCGGCCACGCTCTTGGCGGCCTCGATCACCTGCAGTTTTTCAGCGCGCGACAGCGAGGTGTTTTCACCCACGGTGCCACACACCACCAGGCCCGAAACGCCGTCGCGCACCAGGCCATCAATGACCTTGGCGGTGGCGTCAATGTCCAGCGAAAAATCGGCGCGGAATTGGGTGGTGACGGCAGGGAAGACACCTTGCCAGTTGACTTTTGCACTCATGGTCGACTCCGGGGTTCGGGGGGCTGGTGTTTCCAGCATCAGATGGATATCGTACATTTTATACAATCGACAGGTCAAGCCCAAAACCCGCTACCCTCGCTACCATCAGCCCCCAGCGTCATGAAAACCCGCCTAGGCCACCGCACCCTGTCAGCCGCCATCGTGGAGCAGCTGCGCCGCGACATCCTGGACGGCACCTATGCAGCCGGCGAGCAGTTGCGCCAAGACGCGCTGGCCGTCACCTTTCAGGTCAGCCGCATCCCCGTGCGCGAGGCGCTGTTTCAGCTGGAAGCCGAAGGCCTGGTGCTGATTGAGCCGCACAAGGGCGCCATCGTGTCCAGCTTTTCGCTGGAAGAAATCAACGACGTGTTTGACCTGCGCGTGCTGCTGGAACCGCGCCTGCTGGCCCAGTCAGCCCCGCACCTGACGGCGGCCGACATGGCCGAGGTGGCGCAGCTGGACGCCCAGTTCACCAGCGCCATCAACGCGCAAGACGTGGCGCAATGGGGCCAGCTCAACGCCCGCTACCACCTGGCGCTGTACCGCCACGCCGGGCAGCCGCGCACGCTGTCCATCGTCACAGCGTTGCTGCAAACCAGCGACCGCTTCACCCGCCTGCAAATGAACCGCGCACCGGCCCTGAGCCGGGCTGAAAGCGAACACCGCAAGCTGCTGCGCCTGTGCCAGGAAGGCAAGGTGGCGCAGGCCTGCGACTACCTGGTGGCCCACATTGAAAAGGTCAGGGCAGACCTGTTGCTGCTGCTCAAGCGCAACGCGCGCGCCCAGGCCGCAGCCAACCAAGCCCCATCAGCCCCATCAGCCCCACAACCCAAAGCTCGCAAACGCACTTCATGAGCCCAACCCTGCACACCCAGCACCACGCCGTGCCCACCCGCATCATCGATTCCCACACCGCCGGCGAACCCACGCGCCTGGTGGTCAGCGGCGGTCCCCCACTGGGCAGCGGCAGCATGGCCCAGCGCGCGCAACGCTTTCGCACCGAGCACGACCACTGGCGCAAAGCCCTGGTGAACGAGCCACGCGGCAACGACGTGCTGGTGGGCGCGCTGCTGTGCGCGCCTGAAGACCCGGCCAACGCCTGCGGCGTGATCTTCTTCAACAACGTGGGCCTGCTGGGCATGTGCGGCCACGGCACCATTGGCTTGGTGGCCACGCTGGCCCACCTGGGCCAGCTCCAAGTTGGCACCCACCGCATTGAAACCCCGGTGGGCCTAGTGCAAGCCACGCTGCACGCCGACCGCAGCGTTACCGTGGCCAACGTGCCGGCCTACCGCCACGCCCACCACGTGGCCGTGCCCTTGGGCGGCGGCCAGGCGGTGCATGGCGACGTGGCCTGGGGCGGCAACTGGTTTTTTCTGTGCCACGACCACGGCCTGGCATTGAACAGCAGCAACTTGGCCGCGCTGAGCGCCTTTTCTGAAACCCTGCGCCAGGCCCTGCAGGCCCAAGGCATCACGGGGGCAGGCGGCGCAGAGATCGACCACATCGAACTGCTTGGCGCCGCCGCCACGCCGCCCACCCAGGCCGGCCGCAACCCGCTGCTCAGCGGCCGCAGCTTTGTGATGTGCCCCGGCGGCGCTTATGACCGGTCACCCTGCGGCACCGGCACCAGCGCCAAACTGGCCTGCCTGGCGGCCGACGGCACCTTGGCGCCGGGCGAGTTGTGGCACCAAGAAAGCGTGATCGGCAGCGTCTTCACCGGCCACTATGCGGCCGCACCAGCAGGCCAGCCGGGCATCCTGCCCTTCATCCACGGCCGCGCCCATGTCACGCTGGACGCCACCGTGGTGTTTGACCCCGAAGACCCCTTCGCCTGGGGCCTGGCTTGACCAACAGCATGCCCGCACCACCGCCGCTGCAGGCGCACGAAGCACAAGCCACCTGGGTGGTGGTGGGCGCCGGCATCATCGGCACCAGCATTGCGCTGCGCCTGCGCCAACAAGGCCACGCCGTGCTGCTGCTGGACCGCCAAGGCGCCGCCGCCGAAGCCAGCCGAGGCAACGCCGGGGCCTGCGCCTATTCAGACATCTTGCCCTTGGCTTCACCCGGCATCATTCGCCAGGCACCGCGCTGGCTGCTGGACCCGCTGGGCCCACTGTCCATACCGCCGCGCTACCTGCCGCAGATCACCCCGTGGCTGTGGCGCTTTTGGCGCGCCAGCCAGCCCCAACGTGTGCTGGCCAGCACCCAAGCCCAGGTGGCGCTGATGACCCTGGCCGCCCAGGCCATGCCGCGCCTGGTGCAAGACGTGGGCGCAGCAGACCAGCTGCACACCGACGGCAACCTGCACCTGTATGAAAGCCTGGCCGAGCTGGAAGCATCGCAACCCGGCTGGGACGTGCGCGCCCAGCACGGCATTCACTATCAACACCTGCGCAGCCCACAGGCCATAGCGCCCTGGCAACCGGGTTTGTCGGCCGCCATCGTGGCTGCCACGTGGGTGCCGGGTTGGCAGCGCATCAACGACCCGCAGCGCCTGTGTGAACAGGTGGTCGCGGCCTTTGTGCAAGCCGGCGGCCTGTTTCGCCAGGCCCAGGTGCAAACACTGGCCGCCACGCCACAAGGCATAACCTTGCAACTGCAAGGCGGCACCACGCTGCAAGCCCAGCACGTGGTGGTGGCCGCGGGCGCCTGGTCACACCGGCTGGCGCAGACGTTGGGCGACCGCATACCGCTGGAAACCGAGCGTGGCTACAACACCACCTTGCCCCCCGGCGCGTTTGACCTGCGCCGCCAACTCACCTTTGGCGGCCACGGCTTTGTGGTGACGCCCATTGCCGGCGGCGTGCGCGTGGGCGGCGCGGTGGAACTGGGCGGCCTGCAAGCGCCACCCAACTACCGCCGCTCACAAGCGCTGCTGAACAAGGCCAAGCGCTTTTTGCCCGCGCTGAACACCGAAGGCGGCACGCCGTGGATGGGCTTTCGGCCTTCACTGCCAGACAGCCTGCCGGTCATCGGCCCCGCACCCGCCGACCCGCGCGTGCTGTACGCCTTTGGCCATGGGCATCTGGGGCTGACGCAGTCTGCGGCTACGGCTGAACTGGTGGCGCAACTGGCGGCGGAAAAAGCACCGGCGGTGGACTTGACGCCATTTCGGTCCGACCGATTTTGAGGGCTGCGATGGCGGGCGCATGCTGAGCGGCGGTGGCCAACGACGACAAGTTGGGTTTGACGGCTGCAAGTCCTGATGGACGCCACCAAACGTCTGCGCTAGCCTTGTTTGGAGAAAACAACTCGCTGGCATCTGGGTGAGGCAGGGCAAGGTAGGGCAATGCACATCAATTCAGGCCAGCGCGAAGCGGAGGCGCCATGAATAAACCTGTTCAACAGAGCAACTGCCCCACCCATGCTGGGAACCCGGCCACCCGGGTGATCAAGAAGCTGGACCCGCAAGCCCCAGGCGCGCGCCGCTGGGCGGCCACCTACGGCGAACAACTGGTTTGCGTGCGCTACAGGGTTGACCCACAGCGCCAGCGCCGACTGACCACGGTGGAACTGGTGGTGGACGAAGGCCCCACCGTGAACAGCGTGCGCGTGGGCGTGCGGGTGGCGTGGGGCGAAAAGGAACTGGGCCGAACCGTGCGCGCCGCCGGCGGCACCTGGGACCCCGTCGCCAGGCTTTGGATGATCAGCCTGGGCCAGGCCAAGAGCCTGGGATTGGCGGAACGCATCGTCTTGGGGCCTGCTTCATGAAATCGACCTGGCCAGATGTGGAGATGTCTGAATGCAGTCGGGCTTGTCGGTGGCGAACTGTCGAGTGGACAGGTCTATGCTGCTGATATCACGTTAGGCATCGCAAAAACCCCCAACTCGACCGCTGTGCGCACAAACTACGTCCTGATCGACTACGAAAACGTCCAGCCGGAGTCTTTGTCCGGGCTAGACGCGGAGCACTTCAACGTACTTCTATTTGTGGGCGCGACCCAAACCAAGATTAGGTATGAAGTCGCAGCGGCAATGCAAGAACTAGGCGAGAGGGCGCAGTACGTAAAGATCGCAGGAAACGGATCAAACGCTCTGGACTTTCATATTGCGTTCTACATAGGGCATCTCTCGGCCGGTGACACTGCCGCCTACTTCCACATCATCTCCAAAGACACCGGCTTTGATCCACTGATTCAACATCTCAAGGAGAAGAAGGTCTCAGTCGTACGTTCCAAGGCAATAGAAGACATACCTTTGCTCAAGGCGGCGAACTCAAAAAGCCTTCCGGAGAAAGTGGCAGTCGCGGTAGCCAATCTGAAGCAACGGGGAGCATCGAAACCGAGAACGGTCAAGACTCTGTCCAGTACGATCTCGTCTTTGTTTCAAAAGCAACTGCCGGAAGAAGAACTCGCCGAGCTAGTAGCGGAGCTTCAGAAGCTGGGCTTGGTCATAGTCACCGAAAGTAGGGTCACATATGCACTCCCAGAGAGCGATGCCTAACCCCTCGCTCAAGCGGAGCACCAACGGCAGGCCACCAGGCCCGGGCCGGTGGCACATGGTGCATTTTCACCGGCCCGGGCCTGGCGGCCTGCCGTTGGTGCCCTCTTAGCTCGAACGTTAGGCCTCACGCGAACACTTCTTGCGGGCCCGCCAGCGGGCCCGAGTCATCGGACTGGGCTGACGCCCGGGGTGTCCCCCGTTCGGGTGACTACTGCTGGGTGATTGCGCGCTGTGCTTCGATCCCAAGAATCGGCAGCATGAACCAAGTTACCAAGAAACCCGCGTCAGGGGCACTTGCCTCCAAGTTGCGCGTAACCAAGAAGCTCGCTACGACCAATCGTGGCGCCATAAAGCTTGCGCAGCAGTTCGGAGAGGCGCTCGTATGCGTCCGACATCGCACCGATGCTGAAGCCCGGTTCAGGTACACCACCGTCGAACTGCTCGTCGACAAGGCAGAGATGCAACCTCGCCAGTCCAAGATGGTTCATATCCGGGTCAACCCTAAGGAATACGGCTTGAAGACCGTCGTGCGGGCAGCCGGTGCAGTCTGGGACAGCAAGGTCGGCCACTGGCGAATTCCAAAGCGCGTAGCGACAGTCCTACGCCTGACTGGCCGCATCGTTCAATCAAGGTAGCTACCTGTGGAACCGCGTATGTGCCAGCATCGAATCCATGTGGCAACATGCGCCTGCAGGCAGCCACATTGAAGTGCAGCCTACATCACGTTAGGCCGCACAAAACGAACTTCGCTGTCACTCATGCCGTCCTTGGAAGTCGTTGAATCGTTCGTCAGTCTCGTGGAGAGCGGGAAGACCGTTGAAGCCATGGAGTGCTTCTATGCCGAGCACGCTTCGATGCAGGAGAACACGACCAAGCCAAGGGTTGGCAAGGTGGCACTGATCGAACATGAAGAGGCCGCGCTTGCTTCAATCTCGAACCTGCGGGCAACATGTGTCCGGCCACTCTTCGTTTCAGGGGACTTCGTCGTCATTCGCTGGGTCTTCGAAATTGAAGACAAGAAGGGCAAGACCGTAAGGTTTGAGGAACTGGCCCACCAGCGCTGGGAAGGGAACCACATAGTTCAGGAGCAGTTCTTCTATGACCCAGCTCAAGTCAAGTAGCTCAAGAGTTCAGCTCGGGCAGCGCTGCGGCAGTCCCCGAGTGCGGCCTAACCCCTCGGTCAAGCGGAGCGCCAACGGCATGCCACTTGGCCCCGGCCACAGGTACGGTGTACATTGTCTGTGGCCGGGGCCAAGCGGCACACCCTTGGCTTCCCGCTTACCTCGAACGTTAGGCATCAGAAACTCCGCCTTGGGTTTGGCCAGCAGGAAGTGCGCCTGTCGGCGTGAATTGAACAGCCACGAGGCGGCCAAGCCGCAGAAGCCCTCGCAGCGCCAACCGATGGCACGAGGAATTCGAACCGCACGCGGGAACCATCAGTCTGATTTCAGTCCCGGTTGGTGTAAGCGTCGGACAGTCCGAACACACGAAAACTCCGACAGGGGAGGCGAGGTGAAGTAGCAGCGCGCATCAAGTCGGCAGGGCGAGCGCCCCACTGAATCGAAGAGAATCTCAGCCGAGACCAACGCTCGTGAGCGCAAGCAGGCAGTCGAATTCAAGAACCCAGTGTGGTGGTCTGTGCTGCAAGGCGCAGGGCGCCATGCGAAACACATGGCAGTCGCCGCAGACGCGGAATACCGCGACTGCTCTTGCCGTAGCGCGGAGCGAGAAGCACAATCCCCTGCATGCAAATGCAGCCTCTTCGCCAGCCGGGCGCACTGATGCCTAACCCCTCGCTCAAGCGGAGCGCCAACGGCATGTCGCGCTGGC
>JAYTVT010000024.1:0-24667 GCA_043743835.1 Betaproteobacteria bacterium
GGTCGTGGTCTGACACCAGCGCATCCAGCGTGCCGTCGGCCAGCGCGGCGCGCAGCGCGCTGCGGTCGGCGCCCTGGCGCAGCGGTGGGTTGAGGCGCATGTCGGGGTTGAAGTAGCCGATGTCGACATCGGTGAGGTGCAGCGAGTTGATGCTGACATCGCCCGTCACCGGCAGGCCCTCGGCCTTGGCCGCGCGCAGCAGGGCCACGCCGGCCGCACTGGACAGGCGGCACAGGTGGACGCGGGCGCCGGTGGCACGCACCAGATCGAAGATCGTGTGCAGCGCCACCGTCTCGGCCACCACGGGCACGCCGGCCAGGCCCAGCCTTGTCGCCACCGCGCCCTGCGCCGCCACGCCCTTGCCCAGCCAGGCGTCTTGCGGGCGCAGCCACACCGTGTAGCCGAAGGTGGCCGCGTACTGCAGCGCGCGCTGCAAGACCAGGGTGTCGGTGATGGCCACGTCGGCCTGCGCAAAGCCGACACAGCCGGCCTCGGTGAGCTCGGCCATCTCGGTGAGTGCGGCGCCGGCCAGGCTGCGCGTCAACGCACCGAGCGGGAAGAGCCGGCAGCGCGAAAGCTTGCGGGCGCGAAACTTGAGCATCTCCACCAGGCCCGGCTCGTCCAGCACGGGGTCGGTGTCGGGCAGGCAGACCAGGCTCGTCACGCCGCCGGCTGCCGCCGCGGCGAGTTCGCTCTCCAACAGGCCTTCATGCTCGCGGCCGGGTTCGCGCAGGCGGGCGGCGAGATCGACGAGGCCGGGTGCGACGACGAGCCCGGTGGCGTCGATGACGCGTTCGGCCACGACGTCCAGGCCGCGCCCGATGCCAACGATGCGGCCCGAGGCGATGGCGACATCGGCGACTTCGTCACGCCCAGTGGCGGGGTCGATGACGCGCCCGTTGCGGATGAGGATCTTCATGCGGCGTTGCCCGCAATCGTGCTCATCACCGCCATGCGCACCGCAATGCCAAACGTCACCTGCGGCAGGATCACGCTCTGGCTGCCGTCGGCCACCGCCGAGTCGATCTCGACGCCGCGGTTGATGGGCCCCGGGTGCATGACGATGGCGTCGGGCTTGGCCAGCGCCAGCTTCTCGGGCGTGAGGCCGAACTTCTTGAAGAACTCGCCCGCGCTGGGCAGCACGCCGCCGCTCATGCGCTCGTTCTGCAGCCTCAGCATGATGATCACGTCGGCGCCGCGGATGCCTTCGGCCATGTCGTGGCAGACGCGCACGCCCATCTGGGCCAGGTCGCCCGGCACCAGGGTCTTGGGGCCGACGGCGCGGATCTCGGGCACGCCCAGCGTCGTCAGGCCGTGGATGTCGGAGCGCGCAACGCGCGAGTTGACGATGTCGCCCACGATCGCCACCGTGAGCTGCGAGAAATCGCGCTTGTAGTGGCGGATGGTGTAAAGGTCGAGCAGGCCCTGCGTCGGGTGCGCGTGGCGGCCGTCGCCAGCGTTGATGACGTGCACATGCGGTGCCACATGCTGGGCGATGAGGTAGGGCGCGCCGCTCTCGGCATGGCGCACGATGAACATGTCGGCGTGCATGGCCGACAGGTTGGCGATGGTGTCGAGCAGGCTCTCGCCCTTGGCCGTGCTGCTGCGCGCGATGTCGAGGTTGATGACATCGGCACTCAGCCGCTTGGCCGCGATCTCGAAGGTGGTGCGCGTGCGCGTGCTGTTCTCGAAGAACAGGTTGAAGACGCTTTTTCCCCGCAGCAGCGGCACCTTCTTGACGTCGCGGTCATTGACGCTGAGAAAGGTGCCGGCGGTGTCCAGCATCTGCGTCAGCACCGCTTGCGGCAGGCCTTCGATGGACAGCAGGTGGATCAACTCACCGTTGCTATTGAGCTGGGGGTTGCGGCGCATCAGCATTTGACCTCCCGCACCGTGAACGAAAACCCACCGTCCGCAGCTTTGGCCATGGTCAGCTTCTGGTGGGCGGGCAAGACGATCTTGGCTGCTGCAAAGGCTGCAGCCACGGGCAGTTCGCGACCACCTCGGTCCACCAACACCGCCAGCGTCACACTGGCGGGCCGACCAAAGTCAAACAGCTCGTTGACCACCGCGCGGATGGTGCGGCCGGTGTAGAGCACGTCGTCCACCAGCAGCACATGCCGCCCGTCGATGGAAAACGGCAGGTGGGTGGGGTCGGTACCGCTGGCCAGGCCGCGGGCCGAAAAATCGTCGCGGTGCAGTGTGCTGCTGATGACCCCGTGCGCGCCAGGCAGCCCCAGGTCGCTTTGCAAGCGCTCGGCCAACCAGGCGCCACCACTCCAGATGCCCACCAGGGCGCTGTCCGGTCTGAGCAGGCTGCGCACCCCCTGGCGCAGTTCGGCGTAAAGGGACTCGGCGTCAAGCTGAAGCATGGTTGTCACTCATCAAAGGTTGTCACAGGCCGGCTTCATTCCGGCCCGCGCAGGGCTGCGGTGTCGGTCGCAGGCCCGGGTGCGGTTTGAAGCTGGCGAAAAAACTGGTCGAGGATGATGGCCGCTGCGCCGGCATCGGCGTCGGCAGCGCCATCTGCGAGGGCTTCGGTGGTGGTGTAGCGCTCGTCCACTTCGTGCACCGGCAGCCTGAATCGCCCGTGCAGCTGGCGGGCAAAGCGGCGCGCCCGCTGGGTATTGTCGTGCTCCGCGCCATCGGGGTGGAAGGGCACACCCACCACCAGCGCCGCCGGCTGCCACTCCAGGATCAGCGCGTTCAAGGCAGCAAAGCGAGCGTCTCCCTCGGCGGCCACCGTTTTCAATGGCGAAGCTTGCTTCAGCAGGGTGTTGCCCACGGCCACACCCACACGGCGGGTGCCAAAGTCAAAAGACAAAAAGGTCTGCGCGGCCATGCGGGTCAGCGGCTCGGGCAGCCACCGGAACAAGCACGGGGCTCAGGCATGCCCCGCCTCTTGGGACAGCATGCGCGGGTCAAAGCCCAGCAGTCCCATGGCTCGGTCGTAGCGCTTTTCGATGGGCGTGTCGAAAATGATCACGGGGTCGGCATTCACCGTCAGCCAACCGTTGCGCCCCAGTTCGTCTTCCAGTTGGCCGGCCTGCCAGCCGCTGTAGCCCAGCGTGATCAGCACACGGGGCGGGCCGCTGCCGTCGGCCAAGGCTTCCAGCACGTCTTTGCTGGTGGTCATGTCCAGTCCCCCAGGGACCGACATGGTTGAGTTGTAAGGCGTGGCGCCGGGCTGGCGCTTTTCATGCAGCACAAAGCCGCGTTCGGTCTGCACCGGGCCGCCAAAGTACACCGGTTGTTCGCCCAGTTCTTCGCGGTCGAGCTTGAGTTCGACCTTTTCGAACAGGCCCTTGACCTTGATGTCGATGGGCTTGTTGATAACCAGCCCCACGGCGCCGTTTTCGGTGTGCTCGCACAGGTAAACCACCGAGCCCTCAAAGGCCTGATCGGCCATGCCGGGCATGGCGATCAAGAACTGGTTGGTGAGGTCCATGCGAGAAGCGGCGCCCATGGCAGGGATTCTAGGACGTGCGGCACACTCGCGAGCATGCAAGCACCACCACCTTCGTCCATCAACCGCGCCTTGGTCTGGCTGCGCCGCGACCTGCGGGTGCAAGACCACGCCGCGCTTTACCACGCGCTGTGCGCCGCGCGCCAAGTCTGGTGCGTGTTTGTCTTTGACCGAGACATCCTGGACCCTTTGATCCAGATGGGGCAAACCGCTGACCGCCGGGTGGAATTCATCCGCGACAGCCTGGTTGGGGTGGACGCGGAGCTGCAAGCCCTGGCGGCCTCGCATGGCGTTGAAGGCGTCAAGCTCTTGGTGCGCCACGGCTGGGCGCACACCTGCATACCTGCCCTGGCGAAAGAACTGTCGGTGCAGGCGGTCTTTGCCAACCACGACGACGAGCCTGCAGCCTTGGCTCGGGACGCCCGCGTGCGCGGGATGCTGGCCGAACAAGGCGTGGCCCTGCACACCAGCAAGGACCACGTGGTCTTTGAGCGCAGCGAGGTGATGACCCAGACCGGCACCCCTTTTTCGGTCTTCACCCCTTACAAAAACGCCTGGCTCAAACAGTGCACCGCCTTTCACCTGAAGGCCTACCCGGTGGCGCGCCATGCTGCGGCCTTGGCGGCACCGCTGAAACCGCAAGCCCCAGCGCCCGCCCTGGAAGACCTGGGCTTTGAGCGAACCAACCTGCACACCTTGCGCTTGCCTACCGGCCCGGCGGGTGCAGAAGAACTGCTGGACGACTTTCTGGAGCGCATCGACCACTACCACGACACCCGCGACCACCCCGCCATCAAAGGCCCCAGCTACCTGAGCACCCACCTGCGTTTTGGCACCGTGTCCATCCGCCAGCTGGCGCGCCTGGCCTACCAGCGCCGCGAAGGTGGCTCAAGGGGCGCCGAAGTCTGGTTGTCAGAACTGATCTGGCGCGACTTCTACCACCAGGTGCTGCACCACCACCCGCGTGTGGTGGGCGGATCCTTCAAACCTGAATACAACCGTATCAAGTGGGAGCACGGCAAGGCCGCCGACCAGCTGTTCCGAGCCTGGTGCCAGGGTCAAACCGGCTACCCGCTGGTGGACGCGGCCATGCACCAGCTCAACCAAACCGGCTACATGCACAACCGGCTGCGCATGGTGGTGGCCAGCTTTCTGACCAAAGACCTGGGCCTGGACTGGCGCCGCGGCGAGGCCTACTTTGCACAACACCTGAACGACTTTGACCTGGCAGCCAACAATGGTGGCTGGCAATGGGCGGCCAGCAGCGGCTGTGACGCGCAGCCCTACTTCCGCATCTTCAATCCTGTCAGTCAGAGTGAACGCTTCGACGCTCAGGGCCGGTTCATCCGCCGCTACCTGCCGGCTTTGGCAGCCTTGCCCGACAAGCTGATTCACGCCCCTTGGCTGGCACGCCCTTTGGACCTGGCGGCTGCTGGCGTGACCATCGGCGGCAACTACCCTCAACCGGTGGTGCAGCACGACGAAGCCAGGCTTCGAACCTTGCAGCGCTATGCGGTGGTCAAGGCCGCAGCCGTCAAGACCCAGCGCTGAGCACAGCGCTGCCGATGCACACCAACCTAGATGTTTCGCAACAGCTAGACGGTGGTCGGCGCGGTGAAGCGCGCCAGGATGCCGGCATGGCGCTGTGGCCACTGTTGCATAGCCTGCGCGTCGCCGTCCAGCACCTGGCGAAGGAAGGCCAGCACCAGCGCGCGCGACGCATCCTTGACCTGTGGGTTCAGGCTGACGCCGCCCGTGCCGGCGCGGTCGGTGAACATGCTGTGCGACCCGCCTTGAAACACCGCCAGCCACTTTCGCCGGCTGCCGGTGGCATCAAACACCGCCACACGATCATCGGCACCGCTGTAATAGCCGGGGATGCGGATGATGTCTTCGGTGCTCGTCACATGCAGGCTGGGCACGGTGACGGACTGCAAGATGCGGCCGGGGTCGGCTTCACCGTAAAACGGCGGTGCGGAAATCACCACGGCTGCCTTCAACCGTTCATCGCGCAAGTCGTAGAGCTGCCCTGAACGTTCCACCCGTGCGCCACAGGCCAGCAAGGTGGTGTTGGCACCGTAGCTGTGGCCTGCCGCCACCACTCTGTGCTCGTCAATTCGAGCCGCCCATTCGCTGCGCAAGAGCGTATCCAAAGCAAACCGCAGGTCGTGGACCCGGGCCACCGCTTCCTGATCCTGGGCCGCACTTTGCAGTCGGCCAACGATGTTCATGATGCCGCCTGTCCAGACCTGACGGTCGCTGCCCACGTGTTGCAGATGCAGGCTGGCCACGCCGTGGCGGGCTAGATGCTGGGCCAGCCAGCTGTAACCGCGCCGTGAACCGCCGATGCCGTGGGAAAAGACCACCAAGGGCAGGCGTTGCGACGCTGGTCCGGATTGCGGCAGATGCAGCCTGACGGGCACGGCACGCTGGCGCGCGGTGTCCTGCCAGTCCAGATCCAGCACCTCATAAGGCGCAGTGTCGTCCGCACGCAAGGGCCAGGCGCTGGCAACTGCCAGCGCGGCCAGCACACGCAGGCATTGGCGGCGTTGCGTGTTCATGCCTGGGACCCTTGTGCGACAGCACCATCCGTATGGCCGGTTTTGGGCCGACGACGCAGCAGCCGCTGGGTCAGCTGAATCAAGTCATCCACATAGGTGAACAGCACCGGGATCACCAACAAGCTGAGGAAGGTCGAGGTGATCAAGCCGCCAATCACCACGATGGCCATCGGCGCGCGGAAGCTGGGGTCGGTGCCCCAACCCATGGCGATGGGCAACATGCCGGCGGCCATCGCGATGGTGGTCATGATGATGGGACGGGCGCGCTTATGGCAAGCGTCCAGCACAGCGTCCCATCGTGTCAGGCCGTGGTCACGGCGGGCGATGATCACGTAGTCCACCAGCAAGATGCTGTTCTTGGTGGCAATGCCCATCAGCATGATCAAGCCGATCATGCTGGGCATGCTGAGCGCGGTGTGGGTGACAAACAGCGCCAGGAAGGCGCCCGGTATCGACAGCACCAGGGCGCCCAGGATGGTGGCTGGTTGCACAAAGTCCTTGAACAGCAGCACCAGCACGATGTAGATGCACAGCACGCCTGTCAGCATGGCCAGGCCAAAGCTGGCAAAGAGCTCGCCCATGGCTTCGGCATCACCTACCTCGGTCTGGATCACGCCCGCTGGCAAGGTCTTCAAGCTGGGCAGCGCCAGCGCCGCATTCTTCACATCGCCCAGAGCCTGTTGGTTGAGTTCGATGTCGAAGTTGACGTTGCGCTGACGGTTGTAGCGGTCGATGGCCGCCGGCCCGCTGTCGATGGACAAGGTGGCCACGTTGCCCAGCATCACAGGGCCGTGTTTGCCCGGCACCGGCAAGCGGGCCAGCAGTTCAAGGTCGGTGCGCGCCTGAGCGGGCAGGCGAACCACGATGGGCACCTGCCGTTGGCTCAGGTTCAGCTTGGGCAGGCTTTGGTCGTAATCGCCGGCAGTGGCTATGCGCAGCGTGTCGGCAATGGCGGCCGAGGTCACGCCCAGGTCAGCCGCCTTGGCCGCGTCGGGGCGAACGATCAGTTCGGGCCGTACGAGGCTGGAACTGGAGGTCACCGCACCTATGCCGGGGATGCCGCGCAACTCCCGCTCCACCACGGCGGCGTGCGCGGCCAACGTGGTGCCGTCTTCGCCCGCCAAGACCAGCACATACTTTTCAGAACTGGCGCCAAAGCCAACTTTCACACGCGCGCCCGGCAGCACGGCCAGGGTGTCGCGCAACTGGGTTTCGATGGCTTGTTTGCTCAGGCCCGGGCGGTCGGCGCGCGGCGTCATGTTGATGGTGAGCGTGGCCTTGGTTACTTCGGGAAGCCCACCACCGGGCGTGAAGGTGTCGGCTCCGGTGCTGCCCGCGCCCACGGCGGTGTAGACCAGTTTCACATGCGGGTTCTTCTGGACCAGCACGCGGGCCTGTTCGGCCGCCACAAAGGTTTGCTCATAGGTGCTGCCGGGCGGCAGGGTCACGGTCACCTGGGTCTGGCTCAGGTCGTCGGGTGGCAAGAAGCCGGTGGGCAGGTAGGGCACCAGCGCAAAGGAGCCCACAAAAAAACCGCCGGTGGCCAGCAGGGTCAGCTTGCGGTGGCTCAAGCACCAGTTGGCCCATGAAAGGTAACGCTTCATCCAGGCCGGCTCAACGTGGTCTTTCTTTGGCGGCTTGAGGATGTAGGCCGCCATCATGGGCGTGAGCATGCGCGCCACCACCAGGCTGAAGAAGACCGCGATGGCCGCCGTCCAGCCAAACTGCACAAAGAATTTGCCCGGCACACCGGCCATGAAGGCGGTGGGCAGGAACACCGCAATCAACGTGAAAGTGGTGGCGATCACCGCCAAGCCGATTTCATCGGCCGCCTCCATGGCGGCTTGATAAGGCGTCTTGCCCATGCGCAAGTGGCGCATGATGTTTTCGATCTCGACGATGGCGTCGTCCACCAAGATGCCCACCACCAGCGACATGCTCAGCAGCGTCACCACATTGAGGGTGAAGCCGAACATGTAGTACATCACCGCAAAGGCGGGCACGATGGACAAAGGCAAGGCGGTTGCGGCCACCAGCGTGGCACGCCAGTCGCGCAGAAAGAGCCAGACCACCAGCACCGCCAACAAGGCGCCTTCGATCAGCAGCGTCATGCTGCCGTGGTAGTTCTCGATCACCGGGTCGACAAAGTTGAAGGCCTCGGTCACCGTCACATCCGGGTGGTCGTTGCGCAGTTTTTCCAACGCCGCGCGCACGCCGTCGGCAACGTCGGTCTCACCGGCGCCGCGGCTGCGCACGATCTCGAAACCAACCACCGGTTTGCCATTCAGCAGGGCTGCGCTGCGCCGCTCGGCCACGGTGTCGGACACCGTGGCCACCTGGTCCAGGCGAAGACGACGACCATCGGCCAGCGGGATCTCCAGGCGCGCCAGCTCAGCTGCGCTCTGCACCGTGGCGATGGTACGCACACTTTGCTCGATGCCGCCCACATCGGTGCGGCCACCGGCAGCGTCCTGCTGAACGGCACGCAGCTGGCGGGAGATGTCGGCAGCCGTGGCGTTCAAGGCCAGCAAGCGCGCAGGGTCGACCTCCACCCGCACTTCACGCGTGACGCCGCCCACACGGGCTACCGAGCCCACGCCGCGCACCGCCAACATGGCCTTGGCCACGTTGTTGTCGACAAACCAGCTCAGGGCTTCGTCGTCCATGCGACTGGAAGCCACCGTATAGGTCAGGATGGGCGCGCCCGCCAGGTCCAGCTTGCTGATCACAGGGTCACGCAATTCCGCCGGCAGGTCAGAACGAACGCGAGACACGGCCGAGCGCACGTCGTCCAGCGCCTCCTGGGTGGCCTTCTCCAGGCGGAACTCCACCGTCACGATGGCCACACCGTCTTGCACCTTGGTGTAGATGTTCTTCACGCCCTGCAAGGAAGCCACGGCGTTTTCCAGCTTGCGCGCCACTTCGGTTTCCATCTGCGCCGGCGCGGTGCCGGGCAGGCTGGCGGTGATGTTGATGGTGGGCAGGTCGATGTCGGGGAACTGCTGGATCTTCATGGACTTGAAGCCCAGCACACCGGCCAAGGTGAGCATGACAAACAGCATCACGGCCGGGATGGGGTTGCGGATGCACCAGGCGGAAACGTTCATGGTGAGGTTCCGTCCTACTTGCTGGCAGCGGGCTTGGGCAGCGCGTCGACCACCTTGACGGTGTCGCCGTCGGCCAAAAAGCCGCCGCCACTGGCCACCACGCGGCTGTTGGCGTCGAGACCGCCGGTCACCTCAATACGGTCACCCACACGCCGACCGACCGCGATCTTGGTTTGCACCACCTTGTTGTCGGCCCCCAGTCTGAAAACATAGCTGAAGCCGTCGCGCAGCAGCACGGCGCTTTGCGGCAAGGTCAGGCCGGTGGAGCTGCCGGTTTCAAAGTCACCGCGAGCGAACATGCCAGCCTTGGCGGCACCGGGCTGGGGCAAGTCGACAAACACGATGCCATTGCGGGTGGTGGGGTCTACGGTGGGCGCCAACATGCGCACTTTGCCGGCCACGCTGGTGCCGCCTGCAGCCGTGACCCGGACGGCTTGGCCGGGCTTGATCTGGGCCAGTTCACTGGCCGCCACTTCGGCACGCCATTCCAGGCGGCCTTGGCGAATCAAACGAAAGAGTTCCATCCCGGCCGGCACCACGGCCCCCACGGTGGCGCTGCGGGCGCTGATCACACCGCTGTCCGGTGCCAGCACCTGGGCCTGTGCCAGGCGCAACTGCTGCATTTGGGCGGCAGCACGCAGGGCGTCCAGGCGAGCCTGGGCGGTGCGCTCGGCGGTGAGCAATTGGTTGATCTGTTGCGCGCTGAGGGCGCCGCTGGCTTGCAGGTCACGGGCGCGCTGGGCGTTGGCCACCGCATCGGCCAGGTTGGCCTCGGCTTCGGCCACAGCGGCCTTGCTCTGCGCCACGTCGGCCTGCACCATGTCCGGCACAAACGTGGCCAGTACCTGACCGCGCTTGACCACGTCACCCACGTTGACGCGCACTTCAGCCAAACGCATGCCGTTGCTCTCTGCGCCCACGATGGCTTCTTGCCAAGGCGCGATGTTGCCGTTGGCCGACAAGGCGGTGCTGAGCTGGCTGCTTTGTGCGACCGTCGCTGTCACCGTGAGTGCCGCTTTGGTGGCGTTGGCAGCAGCGCCAGCAGGCTTGGTGGCTTTGTCGTCTGCGGCGTGGGCCACCAGGACCCAAGCGGAACTCGCAGCCAGCACAACGATGGCCGCCGCCCAGGTGGTGTGGGAAAGGGATGTGAACCAGTTCTTCATGTCGAGGCTTCGTTTCAGGGTTGCTTGGGCGCCGTGGCGTTCAGTTCGGCCGGGTTCCAGCCGCCGCCAAGAGCGCGGTACAGCGTGATCCAGGCCGTGGCGCGTTCGCGCTTCAATTCGATCAAGGCGCTTTGCGCTTGCAGCGCGTTGCGGCGGGCGGCTTCCAGGTCCAGCACGCTGGCCAGGCCGCCCTTTTGCCGGGCTTGGGTGGCGATCAGCGATGCTTCAAAGTCGAGCGCTGCGGCTTGGGCATCCACTTCCCTTTGCGCGGTGGCGTCCAGGGCCACCAGGGCCGATTCGACTTCGCGCACCGCGCGCCGCAACTGCGCTGCATACAGCGCCACCGCTTCGTTGTAGCCGGACCGGGCTGCTTCGGTGTTGGCCGCTCGCAGGCCAGCGTCAAAAATGGGCAGGCTCACCGACAGTGGCCCCAAGGACCAGGTCGTGCCGTTGCTTTGGAAGCCCTGGCTGCGCAGGCTCACCGCAGACAAAGAGCCCATCAGCATCACTTGCGGCCGCTGCTGGGCTTGGGCGCGGCTTTGGTCGGCGGCGGCAGCGGCCACGTTGTGGGCTGCCTGCGCCAGGTCAGGGCGTTGGTTGAGCAATTGCGCGGGCAAAGAGCTGGGCGTCAAAGGTCGTGGCTGAGGCAGTTGGGCTCGACCTGGCGCGAGCAGTCGACGCAGCTCTGCTTCTGCCACGTCGGTGGCCTCGACCAGCCCCTTGATCAAGGTGTCGCACTGTGCCTTTTGGCCGATGGCCTGGCTGCGCGATTGGGCTGCGCCACCACGCACCAATGCGGCATCGGCAGGCGCTGTCAGTCCAGCCTTGGCGCTCAGTTCGGTCAGGCGGGTGGTCTGTGCTCTGGAGTCGGCGTCCTGGTTTGCCGTGGTCAGTTGCGCCTCACAGGCACGCAAGGCGGTGTAGCTGGTGGCCACCTCTGCGGCCAGCGAGACCCTGGCGTCGTGCCAGGCCGCTTGGGCGCCTTGCCAGCGGGCCCACTCCGATTGCCGGCCGGCGGCCACGCCTCCGAAAAGGTCCAACTCCCACCCTGCCTGCAAGCCCAGGCTGGCCTGCTGGGCGGTTGCCTGGCCTGGCCCGGACCGACCGGTGTTGGCGCTGCCCACAGCGTCCAGTCTGGGCCAGGCTGCCGCATCGGCCCCCACCCGCGCGGCTCGTGCGCGCTCGATCCGGGTCAGCCCGGAAGCCAACTGCGGGCTGGCCTGCTGTGCTGCGGCCTGCAGCTGCACCAGAACCGGGTCGCTGAACTGCGACCACCACAGGGTCAAGTCGCTGCTGCTGCCGTTGTGCGGCAAAGCGGCTTGCCACTGTGCAGGGGCAACTGGGCTGGGCGCGGGCTGAGGGGCGGGTGCGGTCACGCACGCCGCCAAAAAGGGAGTGGCCAAGGCCACCAGGATGAGCTGCTTCATCTTCTGTTCCATCAAGGGTCAGGCGGCCCGGCGCGCAGCTTCTGCTTGCACCATGGCCATTCCAAAGAGCGTGAGCCGATCCACCCAGCTTTCCACCGCGCGTTCTCCGGCGTTGAGGGCGGGCGCCAGTTCGTCGGTGATGTCTCTGCCCACGTGCATGTGAACGCCCAGACCGGCGAGACACACCGCCAGACGTTGCAGGTCGTCGTCGGCTTGGGCCAGGTTCAGGTGGCGACACAGCACCGTCAACAAGGTCTCGTGCAAGGGTCGAAGGCCACGGGCCGCTTCGCTGGCCCACAACCCTGTGGGCTCGAGCATTTCCCGGAAATGCAGCTTCATGCACAGACGCGCCGAGTCCCCTTCCTTCAGCGGCTGCAGGAAGCCGTCGTAGAAGCCGCGCAGGGCTTGCTCCAGGCTCAGTTGCTCGCCGTTGAAGCGCGCCACATCCTCTTCAGGCGAGCCCAAGGGGCCGTAAAAGACCGCTCGGTACAGGCCTGCTTTGTCACCAAAGTAGTAGCTGATGGAGGCCACGTTGACCTTGGCAGCTTCGGCCAGTTCGCGCGTGCTGGTCTTGCTGTAGCCCTGCTGGGCAAAGAGGCGCAGGCCAACCTCCAACAGCCGGCTGCGGGCGTCTTCCAGGGGCTGTGCAGGTGCAGCGGACGGTGCAGGTTTGGTGGCCGGGGTCTTCACCGGTGGAAGTTTAGGCCACGAATCAAACGTTTGTTTAAACCCGGCTTGTGAAAGGGTTTTCCCTGCAATTCCCAGATCGAGACTGCTTCAGAACAACTCGACGTCGCTGTTGTCTCTGGACTCGTCGACCAGTTTTCCAGCAGCCACCAACTCAGCGTGGTGGCAAACCTGGTTGCGCCCGTTTTGCTTGGCGTAGTAGACGGCCTTGTCGGCTCGTTCAAAAGCGGTGCTGGGCGAATCGCCAGTCCGCAATTCGGTGAAGCCAACACTGACCGTGATGCGCCCTACCTGCGGAAAGGCATAACGTTCAACGTTGTCGCGCAGGCGCTCAAAAGCCTTGGAAGCGTCAGCTTGATCATGGCAGCGCATCAAGACCACAAACTCCTCGCCGCCAAAGCGGTAGAGGTGATCCTGAAAGCGAAAGGTCGAGCGCATCAGCCGCGACAGCAGCAACAGCACTTCATCTCCAATCAGGTGACCGAAGTTGTCGTTGACCCGCTTGAAATGATCAATGTCCAGCACGCCCAGCCACGAACTGCCTGTGGGACCGTAGCGGCGAACTCCGCCTTGGGCGAGTTGGTGCGCGGCGCGCTCCGGCGGTTGTGTCGCCACCCGCAAAAAGCTTTCGTCAAAGGTCTTGCGGTTGAGCAAGCCCGTCAGCGTGTCGCGCTCGCTGTAGTCCAGCAGCCCCTGATAGTTTCGATACAGCCTCAGGATGCTGCAGACCAGGCGCACTTCTTCGGTGGTAAGCACTTTCTGGGTGTGGATCTCGACCACGCCCACCGGTTGGCGATCCGTGGCCAAGGGAAAGTAGGACACCGCCACCTCACCTTCGACGGTGAAGGCCTCTTGGCGCAAAAGGCAGCTTTGACGGTCCAGGTGGTCCGCCAACAAGGGCAGCGATTCGGGTTCGGCCCACATGGGGTCGGCCGTGGCGGCGCTGTCGCCCACCGACAGGTGGGCACGGGTCAGCCAACGCTGCGCACCTTCTTCCCCAACGCAGCGATAGATCGCCACCGTCTGCGGCCGCAAGACGTCCTTGAGCGCACCCACCAGGGTGACGTCCAGAACGTCACGGTCACGAAAGCCGGTCAAATCGGCCAAATGTTCTACGACTCGGGACATGTCCCTCTATCCAGACAACGCTTCTTGTTCTTCCCTGAACTCGTTGTACTCACGTCGACACGATCACTTCCGGGTCAGTGCGCAACATGGGCTCGCACATAGCCAGCCACCAACCCGAGCAGCTCTTCTTCGGAGAACGGCTTGCCCAAGTAGTGGTCGACACCCAATTCTGAGGCGTAGTCGCGGTGTTTTTGCGCAATGCGCGACGAAATCATCACCACCGGCAAGCCCGCCAGACGGGCGTCTGCCCGGACATTGCGCAACAGGTCAAAGCCATCCATGCGTGGCATCTCAATGTCCGACAGCATCACCGCAGGTCGCTCTTCGGCCAGGCGCTCCAATGCGTCCAGCCCGTCTTTGGCGGTCACCACGCGATAGCCTTCGCGAGTCAGCAAACGTTGGGTGACGCGGCGCACCGTCAGCGAATCGTCCACCACCAGCACCATGGGCGAGGTCTGGATCGGCCGCTCCGCCGTTGCTGCGGCCTCAGAAACCGAAGGCCGGACCGCCGGAGTCAGCGCCACCGCGCGAGCGGCGCTGGCATACACCGTCGCCAAGGCAACCGGGTTGTAGATGAGCGCCACGGCACCAGAGGGCAGCAGGGTCACCCCAGCCAGGCCGGGCAGCTTGGACAGCTGCGGCCCGACGTTCTTGACCACCACTTCCTGGTTGCCGATGACCTCGTCAAGGTGCACGACGACGCGCTGTGACGCACTGCGAATGACCACCACGCTCTGGGTGCGGCCCTTGTCTGAACCGCGACCGCCAAACTGCAGCAACGAGGCCAACCAGAAGAACGGTACCGCTTCGCCGTTGTAGGCCAGCGACCCGCTCTGGTAGGCCGCTTCGACCTCTGCTGTGGGGACACGGCGCACCACCTCAATCAGGGGCGACGGCACGGCCACCCGCAACTCACCACAACGCAGCATGACCACCTGGGTGACAGCCGTGGTCAAGGGCAGCAAGAGTCGGAACCGCGCACCGCGTCCCAGTTCACTGCTGGTTTCAATGCGGCCACCCATGGCATTGACTTCCGCACGCACCACATCCAGCCCCACACCACGTCCAGCCAACTCGGTGACTGCGTCAGCGGTACTGAACCCAGGCGCAAAGATCAGCTGTTGAAGCTCGGAGTCGAGTGGCGTGCCGTCTGGCGGCAGAAGGCCGCGCTCCAAACCCCGTTGACGGATGCGGGCCAGATCCAGCCCCGCGCCGTCATCGGCCACTTCCACCGCCACCTCATTGCCGGCCTGGGACACGGTGACGGTGATCAGGCCACTGGCAGCTTTGCCCGCTGCTTCACGAGCCGCGGGGGCCTCGACACCGTGGGCCACGCTGTTGCGGATGAGGTGTTCAAAAGACCCCACCATGCGTTCAAGCACCCCGCGATCCATCTCGATGCCGCCACCGACGATGTCCAGGCGGACTTGTTTGGCGGTGTCACGCGCGGCCTGCCGTACCGTGCGGTAGAGGCGATCAGCCATGCTCTCAAACTCGACCATGCGCGTGCGCAGCAGGTCGTCTTGCAACTCGCGGGTCAAGCGGGCCTGGGCGGCCAGTTCGTCTTCTGCCGACTGCAAGGACCGCTGCAGGCTGCGCTGCAAGGTGGCCACGTCGTTGACCGACTCGGCCATGAAACGGGTCAGTTCCTGGAACCGGGTGAAGCGGTCCATCTCCAGAGGATCAAAGGTCTGCAGGGACGCCTTGGCCGCCTCCATGCGTGAGCTGATCTGGGTCTCGGCTTGCAACTCAATGTCGCGCAGCTGCCGCCGCAAGCGCTCCAGGCTGTCGGTCAGTTCTGCCAACGAACCCTGCAGCTGTTGCACCGTGCTGTCGATGCGCGAGCGTGTGATGCTGACCTCGCCCGCGTTGTTGACCAAGCGGTCCAGCAAGCCAGCTCGAACCCGTACCGCTGCACCCGTGGCCGCGGCCCGATCGGCCGGCAACTCGGCGGGCGCATCGGCCTCGGCTTTGAAGCGGCTCCAGTCGATGCTGGGCTGAACCACGGGGGCGGCCAACGGTTCGGCTGGGCCGACCGATGCGTCTGCCGGCGCCTCGCTGGGGGCCAAGTCGAAGTCCAACGCTTCGAGCTCTGGCAGCACGGCCTGCAGCGCTGGTGTGGGCTGCGGCTCCTGCACCGAAAAGGCAGCAGGTGAAAGCGGCGCCAACGATGCAGTTGGCTGCGGCTTGCGCAGCGCCTCAAAGGCCGCCGCCATGGCGTCTGCGCGCGCCACCAGGGGGTCCAGCTCGTGCGCCTGCAGCCCTTCCTGAACAGCGAGCCGCTCGATGGCGGACTCGAGCACGTGCGCCATTTCGCCCAGCCGCATGGCGCCGGCCAGGCGAGCACCACCTTTGAACGTGTGCAGCGTGCGCATGCAGGCGGCCGGTGCAGCAGCGTTTCCTGGGTGGTCGTGCCACTCCCGAAGGCGCCCTTGCAGCTGCGGCAGAAGCTCGTCGGCCTCTTCTTCGAAAATCGGAAAGAGCTCGGCATCGATGGCGTCGACCGCATCGAACTCGTCATCCAGTTGAACGCTCTCAGGCGAGGGCGACCCCAGCTGCTCAGCGTCGCGCGCAGGCGTCGCTTCATCGGCTTGCTGATCAAACGCCACCATCTCGTCAGCCGTGGCAACAGGCAAACGTTCATGAGCCTGCAGTCGATCGGTCAGGCCGGGGTCCACCTGCCGCAAGAAGCCGGCGGCAAACTGGTGCAACAGGCGGCGAATCTCTTCTGCGGCATCCACGAACAGACTGGCCTCACCAGGTCGCCCATGGCCCGCCGATTGCGAGCGCTCCAGCGCGTGCTCCAGCGAACGCGCCAGTGCCGAAAGATCCGCAAAACCCACGGTAGCCGAGTTGCCGGCCAGCGAATGCGCCAGCGCCACTGCCGTGTCAGTCACGGGGTGGTGATCAGCCTCCAGCGCCCACTCGCCCAATTCGGATACCAGCCGACGGGACAGCTCATCGGCTTCGTTCAAGTAGATGTTGAAGAGCGGGATGCTGATCCGCAAGGGGCCAATGACTTTGACCTGCTCTTCGGCTTCCAACTCAGGAGCCGAGAGATCGAGCGGCTCGCCGGTGGAAGCGGCCTGTGGAGAGTCCAGGTCCAAGATCAAGTCGGTGGACTCAACCGGGGGCTGCATCAACGGCGCAGGGGCGCCGCTGCTGCTGAGGTCGGAGCCGAAGATGTCGCCCAGCTCATCCAAGTCCATCTCGATGGCTTCGACGCTGCTGGCAGCTTGGCCCTGGCTGAGGTCTTCCGTTTCAGGCCGCAACGTTGCAACCGTGCTGCTGGCATCAACGGGCTCGGAAAGCTCGCCCAGGTCGAGGTCAAAGCTGACCTCATGCTCAGCAACATCTGCTGGCGCAGCCTGCGGCGGCGTGGCCAAATCGGGCAGGCCCAGATCCAGATCTGCCGCCGTCGGCAGGTCGGGCACGCGCATGCTGAGCAACTGTTCGGTGGGATCGGCCGGCAGTTCAAACGCCTCAAGCTCCGGCAGCACAAACTCAAAATCCCCGTCGGAGGCAGCGGGGGCAGGCGCCGGTGGGCGGCCTGCGGTCGGCTCCAACAAGCTCGCAGGGGCTGCAAGGGACCTGTCGGAGTCGAGCGCCGGTAAGGCAAAGTCTGCCAACGTCGCTGGCTCTTCCAGGACCGGTTCGGCCGCGGCTCGAGGGATGCTGATCGTTGGGCCATCGGCAGCGGCGCGCGCCAGGATGACGGTGCTCTGCTCCTGATTGGTCTCTGGCGCCCGGTTCAGCGCGATCGTGGTGCGGGCCAGCTCCACCGTGCGCTCCACGGCCAGCGTGGTGTCGGAAGACGGGATGCTGGGTATCGCCTGCGGCAACACGATAGGAACACGAATGCCGTCCAGCCGAAGCGCTTCGGCTGAGCGGGCCACGGCAGCGGTGTGGTGACCTTCGTTGCGACCGCGTGCGATGGCTTCAACCCATGAGCCCAGATAGGCCAATGCCTCGGTGGTGCAAAGGCGCAGCGGCGCGTCCATGTGGGGCTCAAGCGCCAGGCGGGCATTGAACAGCTGCTCACAAGACCAGGCGGCTTCGCCGAAATCGCGCAAGCCCACCATGCGGGAGCTGCCTTTGAGCGTGTGAAAGGCTCGCCGCACAGCGGTCATGTCCTGGGTGCTGTCGGGCGCGCTCTGCAGCCGTTCTACGGCAGCCTGGGCGTCGGTCACCACTTCACGCGCCTCTTCAATGAAGACCTCGCGCATCTCAGCATCGTCTTCCAGGCCCGTTCCGCCCTGCGGCGCCACGCTGGGCGGGGGCACAGGAGCCGGCGCCGGAGCAGCCTCGGGGCCCAGCACGCCCAGGCCTTGCGCAGCAGCGCTGAGTTCGGCGCGCAAAGCAAGACGGGACTCCGGGTCAGCCGAGTCCTGAAGGCCACGGTGGGCCGTGGCCAGCAGGCGGGCCAGGTCGGGCTGATCGGCCGCCAGGGCCTGTTGCGCCAAGCGGTCGGCGTCGCGCGCCAAAGTGGCATCGCTGACACCGGCTTGGGCAGCGGCAACCCCCAGCGCCTGTATCTGAGCCAGCAGTGGCAACGGGTTGCTGGCCGCGACAGAGGCTGAAGGTGTCCCGACCTCAACCTCATCCAGCTGGGCAAAGGCCGACACCCGGTCGGTCCGGCCCATCACCGCACTGAGCACACCCGTTTCGGGGTCAAAGCGGAACAGCGACTTGGCCAGCTGAGGCTGCACGCTGAGCATGTCGATCAAGAAGCTCAAGGCACCCAGGTTGTTGGCCAGCCGGTCGAAAGTGCCGGTCTGGATGGCGCGCTGGGGGTCAACCTCGGTTTGTGCCAGCGCGTCCACGTCGTCGCGCATGTGCAGCGCCGCCTGGGAGGCCTGGGTCATGCCCAGCACCGACAACACGCCGCGCATCGAAGACAGTTGCGCCGGCACGGGAATGAGCACCTGGCGTTCGGCCGGGTTGCGGAAGTACTGATCGATTTGCTTTTCGACTTCAGACAGCGAAGCGCGCAGCTCCTGCACCACGCTACCCATGGTCTGACGGTCGGAGACGCGGCGATACAGCTCCTCCATCCAAATGTCGAGCGACTGCGGGTCGGCACCTTGGCGCACGCTGTCCATGCGCCCGGCCAGGCGCTGCACGCGTTCGGCCAGTTCCGGCTGGTCCAGCTCGCCGTCCTCCAGCGAAGCATCCAGGTACAGGATGCTGGTGGCGACTTCCATGGCCAACGCCGCGGGTGGCGCTTGCCCGGACTGCACCGTTTGGGCCACCGTGGACTGCAGTGCTTGGGCCAGCACCTCACCGGACGGAAACAGCCGCTGCAAGGACTCGCCGACCAGCGCGAACTGTTCTGGCAAACCCATGATGCGGTGCTGTTCGCCACCCGCCACGGCCGACCAGGACTCTTTGGCGGCGGACACCCGCTTGCGCGCCAGCAAGAGATGCGCTGGATCAAACCTGCCCAGGCGCGGCGTTTCATAGTCGGCCACCGGCTGTTGCTGCAGCCGCCACAGCTGGCGCACCGCTTCCAGACGAGGCGCCTTGACCCCCGGCGAAGGCAAACGGGCATGGCTGCAAAAGAACAGCAGGTCTTGCGCCAGACGGTCAGAAGGCTCAGCCTGGCCTTTCACCGTGGAGCGCAGTTGGGCCAGCAAGCGCGATGCCAGGCGCTTGCTGTAAACATCAATGCCGAGCAAGCCATGCGCCTGGGCTTCGAACACCGCGGCCGCCATCTGCCACAAAGACCCCAAGCCTGTACCGCCCGATACCAGGCGCGCACCGGCACCCAGATCGGCGCACAGATTGCTCATGGCCGTCAACGCTGCCGGCGAGGGCTCGCGCATCAACGCCAGCACCAGCGTCTCCATCGCGCTGCGGGCGGCATCGTCTGCCGGGTGGGGCGTGGCGCGTTGGTCGTGTGGCAGTTCCAACCACTGCCAGTCCACCTTCCACAGATCCGCCGGGTGTACTCGGTCAGCGCCCGCCAGTTGCAAGGCGGCCCGGTACTGCGGAAACAGCATCACCGGCGAAACAGGCTTGCGCGCCAAGAGTCGGGTCAGGAAGTCGAGCAAGGCAAACGAGACCCGCTCGACCACCTCCACGGCGGCCTGATTGACCAGCGCAGGCTTGGCCACCATGCGCTGCACGGCGCTTTCGCTGGCGCGCAGCACGTCGGCCACCGCGGGCAAGCCCACCAGTTCAAGGGCGCCCACGCCTTGGTGCAACTGCGTTCTGGCGCCGCGCAAGACCGAAGGGTCGACCACGTCCAAGTCACCGCCCGTTGCCGCCTCAGCGTCTTTCAGGTAGCGGCGCAAGGCCTTGTGGGCGGTCTCCAAAGAACGGCGCAATTCGCCATGCACCCACGCCAACGCGCTCAGGTCATCGCCGGGCGCGCTGTCAAAGGCTGCTGTCTCGGAGTCCATGTTGTCCTGCATCGCTCGGGGCGGCTGGTAACCAGCGCTTTAGCTGATCTTGAAACGAGAGACCGAAGCCTTCAGTTCTTCGGCGCTGCGTGACAACTCACGCACCATCTGCGCGGTGGACCGCGTGCCTTCCGAGGTCTGCTCCGTTACCGCAAAGATGTGCTGGATGTTGGCCGCCACCACGTTGGCCGACTGCGCCTCTTTCAAGGCTTCGGCCGAGATGCGGCTGATCAGGTCGGCCAGTTCGCGTGTCACCCGGTCAATGTCACCCAGCGCGCTGCCGGCGGCATCAGACAGCCGCGCACCCTCGACCACACCCTGGGTGCTGCGCTCCATGGCGCCCACCGCGTCCTGGGTGTCGGTTTGAATGGTGCGCACGATGGCGGCAATCTGCCGGGTGGCGTCGCCCGAGCGTTCGGCCAGTCGCTGCACTTCTTCAGCCACCACCGAGAAACCGCGGCCGGCTTCACCGGCGCTGGCGGCCTGGATGGCGGCGTTCAGGGCCAGCACGTTGGTTTGCTCCGTGATGTCTGAAATCAGCTCGGTGATTTCGCCAATTTCCTGCGACGACTCACCCAGGCGCTTGATCCGCTTGGAGGTCTCTTGAATTTGGTCTCGGATGGCGTTCATGCCGCCGATGGCGTTGTTCACCGCAGACAAACCGGATTCGGCCGCCACCAGCGACTGGCGGGCCACGCTGGCGGTTTCCTGCGCCTGGGCTGACACGTCGTTGATCCGACCGGCCATCTGCAGCACTTCGTCGCCCGTGTTGCGGATCTCGCGCAGCTGCTCGGTCGAAGCCGCCAGCAGCTCGGTTGACGTGTTTTCCACCTGCGACGTGGTCTCGGTCACCCGGCCCACCGTGGTCTGCACCTGTTCCACCAGCGACCGCAGCTCTTCAACGGTGTAGTTCACCGAGTCCGCGATGGCGCCCGTGATGTCTTCGGTCACCGTGGCTTGCTGAGTCAAATCGCCTTCGGCCACCGTTTGCAGTTCGTTCATCAACCGCAAAATGGCGGCTTGGTTGGCGTCGTTGACGCGCTTGGCCTCTTGCTCTTGCCGTTCCGCTTCCAGTCGCTGGACGTCAGCCGACTCCATCCGGGTGGTCTGGTCCATCACGAACAGGCGCAGCAGGCCCAGTGCGCCTGCTATCAGCAGCAGCATCGAGACCACACCCATCAACAGCCGAAAGCCACTAAAACCGGTGGTCCCGGCCAGACCGCTTTGCAGGCCGTCCAGGCCTTTGCGCAGCGGTTCGGAGTCGGCAATGATCGAGGTCTGCGCTTCGCGTGCAGCCACCAAGCCCTGCAGGTTGCCCAAGATCGCACTGGCTTCTTTGCGGGTCAGCTCGTACTGGGCCAGCAGCTGCTGCAGTTTTTCTCGCACCTGCGGGTCGCGTGTGCCGGGCAAGCGCAGGTCAGCGTTGCCGCCAATAACGCCCTGCGCAATCTCCTTGAACGAATTCAAGTCCTTGCCCAGCAAGAACACGGCCTCGGCGTTGACGCCCTCGGTGGTGAGAAATTCATTGGCGCTCTTGCCGATGCGCTGCGTGAGCATGACCAGCTGGCCCACTGCAGAAAGCTCGGCCGCCGAAGCGCCACTCTGGAGCTTGAGGGAGGACACCGTTTCTGCCGTTTCCAATAGGTCGGCGCTTTGGCGGTTGATGGCACGCAAAGCCTGCCCAACCTGCGTCAAGGTCTTTTGCTGGTTCAAGACGATGCCGGCGTTTTTCTCAGCGCGGTCAACCAAGGGCACAACCACGTCCAGCTCGTCCTGCATGCTCCCTGAGGCCGCGGGCACATCGCCCTCACCGGTTTTCAGGCTGCGCACGTTGGCAGCCAGAATGCCAATGCTCTCTTTAACTTCCGGGAAAGCCGTGACGTTGCCCAGCAAGGCTTGAGAAACCGACTTGGCCAGGCGCTGCGACTGCGTGGTGGCCTGCCCTGCAGCAGCCACTTGGCGAGACCCGGTGTTGCTGGACAGCAGCACCAGCAGCACCGACAAGACCATCCCGGCCAAGCCCACACCGGCCATGATCACCAGAGCGCGCTGCTGTTTGGCCAAAGGCCAGGCACCGATGACCGGTAGCCCGCTGGTGAAGCCGTCTGCTTCAGAACCAGGTAGCCGCGTTTCGCTGAATTCGGGCGCCAACTCAGATGGCGCCGCCTCAGAGATGATGGACGAGTCAGCCCCTTCGCGGGCGCCCGGCGCCAGGGTGCTTTGACCGAGCCTCACCGTCACCTCGGTCGGGCTGGGAGCCACCGCCATGTCGTCAAACTGAATAGGGGCAGAGGGCAGATGGATATCGGCCTCCGGCTTGGCGCGCCCGGCGCCTTTGATGCGGTCCAGCAAGCTCATGGCATCCTCTTCATTGCTGTAGTTCCTGTCCACAGCGCAAGGCTGGGGTGAAGACAAAGCGGCATCGCATCAGGCAGCGATGGCAAGAAACTGTTCATGTCGTGCCAGCGCTGCCAGGTCAACTTCCTGCCAGATGCGGCCCTGCTCGTCGCGCCACTGGGCGCTGGCAAACGCCGGGCGGACGACGCCGTCGGCGGGCTCTGGGGTCAGCTGGGCGGCATTGCGCAGGCCGGCCAAGCGATCCACCAAAACCGCACTCTGAGAACGCAGGCTGGGGTTGAAAGCCACCAGCCGCGCTTGTTCACGCATCGCGTCGCGGCTCTGCGGCTGGCGCAGCCCCAAGAACGCCGCGAGATCAACCACCCCATGCAGGCCGCCACGCAAATTGGCCACCCCCAAGAACCAAGCTTGGGTGTGCGGCACTGGCAACAGCGCTCCTGCAGGGAAGATTTCGCCTGCTGACACCAAGGGCACCAAGAACCCGTGGCCTGCGGACTCCACCGCCAGCCAGGACACGCTAGGCGTTTCAGTGCGTGCAGCCTGCAGACGAGCGGCCAGGCGGCTTTGCAGTTGGCGCAGTGCTTCCCGATTGGCCATTCAGCGTGGACCCCAGAGGACCAGCAATGCCACCAGCACAGGGCACAGCTGGCGCAAGCTTGGGCGGCGCAAGGCCATGTCAGTCAAAGGCCTTGATCTTGGCCATCAGCTCTTCGGCGTTGACCGGTTTGACGATGTAGTCGCGCGCCCCTTGTCGCATGCCCCAGACCTTGTCGGTTTCCTGGTTCTTGCTGGTGCACATGATCACCGGCACACTGGCGAACCGCGGGTCACGTGTGATGGCGCGGGTGAGCTGAAAGCCGTTTTGCCCGGGCATCACCACATCCATCAGGATCAGGTCGGGCGTTTCTTCGCCGAGGCGGCGCAGTGCCTCTTCACCGTTTTCGGCGGTGCGCACGGCGTAGCCACGTTTGGTCAGCACGTCGGAGAGGAAGTGCAACTCCGTCTTCGAATCGTCCACCAACAGGATGTTCTTGATCGTCATGGTTTGAGTCCTCAATCGTTGCCTGCGGCCCGGGCCGCCGATGCGAGCGTTTGGTGCCGCCTCATCAGGCTTGACGCCGATGCTGCTCGACGGCCTGCAGAAGCTGGTCTTTCGTGAAGGGCTTGGTCAGGTAGTCTTCAGAGCCGACCATGCGGCCACGCGCCTTGTCGAACAGCCCGTCCTTGGACGACAGCATGATCACCGGCACCGCCGAGAACTTGGCGTTGCGCTTGATGATCGCGCAGGTCTGGTAGCCATCGAGTCGTGGCATCAGGATGTCGCAGAAAATCAGATCGGGCAGGTGATCGTTGACCTTCGAGAGCGCATCGAAACCGTCTTCGGCGAGCAACACCTCGTAGCCGCCCTGCTTCAGGAAGATCTCGGCACTGCGGCGGATCGTGTTGCTGTCATCGATGACCAGCACTTTGATACCTGCGGAATCGGCTGGGGCCTGGTTGCTCACCGAGCATTCTCCTCAACGACTCGGAACCTGTTCGTGAACAAGGTGGCCGTGCGCTCTGGTTGCGTGATGTCCGTCAGGTCAGATCTGGACCATTTCGAAGTCTTCCTTGCGAGCACCGCATTCGGGGCAGGTCCAGTTCATCGGGACCGCCTCCCATGCCGTGCCGGGGGCAATGCCATGTTCGGCGTCGCCCGCAGCCTCGTCGTAAATCCACCCGCAGATGAGACACATCCAGGTTCGGGTCGGGGTTGCGTGCGGGGTTGCGTGCTCACTCACGTCGGGGCTCTGCCTTCACTACAATGGAGCCAGATTGTAGCCACGGCAAGTGACAAAAAAACAAGCGTTTGTAGGCACCTACGCAACATTCTTCACGTTTGTCTAGAGGTCTGACCTCGCTCCAGCAGACCCGGGTCCCGGCCCAATTTCGGATGCAATCGCGCCCCGCTTCGGAGCCCCCCATGACCCCAGAAACACTCCCCCCCGACACCGAAGCCGAAGCCCTGGAAGAGCAGCCCGCCCCGGCCTGCGTGATGAGCTTCAATGCAAGCGATCCGAGCGGCGCCAGTGGCATGGCCGCCGACGTGTCGACGATCGCGGCGATGGGCGCACACGCTCTACCCGTGATCACGAGCATCGTGATGCGCGACACCGCCGAGGTCTTCGACCACCACGCGATCGATGCGGACGTCGTCGTCGAGCAGGCCCGCAGCATCCTCGAAGACGTGACGATCGCCGCCTGGAAGGTCGGCTTCCTCGGCTCGGCCGAAGGTGTGAGCGCGGTCGCCGAGGTGCTGTCGGACTACCCCGACGTGCCGCTCGTCGCCTACATGCCCAACCTCTCGTGGGTCGAAGAAGACCCGC
>JAYTVT010000025.1:0-24662 GCA_043743835.1 Betaproteobacteria bacterium
GGCCCCGGCGCAGCGGGATGGGCGGCGCGCCGAAGGCGCGCATCAAGAACTGACTTGCCGCAGCCTGTTTGAACGCAACGAACGCAGTGAGTGCAGTGAGTTCTGCGGCACCCCCATCGCGCGAGCACCGGAGGGCAGTCGGCGAAGCCGACCGACACAGCATGAGCCCACACAGGGCACCGCCTGCCGCGACGCTCTGATGCCCACCCGCCGAACGGCTGCAATGCGCCGCAGGCCGCCCCCTTCGATCCCACTTGCCATCCGACAGAGCGCCAAGGGGTATCAAGCCCTGGCCAACAGCCGCAAGATCTCTTCGCCGTAGGCTTCCAGCTTTTTGCTGCCAACACCGCTGATGCCCGCCAAATCATCCAGGCTGCCGGGGCATTCGCGGGCCATTTCGGCCAGCGTGGCGTCGTGAAACACCACGTAGGCCGGCAGGTTGTGCTCGCGCGCCACTTCACCGCGCCAGGCTTTCAGCGCCACAAATCGGCTGGTGGCGGCTTCGTCCAGTGGCAATGGTGGCGGCTTGGTGCCACCGCTGGCGCCGCGCACACGCTGGGCCTTGACCCGCGGTTTGGCTTCGGTGGACACACGCAAGGTCACCGGCACATCGCCGCGCAACACCTCGCGGGCGCTGTCGGCCAACACCAGGGTGTTGAAGTCGCCCTCGGTTTGCACGTGGCCCATCGCGATCAGCTGCCGCAACACCAGGCGCCACTGCGCTTCGCTGATGTCGGCACCAATGCCGAAGGTGGACAGGCTCTCGTGCCCATGCTGGCGCGTCTTGTCGGTTACCTTGCCACGCAGCACGTCGATCAGGTGACCGGCGCCGTAACGTTGTCCGCCCGCTTGCCGAAAGCGGTAGATACAGCTCAGCGCCTTGCGGGCGGCTTCGGTGGCGTCCCAGGTTTCGGGGGCGTTGATGCAACTGTCGCAGTTGCCGCATGGTGTGCTGTCCTGGCCAAAGTAGCTCAGCAGGCGCACCCGGCGGCAGTCGTGCGCTTCGCACAGCGCCAGCAAGGCGTCGAGCTTGGTGCGCTGCAGGCGCTTGAACTCTTCGCCGGCTTCGCTCTCATCAATCATGCGGCGCTGGTTGACCACGTCGGCCAGGCCATAGGTCATCCAGGCGTTGGCGGGCAGGCCGTCGCGGCCGGCGCGGCCGGTTTCCTGGTAGTAGCTTTCGATGTTCTTGGGCAGGTCCAGGTGGGCCACAAAACGCACGTCGGGTTTGTCGATGCCCATGCCAAAGGCGATGGTGGCAACGATGACCACACCGTCTTCGCGCAAGAAGCGGTCTTGGTGGCGGCGGCGCTGGTCGGTGTCCAGGCCAGCGTGGTAGGGCAGAGCCGTCAAACCTTCTGAAGCCAGCCAGTGGGCGGTGTCTTCCACCTTCTTGCGGCTTTGGCAGTAGACGATGCCGGCGTCGCCGTCGTGTTCGTCTCGCAAGAAGCGCAGCAGCTGCTTCTTGGGGTCGTCTTTTTCGACGATGGTGTAGCGGATGTTGGGCCGATCAAAGCTGGCCACAAACAGGCGCGCTTCTTCCAGGTGCAGGCGCTGGATGATGTCGGCGCGGGTGTGGTCGTCGGCGGTGGCGGTCAGCGCCACCCGCGGCACGCCCGGGAACTGCTCGTGCAGGGCCGACAGGCCCAAGTACTCTTCGCGGAAGTCGTGGCCCCACTGGCTGACGCAGTGCGCTTCGTCAATCGCAAACAGGCTGAGCTGGCCGCGCTCGAACAGCGACTGCAGGATGGCCATGAAGCGCGGGGTCAGGATGCGTTCGGGGGCGGCGTAGAGCAAGGTCAGCTTGCCCGACAGCAGGTCGCGTTCCACGCGGCGGGCTTCGTCGCCTTCCAGGGTGCTGTTCAAGAACGCGGCGTCCACGCCGGCCTCGTGCAGCGCACCTACCTGGTCGTGCATCAACGCAATCAGCGGGCTGACCACCACCGCCACGCCTTGCCCGGCCCGGTGGCGAACGATGGCGGGCACCTGGTAACACAGGCTTTTGCCACCGCCCGTGGGCATCAACACCAAGGCGTCGCCGCCGGCCACCACGTGGCCCACGATGTCGGCCTGGGCGCCGCGAAAAACCGGGTAGCCGAACACCTCGTGCAGCACCTGTTGGGCTGCGTTGCTGGGGGCGTGTGAAGCTGAGGGCGAGAGAACGGCTGACATGGTTGGGACAGGATGCTACGCGAGGCCCCTGCTTGCGTCGGCCTGTACACCTCCCCCGTCGGCGTGCACCCAGGCGCGGGCCATCTTCAGAGTGACGCTGGGGGGATAGCGCCAGCATCGGGGCTGGGCGCGATAATGACCGCCATTCCACCCAACCGCGCCCGTCTGGCCGCGTCTTTAGGAGCAAGTCATGGCCTCGGTCAACAAAGTCATCATCGTCGGCAATCTGGGCAAGGACCCCGAAGTTCGCTACATGCCCAGTGGCTCGGCCATCTGCAGCGTCACCATCGCCACCAGCCGGCAGTGGAAGGACAAAACCAGCGGCGACCGCCAGGAAGAAACCGAATGGCACCGCGTGACCTTCTTTGACCGCATGGCCGAAATCGCCGGCGAATACCTGAAGAAAGGGCGCCCGGTTTATGTGGAAGGCCGCTTGAAGACGCGCAAGTACACCGACAAAGACGGCGTCGAAAAGTACACCACCGAGATCGTGGCCACCGACATGCAACTGCTGGGCGGCCGTGAAGGTGGCGGCGGTGGTGGTGGCATGGGCGGCGACGACATGGGTTCAGCCCCCGCCGCAGCCCCGCGCAGCGCACCGCCGGCTCGCAGCGCGCCAGCCGCGCGCCCGGCACCTGCAGCCAAGTCCAGCACCGGCTTTGACGACATGGATGACGACATCCCGTTCTGACCAACCAAACTGCCGCTTGCAGCTGCCAAGAGCCCCGCAAGTCGGGGCTTTTTTGCGCCCGGCCCTGCCCAAGGAGCAGGCTGCCGCACCAGGCGGATGCCCGAGCGCTGCGACGCTTGAAACACAAACCCGCTAACGCAGCAGTGGTCAGCCCCGGCGCAGCAGGTCAGAATGCACGAACAGGCGCACACCGCCAGGGAGGCAATCTTCATGACCGTTCTGACCGATGCGGCAAGCCGCACCGACCTGCTCAACCGACTCAAGCGCGCCGAGGGCCAGTTGCGCGGCATTCAGCGCATGCTCGAGGAAGGCCAAGAGTGCATGGACATCGCGACCCAAATGGCCGCTGTACGCAAGGCGCTGGACAGCACTTACGTGCGCATGACGGTGTGCTTCATGCAGCAAGAGCTGCACGCCCAACTGGGGTCTGGCGAAGGTGCCGAGCCGCGCATCGAAGCCCTGCTGGAAGGCATGCAAGACTTGCTGGGCAAGATCCGCTGAAGCCCAGCCGCCAGCAGCAGCGGCGGACCACCAAGCCATGAGCAACACCCCCCTGAAGTACCTGGGCAGCGCCTGGTTCTCGGTGGTCATGGGCTTGGCCGGGCTGGCACTGGCCTGGCACCAAGCGGCGCCTTGGATGGGCGACATGGCCGGCACTGCGGCCGCGCTGCTGGGCGGCTTGGCTGCAGCGGTGTTTGTGCTGCTGGCTCTGGCCAGCCTGCTGCGGGCACACCAACACCCACAAGCCTGGGCTGAAGACCTGCACCACCCGGTTCGTCATCCCTTTGTGGCGGCCATTCCGGTGTCTGTGCTGCTGCTGTCCACCGTGGCGGTGGCCATGTTGGGCCCCAGTGCTTGGGCCCGAGCCCTGTGGTGGCTGGGCAGCGTGGCTCAGTTGGTGACCACCTTCTGGGTGGTGTCGCGCTGGTGGCGTGGCAACCAGGCCGGTGGGCTGCAGTGGGCCGGCGTCACGCCGGCGCTGCTGATCCCCATCGTGGGCAACGTGCTGGCACCCCTGGCCGGCGTGCCGCTGGGTCACAGCGCATGGGCCGTGGCACAGATGGGCGTGGGCCTGATGTTCTGGCCGGTGGTTCTGGCGTTGATCCTGGTGCGGGTGGCCACGATTGGCCTGTGGGCCGAACGATTGCGCCCAGCGGTGTTCATCCTGATCGCACCGCCAGCGGTGGCGGGCTTGGCGCTGCTGCAACTGGGCGCGCCCGAGGACCTGGCCTGGGCACTGTGGGGCATGGCCCTTTTTTGCACTGCTTGGGCCGCCACCCAGGGCAAGGCCATCGCCAGTCAGCCCTTGGGCATGCCGCACTGGGCCCTGTCGTTTCCCTTGGCTGCGGCCACCGCGCTGACGCTGCGGCTGGCTGAGACCAGCCCCGCACTGCTGATGCCTGCGGTGGCCATGCTGGCCCTGACCACGCTGGTGGTGGCGGCGCTGCTGCTGGGCACCCTGCGCGGCCTGCGCAACGGCAGCCTGCTGGCGCCCGAACCTGTGGCCATGATTCAAGCTGCCCCTTGAGCGCGCCGATAAAGCAAGCAGTTCGGATAGCAAGGCGCGTTTGTGTACCGGAGTGTGACCCCCGCCTCGGCGCGGTAGCAGCCTGATACCCCAGCCGCCTGCAAGGCAGGCATCCTGTGGGGATGAATTCAAACTTGGATCGACTGCAACTCTTGTGTTGGGCCACGGCCCTGGGCGCGGCCTTGGCCGGCTGCGGCGGGGGTGGTGGCTCAGACAGCAGCGCAGCTCCTGCTGCGGCGGCGACACCTTCGCCCAGCCCGAGCCCGGCCGCGCCTGCGCCGACACCACCGCCACCACCGACGCCGACCCCTGCACCGTCCCCAACGCCGGCCCCTACGCCAGCCCCTACGCCCTCGCCTTCACCCAGCCCCACCGCCAGCCGCGCCACCTGCAGCCTGCCCAACTTCCAGGCCGACGCCATCGCACGGGTCAACGCCCACCGTGCCGCCGGTGCCAGCTGCGGCGCCCAAGGCACGTTTGCGGCCGCTCCCGCACTGGCCTGGAACGCCGCGCTGACCCAGGCGTCGCTGGTGCACAGCGACGACATGGTGGCGCTCAACTTCTTCAGCCACACGGGCTCCAGCGGCAACAGCGCTGGTCAACGTGCCACCGCGGCGGGCTATGTGTGGATGACCTGGGGCGAAAACATCGCCGCCGGTCAGCCCGACATGGCCAACGTGGTGGCCGCCTGGATGGCCAGCCCCGGCCATTGCGCCAACATCATGAACAGCAATTTTCGCGACATCGGCCTGGCCTGTGTCAGCGGCAACGCCAACAACACCTACCGCACCTACTGGACCATGACCCTGGGCGCCACGCGATGAGCGCAAGGGCTGCGGTCCCGCTGCGGCCCCGCCTGGCACAGCGCGACAACGTAGCCTGGGCCGCTGATCCGCACCCCCCTAGCTGATCGGCAGCACCTGCGGGCGACCATAACGAAACACTAACGAGCCGGTTTGCAAACTGCTTCGCACCCACCACCCTGGAGTGCGACATGCAGTTTTCGTCTTCGACATCCCCCTTCACCCAGCGCCGCGCTGGGGCGCGCTGGCTGGCCCTGCTGGCCCTGGCAGCCAGCCTGCTGGCAGGCGCCGCCACGGCACAAATCATCATCCGGCCGATCAAGTTTCCACCGCCACCGCCCGATGAGCTGATCGCCCTGACCAGCGGCGCCAACCACAACTGCGTGGCGCGGCGCGACGGCATGGTGCTGTGTTGGGGCCGCAACAGCTCGGGCGAACTGGGCATTGGCACCAACCGGTCGGACTGGTGCGGCTCGTTCTTCTGCGCCCTGCTCCCCACCCGGGTGGCGACCGACGTCAACGGCACGGCCTTCAGCAGCACCCGCGTCACCGCCGGATGGGACCACAGCTGCGCGCTGGACAACACCGGCGCCACGCTGTGTTGGGGTGCCAACGGCAACTCGCAAACCGGCGTCCCCGCGCTGGCCCAGGTCTGGCAGCCCACGCCCACCGCCAACGGCAAACGCTTCACGGCCATTTCGGCGGGCAACCAGACCACCTGCGCGGTGGAACCGTCGGCCACCTGGTGCTGGGGGCTGCTGAACACGGGTGCGCCCGGCACGCCCACGCTCAACGGCGACCAGACCATGGCGGTCGTTCGCAGAACGCTCACCCCAACGGCGATCCTGCCTTCCAGCGCTGGCTTCCAGGCCGTGTCGGTGGGCAGCATGCATGCGTGCATGCAGACCAACATTTCGGGCTTCAACGATGTGAACTGCATCGGCCGCAACGACTTTGGTGAGCTGGGCTACCCCACGTCGTTGGGCCCGGCCTTTGTCATCTTTGGCAGCACCTTTGGGCGCCCCGTTGGGCCGCCCAGCTCACGCGCCACCTTCACCTGTGTGGACCGCTTGTCCAATGGCACGGTGGCCTGCGCCGGGCAAAACGTCTACGGCATGCTGGGCAACGGCAACAACACCAACAGCGGCGACGCCGTGGTGGTGGGCAGTGGCGCGGCTCTGGCCGGCGTGGCCGCAGGCTGGACACACGCCTGCGCCATCGACCCCCAGCAACGGGCCTGGTGCTGGGGCTACAACGGCTGGGGGCAGCTGGGCAACGGCAACACCGTCAGCAGCAACACACCGGTGCTGGTGGGTGGTGGCACGGTGAAGTTCCGCGCCCTGTCGGCGGGTTACCAGCACACCTGCGGCATCGGCACCGACAACAAGGTCTACTGCTGGGGCAGCAACGACGCTGGCCAACTGGGGCGCGGCTATTCAGCCAGCTACGACTGGCTGCCCCGCACCGCCGCGGGCCCGTTCCGGATGTAGGCTCGCCAAGCGCTGCGCGCGAGCCGGCGGCCAGCAGGCCAGTAGCCCCAGCGCTTAAGATGATCGCGCGCCAGCCAGGCGCCGATCATCTGTCTGTTTTGGAGCCGCGCCTTGTGCGCGGCCAGCGCCATGAAGACCTTTGTCCCAGTCCGCTATCGCTTGCACCTGGCCCCGCTGCTCTGGGTACTGTTGAGTTGCACGGCCTTGCCCGCCTGGGCCCAGGAGCAGCTGTTCCGTGAAGGCCAAGACGCTGCGGCCCAAGCCCGCAAAGGTGGCTTTGTCTTGCGTGAGCAGCCTGCACTGAGTGCCGAGGCGCAGGACACGCTGCAGCGCATCAACACCTACCGCGCCGCCGGCGCCACCTGTGGCGATCAGAAGATGGCCGCCGCGCCGCCGCTGGCGTGGAGCGCCCAACTCGAACAAGCGGCCAGCAAACACGCCCGCGACATGGCGGCCCGGCGCACCATGTCGCACACCGGAGGCGACGGCTCGCGCATGCGCGACCGGGTGGCGCGAGAGTCCTACGGCTGGTCGGCCCTGGGCGAAAACGTCTCGGCTGGCTACAACACCGTGGTGGCCGGCCTGGTCGGCTGGATGAACAGCCCCGGCCATTGCAGCAACATGATGTCGCCCAACTTTCGCGAAGTGGGCGTTGGCGCCGCGTCAGCGCCGGGCGACACTTACGGTTGGTACCGCGCCATGGTGCTGGGCAGCCCCTCTCCGTAGACGCCAAGTCCAAGCGCCGCCCACACCAAGCCCAACGCCAACGCCAACGCCAACGGCGTGCCACATCCGAACTGAGCAGGGGAATCGATGAGCAACCCATTTCACCCGCAGTCACGCACCGCCTGCTTGCCCGCCTTGCTGGTCTTGCTGGCCTGTTCGCTGGTGTCCGCCGCCGCCCAGGCACAACCCCGCAAGGACAGCGCCGTGCTGGCCATGACGCTGGAGCCCACCGGCCTGGACCCCACGGCCGGTGCCGCCAGCGCGATTGCCGAAATCACGCTCTACAACATCTACGAGACGCTGACCAAGATCCACAGCGACAGCCGCACCACGCCGCTGCTGGCCGAGAGCTGGACGGTCAGCCCCGACCTGAAGAGCTGGGCCTTCAAGCTGCGCCAGGGTGTCAGCTTTCAGAACGGCGAAGCCTTCAACGCCGCCAGCGTGAAGTTCAGTTTTGAGCGTGCGGTAGACAAAGCCAGCGTCAACAAGGACAAAGCCACCTTCGCCAACATCGAGCGCATCGACACACCCGACGCCCACTCCGTGGTGTTGAACCTGAAAAACGGCGACCCCGACCTGCTGTTCAAGCTGGGCCAGGCCACCGCCGTCATGGTCGAGCCCAAGAGCGCGGCCAGCAACAACACCCAGCCCGTGGGCACCGGCCCCTACCGGCTGGACAACTGGGCCAAGGGCTCGGCCGTGACGCTGACCCGCTGGGACAGCTACCGCAACGCCAAGGACATCAAGCTCAAGCGGGTGACGCTGCGCTTCATCAGCGACCCGGCGGCGCAAGTGGCCTCGCTGCTGTCAGGCGACGTCGACGTCTTTCCGCGTGTGTCGGCCGCGCGCAGCCTGAAGGCCTTCGAGACCAACAAGAAGTTCCAGGTGCTGGTGGGCGGCAGCCGCGCCAAGACCATCCTGGCCATCAACAACAAGCGCAAGCCGCTGGACAACGTGCTGGTGCGCCGGGCCATCGCCCACGCCATCGACCGCAAGCTGGTCATCGAAGGTGCGGCCGACGGTTTTGGCGTGCCCATCGGCAGCTACCTGGTGCCGGGCACGCCGGGCTATGTGGACCTGACCAGCATGAACGGCTTTGACCTGGCCAAGTCACGTGCGCTGCTGCACCAGGCCGGCGTGACGCTGCCGCTGGAGCTGACCATGAAGCTGCCGCCCACGCCCTATGCGCGCCAAGGTGGCGAGGTGATTGCGGCGCAACTGGCCAAGGTGGGCATCAACGCCAAAATCGAAAACGTGGAATGGGCGCAGTGGCTGTCGGGCGTGTATGGCCAGAAGGCCTACGACCTGACCATCATCAGCCACGTCGAGCCGTTGGACTTTGGCAACTTTGCGCGGCCCAACTACTACTGGGGCTACGAGTCGGCCGAGTTCAACGCGCTGTGGGCCAAGGTGCAGGCCACCATCAAGCCTGAAGAACGGCTCAAGCTGATGGGGCAGGCGCAAGAGTTGGTGGCCCGCGACGCGGTGGCTGCCTATCTCTACCAGCCCACCTGGATCACGGTGGCCAACGCCCGTCTGAAGGGGCTGTGGAAAGACATGCCGCTGTTTGTCAACGACCTGTCGGGCTTAAGCTGGCAGTGAAACTGCCGTCAGCCGCCCGCGGACCGCGCTTCAGCGCTCGCCAGCCACGGTGCTGGGCTGCGGCGGCAAGCCACTGAGGTGGCCGTCGTCGGCCCAGCGGTCGATGTGCAGCGTGTTGTTGGCCCAGTGCAGGCGGTTGATGCCGGTGTTGGGAATCTCGCACTGGCGCAGGCCGTCCAGAGGCTCGCCGCGCGCGGTGCGCCACAGCATGTCCAGCACACCACCGTGGGTGACGATCACCAGGCGCTGCCCGGCGCCTGACTGGGCCAGGGCGCGCACCGCGTCCATCACGCGGCTGTGAAACTGCTGCAGACTTTCACCACCGGGCAGCGCGAAGTCGCCGCGGTGCTGCAGCCATTCTTGCCACAGGTCGGCATGGCGCTGCTTGATGGTGGGCACGTCCAGGCCTTCCAGCACCCCAAAGCTTTGCTCACGCAGGCCCGGCACCAGCGTGGGCTGTTGGCCCCAGGCGGCGGCCAGCGGCGCGGCGGTTTCTTGCGCGCGGGTGAGGTCGCTGCTGAACAGCGCGTCGTGTGTTTCGGGCGCCAGGCGCTGGCCAAGCCGTGCGGCCTGGGCGCGGCCCATGGCGTTCAGGGGCACGTCGATCTGGCCTTGAAAACGTTGCTGCGCGTTCCAGTCGGTTTCGCCGTGGCGGATGAAGAGCAGTTGGGTCATCGGGTCGGGTTGAATTGGCGAGCAGCAGGCGGCGAGGGTCGTTTGGCAAACACCTTCAGGCAAAGCTCACTCGCAGGCATCACTTCGCAAACCTCATTTTGCAAACCTCATTTCGCAAACATCACTTTGCAAAAAGCTGGCTGCGGTCGCGAAAGCTCTTGAACTCCAGCGCATTGCCCGCCGGGTCGTAAAAGAACATCGTGGCCTGCTCGCCCACCTGGCCAGCAAAGCGGATGTAGGGCTCGATGACGAACTTGCATCCCCCCGCACGCAGGCGCGTGGCCAGGTCCTGGAAGTCGTCCCAGTCCAGCACCGCGCCAAAGTGCGGCACTGGCACGTCGTGGCCGTCCACCTCGTTGTGGTGCGCTTTGGCACGCGGCGGTGCCAGGTGGGCCACGATCTGGTGGCCAAAGAAGTCGAAGTCAATCCACTCGGCGCTGCTGCGGCCTTCCGGGCAGCCCAGCAGACCGCCATAAAAGCTGCGCGCGGCGGGCAGGTCGTCAACAGGGAAGGCCAGGTGAAAGGGCGTGATGGCAGAGGCGGGCGTGTTCATCCGCGCAGCATACCCGGCCCTGGCCCGGGCCCAGTGAAGTGGTCTGGCACACTGAGCCGATGATTTCGGTGATTCTTCTACCCGGCCTGGCCTGCGACGACGAGCTCTTTGCCCACCAGGTGCCCGCCTTGAAAGCGTTGGGCTGCCAGATCCACATCAGCAACGCCCACACCCGCAAACCCAATCTGCCCAGCATGGCCGCTGCCTTGCTGGCCGAACACCCGGGCCAGCATCTGCTGGTGGGCGCGTCGATGGGCGGCATGGTGGCCATGGAGATGCACCGCCAGGCACCCGACCGCGTGCGCGGCCTGGGCCTTTTGGGCACCACCGCGCGGCCCGACACGCCCGAGCTGATTGCGCTGCGCACGCAGGCCTGCGGATTGTTTGCAGCCGGCCGCGCCGAAGAACTGCTGCGCGCCAATGTGCTGCTTGCCTTTCACCCCACGCAGGCCCGCTCGCCCGACATGGTGGCGCGCTACCTGGCCATGACCCTGCGCGCAGGAGCCGAGCAGCTGATCGCGCAAAACCAGGCCGTCATGGCCCGCATCGACAGTCGGCCTTACCTGCCGCAGGTGAAGTGCCCCGTGCTGGTGGCCTGTGGCGAGGCCGACCAGTTGACCACGCCGGAGACCGCCCGCGAGATGGCTGCGCTGATGCCGCAGTCGCGCCTGGACATCGTGCCTGGCGCAGGGCACATGCTGACCATGGAGCAGCCTGAGCGCGTCAGTGCGCTGCTGGTGGACTGGCTGAAATCGCTTCACCTTTGAGCGCACCTGGCCTGCTCGGGGCATCCGGGCCCTCCGGTAACCGCGCCCCTGCGAGTCACACTGAACCCATGACAACGCCCTTGCCCCTGAGCTTCAACGCCGCTGATGGCACGCCGCTGGCGGGCACGCTCTATCCCGGCACTGGAAGCGCGCAGCCCGCTGTGTTGATCGCCGGTGCCCTTGGCGTTTCACAGCGTTTTTACGCACCCTTTGCGCAGTGGCTGGCGGCACGCGGCCGCACGGTGATGAGCTTTGACCTGCGCGGCATGGGGGCTTCTCGCCAGCCCGAACACCGGCGTTCCTTGCGCGGGCTTCAGGGCGACATGCTGACCTGGGCGCAGCAAGACTTTGCGGCCGCGGTGCAGCACTTGAGTGAGCGGCAGCAGGGGCAGCCCGTGGTGGTGGTGGGCCACAGCCTGGGTCTGCACCACGCCGGCATGACCACGATGGCGGCCCAGGCCCGCATCGCCCGCGTGGTGGGTGTGGCCAGCGGGGCCGGCTACTGGCGCGACTGGGCAACCCCGTCGCGCCGCCTGGCACCGTTGATGTTTCACCTGGCCGGCCCCGTCACCACCGCGCTGTTCGGTTACTTTCCGGGCCGCCGGCTGGGCATGGTGGCCGACCTGCCGGCCGGCGTGATGCGCCAGTGGACCCGCTGGTGCCGCCACCCTGACTTTGCCTGGGGCGCCGAGCCCGAGAAGGTCTTGCCGGCCCTGCAGGCGGCGCGCTTTCCCATCACCGCCTTCAGCTTCAGCGACGACGAAGCGATGACCGAGCATTGCACGCGCCGGCTCTTGGCCGCATTCAGTCACTCGCCATCCGAGCTCATACGCGTGAACCCGGCCGAGCTGGGCCTGCCCGCCATCGGTCACATGGGGGCCTTCAAGCCGGCGTCAGCCGCGCTGTGGCCCCGCTTCAGTCTTTGAACAGGGGTTTCAAAAGGCTGCCGTCGGTGCTGACCAGCTCCAGCGCATAGCGTCGCCCAGCAACGTGGTCTTCAACGCACTGCAGCACCAGCGGGCTGCGGTGGCGCGCCACGCTGTCGCGCAATTCGGGCAGCGTCATCCACAACGTGCGCACCACGGGGGCATCCAGCTGCCGGCCCGCCAAGGGCTCGCCAACGGTGCCCGCATAGGCCATGCGCAAGTAGGTCACGTCCTCACCGGTGCGTGGCCGCACAAAGCGCGCCAGGTAAACGCCCACCAAGGCTGTGGGCGTGAAGACGCGGGCGGTTTCTTCCAATGTTTCGCGCACCACACCCTGCTGCGGGCTCTCGCCGGGGTCGAGGTGGCCGGCCGGGTTGTTCAGCTTCAGGCCCTCGGGCGTGTGCTCTTCCACCAGCAAAAAGCGCGGCGGCTGGCCACCGTCTTCAATGATGGCGGCCACGGTGACGCTGGGGCTCCAGCGGCCTTGGGATGGGGGCTGTGGCATGGCCGACGAAGGGACGGATGACGGGGCAGAAGACATGGCACTGCATGCTACGTGCAGCGGCTTCCCCTGAGTAAAACCCCCCGTGGTTTGTGTTAGCTTCGCTCGCCCCAACCAACAAGACCCCGGCACCCGCCGCGAGGAGGCCTTCATGCTCATAGGCGTACCGCTCGAGACCGCAGCGGGAGAGACCCGCGTTGCGGTCACTCCCGAGACGGCCAAAAAACTCAAGGCTCAGGGCCACACCGTGCGCGTGCAGCACGGTGCCGGTGTGGCCGCCAGTGCCACCGACGACGCCTACACCGCCGCCGGCGCTGAAATCACCGACCGCGCCGGCGCCTTTGCCTGCGAGCTGGTGCTGAAGGTACGCAGCCCCGACGCCGACGAACTGAGCCTGATGAAAGCCGGCACCGCGCTGGTGGGCATGCTCAACCCCTTTGACAAAGACAACCTGGCCCGCCTGGCCACGGCCGGCATCACCAGCTTTGCGCTGGAAGCCGCGCCGCGCACTACGCGTGCGCAGAGCATGGACGTGCTGTCGTCGCAGGCCAACATCGCTGGCTACAAGGCCGTGATGATGGCCGCCGACAAGTACCAGCGCCTCTTTCCCATGCTGATGACGGCCGCCGGCACCATCAAGGCCGCGCGCGTGGTGATCCTGGGCGTGGGTGTGGCCGGTTTGCAGGCCATTGCCACCGCCAAGCGCCTGGGCGCGGTGATTGAAGCGTCGGACGTGCGGCCTTCGGTGAAAGAACAGGTCGAATCGCTGGGCGCCAAGTTCATCGACGTGGCTTATGAGACCGCCGAGGAAAAAGAAGCCGCGGTGGGCGTGGGCGGCTACGCCAAACCCATGCCGCAGAGCTGGATGGACCGCCAGAAGGTCGAAGTGGCCAAGAAGGTGGCCGCGGCCGACATCGTGATCAGCACCGCGCTGATCCCGGGCCGCGCAGCGCCAGTGCTGATCACCGAAGACATGGTCAAGAGCATGAAGCCCGGCAGCGTGATCGTCGACATGGCAGCCCCTGCCGGTGGCAACTGCCCGCTGACCGAGGCCGGCAAAACGGTGGTCAAGCACGGTGTGACGCTGGTCGGCGAGACCAACATACCGGCGTTGGTGGCGGCGGATTCGTCCAGCCTGTACGCCCGCAACGTGCTCGACTTTCTGAAACTGGTGTTGCCCAAGGACGCCGGCTTCACCGTGCCCCTGGACGACGACATCGTCGTGGCCTGCCTCATGACGCAGGCCGGCGAGATCAAGAGGAAATAAGCGATGGACATCGTCAGCCCCACCATCACCAACCTGATCATCTTTGTGCTGGCCATCTACGTGGGCTACCACGTGGTCTGGACCGTCACCCCTGCGCTGCACACACCGCTGATGGCGGTGACCAATGCCATCAGCGCCATCGTCATCGTCGGCGCCATGCTGGCCGCAGCGTTGACCGAAACACCGCTGGGCAAGACCATGGGCGTGCTGGCTGTGGCGCTGTGTGCGGTCAACGTCTTTGGTGGCTTTTTGGTCACCCGGCGCATGCTGGAAATGTTCAAGAAGAAAGAAAAGAAGGCCCCCGCCGCTGTGAAGGAGGGTCACTGATATGAGCATGAACCTCGTTACGCTGCTGTACCTGGTGGCCAGCGTTTGTTTCATCCAGGCGCTGAAGGGCCTGAGCCACCCGACCACGTCGATCCGCGGCAACCTGTTCGGCATGATCGGCATGGCCATCGCGGTGCTGACCACCGCTGCGCTGATCGTGCGCCTGGCCGGCGACATGGGCCAGACCCGGGCCCAAGGCATGGTTTGGGTGCTGGGCGGGCTGATCGTGGGTGGCGCTTTAGGCACCATCATGGCCAAGCGCGTGGAGATGACCAAGATGCCCGAGCTGGTGGCGTTCATGCACAGCATGATCGGCCTGGCTGCGGTCTTCATCGCCGTGGCCGTGGTGGCTGAACCGTGGGCCTTTGGCATCGTGCCCAAAGGCGTGGCCATTCCTTTTGGCAACAAGTTCGAACTGTTCCTGGGCGGCGCCATCGGTGCCATCACCTTCAGCGGCAGCGTGATCGCGTTTGGCAAGCTCAGCGGCAAGTACAAGTTCCGCCTGTTCCAGGGCGCGCCGGTCACCTTTGGTGGCCAGCACATGCTGAACCTGGTGCTGGGCCTGGCCATGCTGGGCCTGGGCGTGGGCTTTTCGCTGACCGAGAGCTGGCCGATGTTCTTCGCCATGCTGGCGGTTGCCTTTGTGCTGGGCGTGCTGCTGATCATCCCCATCGGCGGCGCCGACATGCCGGTGGTGGTGAGCATGCTCAACAGCTACTCGGGATGGGCCGCAGCCGGCATCGGCTTCAGCCTGAACAACAGCATGCTGATCATTGCCGGCAGCCTGGTGGGCAGCTCGGGTGCCATCCTCAGCTACATCATGTGCAAGGCCATGAACCGCAGCTTCTTCAACGTCATTGGCGGTGGCTTCGGTGGCGAGACCAGCACGGCCGCAGCGGCCGGCGGCGGCGCGCAGCGCGCGGTGAAGAGCGGCAGCGCCGACGACGCTGCCTTTGTGCTGGGCAACGCCGAAACCGTGGTCATCGTGCCGGGGTATGGCCTGGCCGTGGCACGCGCGCAGCACGCCGTGAAAGAACTGGCCGCCAAGCTCACCGCCAAGGGCATCACGGTGAAGTACGCCATCCACCCGGTGGCCGGGCGCATGCCGGGCCACATGAACGTGCTGCTGGCCGAAGCTGAAGTGCCGTATGACCAGGTCTTTGAGATGGAAGACATCAACGGCGAGTTTGGCCAGGTCGACGTGGCCATCGTGCTGGGCGCCAACGACGTCGTGAACCCTGCCGCGCACGTGAAGGGCAGCGCCATCTACGGCATGCCCATTCTGGAAGCCTACAAGGCCAAGACCATCATCGTGAACAAGCGCAGCATGGCCAGCGGCTATGCGGGGCTGGACAACGAGCTGTTCTACATGGACAAGACCATGATGGTGTTTGGGGATGCGAAGAAGGTGGTGGAGGACATGGTGAAGGCGGTGGAGTAAGCACCTTGCACCAGCACGCAGAGGCCGGCACTGCCGGCTTCTTTTGTTTTGCCGGCGTATCTTGAAATAGCAGCCTTCCTTGTTTGAGCTTAGGCAGGCCATGCACCGCCCGCCACCCGGCCGCACGATCAGCGTCAGGACCCTGGGCGAACCCTTCAAGGCCTTCGTTCCTGCGCCGCTGCCACCGATGCCGCCCATCGAATGGTCCGTCGGCTCGCGGCGCCGTTTCGACGACGCCTTGGTGCCGCTGGACCACCCACGCGGCCAAGGCAAGGCACCGGGCGAGTTCCGCCGCACCCAGGTCTGGCCGGGCGGCACGCGCCCCGGCAATGCTGCCTTCGGGCCCCACTGGCCCACCTGCAATTCGAAACCATCCACCCCTTTCTGGATGGCAACGGCCGCGCCGGCCGCTTGCTGATCGTGCTGCAGCTGGTGGCGGACGGTCTGCAGCAAGAGCCTTTGCTCTACCCCAGGCTGTTGTTCAAGACCCACCGATCGCTGTACTACGAAGTGCTGAACGGCGATTGGGAGCGCTAGCTCGACTTCTTTGCCGAGGCCAGTGCGCACCCCCAAAAGAAACCGAAGACCCCATTGGCGGCTTGCGCCCATGAATCTCGATCTCCCAGGTATGCGCACCCCGCGCAGCCTCAAGGAGAGATCGCATGAAGTTCCTTCCATCCCTGGCAGTGTGCTGTTTTGCCGCCGCGTGCTGCCTGCCGCCCGCGCAGGCAGGTGACTGGGAAGACGCCCAAGCGGCGTTCAGTGAATACGACGACGCCACCGGCTTGCGCCTGTTGGAGCGCGCCGCGAACCAAGGCGATCTTCGCGCCATGCAGGCTTGGGGCTTGGCGCTGCTGCACGGCCCCAAGCTGTTCGCCACCTTGAACAAGGCCGACCCGAAGCAGGCTGCTCGGTGGTTGGACCAAGTGGCGCAACGCCGTGGCCCAAACACGCCAGGCCGTGTGGCGGGGTCGAGCCTGCCTTGAGTTCCACCTTGATCAACGGCCCAGCCGAGCTCACCCTGCCCAGCCCCGTGCCGCGCACGGCTTGGGCCTGGCCGGCTCGGCTGGTCGCACCTTGGGTTAGTGGCCCCTTGGGCGGCAGCTTGGGATACTCACGGCATGGCCGACCCCAACGCCCCAGGTCCAACCCCAGCAGCCCCCGACTGGGCCGCGGTGCGGGCCCTGTTCGAACGCCTGCAGTTGTTGCCCGCAGCCCAGCGTGCAACGGTGTTGGACGACCCCAGCATCGACCCCGCGCTGCGCACTGAAGTCGCCTCGCTGCTGGCTTTTGAAGCTGACGCCGCCACAGGTTTTCTGCACGCCGCCACGCCCACACCCGCGGCTGAATCGCCCAACCGCATCGGCCAAAAGCTGGGCGCCTGGCGGCTGGAGCGGCCGCTGGGCAGCGGTGGCATGGGCGACGTTTTTGAGGCCCGGCGCGACGACGGGCGCTTCCAGGGTGTGGCCGCCGTCAAACTGCTCAAGCGCGGCATGGACTCAAGCGCGGTGCTGGCACGCTTTGCGCAAGAGCAGCAGGCGCTGGCCCGGCTGTCGCACCCGCACATTGCACGGCTGCTGGACGCCGGCATCACCGACGACGGCCTGCCCTACTTTGTGATGGAACGGGTGCAGGGCCGGCCCATCGACATGGCCTGCGCTGACTTGGCCTTGGACCAGCGGCTGGTGTTGTTTCTGCAACTGGCAGACGCCGTGGCGCACGCACACCGCAACCTGCTGGTGCACCGCGACCTCAAACCCAGCAACGTGCTGGTGGACGACGACGGCCGTGTGCGTCTGCTCGACTTCGGCATCGCCAAGGCGCTGGACCCGGCCGGCGGCGGGGCCGATGCCAACGCTACCAAGCTGGGCGAACGCCCCTTCACACCCCACTACGCCAGCCCAGAGCAGGTGCGTGGCGATCTGGTGGGCACCGCCACCGACGTCTACAGCCTGGGGGTCTTGCTCTACCTGCTGCTCACCGGCCAGCGCCCCTATGGCCGCAGCGCCACCACTGCTGCTGAAGCCGCGCGCGCGGTGCTGGAAGAGCAACCCACGCGGCCCAGCCAACTGGCGCTGCCAGACCCAGGCTGGACGCGCCTGAGCCGCCAGTTGCATGGCGACCTGGACAACATCGTGCTGAAGGCCTTGGCCAAGTTGCCCGCCGAGCGCTACGCCAGCGTGGACGCACTGGCCGCCGACATCACCGCCTACCGCGAAGGGCGGCCGGTGGCGGCGCGGGCGGCCAGCCCGGGCTATGTGCTGTGGAAGTGGCTGCAGCGCCACCGCGCCGCGGCCGGTGCCGCAGCGCTGGGCAGCCTGGGTCTGCTCAGTGGCCTGGCCGCCACCGTGCTGCAGGGGCGTGCCGTGTTGGCGCTGGGCGCGGTGGGCATGGGCGGCGGCTTGGTGATGGCACTGCTGCAAGCCCGGCGCGCCCAAGTGGCCGGCGAGCAGGCCGAGCGCGCGCGCGACGAAGCCACACGCCACCTGAGTGAGCTGCGTCGCCTAGCCAACCGCATGGTGTTTGAGGTCAACGACGCGCTGGAGCGTGGCGTCACCGAAGGACGTCGGGCCTTGGTGCAAACGGCCGCCCAGTCGCTGCAGCAGCAGGCCGACATGCACGCCTTGACCGACGCCGAGCGGCTGGACCTGGGCCAAGCGTTGTCACGACTGGCCAAGCTGGAGGGCCAGGACAACACCCACAACCTGGGCAACCCACCGGGCGCGCTGGCGCACTATGAACGCGCCGTTGCGGTCTTGCAGCCGCTGGCGCCAGGCCATGGCGACGACCTGGAATGGCATGCCGCCATGCTGGCCGTACACGACGGCATGGCCGAGGTGCTGCGCTCTTTGCGCCGCCCCGTACAAGCGGCGGCCAGCATTCGCCGCGCCGCCGAACATGCAGAGCGCGCGGCCGCCTTGCAACCGGCCGAGCTGCGCTGGCGCGTGGCCGCGTGCTCGGTGCGGGCGCAGGTGTCGGACTACCGCTATGGCCCGGTGCGCATCCACGCGCTGAACGAACTGGACGGCGCCGCCGAAGACGCGCAAACCGCTTTGGAAGCCGGCCTGCGGCTGGTGCAAGACTTCCCGACCGAACACCGCGCGTGGCGCACCCGCGGCTATGTGCTGCGCATGCATGCCGGCATGCTGGCCATCCAGGGGCGGTTTGCCGAATCGGTGCAGGCCGACCTGGACGCCTGGGCCGCCACCCAGCGCGCCTTGGCGCTGCCCGGCGGTGAGGCCACCCGCAGCAGCGACATCGTTGGGGCCAGCATCCGCTTAGGGATCACGCTGCGCACCGACGGTCGATACGAACAAGGTCTGCTGGCCTTGCAGCCTGCGTTGGCTCTGGGCGAGCAGGTCTATCGCGCGGACACCAGCAGCTTCCACGCCCGCATGATGTACATCGCTTCGGCCCAGACCACACTGGACCTGCACCTGCATTTGGCGGACCCGGCAGCAGGCGTTGCCCTGCATGAACACGCCTGGCAGCTGCTGGCGCCGATGCCCAGCGAGGACCCAATGTCCAAGTGGCACTGGCAGTTTGGGTGGCTGGACAGCCTGGGCGCCGTGGCGCTGGTGCGGTGCGGCCGTGCCAGTGATGCACAGCCCATCGTGACGCGGCTGCGTGCTTGGGTGGCCGCCGGCCGGTTGCGCCTGCGCGACAACCCCCGCACGCTGGACCTGGAACTCGAAGCCAACATCGAGATAGCCGCTGCGCACGTGGCGGCCGCGCGTGGCGACATGGACACCGCCGCCCATGCGGCTGGCGCGGCGCAGGAAAGCCTGGCGGCAATGGCTGCGCTGCGCGACCCGCGCGACGCGGTGGAACTCAACCGCCGCTGGCAGCTGACGGTGCGCCTGGCTGCCGCGCCCTGGGGCGAGTGCGGCGATGCGGGCCGGACGGTGCAAGCTCGCTTGGTGATCGAAGCCCGGCAGATGCAAGACGCGCTGGCCGCACGCGGCATCACCAGCGTGCGCAGCAACCGCGAGGCGCAGTGGTTGGCGGCTCAACCGGGTTGACCGCCCCAGCACCGGGCTTCCCGCAAAGGCTGACTGTCACGCCAGCCAACCCGTTCTGGGTGTCACCCGAATCAGCACTCAGACCGGCGCGTTCGGCGGCTGCAAGGCCAAAGCCACCGCTTGGGCAACCGTCATGGACCGGCCCTCTTCCCACCATGCCGTAGCCTGCGCCGCGCCCACTTGGGCTTTGACCAAGCCACGCACGCGGCGCACGGTTTGGCGGTCGCCCTGGGTCAATGCGCCAAAACTGGTTTCCCAAAAGCGGGCTGCAAAAGCCATCAGCTTCATCGCCGCTTCGGGCCGACGCAAGTGGGCCAATGAACGCGGCGGGTTCCACAGCGCATAGCCCAGCCCGTGGCGGTGCCAGCGCTGCCAGCACAAGGCAACGCAGCGCTGGTCAATGGCCAAGGCTGCAGCCCATTCGCGCCGCTGGCTGAGCAAGGACGACAGCGAACACATGCTGTCGATCTGGCCCACCCAGTCGCCGTCCTCATGGGCCCAACGTTCACACTGCCGAAAGCAGTCCAGCGCTTCTTGCCGACGACCCAGCCGTATCCAGCATTGGGCACGGTTGCGCAAGCGGGCGTTGGCCTTGCGCCGGTCACCCAGCGCCAGCCACAGCGCCTGCGATTGAGCCAGCATGGCTTCGGCGCCCACCCAGTCCTGCCGGTGATGGCTGGCGATCACTGCCATCTGGTGCAGTGCTCTGGCCTGGGCCTCCCGGTCGGCACAAGTCCGGGCCAGAGTCACGGCCTCTTGCAACCAGGCGTCCAGCCGCTGCAGACCAGGGGCCTGCTTGTCTTCACCGCGCCCGGTGGCGATGTCGACCCAGGCTCGGCGCACCAGCGCCCGCGCGCGGCGCGAAGGGTCGTTTTCTGCCGCCAGCAGCGCGGCATCGGCGTGGCTCAGGGCCTGGGCTACAAAGCCGGCCTCAAAGCGCAGGTAGGCCAGCATCTCGTGCGCGTCGCTGCGCAGGCCGGGCTCCGGCTCGGCCAGGGTTAGGGCGTTTTCCAAGGCCAGCTGCTGCGCCGCCGGCAGTGCGTCGGTGTCCCAGTAGCTGCGCAGAGCCACCGCTGTTTGCAAGGCCAGCAAGGGGGTCAGTGCGGCGTTGGCCAGCACGGCGTGCACCGTGCGCAGTTCCTGGGCCACCTGGCCAGTGCCCTGTGACAAGTCCAAACCCCGCGCCCACCGCCAGACCCAGCGGTGCAAGGCCAGCTGCAAGGTTTGAGCCTCGGCGGCGACAAGATACGCCCGCACAAACTCGCGCACCGGTTCAACCAGACCAAAGCGCGCCAACTCATCGCCCTGCACCTGCAGCAACGAGTGGCCTGCCAGGTCGTCCAGCTGCGCCGCCACGGCCGGCAACGGTTCTTCGAGCATGCCGGCCAGCGCCTGCACCGAGGCGTCGGCGGCAAAACAGCTCAGTGCCCCCAGCAGCCTTTGGGCCGGCGCTTCCAGCAAGCGCCAGCTCCAGGCAATGACCTGGGTCATCGACGCGTGGCGCGGGTCGTGCCCGGCCCGGGCACCCACCCGCGCCAGCAGGCTCAGGTGGGGTGCGGCACCGCCAGCCAGCAGCTCCAGCATCTGGGCCGGCGCAAAGGTGCGCACCCGCGAGGCCGCCAGTTCGATGGCCAGCGGCATACCCTGAAGCAGGCGCACCAAACTGACCACGGCCCGGTGGTTGCGTTCGCTCAAGTGGAAGTCCGAACGCACCGCGCGGGCCCGGTCGACAAACAGCGCCACGGCCGGGTTGGTGGCGACTTGGGCCAACTCGACATCGGGCCCCGGCAGGCCCAGCGGTTCAGCCACCACAACGACCTCACCGTCCAGCCCGAGCGAACGGCGGGAGGTGCACAGCAGATGCAAGAGCGGCAGCTCGCCCAGCAGCTGCACCAGCACCGCTTCCATCTGGCCCACCAGCTGTTCGCAGTTGTCCAGCACCAGCAGCACGCGTTGGTCGTGCAAGGCCGTCACCAGGCGAGCCACATCGTCGGCGCCACCCGGCGGCAGTTGCAAGGCACGCATCAGTGCCGACAACACCTGACTGGCCTGTTCGCAAGAGACCAGGGGCACAAAGGCAATGCGATGAAAGGGTGCGTCCTCTGCGGCCCAGACCAGGCCCTCGCGCAGCGCCCGTGCCACCTCCACGGCCAGCCTGGTCTTGCCGCTGCCGCCCGGCCCCTTCAAGGTCACCAGGCGTTGCAGGCGCAGCTGCGCGCGCAGCCGTGCCACCACCTGGTCAGCGCCAAACAGGCGCGTCAGGTAGTTGGGCAAGGCCACAACCGCTGTTTTGCTCAGCGGCGTAGGGGCCGGGTTCGGTGCGCCGATGGACATGGCCTGACCGTCAAGCATGAGGCCATCAGCAGGCGCGGCCAGGCGATCGTGCAGGGCCGACAGGCGCAAGCGCTCTTCGTGGATCCAGTCGTCAAAGAAGCCCGGCATGAAGGGGCCGCGGTAAAGCGCGGCGGCAGCGTCGCGCTGACCAGCGCGGGCCAAGGCTTCAAACCGCACCACGTCACAGGCCAAGCCACCGGCCACCACCCGCACGCCCACGCGGTCGGCTTGCAAGACGGTGGAACCCGGTGAGCCTGCGGGCTCGAGCAGGCTTTTCAGGGCCGACAAGGCCTGACGCAGCCGATTGCGGCCCACCGGCAGATCGACCCCGGGCCACAGCAGCTCGACCAATTCTTCGCGGGCGTGCAACTGGTCTGGCGCCAGCGCCAGCCGGGCCAGCAAGGCCGCCACGGCGCGTGACGGAAAGCGGTCCACCCGCTGTTCGCCGTCCCAGACTTCGACCGCACCCAGCAAACGCACCTGCCAGCGCGCCGGGCTCGAGGCGCTGCGGCTGCGCTGCGTCTTCGGTTCGCTGGGGGTGTTGGCTGCCACGGTGGGAACAGTCTAGGGCCAGTTCGATGAGCCCGGCGGTGGTGCGGCCCATGTAGGCCCTGGTGCTCAGCGGCTGATGCAGACTCCTGGGAGCGTGGGCGGCAGAAGGCGTCGAAGCGAAACGTGCGAAAACCGAGTACCGCTGGGCAGCACCGACAAGCCCAGGGCTTGCCCCCTGGGCGCAGGAGGTGATACCCAGCGGTGCCGGTTTCTCGCGCGTTGCAGCCGACGACCTTCAACCGCCCACGCTCCTAGCGCTTCCCCTGATGGGCACTTGTCAGCCAGCCGTCAGAATTCCGGCAGGTTCAGGTAAAGGCCACATGGCGCAATCGACTCATTCAACACCCGCGGCGTTGGCAAACGCCGCACTGGGTGTTGACGCCGCGGTTTCCTTGAAAGTGCTGCTGGAACGCAGCTTCAAGGCCCACCAGCATTTGCCCGCCTGTACCTTCATGGGCCGTTCGCTCAGCTACGGTCAGCTGGACCACCTGTCGATGGCGCTGGCGGCCTATCTGCAAAGCCAGGGCCTGACCCGCGGAGACCGGGTGGCCATCATGCTGCCCAACACGCCCCAGCTGCTGGTGGCGGTGTCGGCCGTGCTCAGGGCTGGGCTGGTGGTGGTCAACGTCAACCCGCAGCTTCAGGGGGCGGATCTGGGCCACCAGCTCAGTGACGCCGACGCGCGAATCATCATCACCATGGACACCCTGGCCGCCAGCTTGCTGTCCTTGCCCACTGGGGTGGCTGTACCCAGGGCCATCGTGACTTCGGTGGGCGACTTGCTGGGGCCGCTGCAAGGCGTGATGGTCAACCGCTGGTGGCGGCGCCTTCAAGGCTTGACACCGCCCGCCAAACTGCCCGACGCCGTGGGGTTCCTGGCGGCCATCGACAAGGGCCGGCAGCTGGCCTTGCATCCGGTGGACGTGCAGGCTTGCGACATCGCCGCCTTGCAATACACCGGTGGCACCACCGGCGCCAGCCGCGGTGCGGTGCTCTTGCACCGCAACCTGGTGGCCAACGTGTTGCAGTGTCAGGCCTGGTACCAGCCCGCCCTGGCGCGCATCCCGGCCGGCGAACAGCCCGTGAGCGTGGCGGCGCTGCCGATGCACCACATCTTCGGTTTTTCGCTGGTGCTCTTGCTGGGCCTGCACCAGGGCGCGTGCCTGCTGTTGATACCCGAACCGCACGACGCCGGCGGCCTGCTCAAGGTGCTGAGCAAGCACCGCTTTCACGTGTTGGCTGCCGTGGACAGCCTGTTCCTGGCGCTGGCTACGCACCCCGCCGCAGCGACGGTGGACTGGCGCTGCCTGCAGCTCAGCGTGGGTGGCGCGATGGCCGTGCACGCCAGCACGGCGCAGCAATGGCAGGCCCTGACGGGTCGCACCATCTGCCAGGGCTATGGCCTGAGCGAAGCCAGCCCGGCCGTCACTTGCAACCCGGTGGACGACAGCCACTTCAGCGCTCACCTGGGACTGCCTTTGCCCGGCACCGACGTGCTGGTGGTGGACGACGAAGGGCAGCCCGTGCCCATGGGCACACGCGGTGAAATCGCCGTGCGCGGGCCGCAGGTGATGGCAGGCTACTGGCACCGGCCGGATGAAACCGCCCAGGTCATGACGGCCAGCGGCCATCTGCGCACCGGCGACATTGGCGTGATCGACGCACAAGGTGCATTGCGCCTGGTCGACCGCAAGAAGGACCTGATCTTCGTCAGCGGTTTCAACGTCTACCCCTTTGAAGTGGAAGACGTGCTGTCGCAGATGCCCGGCGTGCGCGCCTGCGCCGCAGTGGGCATGCCCGACAGCTTGACCGGCGAGGTGGTCAAGGTGGTGCTGGTAAAGTCTGACCAGGACAGCATCAGCCCCAACGAGGCTGACGTGCGGGCCTGGTGCAGCAGCCACCTGGCCGGCTACAAACGGCCCCGGGTGATTGAGTTTTTGCCCGAGCTGCCACGCAGCTCGGTGGGCAAGGTGCTCAGGCGCGGGCTGCGCGAGCGCGCCTGAGGGCGGGCGCGCCAGCCGAGGCCAGCGCCAGCAGCACCAGGCCCAAACTGCCCGGCTCGGGCACTTGGCCGCCGCTGCCGCCACCGCCACCGCCACCGCCGCTGCTGCCAGGGTCGGTCCAGTTGCTGCGGCCATAGGGGTCGCCCAAGGCCGTCCAGCTGGCACCGCCGTTGGACACCACCTGCAGGTAGCGGCCCGACGTGGCAGCAAAGTTCAACACAAACTGTTGGTAGGTGCTGGTGAAACCCGTGCGGCTGGCCACCGGCGTCAGCGAACCCCAG
>JAYTVT010000026.1:0-84955 GCA_043743835.1 Betaproteobacteria bacterium
AATGGGTACCGGGCGCAGCGAAGTATTAGGAGGAGGGACCGGCGAAGCCGGGCCCGGGGGACATGAGCGGAGCCCGGTACCCGTTGGCCTCGTCCCGCCCGGGACCGTCAGGCAAACGACCGCTACGCGCCGCAAACCGCCACATCCGAAACCAACTGCCGATGCAGTTGAACGCAAACCGGCATCAGCCCGCGAAGTGGGCTGCCACGGCCATCGGGTCCACCGCCTCAAAAGTTGCTGGCGACCACTGGGGTGTACGGTCCTTGTCGATCAACAAGGCGCGCACGCCTTCGGGGAAGTCGTGGGCACGCTGGCAGGCGCAGGTGACGCGCAGGTCCATGTCCAGCACCTGAGCCAAGGACAACGTCCTGGCGCGGCGCAGGTATTCCAGCGTCAGGTAGGCCGCGGTTGGTGAGCCGCGGCTCAGGCTGTCGGCCCAGGGCTTGAACCACGGGTCAGCAGCAGCGGCAGCCTGCAGGGCGTCGCGCATGTCCAGCGCCGAGGGGCAAAGGGAAATGGCGCGCAGCACGTCCAGCCGCGGCAGCAGTTCAGACGGTGGCAACGGAGGCGCGGCGTTGTGCGACTCGGTCTGCAACAGCCTGGTCAGCAATGCGCCGTCGTGGTCGCCCTTGCCATTCCAAGGCAGGTTGCGCATGGCGCCCAACAGCACCTCGAAATTTGCGCGGGGCAGCACCCAGTCGGCCAGACCCGTGAAAACAGCATCGGTCTCGTTCAGCGTCAATCCGGTCAGCGCCATCACGGTGCCTATGCCGCAGGGCACGCGGTTCAGGAAAAAGCCGCCACCCACGTCAGGGATCAGGCCGATGTGGATTTCGGGCATGGCCACGCGGCTGCGGTCTGACACCACGCGGTGGCTGGCGCCCACCGTCAGCCCTACGCCACCGCCCATGTTGATGCCGTGCGACAGCGACAGCAGCGGCTTGCGGTAGTGGTGGATGAGCAGGTTCAGGCTGTATTCAACGGCGAAGAATGCGTCGCCATAAACAAAGCGGCCGGGGCCACCCGCGCGCACGCGGCGCACCAGGTCGGCCACGTCACCGCCAGCGCTGAAGCCTTTGTCGCCGGCGCCACGCAGCACCACGGCCACCACGCCGTCGTCGGACTGCCAGGCGCGAAAGCGGTCCAGCAGCAGTTGGCACATCTCCAGGTTGATCGCGTTGAGCTGGCGCGGCCGGTTCAGGGTGGCCACGCCAATGCGAAAAGTGCCGGCGGGCTGTTCTTCAAACAGCACCGGCGGCTCGGAGGTGGTGGTGTCTTGCTGGGTCTCGGAAGGATGCGATGAGGACATGAAGAAGCTGAAGAGAACAGGGAAACGTGTGGTGATGCCAGATCGCTCTGGGCGACAGTGGTTCTGACGGTGGCTCAGCTTGGACCTGAACCTGGATCCACAAAGCGCCAGGTGTCGCGCATGAAGGGGTGTCGCCAGTAGCCTTCGGTCCACGGTTGCACCAGGTCCAGCAACACGTTGTGCAGATGCACTTTGAAAGGCATGTAGGCCACCAGCATGTCCTTGGCCTGGCGGATCACGGCTTCGCGTTCGGGGCCGTCGGGCATTTCGCGTTGGCGTTCAAACAGCCGGTCGAAGGCGGGTAGCTGGAAGCGCGGGTCGTTGGATTCGCTGGCGTTGGGGCCATAGGCGATGGACAGGAAAAAGCCGCCGTCGGGCGAGGCCGCCGACCACGAGTAGCCCCACATCATCAAGGTGCCGGCGCGGCTTTTTTTCAGCAGCTCGGGCCAGGTGGACACGTCGAATTCCATCTTCAGGCCCACCGCGTCCATGCAGCGGCGCCAGATCTCGTTGGAGCGGCGGTCTTGCTGGCTGCTCATCGTGGCCATGCTCAGCACCAGCGGACTGCCGTCGGGCTGTTCGCGCCAGCCGTCGCCGTTTTTATCGACGTAGCCGTACAGGTCCAGCAGCGCCTTGGCCTTGGCTGGACTGAACTCGCTCATCTCGCTTTTGTAGGCGGGGTCGTAGCCGCTGGTGAAGGGCGACACGGTGCTTTGCGCGCGAATGCCAAAGCCGCCGAAGACGTGGTTCACGTAGGCGTCGCCATCAAACGCCAGGCCAATGGCGCGGCGCAGCGCCACTTTGTCGGGCGTGTAGCCGCCCACGAGCGGGTTCTCCATGAAGAAGAAGTTCATGCCGATGTCGGGCTGCAATTGGGTCTGCAGACGAATGCCCCGCTTTGCCAGGTAGGGTGCCAGCTTGCCGCCCGGTGCCGCCAAGGGGCGGTAGTTGCCGGGCACTTGCAGCCAGTGGTAGGTGCCGTTCAGAAACGACAGCCAGCGCGGCTGGCCTTCTTCCACCACGTCGATCACCACGCGGTCGGCCAGCGGCAGGGTCTTGCCATCCAGGTGCGACGCGGCTCGCTGCGCCACCGGGTCGGCCGCCGGTTGGCCGCGGTAGACCGTGCGGCGGTAGTGGGGCGACCTTTCCAGTTCGATGCGCGAAGCGCGACGCCAACTCTTCAGGCGAAAAGCGCCCGTGCCGACCGGGTGCGCGCCAATGTCGGCGCCGTACATCTCCACCACCTCGCGCGCTACCGCACCCAGGTTCTGCGGTGCGGCCAGCATGTAGATGAAGCGCGGGTCGGCCACGCCCAGCGTGATGCGCAGCGTGTAGCGGTCCAGGGCACGCACGCCTTCGACCTCGGTGTCGTAGTCAAAAGGCTTGCGCGACTTCAGGGCCTGCTGGCGCAATTCGCTCAGGCCCGGCAGCTTGAGCGATTCAAACAGGTACAGGTCGCTGGAGTTCCAGCGCGGGTCGTAGTAGCGCTTGAGGGCGTAGGCATAGTCCTGTGCCACCAGTTCGCGCGGTTTGCCTCTGAAGGCCGGGTCGTCGGCAAAAAAGATGCCGCTTTGGATGCGCACCGTGAACACGCGCCCGTCGGCGCTGACCTCGGGCATGGCCGCGGCGGTCACGGTTTGCAGCCGCACGGGCCGCGCGAGGTAGTCAAAGCCCAGCGGCGCTTCCAGGATTTGCGCGATGACGATGCTGCTGTTCTGGTCGCTGTTGGTCTGGGGGGGGTCGAAGGTCACTTCGGGTGAGGCGAAGGCCAGATGCAGGGTCTTGCCTGGCCCCATGCCTGCCCGGGTGCTGGGCACGGCGCTGCTGGCAGCCGTGTCGGCAGCGGAGGACAGCGCCGGCAGCGCTGCCAGTGCGCCCGCCACAAAAGGCCTGCGCTTCATGTGCGCTTGCGTAAGCCCGGGTCGGCGTCCACCATGTGCCACCACTCGCTCCAGAACAGCGGCCGGCGGTAGCCCACCACCATGGGGTGCAGCATGTCTGCCACGTAGCGGTGGCAGTGCAGCTTGTAGGGGGCGTAAGCGATGGCCAGTTTTTTGGCTTGCTCAAAAATCGCCAGCCGCTCGGGCCCGTCGGGCAACACGGTCAGCCTGTCGTGCAGCTCGTCAAAGGCCTTCAACTTGAAGCGCGATAGGTTCTGGTTGCCAGCCTGCGGGCCAAAGTAGCGTGTCAGCATGCCCTGGCCGTCGCCACCGGCGGCGCTGGAACCCACGCCCCACATCTGCAGCTTGCCCGCGCGCGCAGCCTTCAGGTTTTCGGGCCACTTGGCGGGTTTGAAAACCATCTGCACGCCAATGGCGTCCAGGTTCTTTTTCCACAGCTCGGTCAGCTGACGGCTGTTTTGATCGGGCTGTGTGGCGTACTCGATGACCAAGGGCTTGCCGTCGGGCTGTTCGCGCCAACCGTCACCGTTGCGGTCGATATAGCCGTGCAGGTCCAGCAGGGCCTTGGCCTTGGCGGGGTTGTATTCGCTGGCTTCGCTCTTGAAACGTGGGTCGTAGCCGGTGGTGTGGGGCAGCACCGGGCTTTGCGCGGGCACCGCCATGCCTCGGCGCGCCAGGCGGATTTCACGCTCCACGTCCACGCCCAGGCAGATCGCGCGGCGCAGCGCCACCTTGTGCGGCTCCAGCCCGCCCACCACCGGGTCGTCCATGTTGAAGTAGGACAGCGCGATGTCGGCTTGCAGCGTGATGGCACCCTGGATGCCTTGTTTGGCCAGGTTGGGCGCCACCTTGCGCCCGGGCATGGCCACGTTGATGAAGTCGGGCGGCACGCGCTCGATGAAGTCTTGCTGGCCGCCCACAAAGCTCAACCAGCGCGGCTGCGCCTCTTCAATGATGCTGACTTCCACGCGGTCCAGCAGCGGTAACTTGCGGCCGCGCAGTTTGGCAGCGATGGCCTGGCCTTCGACGTCGTCGGGTGCCGGGTCGGCTTCCCAGACCCGGTGGCGGTAGGTGGGGTTGCGCTCCAACACGATCAGCGACGAGCGCCGCCACTGACCCAGCTTGAAGGGGCCGGTACCCACCGGGTGTTCGGCGATCTTGTCGCCATAGGTTTGGGTGACTTCGCGCGCTACGGCACCGAAGAGGTCGCTGATGGCCATGTTCTCAATGAAGCGCGGCCGAGGTTCTTCCAGGCGCAGCTGGAAGGTGTAGCGGTCGATCAATTTCATGCCCTCGATGGGCGCGTCGTAGTCAAACGGCTTCTTGCTGTCCAGCGCCTGTTTGCGCAGTGCGGCCAGGCCGGGCACCTTCCAGTTTTCAACGCTGGCCCACAGCGGGCTTTTGACAGCCGGGTCGGCAAAGCGCTTGAAGGAAAACAGATAGTCGGCGGCCACCAGTTCACGCTTCTGTCCTTTGAAGGCCGGGTCGTCTGCAAAAAAAATGCCGGGCCTGACCTTGAAGGTCCAGCTGCGGAACTCGTCGGCGGTTTCAGGCATGCCGTCGGCCGTGACCGGCACGATCTTGGCCGGCCGGGCCAGGTAGTCAAAGGCGTACAGCGCTTCAAAGATGTGGCTGGTGACGGTGCGCGAGTAGGTGTCGTTGATGCCTGCCGGGTCAAAGCCGGTTTCGGCGATCTGAAAGGCGTAGCGCAGCACACGCTCACCGGCCGTGGCCGGGTTGACGCTGGGCTGGCTGCTGGCCTGCGCGGGCGCAGCCATCAGGCCGGTCAGGCCCGGTGCCGCGATGGCGGCGCCCAAGGCCAAGGTTTGGCGTCGTTTCATGAAACTTCCTCTGCGCTGGATCGGCGCGCTTTTCTGGCCTCCGCTGGGCGCACTTCGGGCGCCTTTTCGGGCGGCGGGGCGCGGCTACTTTTTGGGCAGCCGCGTGGTGTCGATGTCGACGTACTTGTAGAACTCGCGCACAAAGATGTTGCGGTTGTAGCCCACCACCCAAGGGTGAGCCAGGTCGGTGAAGATGCGGTGCACGTGCACCTTGTAGGGCATGTAGGCCACCATCAGTTTGGTGGCTTCTTCCATCAGCGCCTGGCGTTCGGGGCCGTCGGGCAGCTGGCGCTGTTGTTCATACAGCGTGTTGAAGGCCGGCAGGTTGAACCGTGCGTGGTTGGCCTGGCCCTTGTTGGGGCCGTAGCCCAGGGCCAGGAAGGTGTCGCCGTCGGGCTGGCCGGCGCTCCAGCCCACGCCCCACATCATCAGTTTGCCGGCGCGGCTGCTTTTCAGGTTTTCTGGCCACTTGGCGGTCTTGAACACCATCTTGATGCCGATGGCGTCCATGTTCTTCTTCCACTGCTCGTTGAGCTGGCGGCTGGTCTGGTCGGGGCTGGTGGAATATTCCAGCACCAGCGGTTCGCCATTGGGTTGATCGCGCCAGCCGTCGCCGTCTTTGTCGACCCAGCCGTGCAGGTCCAAAAGCGCGATGGCGCGCGCGCGGTTGAAGTCGCCCATCTCGCTCTTGAGCTTGGGGTTGTAGCCCCAGGTGCCGGGCCCGATGACGCCTTGCGCCGGTATGGCTTGGCTGCGGCGCACCATGCGGATCTCGCGTTCCACGTCCACGGCTAGGCTGATGGCGCGGCGCAGCGCCACCTTCTCGGGTGTGTAGCCGCCCACCACGGGGTTTTCCATGCCGAAGTAGCTCACCGACACATCGGCACGGGGGTAACGCACGGCCACGATGCCACGCTTGTCCAGGTGCGGTGCGATCTTGCCGTTGGGCACCACGCCGGGCGCGTATTCGGCCGGCAGTTGGTCCATCACGTCTTGTTCGGTGGCGTTGAAGCTGAGCCAGCGCGGCTGCGCTTCTTCGATGATGGAGATGTGCACCTCGTCCACCAGCGGCAGGCGCTTGCCTTTGAGCTGGGCCGTGCTGGCGGCCAAACGAGCGTCCCCCTCAGGCGGAGTTTCATCGAACCGCACGTCGCGGTAGTTGGGGTTTTTGGCCAGCACGATGCGCGAGCTGCGCTTCCAGGCCTTCAGCACAAAGGGGCCGGTGCCCACCGGGTGCTCCCCCACCTTGTCGCCATAGAACTCGACCACTTCACGGGCCAGCGCGCCAGTGAAGGAGCCGTCGGCAAAGTTGTACAAAAAGCGTGGGTTGGCTTCACCCAGCTTGATCTGGAAGGTGTAGCGGTCCAGCGTGCGCAGGCCTTCTACCGGGGTGTCGTAGTCGAAGGGTTTCTTTTCTTCACTGAGTTTTTTGCGCAGCTCGCTCAGGCCCAGGATCTTGGCGTTCTCCAGCAGGTAGAGGTTGGCGCTTTTCCAGCGCGGGTCGTAGTGGCGCTTCAGGCTGTAGACGTAGTCTTCGGCGGTGAGCTCGCGCCGGACCTGCTGACCATCTTTGCCTTTGAAGGCTGGGTCGTCGGCAAAGTAGATGCCGGGCTTGATGCGGAAGGTGAAAGTCTTGAAGTCGGCCGAGACCTCGGGCATGGCCGCTGCGGTGTTGGGCCGCATGCGCGCAGGCTTGGCCAGGAACTCGAATTCCAGTGGCGCTTCGATCATGCCGGCCACCACGGTGCGCGAATACAGGTCGCTGATCTGGGCCGGGTCGAACGAGGTTTCGGCGATCAAGAAGGCGTAGCGCAGCACCTTCAGGGGCTGCGCGGGGGCGGTCTGGGCGGTGGCGCTGCCCAGCAGCAGGGTGCCTGCAGCCAAGGCAGCCGACGCGGTGCGTGCTGCCCACGCAAACAAGGTCCGGCGATGGACTTTAGCCATGCTGCGTGGGCAGGTCACGGTTGTGGTGCTGATGGCGTTGGCGGGGTTCGGATTCATGGTCATAGGCCAATCGTTGTTCAGGGTGCGGCTGCGGCCGTGATCACGTCCACATGTCGCCAGAAGTCGCGCATGAAGGGGTGGGGCACATAGCCTTGCACACGCGGCTGCATCAGCCAGGTCAGCACATCATGCCCGCTGGCTTTGTAGGGCATGTAGGCCACGCCCAGGCTCAGACCCTGGCGGATGAGCGCGTCGCGCTCGGGCCCGTCGGGCAGCGCGCGCTGTTGCTCGTGCAAGGTGTTGAAGGCGGCCAAGTTGAAGCGAGAGGCGTTGCTCTGGCCCTTGTTGGGGCCGTACATCAGGTCCATGAAGTAGTTGCCATCAGGGATGGCGGCGCTCCAGCCGGTGGTCCACATCATCAGCTTGCCAGCGCGGCTGGGCTTGATATTTTCGGGCCAGGACGCCATGCGGAACTTGATCTTGACCTGGATGGCGTCCATCGACTTGTGCCACAGGCCCTGCCACTGGCGCGCAAACTGGCTGGGCTCGGTGCTCAGCTCCAGCACCAAGGGTGAGCCATCAGGGTTGTCGCGCCAGCCATCGCCGTCTCTGTCGACATAGCCGTACAGGTCCAGCAGTGCCTTGGCTTTGGCCGGGCTGTACTCGCTCATCTCGGTTTTCAGGCTGGCATCAAAGCCGCTGACCATGGGCGGCATCACGCTTTGCGCGGCCAGCATCTGGCCGTGGCGCAACAAGGCAATCTCGCGCGGCGTGTTGTAGGCCAAGGCCAAGGCGCGGCGCAGCGCCACCCGCTCGGGGGTGTAGCCGCCGGTCATGGGGTGTTCCATGCCGAAGTAGACGTGGCGCGTGGTGGGGACCACCACCTGGCGCATGTGCAAACCCTGCTTGGCCAGGTGCGGTGCCAGTTGGCCGTTTGGCGCGGCCAGGTTGATGAACTCGGGCGGCACGCTGAGCAGGTCAATTTCGCCGCGCAAGAAGGCCAGCCAGCGCGGTTGGGTTTCTTCAATGATGGCAATCTCCACGCGGTCCAGCAGCGGTAGCTTCTGCCCGCGCAGGCGTTGGGCGATGGCCTGGCCCACCGCGTCGTCTGCGTTCGGGTGCTCGTCGTGCACGGTGTGCTGGTGCTCGGGGTTGCGCTCCAGCACGATGCGCGAGCTGCGTGTCCACGCGGCCAGCTTGAAGGGGCCCGTGCCCACCGGGCGCTGCATGCTGCGCTCGGGGTCGGCTTCAATCACCTCGCGCGCCACCGCACCGCTCAGGCCTGGGGTGGCCAGCACGTAGGGCAGGCGAGGGGCCGGGTTGGCCACGCGAATCTGGAAGGTGTAGCGGTCGAGCGCGCGTATGCCTTCCACTTCGGTGTCGTAGGCGAAGGGCGTCTTGCTGTCCAGCGCTTTCTGGCGCAATTCATTCAGGCCCAGCAGACCGGCGTTTTGGTAATGAAACAGCGTGGGGCTGCGGGTCTTGGGGTCGTAGTAGCGCTTGATGCTGTAGACATAGTCGGCCGCCACCAGCTCGCGCCGAATGCTCTTACCGTCTGGCCCCTTGAAGGCTGGGTTGTCGCTGAAGTGGATGCCGGGTTTGAGGCGAAAGACAAAGCGGGTGTGGTTGTCGAAGACCTCGGGCAGCGCCACCGCCGTGTTGGGTTTGAGGCGGGCCGGTCGCGCCAGGTAGTCGTAGGTCAGTGGCGAGTCAAAGAGGCTGGCCACCACGGCACTGGACACCACGTCCGAAACCTGGGCCGGGTCAAAACCACTCTCGCTGCCGGCCACCGCCACGCGCAAGACCTTGGGGGCCGCAGCCTGGTTCGAAGGCGGGACGGCCGATGTTGCACCCGCCGCCGCGGTTGACGCCGCCCATGGCAAGCCCATGACGAGCACCACCAAGCTGCCCAGCTGAGCCAGGCGGCTGGCGCTGACAGGCCAAGTCTGAACGGTGAAACGCAGGCCAAGCATGGAATGGGATGGGCAGCGAGGATCCGGCAACACACGAAGCCAGCCCCAAGCGGGGCTGGGCTCCCAGTGAAAGCGCGCAGTCTAGTGTCCACCGGGCACGCCGCTTGCTGGCGAACACCCGTAGAACCCCGCTCAGGCAGGGGGGAAATCACCGGCTGAACGGAACCGGAGCCACCTCTACACTCGCCCATCTTCAAATCTGCCCGGTAGGCTTCGCATGGCGCGCCAAAAGCGTGCCACCCGCCCGCCGGCCTTCAGGAAGCTCATGGCCGCATACCTCATACGGCGCCTGTGGCAAATGATCCCCACGCTCTTGGGCGTGGTGCTGCTGGTGTTTTTTCTCTTCAAGTACTTTGGTGGTGACCCCGCCGAGGTGTTGGGCGGCTTGAACGCCAGCCCCGACCAGATCAAGGCCATACGCCAGCAGCTGGGGTTGGACGAACCCGTGCTTTACCAGCTGTGGCTGTTTGTCAAACAGATCGTCACCTTCGACTGGGGCAAGAGCTGGGCCACCAACGAGGCGGTCAGCAACCTGTTTGCCACGCGCTTGCCGGCCACACTGACCGTGATGATCCCCATCCTGGTGCTGGACGTGCTGCTGGCGCTGCCGATTGCGATGTGGGTGGCCTACCGCCGCGGCAGCCTGACCGACCGCGCCATCATGGTCGCCACCACCGTGGCGCTGTCGATCAGTTTCCTGGTCTACGTGATCATTGGCCAGTACGTGTTTGGCTTTCAGCTGGGCTGGTTCCCGGTGCAGGGCTGGAGCGACAGCCTGCTGACCAACCTGCTGGTGTATTCGCCATTGCCGGTGCTGCTGGCCGTGGCCGTGGGCGTGGCGCCGCAAACGCGGCTGTACCGCAGCTTCTTTCTGGACGAACTGGGCCAGGACTATGTGCGCACCGCGCGCGCCAAGGGCATGACCGAAGGCGTGGTGCTGTTTCGGCACGTGCTGCGCAACGCGATGATCCCCATCCTGACCAACATCGGCTTGCTGCTGCCGGGCATCTTTGTTGGCAGCTTCCTGATCGAGGTGTTTTTCAGCATCCCGGGCATCGGCCGCGAGGTGCTGCTGGCAGTGAACCGCAGTGACTTCCCGGTCATCCAGGCGGTGACCATTTATTTGGCGGTGCTGACCATGGTGATCAACCTGCTCACCGACCTGGCCTACAAGATCGCCGACCCCCGGGTGGTTCTCAAATGACCGCAGTCCTGTCCGCAGATGGCGCCGTGGAAAGCGCACAACAAAAGAGCGAAGGCGTCTGGCACGCCGCGTGGCGGCGCTTCAGAGCCGACCGCGTGGGCTTGGTCAGCCTGGTCGTGGTGCTGGCTTTCTTGCTGCTGATCGCTTTGTCAGGCCTGGGCCTGGTGGCCAAGAACTGGCAGGCTGAGGTGGGCGTGCCCAACGCGCCGTTGACGCTGATGGGCCCGGCGCCGCCGCAAGCGGTGGGCGCGATTGAAACCCCTACGGGCCCCAACGTCGACCTGTCGGCGGTGGACCCGCTGGCACCGCGCTACAAAGAGTGGGAAGAAAAGGCCAAGCAGTTCCAGACCGCCGAAACGGTGAAGGCGTTGACCCTGCCCTTCGGCGCTGACCGACTGGGCCGCGACGTGCTGCAAAAGGCCGTCAAGGGCACCGAGATCAGCGTTTTTGTGGGCGTGGCCGCGGCTGTGGTGGCCACCTTGATCGGCGTGCTGATGGGCGCTTTTGGCGGCTTCTTTGGCGGCAAGGTGGGCGACCTGCTGGAGTGGGTTTACAACGTTTTTGAGTCCATCCCCAACATCCTGCTGATCTTTGCCTTTGCGGCGGTGGTGGGCCGGGGCGTGGAAAGCGTGGTGGTGATCCTGGCGCTGACCGGCTGGACCGGCATGTACCGCCAGGTGCGCGCCGAATTCATCAAGCACGCCAGCCGCGACTACGTGCGCAGCGCCGAGGCCATTGGCGCCAGCAAGATGAGCCGCATGTTCAAGCACATCCTGCCCAACGTCAGCCACGTGGTGCTGGTGCGCATGGGCCTGCTGACGGTGGGCTTCATCAAGGCCGAGGTGATCTTGTCCTACCTGGGCCTGGGCGTGCGGGTGGACCAGGTCAGCTGGGGCACCATGCTGGCCGAAGCGCAGGCCGAGCTGATCCTGGGCCACTGGTGGCAACTGGTGGCCGCCACGCTCTTCATGGCGGTGTTCGTGACCGCGTTTTCCTTGATGGCCGATGCGCTGCGTGATGCGCTCGACCCCAAGCTGCGTGGGTTGGAGTAAGCCATGTTGTTGTCCATCCAAGACCTGAAAGTCGCCTTCCGCATGGGCAAGGGCGTGCGCGCCGAAGCCGTCAAGGGCGTGTCGTTCGACATCCCCGAAAACACCACCGTGGCCTTGGTCGGTGAGTCGGGCTCGGGCAAGAGCGTGACCGCGATGTCGGTGCTCAACCTGCTGCCCGACAACGCCGAACGCAGTGGCCGTATCCTGTGGCAAGGCAAGGACCTGCTGCATTCCAGCTTGCCCGAGCTGCAGGCCATGCGCGGACGCCAGATCGCCTGTGTCTTCCAAGACCCGATGAGCTCGCTCAACCCGGTGTTCAACGTCGGCCAGCAGCTGTGCGAACCACTGATGAAGCACATGGGCCTGGGCCGCGCCGCTGCGCTCAAACGCGCTGAAGAGCTGCTGGGCGAGGTGGGCATCCCCGAGCCCAAACGACGCCTGGCCAGCTACCCACACGAGATGTCGGGTGGCCAGCAACAGCGCGTGATGATCGCCATGGCGCTGGCCTGCGAGCCCAAGCTCTTGATCGCCGACGAGCCCACCACGGCGCTTGACGTCACCATCCAGCGGCAAATTCTGGAACTGCTGGGCAAGCTGAAAACCGAGCGCCGCATGAGCGTGCTCTTCATCAGCCACGACCTGGGCCTGGTGGGTGAGATCGCCGACAGCGTGGTGGTCATGCGCCACGGCATCATTCGCGAAAACGGCCCCGTGGCCGGTATTTTCGAAGCGCCCAAGGACGACTACACCAAGGCCTTGCTGGCCTGCCGCCCCAGCCTGGAAGGCAACCCGTCGCGCCTGATGGTGATAGACGACCACATCGCCGGGCGCGGTGCCTCCACCCAGTTCAAGGCCAAGGACGCCAACGCTCCCGTGGTGCTGGAGGTTCGCTCGCTGGCCAAGAGCTTTTGGCTCAAGCAAGGCCTGTTTGGCAAGCGCGAATTCAAAGCGGTTCAAAACGTCAACTTCCAGCTGCGCAAGGGCCACACGCTGGGCGTGGTGGGCGAGTCGGGTTCGGGCAAGACCACCATGGGCCTGACGCTGCTGCGCCTGCACGAGCCCACCGGCGGCGAGGTCATCTTTGACGGCCAGAACCTGCTCCGCTTAAGCGACCGCGAGCGCCTGGCCATGCGCCGGCGCATCCAGATCGTGTTCCAGAACCCCTATGCCAGCCTGAACCCGCGCTTCACCATCGGCCAGACGCTGGTGGAACCGATGGCCATCCACGGCATTGGCAAGGACCTGGCTGAACGTGAACAACGCGCCCGCACGCTGCTGGAAAAGGTGGGCCTGGACGGCCGCGCTTTTGGCAAGTATCCGCACGAGTTTTCCGGCGGCCAGCGCCAGCGTGTGGCCATTGCGCGCTGCCTGACGCTGAACCCCGAGGTGCTGGTGCTGGACGAAGCCGTCAGCGCGCTGGATGTCAGCGTGCAAGCCCAGGTGCTCAACCTGCTGAAAGACTTGCAGGACGAGTTTGGCCTGAGCTATGTCTTCATCAGCCACGACCTGGCGGTGGTGCGTTTCATCAGCGACGAGGTGCTGGTGATGAAAGACGGCGTGGTGGTGGAGCAAGCCGCTACCGCGCAAATCCTGGCCGCGCCGCGCGAGGACTACACCAAGCGGCTGTTGGCGGCCATCCCCCGGGGGTACAGGGCCGCGGTGCCAGGTTGAGGTGGTGGGCGGCAGTGCTGGGCTGAAGTGCCGGGAGAAAGTTCCTGGTTGTTGGGGCCCAGTCTGCCTTGAGTTGGCGCGTTAGCTGCCGATAATGGCTTGAGAATCTTTGTGCAGCGTTGCTGGCCCGCCTTGGGCCACCGTTGGCCCGAAGCAGCCAGGAGCCCACCATGCCCGCCACGCTCTACGCCACCTTTGGCTCTGGCAACAGCTTCAAGCCCGCCTTGCTGTTGCGCCAGACCGGCAAGACCTGCGTGACCAGGTATTTGAACGTGCTGGCCGGCGAAAGCCGCCAAGCCGAGTTCCTGGCCATCAACCCACGTGGCCAGGTGCCCTACCTGGTGCTGGAAGACGGCCGCGGCATTGGCGAGTCCAACGCCATCGCGTGGTGGGTGGCCGAAGGCACGCCGCTGATGCCGGCTGACGCGGTCAGCCGCGCCCAGGCGGTGCAGTGGATGATCTTTGAGCAGACCGCGCTGGAGCCCAACATCTCCCCGGCCCGCTTTTTCACCCACATCGTGCCCGATCAGCGCCAGGCCCACGCCGCCGACATCCCGCGCTGGCTGGAAGCCGGCCACCGCGCACTGGGGGTGCTGGACACCTACCTGAGCCGCCGCGACTTCATCACCGACCATGGCTACAGCGTGGCTGATGTCGCCGTCTACGGCTACACCCACCTGGCCGCGGAAGGTGGCTTTGACCTGGCGCGATTTGCTCATGTGGGCCGCTGGATGCAGCGGGTGCAGCAGTCGGCGGGTTACCTGCCCATCGGCGACCTGCTGAAGGCCTGAGCGCCGGGATCCGGTGATGGACTTGTCTGAGCGCAACTGGCGCTTTGATGCCCTGAACATCGTCGGCGATCCGGTCTGGATCTTCGACATCGACCAGCGCCGCGTGCACTGGGCCAACCGCGCTGCGCTGCAGATCTGGGACGCACCGACTCTGCACGAGCTGTGTTCGCGCGACATGGGCAAGGACATGTCCGAGTCGGTTGCCCGGCGCTTGGCCCAGTACCAGAGCGATTTCATCTCGCACGGTACGGCCTTCAACGAGCAGTGGACGCTTTACCCCGGCGGCAAACCGGTGTCGCTGAACGTACGCTTCAGCGCCCACCGCCTGCCAGATGAGCGCATGGCCATGCTTTGCGAAGCCCGGGCTGCGGCGGTGGAAGAGCCCGAGTCCCTGCGCTCGGTGGAAGCCTTGCTGCACACCGCCGCCATGATCTCGCTCTATGGTGAAGACGGCGCGCCGCTGTACCGCAACCCGGCCGCCCGGGCCTCGGTGCGCGACCTGCAGGACCGGCTGGAGGACCGCATCGCCGACCCTCAGGCGCTGGATGGCCTGAAGGCTGCGCTGGCCCAGGTGGGGGTGGCCACACAAACCTTGGCCGTTCGCACCGCGCAAGGCGAACGCTGGCACGAGATCTCCGCGCGCCGCTGCAAGGATGCCGTTACGGGGCAGGACGCCGTGCTGGTCAGCGAAGTGGATGTCAGCGCCATCAAGCGCACCGAAGCCCAGGCCCAGTTCCTGGCCTTGCACGACCCGCTGACCGGCTTGCCCAACCGCAACCACGTCATGCAGCGTTTCACTGCGGCCGTGCAGCAGATCAGTGCCCTGGGCCTGAAGGCAGCGCTGATGTTCATCGACTTGGACCATTTCAAGGACATCAACGACAGCCTGGGCCATGCGGCGGGTGACGCCCTGTTGATCGAGGTCTCGCAGCGCCTGCGCCGCGCCGTCCGCGGCAGCGACCTGGTGGCGCGCCTGGGCGGCGACGAATTCATCATCTTGATGGTGTCGCAAGACATCCGCCGCGAGGTCGACCGGGTGCGTCAGCGGCTGATGCAGGCCGTGGCCGAGCCGGTGCAGGTGGTGGTGCAGGGCCAGACCCAGCTGGTGCGGGTGACGTCCAGCATGGGGGTCAGCCTCTACCCGGACGACGGCAGTGACATCGAAACCCTGCTGCGCAATGCCGACCTGGCCATGTACAGCGCCAAAGAGCGTGGGCGCAACGACTTGGCCTTTTACGAGTCGGCCATGTCCGACCAGCTGCGCAGCCGCACGGTGCTGGAAGCCGACCTTCGCGTGGCCTTCGAGCAGCAGCAGTTTGAAGTGTTCTACCAACCCATCATGGATGTGGCCAGTGGTCGTATCGTGGGTGCCGAAGCGCTGGCGCGCTGGCGCCACCCCGAGCGCGGTTTGGTGCCGCCTGATGTGTTCATACCCGTGTGCGAAAGCACGGGCCTGATTCGGCGCCTGGGGGCCTGGGTCTTTGCCTCGGCTGCTCGGCAGCAGGTGGCGTGGTGCCAACTGGGGCACGACCTGCGCATGTCGGTCAACCTGTCGGCGCGGGAACTGTTGCAGGCCGAACTGCTGCCGGACTTGAAGCTGGCACTGCAACTCAGCGGTGCCAACCCCAGCCGCATGCAGCTGGAATTGACCGAGTCCATGCTGCTGGGCCGCGACGAAAAGCTCTTGCAGCTGCTCAACGACATCGAAGCCACCGGCATGAGCATGGCCCTGGACGACTTTGGCACCGGCTACTCCAACCTGGCCTATCTGCAGCGCTTCCCGATCAAGACCTTGAAGATCGACAAGACTTTCATCCAGAGCATCGACGCCAACCGCCCCTTGGCCGAGCTGATCGTGGCCATGTGTCGCCTGATGAAACTGTCGGTGGTGGCCGAGGGTGTGGAAACCACCGAACAGCTGGCTTGGGTGCGCGCGCACCAGATCGAGCAGTGCCAGGGCTACCTGTTCTCCAAGCCCGTGCCCGCGGCCGAATTTGTGCGGCTGTTGGCCTGAACGGCGGCGTCAGTGCTGGTTGCAGCCTGGCGGCGCGGCCGTACAGCAGCCAGCACCCCTGGCGGACCGTCAGGCCGCGCTGGCACCCAGCAATTGCACTGACAACCTTTGTAGCATGGTGGCCCGGCGCAAGGTACAGCGCAACTTCAATCGGCGTTCCAGCAGCGCGTTGGAAATCGTGGATTCGCTTTGCCTTTGGTGACAGAGCCACAGCAGCTCCGGGCCTTGCGTGTCAAAGCGGTCGATGGCGGTGCTGAGGTCCTGCACGGTGCGCGCTTGCGAGCCGTCCAAGGCAGAAGGCAAGAAGATCACGTTGAGGTCGCCCTCAGGCGGCACATGCGGCGCCAGCGCGGCCGTGCGTTGTGCCAGAGCTTTCACCTGTTCAGCGCTGCGCACAAAGGCCTCACTGAAGAAGCCCAGGCGAGTGTGCAAGCCGACCTGCAGCTGCTCGGTCAGGGCTTGGGGAGAAACGCCGTTTGGCGCACTGAACACCACATTGCCGCTGTTGATGAAGGTCTGCACATCGTGCAGGCCCAGGCTTTGAACGTGGCCGGCCAACTCGGCCATCTTCACAAAGCGCCCGGTGACGTTGATGGCACGCAAGAACACCACATAACGCGCCATGTTGCCGTCCGTTTTCAATGCTTCTGCAGCGCTCAGCCGACCCGGATGGGTATGCGTTTGGCGATGGAGCCAGAGCCATCGCTGCGGGCCCGCAATTGCCCGCAGCCAGCGTCCACATCCTGCCCGGCCGATTGCCGCAGTTTGGTCAGGATGCCGCGCCGGTGCAGGGTGCGGGCCATGTGAGCGGCACGTTCGCTGTCGGGGCGGCGCCAGGGCATGCCGTCGACCGTGTTGTAGGGAATCAGGTTCATCAACGCGTACTTGCCCGACAGCAGGCGGGTGATGCCTTCGATTTCATCGTCGCCATCGTTCACACCTTCGATCAGCGTCCATTGGTATTGGATGGGGTAGCCGGTGGCCTGGGCGTAGACCTCGCCGGCGGCCACCAGGTCGGCGGGGTCGAAGCGCGGCGCGCGCGGCAGCAGCTGGGCGCGCAGCTCGGCCTTGCTGGTGTGCAGCGACAAGGCCAGCGCCGGCTTGACGCGCTGCTGTGGCAGGCGTTCAAACACGCGAGGGTCGCCCACCGTGGAAAAGACCAGGTTCTTGTGGCCGATGGCGCCGCCGGTGCCCAGCAGGTCGATGGCTTCGAGCACCGCGTCCAGGTTGTGGGCCGGCTCGCCCATGCCCATGAACACCACTTTTTTCACCGGCCGCAGCGTGCGCGCCAGCGCCACCTGGGCCACGATTTCGGCGCTGCCCAGCTGGCGCAACAGACCGCCGGTGCCGGTCATGCAAAACACGCAGCCCACCGCGCAACCCACCTGGGTGCTGACGCACAATCCGCCGCGTGGCAGCAGCACGCTTTCCACCGTTTGGCCATCGTTCAAGGCCACCAGCAGGCGGGCTGAACCGTCTTCACCCGGGTGCTGCGATTGCAGTCGGGCCAGACCTTGCAGTTCCAGGCTCAGTTCGGGCAGGGCATCCAGCACAGCATGGGGCATGAAGTCTTGCAGCTTGCGCTTGCCGCCGTCTTGCGGCAGTGCGCAGGCCCAGCGCCGCAGCACACGCTCTTCGTGGCCGGGGCCGGCGCCCAGGCGGCGCAGGCGTTGGCGAATGTCGCTGATGTGCATGGCGCGGTTGATCTGGCTCTCAGGCACTCAAGCGCACAGCACCGTGGCATGGTGGCGCAGGTGCTCGCCCACCAGGCTGGCCACAAAATAGTAGCCGTGGTCGTAGCCAGCGTGGCGGCGTACGGTCAACGCCTGCCCTGCCGCAGCGCAAGCGGCTTCCAGCAGGTGCGGGTGCAGTTGCTCAGCCAGGAACTTGTCGGCCAGGCCTTGGTCGATCAGCGGCGGCCGCGGGCCAGGGAAGCGGCGGCCGGACTGGATCAACGCGGTGGCGTCGTGTGCAGCCCATGCGCTGCGCTCGCCGCCCAGATAGCCGGTGAAGGCCTGCACGCCCCATGGACACTGGCTGGGCGCACAAATGGGGGCCAGCGCGCTGACGCTTTGAAAGCGCTTTGGACGCCGCAGCGCCAGCGTCAAGGCACCGTGGCCACCCATGCTGTGGCCAAAGATGCCCAAGCGATCCTGGCGAACGGCGAAGCGCTGGCCCAACAACGCCGGCAGCTCCTGCGCCACGTAGCTTTCCATGCGCCAGTGCGGGGCCCATGGTGCCTGGGTGGCGTCCAGGTAGAAACCTGCTGCAGTGCCAAAGTCCCAGCGTTCATCGGCACCCACCACGCCGGTGCCGCGCGGGCTGGTGTCGGGTGTCACCAGCATCAAGCCCAGCTCGGCCGCAAGGCGCTGGGCGCCGGCCTTGATGGCAAAGGTCTCTTCGTTGCAGGTCAGGCCGGCCAGATAGATCAACACCGGCACCGGCCCCTGCGCAGCCTGTGGTGGGCTGAAGACGCCCAGGCGCATTGCGCCGCCGGTGCTGCTGGACGCGTGCTGATAAAAGCCCTGCACGCCGCCAAAGCAGGCGTGCTCGCTCAGAACCTGCCAGCCCATCAATACACGACCACGCTGCGGATGCTCTCGCCGCGCTCCATCAGCTCAAAGCCGTGGTTGATGTCCTCGAGTTTTAAGGTGTGGGTAATCAGCGGGTCGATCTGTATCTTGCCTTCCATGTACCAGTCGACGATCTTGGGCACGTCGGTGCGGCCGCGGGCACCACCAAAGGCGCTGCCTTCCCATTTGCGGCCGGTGACCAGCTGGAAGGGCCGGGTGGCAATTTCCTGCCCGGCGGCGGCCACGCCGATGATGATGCTGCGCCCCCAGCCCTTGTGGCAGCACTCCAGTGCCTGGCGCATGGTGGTGGTGTTGCCGATGCACTCAAAGCTGTAGTCGGCGCCGCCGTCGGTCAGTTGCGTGATGGCGTCCACCACATTGGGCACTTCCTTGGGGTTGATGAAGTGCGTCATGCCAAAGCGCCGCGCCATGGCCTCGCGGGCCGGGTTGAGGTCAATGCCGATGATCTTGTCAGCGCCCACCATCTTGGCGCCCTGGATCACGTTCAGGCCAATGCCGCCCAGGCCAAACACCACCACGTTGGCGCCGGCTTCGACGCCGGCGGTGAAGATCACGGCGCCGACACCCGTGGTCACGCCGCAGCCGATGTAGCAGACCTTGTCAAAAGGAGCGTCTGAGCGGATCTTGGCCAGCGCGATCTCGGGCACCACGATGTGGTTGGCAAAGGTGCTGGTGCCCATGTAGTGCAGGATCGGTTGCCCGTTGATGGAAAACCGGCTGCTGCCGTCGGGCATCAGCCCCTTGCCCTGGGTGCCGCGAATCAACTGGCACAGGTTGGTTTTGCGGCTGAGGCAGAACTTGCAGCCGCGGCACTCGGGTGTGTAGAGCGGAATCACATGGTCGTCGCGCTTCAGGCTGGTCACACCGGGTCCGACTTCCAGCACCACGCCTGCGCCCTCGTGGCCCAGGATGGCCGGGAACAGGCCTTCCGGATCGGCGCCACTGAGTGTGTAGTGGTCGGTGTGGCAAATGCCGGTGGCCTTGACCTCCACCAGCACCTCGCCCGCGCGCGGGCCGGCCAGGTCGACGGTTTCAATGGTCAAGGGCTCGCCGGCCTTCCAGGCCACCGCTGCGCGGGTTTTCATGGGCATTGCTCCTGCTGTGGGCGGTTGTGGGTGGCCCCAAGGGTGGGGATTGTGCCCAGCCTGTTCACGGGGCGGTTTCCACGTGGCCGCAACGCCCTGCAGCGGCTCACCCTGGCTGGCAACGCCTGAGGCTGACTTGGCCTGGCGGCGGACTGTGTGAAGTAAGGCAAATTACGCTGCATCGCCGCTGGCGCAAGCGCGCGCACCCTGACAATTCGCATCATGCTGACGTTAAAAGTTTTGCGCCGCAGGGCGCTGGGGTTTGGGTTTCTGGCGCTGGCCGCTGTGCCCGTGCTGTCGCAGCCCCTCAATCCGCCTAACGCCCCGCCGGTGTCATTGCCAACGCCAGCGCAGGCTGCTGCTTCTGCGCCAACTCGGCCGGTGCCTTCGCCGGCCAGCGCGGCTTCTGCACCGGGCCGTGCTGCGTCTGGGCCGGCCGCTGCTCCCAGCCCACCGCGGGCAGCCCCGGCCCAGCCTGGTTCAGCACCCGCTGCTGGCGCAGCGCAGCGGGTGGAGATCACAGGCGGCCGCGAAGGCGATACCGAAGCCCGGCGGCGTGCCACCGCGTCCAAGATCGTGATCGGCCGCGAAGAGATCGACAAGTTTGGCGACGCCACCGTGGGCGAGGTGCTGCGCCGCCTGCCCGGCGTGACCACACCGGGCGCGCCGGGCCGCGGTGGCCCACCACGCATGCGCGGCCTGGGCAACGGCTTCACGCAGTTGCTGATTGACGGCCAGCGCATGCCGCCCGGCTTCAGCCTGGAAAGCCTGTCGCCTGAGCAGGTGGAGCGCATTGAAATCCTGCGCGCGCCCACCGCTGAAACCGGTGCGCGGGCGATTGCTGGCACCATCAACATCATCACCCGCGAAGGCTTCAAGGTTCGGCTCAACGATGTGCGCATGGGCTTTGGTTTCGAGAACGGGCAGTTTTCACCTGGCATCAACTGGAGCCACAACGACACCAGCGGGCCGCTGACCTACACCCTCAATGCCGGTGTGTTCAAGCCGCACCGCGAAAGCAACAGCGCCACCCACACGGTGGTGGACGACCCCATCACCGGGACGGTGCTGGAAGAGCGCAACGGACGCTCGCACACGCTGGAAAACCGCATCGGCGGCAACCTGAGCGGGCGGCTGATGTGGCGCTTGAACGAAACTGGCGACAGCTTGTCGTTGATGCCTTCGATCTTTCACACCGAGTCGCACAGCGACAGCGACTTCAGTCTGGATCAGTCGCTTCGTCGCCGCATCACGCCACAGTTCTATGACATCGGCACCACGGTAGTGGACAGCCACTTCACCAACGCCCGCCTGGGGCTGATGTGGCGCCAGCGGCTGGGCGACGTGCGGCTGGAAACCAACGGCACGGGCGGTCTGTGGCGATCGGTCAACGACAACCAGCGCCGCGAGTTCATTGGCGGCGTGGCGTCACGCAGTTTTTCTGATCTGGCCAACACCCGCGAAAAATCGCTCAACCTGACCTTGAAGGCCAGCGGCCTGGCCGGTGGTGGCAGCGCGACCGCCCAGTCCAGTGCTACACCCGGGGCCACACCCGGAGCTGTAGCGCCAGCCGAGCACAGCCTGGTGGGTGGCGCCGAGATCGAAGCCGTCAACCGCGACGAGACCCGCGTCTCGGTGCCCGACCTGGCCGACTTCGGCGACAACCTCAAGGCCAGCACCCTGCGTCTGGCCGCTTACCTGCAAGATGAGTGGCAGCTCAACCCGAACTGGGGCGTGCATGCTGGCCTGCGCTGGGAGGGCATCACCACCCGCGGCGACACCGGCCAAGGCGAACGGCCTACCAACCGCAGCAGCGTCTGGACGCCGCTGCTGCACGCGGTGTGGAAGCCTGATCCCAAGAGTCGTGACCAGGTGCGGATGAGCTTGACGCGCAGCTACCGCAACCCCCCGCTGGGGGCGCTGATCGCGCGGCCTACCATCAACCGTGAATATCCCATCTGTGCGCAGCCCAATCCCAACGTGCCGGCCTGTCCGACCAACAGGCCCAATACCGAGCCCTTCCCGGACAGCGCGGGCAACCCGGCATTGAAGCCCGAATTGGCCACCGGCATCGACATCGCGATAGAGCGCTATCTGGAGGCCGGTGGCGTGCTCAGCGCCAACCTGTTCCACCGCAACATCAACAACCTGATCCGCAGCGACGTTGATCTGGAGCCCGTGGTGCCCTGGAGCACCACGCCGCGCTGGGTGCGCCGCCAGCGCAACATCGGCAACGCCACCACCAGCGGCATCGAACTGGAAGCCAAGTTCCGTCTTGACCAGTTGATCAGCGAAGCCCCGCGGGTGGAAATGCGCAGCAACCTCAGCCTGTACACCAGCCGCGTCAAGAGCGTGCCCGGGCCGGACAACCGGCTGGACCAACAAGCCAAGGCCACCGGCAATATCGGTGCGGACTACCGGCTGCGCGGCGTGCCCATCACGCTGGGCGGCAACCTGAACTGGGTGCCGGGTTACACCACACGCCTGGACGTGGACCAGACCACCAGCGTCAGCACCAAGCAGGTCTGGGATATGTTTGTGCTGTGGACCATCAACCCCAGCACCGGCCTGCGTCTGCTGGGTAGCAATCTCGACCCTCGGGAGTACATCACCACCGGGGTCAACAGTGCTGTCAACCCGCTCAACGGCAACGCGGTGGAGCGCACCACCAGCCAGGGCTTCAACACCAACTACATCAACTGGCAGTTGCGGCTGGAGCTGAAGCTCTAAAGTCCGTCTGGAAGCTACCCTGGAGCTGGACGATGAGGGTTTTTTCCGCGGGCATTGCCACCGAGACCAACACCTTTGCTTCACTGCCCACCGGCATGGGCCACTATGTGCAGACGGGCATCCACCGGCTGGGGCAGGCGCGCGAAGCCGCACACTTGTCCCCCAGCGAACGCCGCTTGCGTGAACTGGCTGCCCAAGGCGGTCATGAACTGATCGAAGGCCTGATGGCCCATGCGCAGCCACTGGGCCGCACGGTGCAGGCGGTGTGGGAAACGCTGCGCGACGACCTGCTGGCCGACCTGCGCGCGGCCATGCCGGTGCAAGCGGTGGTCCTGCTGCTGCACGGCGCCATGGTGGCGCAGGGTTGCGACGATTGCGAAGGCGAGCTCATCACCCGGGTGCGTGCCATCGTCGGGCCCGACGTGCCCATTGGTGTGGAACTGGACCTGCACTGCCACACCAGCCAGGCCATGTTGAGCCAAGCCAGCGTAGTCATCGCCTACAAGGCGTATCCGCACACCGACATGGTCGAGCGACTCGAGGAGGTCTGGCACCTGACACTGGCCACCGCCCATGGCCACATTCACCCCGTCACCGCGGCCTGGGACTGCCGCATGGTGAGCTTCTGGCACACCACCCGAGAACCGATGATCGGCTTCGTCAAGCGCATGCAGGCCCTGGAGGGCCAAGACGGCGTGCTCAGCGTCAGCTTCGGCCACGGGTTTCCGTATGGCGACGTGGCCGACAACGGCGCCAAGGTGTGGGTCATCACCAACGGCAGCCGGCCCCAGGCCACGGCCTTGGCCGAACAACTGGGCCGCGAGATCTGGGCCCTGCGCGTGCAAACCCTGTCGCCGGTGAACCCGCTGAACGATGTGCTCGACCAGATGCAGCTGCTGCCACCGGACCGGCCGGTGGTGATTGCCGACCGAGCCGACAACCCCGGCGGCGGGGCCATGGGAGACAGCACCTTTGTCTTGCAAGCGCTGCTGGACCGCGGCATCGGCAACGTGGCGTTGGGTGCGTTCTGGGACCTGGGTGCGCTGGCTTGTTGTCGCGATGCGGGCGTGGGCGCCACCTTTGACCTGCGCCTGGGCGGCAAGTGTGGGCCTGCATCGGGCCTGCCGGTGGACCTGCGGGTGACCGTGCGTGCGGTGCTGGACCGGCACACACAGCACTTTGGCCCCTACGAAGCCGATTGCGGCGCCGCAGCTTGGGTCAGCACTGAAAATGGTCTGGACCTGGTGATCATCAGCCAGCGTCAACAGGTCTTCGGCCGCGATGTGTTCACGGGCCTGGGCGTGGATCTGGAGCAAAAACGCGCCATCGTGGTGAAGAGCTCGCAGCACTTTCACGCCGACTTTGCACCCATCGCCAGCCGCGTGTTCTACGCCGACACGCCGGGCCTGTTGCGCAGCGACTTGGAAAACCTGGTCTTTGAGCACCGGTCCAACAACTTCTGGCCGCGCGTGGCTGACCCTTGGGGCGCTTGATCGACGTCCGCAGCCTCAACACCCACCATGACAGCAGCTGCCAGCACAGACTTCGACACCATCGTCATCGGCGCGGGCATCGTTGGCGCCAGCGTGGCCTTTCACGCGGCAGCCCAGCAACACGTGCTCTTGCTGGAAGGCGAAGCCGCAGCGGGTTACCACACCACCGGCCGTTCAGCCGCGCTCTTCGCCGAGTCCTATGGACCACCCGCCGTGCGTTGCCTGACCCGGGCCAGCCGCGCGTTTTTCTTGCAGCCGCCGGCGGGCTTTGCGCAGACCCCTTTGCTCACCCGGCGCGGCGTGCTGCTGCCGGGCAGCGAGGCGCAGCGCGAACAGGCGCGGTCTTACTTTGACACCTTGCGCGCCGAGGGCGCCCAGGCGCAATGGCTGGAAGGCCTGGCGGTGCAGGCCCTGGTGCCCGTGCTGCGGCCCGAAGCAGCGGCTGTGGCGGTTTATGAGCCGGACGCGTTTGACATCGATGTGGACGCGGTGCTGCAGGGCTATTTGCGTGGTGCGCGTGCCCACGGCGCGCAGCTGCTTTTCAACGCGGCCGTGGCCGGCATCGCCCGCGTGGGTCAGCGCTGGGTCGTGACCACCCAAGACGGACGGGTGTTCCGGGCCAACTGCATCGTCAACGCGGCGGGCGCCTGGGTGGACCAGGTCGCAGCGCTGGCTGGCTTGCCGCCCATCGGCATTGAGCCGCGCCGCCGATCGGCCTTCGTCTTCGCTGCGCCAGACGGACTGCGCTGTGAGGCTTGGCCGGCGGTGGTGGCCATCGACGAGAGCTGGTACTTCAAGCCTGAGGCCGGTTTGCTGCTGGGCTCGCCCGCCAATGCCGACCCCGACCGGCCGCACGACGTGGTGCCCGAAGAGATGGACATTGCGCTGGGCATCCACGCCATCGAGCAGGCCACCACACTCACCATCCGCCGCCCCCATCGCACCTGGGCGGGCTTGCGCTGTTTTGTTGCCGATGGAGAACCCGTGTGCGGCTTCGACCCCGGCGCGCCGGACTTTTTCTGGGCGGCGGCGCTGGGCGGGTACGGCATCCAGAGTTCGCCGGCCTTCGGCCGCCTGTGCGCTGCTTTGCTGCAGCGCCAAGCCGTGCCGGCCGACATCGCAGCGCAAAGGTTGTCGCTGCCAGCGGTCACAGTGCGGCGAACCTAGCCGCCTGAGTGGTCGGCAGGGTGTGACGTAGTTCCTGGGGATCAACCCCAATGGGGATGAGCCCGAGGGCGCGCGCGGCAGCCCCTGTGCACACTGCAGGGCTGACACCTCAAGGATTTCTCATGGGTTTGAACCGCCGTTCGCTGCTGACTGCCGCTGCACTGTCGCCCTGGGTGGGCGCACAGGCCCAGTCCAGCTGGCCGACCAAGTCGGTGCGCATCGTCGTGCCCTTTGCCGCCGGTGGCACCACCGACATCTTGGCGCGCGCGCTGGCGCCCGAATTGCAGCGCGTGTTTGGCCAGCCCTTTGTGGTGGACAACCGGCCAGGCGCCGGTGGCAACAACGGTGCGGCCGAAGTGGCCAAGTCCGGCGGTGACGGCTACACGCTGTTGATGGGCACGGTGGGCACCCACGCCATCAACCCCAGTCTGTACCCCAAGATGCCCTATGACGCGGTGAAGGACTTTTTGCCCATCACGCTGGTGGCTGGGGTGCCCAATGTGCTGGTCATCAACCCGGCCAGCGCGCAAAAGTACAACGTCAATTCGGTTCAGGACCTGATCAAGGCGCTCAAGGCCAACCCGGGCCGCCTGAACATGGCCAGCTCGGGCAACGGCACCAGCATCCACCTCGCCGGTGAGCTGTTCAAGAGCATGACCAGCACTTTTATGTTGCACCTGCCCTACCGCGGTTCGGGCCCGGCCCTCATCGACTTGATGGCCGGCAATGTGGACCTGATGTTCGACAACCTGCCCAGCGCCATGCCGCACATCCGCAGCGGCCGCCTCAAGGCGCTGGCGGTGACCAGTGCGGCGCGTTCGGGTGCCCTGCCCGAGGTACCCACGGTGGAAGAAGTGGGCGGGCCGCTGCTCAAAGGCTATGAGGCCAGCAGCTGGTTTGGCCTGCTGGCACCGGCGGGCACGGCGGCCGACACCGCCAGCCGAGTCCAGCAAGAAACCGCCAAAGCTTTGGCCTTGCCGGCCATGAAAGAACGCCTGTTGTCGCAAGGCGCTATTCCCAGCGGCATGGCGCCGGCAGAGTTTGTGCGCTTCATCGCGGCCGAAACCAGCAAATGGGCCAAGGTGGTGAAGGTCTCTGGCGCCAAGGTGGACTGAAGCAGAGCCGGCGGGCTCGGCCGCAGCCTGCGCTGTCGGGTCTGAGGCGACAGCCGCCCTGGCATCATCGCGCCCTTCACTACACTGCCCCGAGACGGACCTGACGGATGTGCGCAAGCAAAGTGGCCAGCGGCCAACAGCGTGGATGGATCATTCCCATCGGCGGCGCTGAAGAAAAAGAAAACGCACCGGCCATCCTGCGCCGTTTTGTCAAACTGGCCGGCGGCGACCAGGCCGACATCGTCGTGATCCCCACCGCCAGCCAGTTGCGGGCCACCGGGCCGCGCTATGAGCGCATCTTTGCTGACCTGGGCGCAGCGCGTGTCACCGCGCTGGACTTTGACACCCGACGCGACTGCGACGAGCCTAGCCGCCTGGACCGCCTGCAGCGCGCCACGGGGGTGTTTTTCACCGGCGGCAACCAGCTGCGCCTGTCCACACTTCTGGGCGGTACGCCCGTGGCCAAGGCGGTGCGGGTGATGAACGCGGCTGGCGTGCCAGTGGCCGGCACCAGTGCCGGCGCGGCCTTCATCAGCGAACACATGATCGCCTTTGGCGACGAAGGCAGCACGCCCATCGCCGGCAGCGTGCGCCTGGCCGCTGGGCTGGGGTTGACCAACCGTTTCATCATCGACCAGCACTTTCGCCAGCGCGACCGCCTGGGCCGACTGCTCACCGCGTTGGCCTACAACCCCTTCGCGGTGGGCATTGGTCTGGACGAAGACACGGCGGCATTCATCGCGCCCGACAACACCGTGCACGTGGAGGGCAGTGGCGGCATCACGGTGGTGGACGCGGCCGAGGTCAACTTCAGCAGCATGGACACCGTGAACGAAGGCCGGCCTGTGTGTTTGCTGGGCGTCAAGCTGCACATCCTGACGCAAGGTGCCACCTTCAACCTGCACACCCGTCAGGCCGATGCCGGCACGCTCAACGTATCCAAGACCTAGTTCTCTACCTGCGCGCACGCTTGATCTTTCGCTTCGACCCCTCGCTCAATCCGACACCCAAGATTACGCCTTAGCCCGCGCCTCAACCCGGAGTGGCCAGCCCATGAAAATTCTGGAACGCAACGTTTACGTCGGCCCTTCGCTTTACGCCCATTTCCCCGTCATCAAGCTGGTGCTGGACTTGGGTGCGCTGGAAGACTGGCCCACCGGCCGGTTGGGCAGTGCCTATCTGGATGCGCTGATCGCGGCACTGCCGGGCTTGCAAGAACACGGCTGCAGCTTTGGCCAGCCCGGCGGCTTCATCCGCCGCATGCGCGGTGACAGCGAGGTGGTGGAACAGCAGCAGGGCACCTGGCTGGGCCATGTGTTTGAGCATGTGGCGATTGAGCTGCAGAACATGGCCGGTGAGGACGTCACCTTTGGCAAGACGCGCAGCATCGAAGGCCGCCCTGGCGTCTACACGGTTGTGTATGAATACACACAGCGTGACGAAGGCATTGAAGCCGGCGAACTGGCTGTGCAACTGCTGTGTTCCTTGTTGCCGCCTGCACTGCGACCCGAAGGCAGCGTACCTGACGAGTGGAATTGGGCTCAAGCTCGCACCGACTACATCCGCTATGCACAGCGCCGCGCGCTGGGCCCTTCCACCGCGTCGTTGGTCAAGGCCGCGGTGGAACGCAATATTCCCTGGCTGCGCTTGAACGAACAGAGCCTGATCCAACTGGGCCACGGCAAGTTTCAGCAGCGCATCCAGGCCACCGTCACTGGGCGCACCAGCTACATCGCGGTGGAGCTGGCGCAAGACAAAGAAGAAACCAACAAGATCCTGGCCAACTGCGGGCTGCCTTGCCCGCAACAGGAATTGGTGCGCAGTGCCGACCGCGCGGTGCGCGCCGCCGAACGCCTGGGCTACCCGGTGGTGACCAAGCCCTACAACGGCAACCACGGTCGTGGCATCAGCATTGGTCTGAAAAACGCTGAAGAGGTGCGCAGCGGTTTTGCGGCGGCGGCAGAACATAGCAGCAGCGTGCTGGTGGAGTCTTTCCTGAGCGGTGACGACCACCGCCTGCTGGTGGTCAATGGTGAATTGATCGCCGCCACCAAGCGAACACCTGGCCGGGTCATCGGCGACGGCGCCCACACCATTGCGCAACTGGTCGACATCGTCAACCAGGACCCGCGGCGCGGTGTGGGCCACGAGAAGGTGATGACGCGCATCGAGATGGACGCGCAGGCCGACCTGATGCTCAACCGCCAGGGTCTGTCGCCCGACAGCATCCCGGCCAAGGACCAGGAGGTGCTGTTGCGCAGCACCGCCAACCTGTCCACCGGCGGCACCGCTACCGATGTGACCGACGTGATCCACCCCGACAACCGCGAAATGGCCGTGCGTGCCGTCACCGCCATCGGTCTGGACGTGGGCGGTGTGGACTTCTTGTGCCGCGACATCACCGAAAGCTACAAGGCCACCGAAAACGCCGGCGCCGGCATCTGCGAGGTCAACGCCGCGCCCGGGTTTCGCATGCACGTGGCGCCCAGCGAGGGCACACCGCGCGACGCCGCCGGGCCGGTCATCGACATGCTGTTTCCGCCTGGCACTGCCAGCCGCGTGCCGATTGCCTGCGTCACCGGCACCAACGGCAAGACCACCACCGCGCGCATGCTGGCCCACATCACCAAGATGGCCGGCTACACACCGGGCCTGACCACCACCGACGGTGTCTACATCGACGGCCAGCGCACCGTGGAAGGCGACATGACCGGCCCGGTGGCCACGCGCATGGTGCTGGCCGACCCCAAGATCGACATGGCGGTGCTGGAAGTGGCACGCGGTGGCCTGCTGCGCGCTGGCATGGGCGTGCCCTTTGTCAACGTGGGCGCGGTGCTCAATGTGAAGAGCGACCACCTGGGCATGAAAGGCATCGACACCCTGGAGCAATTGGCCGAGGTCAAACGCATCGTGGTGGAAGTGGCGCGCGACTGCGCGGTGCTCAACGCCGACGACGACAACGTCATCCGCATGTCTGCCCACACCGACGCCAAGCACCTTTGCTATGTGACCGTCAACCCGCAGCACACGGTGGTGCGCGAGCACATCCGCGCCGGTGGCCGCGCCTGCGCGCTGGAAGCCGGTGTCAACGGGCAGATGATCACGCTGTACGACAAGGGCCGGCACATCCCCTTGATGTGGACCCACCTGATCCCGGCCACGCTGGAAGGCCGCGCCATGCACAACGTGCAAAACGCGATGTTTGCCGCCGCCATGGCCTTCAGCATGGACATCAAGCTCGATGCCATTCGCCAGGGCCTGCGCACCTTTGACAGCACCTTCTTCCAGGCCCCGGGCCGCATGAACGTGTGGGACGAACACCCCTTCAAGGTGATCTTCGACTACGCCCACAACGCGCACGCCGTGGGTGTGATGGCCGACCTGGCCGGGCGGCTGGACGTGCGCGGCCGCCGCATCGTTGTGGTGGCCGGGCCGGGCGACCGGCGCGACGAAGACATCCGCGACATTGCGCTGGCCGTGGCTGGCCGCTTTGACCACTACATCTGCCGTCGTGACGACGGCCTGCGTGGCCGGGCGAGTGACGAGGTGCCGAAGATGATCGCGGCGGTGCTGCGCGAGCAGGGCGTGCCCGACAGCGCCATCACCCTGATCCCCGATGAGCAGGAAGCCATAGACGCCGCGCTGCGCATGGGCCAGCTGGGCGACCTGCTGCTGGTGTTTGCCGACGCGCTCACACGCAGCTGGAAGCAGGTGATCAAGTTCAAGCCCGAAGGCGCGGTGACGACTTCCGCAGCGGCTTCGGCTGCAGCTGCGTCCAGCGCGCCCACAGCGGCCAAGCCGGCTTCGTCGGCCCGGCAAGAGGCGCCCGACAGCAACATGGAAACCGCGGTGGCGGACGATGGCACAACGCTGGCCGCAGGCTTCGTGCGCGACGAGCGTGGTCTGCGCTTTGTGGGTGAGTCGGCCGACTGACTGGCCCAACGAAGCTGCGCTTGAGCGACCACTCCACCACGCCCCCCGAGCCTCGGTACGCCTTTGACGAGTCGCGTCGGCTGACTGGCGCCAACCGCGACAGCGCGGGGCCCGCCGTGGTGCTGGTGCCGTTGGGCCCAGCCGCAGCCGACGGTGCCGCACACGGGCGCTGGATCGCCCAGGTGGTGTCGATGTGCGCAGCGCTGCAGTGGCCCCCGCCTTTGCCGCGGGTGCGGGCCCACCGCATGGGCGTTCTGCTGGCCTTCGCTGCACCGCCGGCTACGTTGTTCACCGCCACCGAGGTCAATGAGTGGGCTTGGGAGCGGGCTGCGGCGGGCCACCTTTTGCATGCCGGTGCCGGCTTTGATCTGGCCCAGCCCGCAGACGAGCACGCCGCGAGCCACTTTGCCCACCGCGCGGCGCTGGAGCGGTCAGCGCCACTGGCGCGATTGGCGATGGCGGCCGAAGAACACGGGCTGATGTTTTTGCAAGACGACGACACCGTCTCCATCGGCGAAGGCCAAGGCAGCGTGAGCTACCCGCGTGCGGCCTTGCCCCTGCCGATGGACGTGCCCTGGCAGCGCCTGCATGCGGTGCCCAAGGTGATGGTCACAGGCTCCAACGGCAAGACCACCACCAGCCGCCTGCTGGCGGCGATGGCGGCGGCGGCGGGACAGACACCGGGCTTGTGCAGTACCGAGGGCCTGGTGGTCAACGGCCACACCGTGACCCCAGGCGACGTCGCCGGCCCTTTTGGTGCACGGGCGGTGCTGCGCCATCCAGACGTGACGGCTGCGGTGCTGGAAACCGCGCGCGGCGGCATCCTGCGCCGCGGCTTGGCCGTGCCACGCGCTGACGTGGCGGTGGTCACCAACGTCAGCGCCGACCACCTGGGCGAGCACGGCGTGGACAGCGTGGAGGACATCGCCGAAGTCAAGCTGGTGCTGGCCCATGCGGTGCGGGAGTGGGGCACGCTGGTGCTCAACGGCGGCGACCACACGCTGCTGCGGGTGGCGGCGTCGTTGCCGCACAGCCAGGCCGCGCGCTGGGCCATGTTTGCGCTGGACTTTGAGACCGCCATCCTGCAGACCGTGCGCCACCACGGTGGCGCCACCACCGGCGTGCGGGCGGGCCGCCTGGTGCTGAGCCTGCAGGGTGAGGAGACCGATCTGGGTGCCGTGCAAGACATGCCGCTCAGCTTGGGCGGCGCCGCCACGTTCAACATCGAAAACCTGGCCGCCGCCGCGCTGGCCGCTGCGCTGCTGGGCTGGCCGCTGGCCGTCGTGCGAACGGTGCTGCAGACCTTTGGTGAACGCCAGGACGACAACCCAGGCCGGTTGCAGCGCTTTGAGTACCGCGGTGCCACCGTGGTGTTGGACTACGCGCACAACCCCGACGGACTGCAGCAGCTGCTTTTGGTGGCTCGCGCGCTGTTGACGCCGGCCGATGCAAACCGGGCACCGGGACGCTTGGGCTTGCTGCTCGGTCAGGCTGGCAATCGCGACGATCAAGCCATCACCGAGCTGGCGCAGGTGGCAGCTGACTTTGCGCCAGCGTGTGTGGTGATCAAGGAACTGCCCCAGATGCTTCGCGGCCGCGAACTGGGCAGTGTGCCGGCGTTGCTCGAACGGGCCCTGCTCCTGGCCGGTTTGCCGCCGGCCAGCCTGATCCAGGTGGCCGACGAAGAAGCCGCTGCGCTGGAATTGCTGGCGTGGGCGCAGCAGGGCGACGTGGTGGTGTTGCCCCTGCACACGCAGGCGGTGCGCGATCGCGTGGCCGAGGCTCTGATTCAAGAGCGGTGGGCAGCCACCACGCAGTGCTGAACACGGGCAGACGCTTGGGACGATTGATCGCTTTCTAGCCGCCGCGCCCCAGCAGACCCTGCAGTCGCTGCAACATCGGCGTGACCACCGGCACCGTCAGCATGGTGCTGGCCACCGCCATCAGCAACAGCGCCGTGAAGCTGGTGTTGGTGATGATCTGCTTGTCCAGCAACACGTTGGCAAAGATGATCATGATCAGGGCCTTGGTCTGCAACAGCCAGCCGATCAGGCTGGCCTCGCCGGGCTGCCAGTTCAGGATCCGCCCGGCCATGTGCAGGCCCAGCAGCTTGCCGCTGACGCTGGCGGCCAGCAACCACGCCGCTGCCACGAACACGGCCAGGCCGCCCACGTCCCACTGCGTGCGCAAACCCGTCGACAGGAAAAACACCGGCATCAAGACCAGCAGCACGTGGTGGCGCAGCGTGTCCATCTTGTCTTGGTTGAACCAGTGGGCGTCGATCACCGCGCCAGCCAGGAAGGCGCCGACCATGAAGTGCAGGCCGCACCAGTCGGCACCCAGAGCGCAGGCGATCAGCCAGATCAGCGCGGTGTACCAGCGGTCGGGCTCGGGCAGGCGCTGCATCAGTCGGCGCAGCAACACCGACAGAACCGCAAACGCGCACAGGAACAGCGCCTGTTTGCCCACCCGCTCCCAGTCGGTGAGGATCAGGGCCAGCACGCCCCAGATGGCGATGTCATCCAAGCTGGCGTAGCGCAAGATGCGCTGGCCGATGGGCTGGCGCAGGATGGCCAGCTTTTCCATGAAGAGGATCAGGATGGGCAAGGCCGTCACCGCGCAGGCCATCCCCACACCGGCCACAAACTGCCAGGTCTGGGCCTTGGCGCCCATCCAGCCCGTTGACATCGACAGCATGACCACCGCCGCGCCGCAGCCCAGCGCCAGCGGCATGCCCAAGGCCAAGCCGGCGGTGATGCCACTCTCGCGTCGGTGCAACCAGGCCTGGCGCAGGTCGAGTTCGATGCCGGCGATGAAGACAAACAGCATCACCGCCCACCAGGCCACGCTGTTCAGGCTTTGGATGACGGCTGGCGTGAAGATGCTGGCGTAGTAGTCGGGGAACTGCGCGCCCAGCACGCCTGGCCCCAGCACGATGCCCCCGATGATCTGCACCACCACCAGCGGCGCCCAGTACTCGGTGCGCCCCAGTCGCCACACCAGGTAGGGCAAAGTGAAGACGATCAGCATCGCGACCAGAAAGAGTTCGGTGGTGTTCATGGGGTGAGCGGGATGTGATGCCTGCGGAGCGAAATCTTTGGTCGCGGTGGCTGGGCGACCGGGCTGTCAGCGCGGCGGAACTTTAGCTTGAAGCTCGGGGCCAGCAGATTTGCGGTCGGCCGGCAAAGCCCCAACTTCAGTCGGGCTGTCAACCAAGCGGTGGCGTTTACTGTTGTGGCATGGCGCGCCAACAGGAACCGGCGCGTCGCCCAGGCACCCAAAGCTGAGGGCGGGCCTTCACTTTCACCCGAGGACAAGACATGCTCAAGAAGATCGTTGCTTTGCTGATGGCCGTGTTTGCTGCTGCGGCCTTTGCGGCCGTAGACGTCAACAAGGCCACCCAGGCTGAACTGGACGGCGTCAAGGGCATAGGGCCCGCGATTGCCGGCAAGATCCTGGATGAACGCAAGAAGGGTTCGTTCAAGGACTGGTCGGACTTCATCGAACGCGTCAAGGGCGTGGGCGAAGGCAATGCCGCCAAGTTCTCGGCCGAAGGCCTCACCGTCAATGGCGCCACCTTCAAGGGCGTGGCTGCTGCACCGGCCAAGCCTGAAGCGGCCAAGCCGGCCGCAACACCGGCACCTGCTGCTGCGCCTGTCAAGGCCGATGCTGCGAAGCCGGCTGCTGCGCCGACTGCTCCAGCAGCCGTTCCAGCCAAGGCTGAAGCCGCTAAACCTGCACCCGCAGCAGCAGCAACCCCGGCCAAACCCGCAGCCATGACCGCTGAAGAGAAGAAAGCGGCCGCCAAGAAAGACAAGGAAGACAAGAAGGCAGCCCAAGCGGCCAAAGAAGCCGAAGCCAAGAAGGCCAAGGAAGACAAGGCTGCAGCCGCCAAGAAGGTCAAAGAAGAGAAGGCTGCTGCAGCCAAGACAGCGAAGGATGGCAAAGACGCCAAGCCCGCTGCTGCTGCAGCCAGCGCCGCCAAGAAGTAAGGCGTTTGCCCCGGGCGGCCAGTGCCCGCCCCTTCAACGCCCCGCCTTGTGTGGGGCGTTGTCGTTGCTGGTTGCCGTCAGGCTACGCTGACCCGGTCGCGGCCACCTTCTTTGGACCGGTACAAGGCCGCATCCGCCGCAGCCATCAGGCTGGTGCCGTCGTCACCGGGTCCAAAAGCGGCCACGCCAGCCGAGACGGTGACGGAGACGACGACTTCCTGGGTGCCGCGTTTGCGGATTTTGGTAGCGCTCAACAGGCTCCGTACGGTCTGCGCCAGCTGGGCTGCCTGGGCCACCGTGCCCTGTGGCAGCAGCAACGCGAACTCTTCGCCACCGATCCGGGCCGCTGACATGCCAGGCTCTTTGGCTACACGCTTGAGCAACACGCCCAAGGTCTGAATCACCGTGTCACCCATGGGGTGGCCGTAGGTGTCGTTGACGCGCTTGAAGTGGTCGATGTCCAGCATCACCAGGCAGTGCGCTTTGCCATTCGGTGCCGGCTGCGCCAACATGCCGCCCAAGGCCTCGTCAAAGCCCTTGCGATTGAGCAGTTGCGTCAGAGGGTCGGTGATGGCCTCGGTGCGTGAGCGGACCAGCGCCTCACGCAAACGTTCGATTTCCGCCTGACCGTCGGACACCGCCTTTGCCAATGCGGTGGCTGCTTCTTGCATGCGGTGGGTGCCACTGGCGACCTCGTTCAGGTGGGGCGTGAGGTTTGCGGCGCGGTCTGTTTGGTCGGGGTTGCTCAGCGCTTGGCTCAGCCCCTGCAGCTGTTGGCCGTAGACCTCGGCATCGCGGCCCGTGGCTTCGGCTTTTTCAGCCATGTTGCTCATCACACGGGTGACTTTGGCGGCGGCGGCCTGGGTGGCTTCAGCGTCGGGGTCGGTCAGGTGGTCCTGGAACAGGCGCTCGATGTGGCTGGCTTGGATACGGCTGTTGCTTTCCAGACAAGCCTTCATGGCCGCGGACAGGCCGGGGTTGATGCCGGCCAAGTGCTCGTACCACACCGCAAAAGTGGTGGGGGAGTAGGGCGCGTCGTGCTGGCCCATCTCGCCAATCACACGCTTGAGCAAAGCGGCGCTTTCGTCGCGGGTCTGTTGGTAGTGCAGTGGCATGGGTTGAGCAGATGGGCGCCTTTTGGGGCGCCAAAGGGGCTATGACGTCAGACGAGCCGCACTCCCATGCCGACTTCATCACTTTTTTTGAAGATGGCGAGCATAGTGCTTTGCCGCACCACGGTCAGCGCAGTCAGACACGGATGTGCAGATTTCGTCGGTCCATCCAGAACGCCAATGAAGCGTAGACCAATACATGGGCACAGGCAAAGGCCAAGGAAGCGAGGCGGGGGTCGCTGGCCATGGGGGCAAATACGTTTTGATACAGCCAGGGCAAAGGCGTTGTCCAGATGGCGGCGCCCTGTGCGTCAACACCGGTTTGCCATCGCAACAGGCCCAGAAAGCGAGGCACCAGCCCGCTCAGCACAAAGATGAACAGAGGGTTGCGGCCAAAGACTTCAAAGAACCGCACCCAGCCTTGCATCTCCTGCGGCCGTTGCCGAACCTCGATGACGTGGATGCAAACCGCCAGCGCCAGCATGGCCAGCCCAGTGGTGTGCAGCACGTAGCTGGGGGTCCAGATCTTCTTGTTCAGCGGCACGTCCAGCTGCCACAGGTAGCCGGCCACCAGCAGGGCCACGCCCCACAGGCACAGACTCGCCACGGTCTGGGCGTCCATGCGCTGGCCCACCAGGCTGCGGCCTACCCACCAGCCCAGCAGCACCTGGGCCACCGCAGGTGCGGTGCTGGCCAGACCTTCGGGGTCAAAAGGCACACCCTCGCCGCGGTAGAGGTGGGCTGCACCCAGCAGGTCTGTGTCCACGGACGTGCCAAACCAGCCTTTCAGGCTGAACGGGTCGCCTGCGGCCCCCAGCAGATGGCAGGCTGCGGCGTAGCCCACCAACAGCACGGCGCTGGCCCACAGCGGGCCCGCTGCGCTGTGGGTCGGCGGGCGGTCGTGGTCGCCGCGCGCCCCACGCGCGCCGCCCAGGCACCAGACGAGCGCCGCTGCCAGGCCAAAGCACAGCGCGATGCGTTGCAACACACCCATCCAACGCAGGGTGTGCCAGTCGCGCCAGACCAAGTCGCCTTGCGTGTTCCAGGCCATGAACGGGGCGGCGTTCAGCAGCAGGCCGATGGCAAAAATCAGTGCCGTACGTTTGAGCACGCGAGGCCAGAACACGCTGGGCCCGGCCGCCTGCAAACCGGGCATCACCAGCGCCAGCGCGTTGCCCACCGCAAACAGAAAGAAGGGAAACACCAGGTCGGTGGGGGTGCAGCCGTGCCACGGGGCGTGGGCCAAGGGCGGGTACAGCGCGCTCCAGCTGCCGGGGTTGTTGACCAGAATCATCAGCGCCACGGTGGCGCCGCGAAAAACGTCGAGTGAGCGAAACCGTTCGGTCACAGCGTTCCTTTCAGGCGCGCTTGATCTTGCCTGCGCGATCAGGCGCCCAGGGCGCTGTGCACGCTGCCATCGGTTTGGGTCAGCAGGGCATGCGCCTGTTCGGCGGTGACGTGCTTCTTCAGCATCACGATGGCGACTTTCACGTTGGACCCGCATTGCGCCAATGCGGCTTGCGCGTCTGCCTCGGCCGCGCCGGTGGCGCGCACCGTCAGGCGCAGCGCCCGCTGTACCAGCTTGGCATTGGTGGCGCGCAGGTCAACCATCAGGTTGCCGTAGACCTTGTGCAGCCGCACCATCACCGCGCTGCTGAAGGTGTTGAGTGCGATCTTCTGCGCGGTGCCGGCCTTCAGCCGGGTGCTGCCGCTGATGACCTCGGGACCGGTGTCCAGCACCACGCCAATCTCGCAGGCTGTGGCCAGCGGGGCGCCGGGGTTGTTGACGATGCCCACGGTCAGTGCACCAGCGGCGCGGGCGGCGGCTGCGGCACCCAAAGCATAGGGCGTGGTGCCGGAGGCGGCCAGCAACAGCACCACGTCGTGTGCCGTGGGCTGCAGGGCCTGCAGGTCGGCCGCGCCTTGATCGCGGCGGTCTTCGGCGCCTTCTACCGCCACAAACATGGCCCCTTCGCCGCCAGCCAGCAGTGCGGGTGAACGCTCGCGCGGCCAGCTGAAGGTGGGTTGCAGTTCAACGCTGTCCAGCACGCCCAGGCGGCCACTGGTGCCGGCGCCAACGTAGACGATGCGGCCACCGGCTTGCAAGCGCGGTACGGCCGCCTGCACCGCTTGGGCCAGCTGCGCACTGGCCGCTTGCACCGCCGCGGCGGCCAAGGCCTGGTCGGCGATCAAGGTCTGCACCAGTGCGGTGGTGTCGTAGCGATCCAGCTCGGGGTGGTCGGGGTGGGGTTGCTCGGTGCGAAGGGTGGTCATGACTTCTTTATGGCGAACCCAGGTTCAAGTGGTGCTGGGCGCTGGCCGCACCCAGACGGTTGATGGCGCTCACGGCCACGCGGTCGGTGCCTGCGGGCAGGGCCAGGCTGCGCTGGGCGCCGGGCAGCACCATGAAGCGCCAAGTGCCGCCTGCACGGGTCCAGACCGACCAGCGGGCCGGGTTGCTGCCCGCAGCAGGCTCCATCGTGATGCGGTCACCCTGGCGGCGCAGCAGCGGCGCCGCCGGTGCGGCGTTGGCATCGTCCAGCCACGGCGTAGCGGGTACCAGCGCGGCCTGGGCGTATAGGCCGTTTTGCAACTGTGTGGCCAGGCCGTCGCGGTCTTGCATCAACGCTGCCATGCTGAAGTGGATGTGGCCGCCAGCACGCGCACCGCGCTGGCGTTGCAGCTGGATCTGCTCGGTGATTTCACGGGCCGGCCAGACCCGCGGCCCGGCGCTGGCCGCTGGCTCTCCCTTGGTGACCAGGCTGGTGAAGAGGCCGGGCCACAGGTGGCGGCCCGCCGTGTTTTCAGCCACCCAGTGGTCCAGCAGCACCGGAAACTGCAGCCCTTCGCGGTTGATCTGCCAATACAGCTGCGGCGCCAGGTAGTCCAGCCAACCCGCGCTGAGCCAGCGCTCAACATCGGCATAGAGCTTGTCGTACTGGCTGAAGCCCACCACGCCGGCCGGCCGGCGTTCGGGCTTGCCCACGCCAAACGGGCTGATGCCCACCCGCACCCAGGGCTTGATCTGGTGCACGGTGGTGTAGATCTGCTGCACCAGCGCGTCCACGTTGGCGCGGCGCCAGTCGTCGCGTGGCTGCTGGCCACCGCCCAGGCGGTAGCGGGCATAAGACTCTTCGTCGGGGAAGGGCTGTTCCACACCACCCGCGCCCGGTGGCACTGTCACCGGGTAGGGGTAGAAATAGTCGTCGATGTGCACGCCGTCGATGTCGTAGCGCTTCACCACGTCGGCCATCACCGCCAGGGTGTGCGCCGCGGCGGCGGGCTCGCCAGGGTCCATCCACAGCTGGTCGCCATAACGTTTGACCAGTGTGGGCTGGCGCACCGCCAGGTGTGGCGCCACCGGGGGCGTCTTGGCCGACGAGTGGCGCGCCCGGTAGGGGTTGAACCAGACGTGCAGTTCCAGCGCCCGGCGGTGCGCTTCCTGCACCCAAAAGGCCAAGGGGTCGTAGAACGGCTGTGGCGGTTTGCCTTGTTCGCCCGTGAGGTATTCGCTCCACGGTTCCAGCGCTGATGGGTAGAGCGCGTCGCCCGCCGGGCGAATCTGCAGGATCAAGGCGTTCAGGCCCAAGGTTTGGGCGCGGTTCAGGATGGCCAAGGCTTCGCTGCGCTGCGCCTCGGCGCTCAGGCCCGGTTTGCTGGGCCAGTCGATGTTGGCCACCGTGGCAACCCAGGCGGCGCGAAATTCGCGTGGGTCGGGTGGCGGCAGTTCGCTGGCTTGCAGTTCGGGCTTGACCGGTTCAGCAGCGCTGGGCGACGACCCCTGCACGGTGTCGCCAACGGCGGACGCTGTGGCGCTGGTCGCAGCCGACCCAGTGACGGCGGCCGCTGGTGGCGTCGACGGGGTGGACACGCATCCGGCCAGGCCCACCACCATCAAGGTCAGTGCCGATCTCGGCACCCACCACAGCAGCCAATGACGCAAGCAAGGGCTCATGCGGCGGATGCCAACGCTGCGCCTGGCACGTCCAGGCGGTAAAGCACGTCCGGCACGCGTTCTTCATTGCCCGATCCGTCGCCAAAGCCCACTGCACAAAATCCGCGCCGTTCATAAAAGCCGCGCGCCCGGGTGTTGGCTTGAAAGCAGTAGAGCTGCACGGGTCGTGGCAAGCGCGCCAGGGCGTCGGCCAGCAACGCGGCGCCGATGCCGCGCGCCACCTGGGCTGGGTGAACATGGAGCTGGTCGATCCAGACCAGACCATCGTGCTCAGACGCGGCCAGCACACCGACCACAGCGTTGTCCTGCACCGCCACGGTGACCCTGCCGCCAGGCAGCAGCTGGTCTTTCACCCACTGGCGAACGTCGGCGTCGCTGTGCGCCGAGGGCGCAAAGGGCATCAGCACACGCCGCGCCTCGATCATGATCTTGGCCACCTTGGGCGCGTCTTTGGCCACGGCTGCGCGCAGCGAAACACCCGGTGGCAGGGCCGGGTGCGGCTTCACCGCAGCTCCTTGCGGATCACCAGCTTCAGGCCCGACCAGACCTCGCTCACCGCGCAGACCTTGACGTCTACAAACCCCAGAGGCAAGGCCACAGTGCGGATCACGTCTTCGGTGATGTCGGTGGGCACCTTGGCGGCCTTCTTCGGCCACGACACCCACACGCAGGCGTCGCTGCGCAGGGTCTGGCGCCAGCGCTGAAGATGCGCCTGCAGCATCACACGCTGGGTGGTGAAGAGGTGAACCAAGTCGGTGGTGGCCTGCAAGCGGTCTTCGAACCGCACACCGTCCGGCAAGGGCTGTAGCCAGGTGGCCAGTTCGGCTGGCGCGTCCACCAGGTGGGCATGCGTGCCCTCCCGATAGCCCAGCTTCTTGGCCAAGGGCGTGCCGGAATAGCCGGTGGTTGGGGCAGGGGCCATGTCGTGTGCGCGGAGCGGTCAGGGCTTGGGCGCGACGGGATTGTTCAGCACCCACAGCAACGCCGCACTCTCGGCGTCGGGTTGGCCACTGTAGTTGCCGGGGCGGTAACGCATCTGGAAGTTCATCAGCACACGCCGGCTTTGTTCGTCCCAGCTGCCGCTGCGCTCAATGACATAGCCCCATTGCTGCAGCGCCGCCTGAAACCACGCGGCGTCGGGCAACGCGGCCTCGAACAGCGCCTGTTGCGCGGCCACCCGCGCAGCGTCGGGCCAGGGTGGTGTGATGCCCAGATCGGCCAACAGCTTCCAGGGAAAGGTGGGCCCCGGGTCTTCTTTGTAGGCCGGCGTGACTTCGCCGTGGCCCAGCACGCGGTCGGGGCGGATCTGGTGCCGCGCCACGATGTCCTTGACCAAGGGAATCAGCGCGTCGATCTGCGCCTGCGGAAAGGGTTGGTAAATGCGCTGCTTGTCTGGCCCCAGCTTGAAGCCCGGGTGCACGATTTCGATGCCAATGCTGGCTGCGTTCAGCAGCCGCTGCCCCTTCCAACCACTGACGCCCGAATGCCAGGCGCGGCGCTCTTCATCCACCAGGCGGTAAATGCGCGGCGGGCTCTCGTCGGTCAGCAGGTAGTGGGCCGACACGTTTTGCTGGGTCAGCACATGCAGCGAAATCGGCAGGTCGGCCACCGTGTAGTGCAGGATCAGAAACATCACCCGGCTGTCCTGGCCTTTGGCGGTGTGGCTGGTGACGATGGGAATGCCGCCGGGCGTGGTGCTGGTGTTCATGCTGGCGCAGCCACCCAGCAACAGCACGGCCGCCATCAGTGGCAGGGCGATGGCATGGCGCCAGGACGGCGCCAACGCATCGAACAAATGGTTGCGCGGTTCACGTGAAGTGAGGGCGGTCATTCCAAGGTCTTTCTGGCCGGCAACTGGGTGGCCCTGTTCGCGGCCGTGTTGGCTGTCGACTTTGCTGCGGACTTTGCAGCCGACTTTGCAGCCAACAGCGCCGCCTGCACCTGTGCCGGCTGGGTTGGCCGACTCACGGCCGTACCGGGCGGCAGGGCCAGCTGCAGCTGGGCCTGGATTGCTGGGTGCAGGTCGAACACGCGGCCCACCAAGGCCACCGGCAAAGGGCCATGGCGGCGCAACAGGTTCTGGGCCAAACGGGCCAGCTCAACACCTGCGGCTTGCAACAGCGCCAGTGCCGCCTGGTCGGTGGCTGCGGCGCGCGCGACCGCCAGGGCCAGCGTGCCCAGCTCGCCGCGGGTGGCGCCGTAGACCCACTGCCGGGTGTGCGCCCAATCGCTGCCGCCCACCGCTTCAAACAAGGCCTGCGCCAAAAACGAATGCGAGCTGCAACCGGGCTGTTCTTCTTCGGCGCGCCACACCTGGCGCAGGGCTTCGCGGGCAATCCAGTGCCCGCCACCGGCGTCGTCGATGATGGCGCCGCGCCCGCCCACGCGGTGCAAGGTCCCCATCGCGTCCAGATGGGCCGCGACGGAACCGGTGCCGGCATAGACCACGATGCCCTGGCCAGGTGCAAACGCGGCCAAGCAGGCCAGTTCGATGTCGGTCATGGCCTGCACATGGCTGGCGGGCAAGCCCAGGCAGCGCGCCATCTGTTCGCACAGGATCGGCGCCTGCGCGGCATCAAAGCCGGTCATGCCCACCACGGCACCCTTCAGTGGCCCGCTGGCGGTCGACAGCGCTTGCAGCACCGTTGCCACCGTGGCTTGGCCCGCCTCACTTTGCAGCATCAATCCTGACAGACCATGGGCCACGCCACCGCGCAGCAGCTCGCCGGCTGCACTGACCACCGCCCAGCGGGTCTGCGTGCCGCCGGCGTCCAGGCCCAGATAGCCTTCAAGGTTGGGAGACGTGTGCATCACCGCTGGATTGTCTGCTGGCTCGGGGGGCCGGGCACACTCGGGTTTTGGCGGTGCACAGGCGCCCCAAGTCCGCAGGCTTGCCAGGGGGAACGGATCGATGACCAAAGCACCCGTGTGGTGCCACAAGCCAGGCGGCTGGGTGCAGGCCCCGTTGTTGGCCGCCTTGTGGATCGGCAGCGGCTGCAACGGTGTGGCCTGGGCGCAGCCGGCACCATCGCCCCAGAGCCCAACTCCAACCGCAGCTCCGAACGGATCCCAGACACCGCCTGGCGCCGAGCCTGCGTCATCGGTGCTCCCAGAGCCCCAAGCACCCACCGGTGCTTCAACTGAAACCCTTGGGCCCACCGCGCCAGCAGGCCCCGGTCTCACACCCGAAGTGCTGGCTGCGGCCCGCCGCAACGCCCAGGCCGGAGCCGAGTGGCTGGCCCGCGGCGTGGACAGCTGGTTTGGCACGAAGCCGTTTGAAGAAGGCGGCGCGGTGAGCGACGGCCGCCTGAGCCTGGTGCTGTTCAAACGCCAGGACCAGAACGCCGACCTGGACCTGCGCTTCAGCGCTCGTTACCGGCTGCCCAACATCGAGCAGCGCGCTTACGTCTTCATCGGCCGCGACGACGCGCGCGAGGTGCAGCGCGACACACCCGACGGCTTGGCCGACCCGCTGCGCCTGCAAACGGGCGGCGGCCCCACGCAGCGCACCTTGCTGGCGGGCCTGGGCCTGTCGCTACACGACCAGGTGGACTTTCGCCTGGGCCTGGGCCGGCGCCTGAAGCCCTATGCACAAGCGCGCTACAGCCTGCCCTGGCTGCTGGCACCTGGCCACGCGCTGGACTTTCGCCAGACCTTGTTTTGGACCCGCGAAGACCGCGCCGGCCTCACCACGGCCTTGTCGCTGGACAGCCGGTTGACGCCCACACTGGCTTTGCGTTGGCTCAACGCCAGCACCACCACGCAGCAGGCCCAGGCCACCCAGTGGTCCAGCAGCTTGGGGCTGTATGCCGAGCTGGGTGGACGCCAGCACCTGTCGCTGGAAGCGCTGTTCAATGGCACCAGCCAACGCGGCCCTGGCGTGATCGTGTCGGACCGCGGCTTGCTGGCCAAGTGGGAGCGGCCCGTGCACAGCCACTGGCTGCTGGCCGAGCTGATCGCAGGCCACTTTTGGCCGCTGCGCGACACCAGCGGGCCAAGGCAACAGGCCTGGGCCGTGGGGGCTGGGCTGAAGATGAAGTTGTGAGTGGCCGACCCGCGCTTCGTCGCTGAGCACAATCGCCGCATGCCCATGTCTGAATCCGTCCATTGGCCCAGGCCTTTCCGAAGCAAAGCGATGCGCTGCAGGCTGGGGCTGCTGGCCCTCCTTTTCGCGCACGGTCTGTGCCATGCGCAGGACACGCTGCCCCCCGCCGTGCAGCAAGCGCTGAGTGCCGCCGGCCTGCCCGCCCAAGCCCTGGCGGCGGCGGCCATACCCTTGCGCCATTCCGACCGGCCGTGGCGCCACCAAGCGCAGCGCCTGATGCAACCGGGCAGCACCATGAAGCTGGTGACCAGCGTGGTGGCGCTGGACCGGCTGGGGCCCAACCTGCGCGGCTTCACCGAGTTGCGCAGCGCTGCGCCGCTGCAGGGCGAAACCCTGCTTGGCGACCTGGTGCTGCAAGGCGGTGGCGACCTGGAGCTGGGCGTGCCTCAGCTGTGGGCCCTGTTGCTGGACCTGCGCCAAGCCGGCGTGCGCCACATCCAGGGTCAGTTGCTGGTGGACCGCAACCGCTACCGGCCAGCCCGCTTGGATCTGGGCTTGCCGCCTTTCGACAACGCGCCCGAGTTCCCCTACAACGTGATCCCCGACGCCTTGATGCTCAACCAGGGCTTGCTGCCGCTGGAACTGCGCGCCACCGAAACCGGGGTCGTGGCCAGCACCGTGCCGCCGCTGCCGGGCTTGACCCTGCTCAGCCAGATGACGCTGGTGGACGAGCGCTGCGGCGCGTGGGACGAGCACTGGCAAAGCCCGCACGTGCAAACACAGGCCGACCAAACCCGCATCACCCTGCAAGGGGCCTTCCCGCGTGGCTGCGTGCAACGCCGCGCGCTACAGCTGATCGACCGCGCCGAACTCACCGAGCGCCTGTTTCGCGCGCTCTGGCTGGGCCACGGGGGCAGTTGGAGCGGCAGCGCGGTAGAAGCCACGCCCGAGCAGTTGCCGGCCAGCACGCGCTTGCTGGCGCGTCGCAGCAGCCGCCCCTGGGGCGAGCTCTTGCGCCACCTCAACAAGACCAGCGACAACGCCTGGACGCGTCTGCTCTACCTGGAGCTGGGTGTGCCCCAGATGGCCACCCACCCCGGGCGCAGCACCCAGCAACTGGCGTTTGATGAGGTGGCAAGCTGGTTTGCGCAAGCGCGCATCGACGCCACGGGGTTGGTCGTGGACAACGGCTCGGGCCTGTCGCGCAGCGAGCGCATCAGCCCTTGGCAGTTGGCCCAGATGCTGCAGGTGGCCTATTTCGGCCGCAACGCCAGCGAGCTGATCATGAGCCTGCCCACCGTGGGTGTGGACGGCACCATGGGCCACCGCCTGAAGACCGGCCCGGCTGCCGGCTGGGCGCGCCTGAAGACGGGCACGCTGAAAAACGTGGTGGCGCTGGCCGGCTACGTCAACGACCCCCAAGGCCGCCCGTGGGCCGTGGCCCTGATCATCAACCACGACACCCTGGCCCAGCAGGGCCGGCCGGCGCTGGACGCGCTGGTGGACCACTTTGCGCGCCACGGTTTTCACGCCGCAGTGCCGCGCCCCGGACCCGAAGGTGATGGACCATGAACAGCAATACGCAACGGGTCTCTACGCAGGGCCATCACGAGCGCAGCAGCGGCGGTCAGCAACCTGCCGACGCCCCCGCCCGCCCCCACTTCGTGATCATCGGTGGCGGTTTTGCTGGCCTGTGGGCTACCCGCGCCTTGGCCCGATCGGCACTGGACATCACCGTCGTCGACCGCGCCAACCACCACCTGTTTCAGCCACTGCTCTACCAAGTGGCCACTGCCGGGCTGTCGGCACCCGACATCGCCGCGCCATTGCGGCAGATTCTGCGTGGCCAGGCCAACGCCCGCGTGCTGATGGCCGAAGTCAGAGGCATCAACATCCATGAGCGACAGGTGATGCTGGGCAACGCGCAGACCCTGCACTACGACCTGTTGCTGGTGGCCAGTGGTGCCACCCACGCCTACTTTGGCCACGACGAGTGGGCCGAGCACGCACCGGGGCTGAAGACGCTGGACGACGCGCTGCTGATCCGCCGCCGCCTGCTGCTGGCTTTTGAACGCGCCGAAGCCGCCAGCTCGCCCGAGGAGCAACAGGCCTGGTTGCACTTTGCGGTGGTGGGTGGCGGCCCCACGGGCGTTGAGCTGGCCGGCACGCTGGCCGAGATTGCGCGCCACACACTGCGCCAGGAATTCCGCCGCATCGACCCACGCCAGGCCCAGGTGCGGCTGATCGAAGCCGGGCCGGCGCTGCTGGGCAGCTTCCCGCCCCAGCTGCAGGCGCGCACCCGGTCGCAGCTGGAAGCCTTGGGCGTGCAGGTGCTGTGCGGCACGCCGGTGGCACACATCACCGCGCAGGGCTATCGCCTGGGCGCTGACTGGGTGCCGGCCCGCACGGTGCTGTGGGCTGCCGGCGTGGCCGCTTCGCCACTGGGTGCCTTGCTGGGTGCCGAGTGCGACCGTGCTGGGCGCGTGCTGGTCAAAGCCGACCTGTCGCTGCCCGGCCACCCCGAAGTCTTTGTAGCCGGCGACCTGGCCTCACTGAAGCAGGCCAATGGCCGTCCGGTGCCTGGCGTGGCCCCGGCAGCCAAGCAAATGGGCAGTTATGTCGCCGCCACCGTGCGCGCCCGCCTGAAGGGCCAGGCCGGCCTGGGCAAGAAATTTGTCTATGCCGACTACGGCAACCTGGCCACCATCGGCCGCATGGCTGCGGTGGTAGACCTGCGCGGCTTGCAGTTCTCGGGCCTGCTGGCCTGGTGGTTCTGGCTGGCCGCGCACGTGTTCTTCCTGATCGGCTTTCGCAACCGCATCACGGTGTTGATCAACTGGGCTTGGGCTTATTGGACTTACCAGCGTGGTGCGCGCATCGTGCTGGGTGACACGGGTGCGGTTGAAGAGGGGCCCGACATGCCCGGTGAGCCGCCGGGCTCGAAAGGCTGATGAACTGCTGAGGGGCGGTCTGCTGAGAGTTGGTCTCAAGCCACCAGGTTCTGCGGCGCCAGGTAGGCCTGGCGAAAGGTCTCGAAGTCCACCGTGTCGGCGCCTTCGATGGCACGCCGTTTGTCCACCGATTCACGCGCCAGCGCTTCAAACGCAGCCTGCTGCTCGGCCGGCCAAGGCAGGGCCATCAGGTGTTGGCGGGTCTGCACCGACTGGGCGCGGATGAAGGCGGTGTAGGACGACGCGAAGTCGGCCTTCATGGTGGCCAGCACGCGGGCTGAGGGCAAGGTGTCCATGTCGGCCAGGCCAGCGCGTGCGGCCTGCACGGCGGCGCTGTAGTCGGTGCTGCCGTGAGCGCTGTCCAGGCCGGTGGCCAAAGGCGCGCATTCGTCCAGCAGTTGCATGGCCCAATCGACCAGCGTGACCTCGCGGCCAGCCCGTTCCAGTTTCAAGCCGGGCTCGCGCCCGTGGGACGCGGTGCGGTGCTGGTTGCGGCCCAGTGCCGCAATTTCTTCGGGTGTGTCGGGCGGGCTGTCTTGCAGCAAACAGTGCAGCAAGAACACGTCCAAAAAGCGCAGCGTGGGCGCGGCAATGCCCACCGGCACAAACGGGTCCAGGTCCATGCAGCGCACTTCGATGTATTCCACGCCGCGCTGGCGCAGTGCGTGCAAGGGGCGCTCGCCTTGGCGGATGACACGCTTGGGGCGGATGGTGCCGTAGAACTCGTTTTCAATCTGCAGCAGCGTGGTGGCCAGCTGGTTGTATTCACCGCCCAGGTTCTTGATGCCGATGGCTTCGTAAGGCGCGTAGGGCCGGGTCAGCGCCTCGTGCAGTGAAGCGGCATAGCTTTCCAGGCTGTTGTAGCTGACCGCCAGCGAGGCTTGGGCGTCGCTCTGATAGCCCAAGCGGCCCATGCGCAGGCTGGTGGCGTGGGGCTGGTACAGCGTGTGTTCGCTCAAGCGCTGCAGGCCGTGTTCGCGGCCGGCCACAAAGCTGGGGCACACGGCCGGGCTGGCGCCAAAAAGCGTCAACAGCAAAAAGGCGTGGCGGCGGAAGTTGCGGATCAGGGCAAAGTGCTCTTCGTTGCTCAAGCCCGGCAAAGACCAGTTGTAGTGGATGCCCGAGATGGTTTGCATGCGCCGCCCGTAACGGTGGCCCAAACCCATGCGGTAGACGCTTTTGGCGCGCGCGATGTTGCTGCTGCCATAGCTGCCGATGGGGATGTTTTCGTCGGGTGGCAGGCCACAAGGCATGGAGCCCACCCACAGCTGTTCTTCGCCCTGCTGGGCCAGCGTGCGGTAGGTGTACTGGTGGATGCGGGTCAACTCAGCCAGCGCTTCTTCGGGCAGTGCATGCACACCGGTGATCAGCTCCAGCTGGCTTTCGCTGTAGTCGGTGGTGATGCTGGGGTGGGTCAGCGCCGAGCCCAAGCCGGCCGGATGCGGCGTGCGCGCCAGGTTGCCGTTGCCTTGTGAGCGCAGGCTTTCTTTTTCGATGCCGCGGCGCATGCCCAGCAGGCGGGCTGGGCCCAGGCGGTTCAGGCGGTCTTGGGTGGGGCTCATGGGCGGGGATCTGGGGAAAAAGTGGGCGGCGACGGGCATTCAAGGGACCGGGCCTGGCGCGCGGGACGTGAGGGTAAGCCTTTGCGCCAAGTTCTGCTGGCCAGGGGGCGACCCAAGCCAAGCCGTGCTGCAGCGCAGATGGGGTGCAAACTCGGCTTCGCAAGCCCCCCGCAACCATGGCACCATGGTGTCAGCTGGATGGTGACGATTGGTGTAGAAGCTCCTGCCGGCGACAGGCCCTGCCGGTGACGTCCCCAAAGCAACATCTGCCAAATCTGCCGGGTTCGCCAAGTGGCAACCTTTCTTGACTGAGACTTCATGAGCACAAGACGACGATTCATCCTGGGCACCCTGGCCGCCACCGGGGCACTGGGTATCGGCTGGGGGCTGTTGCCCGGCCGCCAGCGGCTCACCACCAGCCAGCCGCTGCCGGTGCAGCCGGGGCAGGTGACCTTCAACGGCTGGCTCAAGCTGGGCAGCGACGACACCGTGGTGGTGGTCATGGCCAAGAGCGAAATGGGCCAGGGCGTGCACACGGCCTTGGCCATGGTGCTGGCTGATGAACTGGACGCCGACTGGTCGCGCGTGCGGGTGGAGCATTCGCCCATCGACAAGATCTACAACAACCAGGCCACGGTGGTGGACTCGTTGCCGTTTCACCCCGACAGCGACAGCAGCGTCAAACGTGTGGCGGGCCACCTCACCGCCAAGACCATGCGCGAGATCGGCGTGATGGTGACCGGCGGCTCCAGCAGCCTGAAGGACCTGTGGTTGCCGATGCGCCAGGCGGGTGCCTCGGCACGCGCGATGTTGGTCGGCGCAGCGGCGCAGGCCTGGGGCGTGCCGGCCAGCGAAGTGAAGGTGGCGGCGGGTGTGCTGTCCCACGCGTCAGGCAAAAAGGCGCGCTTTGGTGAACTGGCAACGGCAGCGGCTACACAGCCCATGCCCAGCTCGCCGGTTCTGAAGACGCCAGAGCAGTTCACGCTGATGGGCAAGCCCACACGGCGTCTGGAGGCCGCCGCCAAGATCAACGGCACGGCCCGGTTTGGCATGGACGTGGTGCAGCCCGGTTTGCTCTACGCCAGTGTGCGCATGTGCCCTACGCTGGGCGGCACCGTGGCGTCGTTGGACGGCGCAGCCGCGCTGAAGCTGCCCGGCGTGAAACAGGTGCTGCAGGTGGCGGGTTACCACGGTGGCACCGCGGCCGTGGTGGCGGTGGCCGACACACCATGGCATGCGATGCAGGCGGTCAAGGCCGTGGACGTGAAGTGGAATGAGGCCGTTCCCGCCGCCGCCTATGACAGCGCCAGCGCCATCGACCGCATGGCGCAAACGCTGGACAACGACGAAGGCTTTGGCTACTACAGCACCGGCGACGTGAAGGCCGCGCTGGCGTCTGCCAGCAAGACCCTGAGCGCCGAGTACCGCGCACCCTTCCTGGCCCACGCCACGCTGGAGCCGCAGAACTGCACCGTGCTGTTCAAGGACGGCAAGGCCACCGTGTGGGCGCCTACGCAGGTGCCTGATCTGGCGCGCCGTGCTGCGGCCTTGGCCTTAGGCGTTGATCAGTCGGCGGTGGACGTGCAGGTGCAGCTGCTGGGCGGCGGTTTTGGCCGTCGCCTGGACGTGGACTTCATCGGGCAGGCCGCAGCCATCGCCAAGGCCGTGGGCGGGGTGCCGGTGCAGACCTTTTGGACCCGTGCTGAGGACACCACGCACGACTTCTACCGCCCGGCCGCGGTGTCGCGCTTCAAGGCCGGCTTCAACGCGCAAGGCCGGCTCACCGCCTGGCACAACGTGTCGGCCGGCCCGGCCATCACACCGCAGGTGCTGGACCGCCTGTTTGGCTTGCCCAGTGGCGGCCCCGACAAAACTGCCAGCGAAGGTGCGTTTGACCAGCCCTATGAGTGGCCGCATGCACGCATTGGCCACGTCATCGTTGAGCAGCCCGTCCCCGTGGGCTTCTGGCGGGCGGTGGGGCATTCACACCAGGCCTTTTTCAAAGAAAGTTTTGTTGACGAAGCTGCGCACGCCGTTAGCCAAGACCCTGTGGCCTTTCGCGCCGCGCTGTTGCAGCAGCACCCACGCCACCTGCGGGTGCTGAAACGCGCGGCCGAGCTGGCCGGCTGGGGCACGCCCGTGAAGCCAGCCGCTGACGGTGCCAAAACCACGCGCGGCATCGCCTTGCACCAGAGCTTTGGCTCCATCGTGGCCCAGGTGGCCGAGGTCTCGCTGGCCCCCGACAAAACCATTCGTGTGCACCGCGTGGTCTGCGTGGTGGACTGCGGCACCGCCATCAACCCCAACCACATCGCGCAGCAGATGGAAAGCGCGGTGGTGTTTGGTTTGTCCGCCGCGCTGTATGGCCAGATCACCATCCAAGCAGGCCGGGTGCAGCAAAGCAACTTCCACGATTACCCCAGCCTGCGCATGGACGCTTGCCCGGTGATCCAGACCGACATCATCCCCAGCACCGCCCACCCCGAAGGCGTGGGTGAACCCGGCCTGCCGCCCATCGCACCCGCGGTGGCCAATGCCCTGTTTGCGCTGACCGGCCAACGCCTGCGCAGCCTGCCGCTCAAACTGAGCTGACCACTCCTATCAACATGACCACTCTTCACATCAACGGCAAGGCCACCACCGTCAAGGCCGAACCCGACACCCCGCTGCTGTGGGTGCTGCGCGGCGAGCTGCAGATGAACGGCAGCAAGTTTGGCTGCGGCATGGCGCTGTGCGGCGCCTGCACCGTGCACATCGACGGTGTGCCCACCCGCGGCTGCGTCACACCGATTTCGGCCGTCGGCGGCGCCCAAGTCACCACCATCGAAGGCCTGCAGGGCAAGGCCGCCGACGCGGTGCGCGCGGCCTGGCTGGACCTGGACGTGGTGCAGTGCGGCTACTGTCAAAGTGGCCAGGTGATGGCCGCCGCGGCGCTGCTGGCCAAGAACAACAAGCCCAGTGACGCCGACATCGACAGTGCAATGTCGGGCAACCTGTGTCGCTGCGGCACCTATCCGCGCATCCGTGCGGCCATCCACCAAGCGGCAAAGGCCTTGCAAGCATGACGGCGACCAGGCTCTTCAAGCAGGGGCAGCAACTGGCCACGGCGCTGGTGCTGGCTGCCTGGCTGCCGCTGGCCGCCGCTGCCACGCCCTTTGCCCAGTGGAGTGAGAGCTTTGCTGCCGATTGGGTGCGCCAGTCGGCCGAGTGGTCTTCTTTTTCGCAGTACTTTGCAGGTGAAGAACAGGCCGCGCTGGACAGCCAGCTGACGCCGCTGGTGCAGGCCACCCGCGACCGCCGAACGGCGCTGGCACGTGCCGGGCTGACGCGCCTGGCCGAGTTCACCGAAGCCAGCCTGAGCGCAGACGACCGGGTGGGCGTGGGCATCTTGCGTTGGTCGCTGCAGCGCACGCTGAATGGCCTGCCCTTTGACGATCATGGCTTCATGTTCAGCCAGCTGGGTGGGCCGCAGATTCGCTATGTGAACCTGCTGGCCGAAAACCACCCGCTGCGCAGGCCGGCCGATCTGAAGTCCTTTTTGTCGCGTTTGAGTCAGGTGGACCTGCGGTTGGACGAGGCCATTGCCCGCGCCAAAGAAAGCGCAGAAAAAGGTTTTCTGCCACCGCGATTCATTCTGGAGCGCGCCCAGACCCAGGTGCAAAGCGTGCTGGCGCAAGGCGCCGCAGACAACGACATCGTGGCCGGTCTGACCCGCCGCAGCGAACGCATCGAAGGCCTGCCCGCTGCCGAGCGCCAAGCCGCCATCGAACAGGCCAAGTTGCTGGTGCAAGACCGGGTGCGCCCGGCCTACCAACGCGTTTTGGCCTTGCTGAACGAATTGCACCCGAGCACCAACAGCGACGCCGGCCTGTGGCGCTTGCCACAAGGCGAACAGGCCTATGCCCAGGCGTTGGCGGAGTACACCACCACGTCCATGGGTGCCGAGCAGATCCACGCCCTGGGCTTGCGCGAAGTGGCTCGCATCGAGGCCCAAATGGACAAGGTGCTGCAGGGCCTGGGCCGCCGCGAAGGCACGGTAGAGCAGCGCATCAACGCTTTGCGCACCGAGCTGCAACCTCCCGCTGAGCCCGACCCGCGCCCCGGCATCATCGCGCTCTATGCCGCTGCGGTGAAGGACGCTCAGACGCGCGCACAAGCGCTGTTCAACCTGCAGCCGCGTGCGCCCGTCGAAGTGCGACGTGTGCCCGCGCTGACCGAGCGCACCGCCAGCGCCCACTACACCACGCCCACGCCCGACGGCAGCCGCCCTGGCATCTTCTGGGCCCCACTGCCCGGGCCTCACTACGACCTGCTGCGGGTGCGCGCCCTGGCCGTGCACGAGGCCGTTCCAGGCCACCACTTTCAGTTGGCCTTGCAGCAGGAACAAGCGGCGCTGCCACGCTGGCGCCAGCGCCGCATCTTTGGTGGCGGCAGCGCACACAGCGAAGGTTGGGCGCTGTACGCCGAACGCCTGGCCTTGGACAACGGCTGGTACGACGGCGACCCCCACGCACTGCTGGGCGGCCTGGACGCCCAACTCTTTCGCGCCCGCCGCTTGGTGGTGGACACCGGCTTGCACGCCAAGCGTTGGACCCGCGAACAGGCCATCGTCTATGGCATCCCGGCTCACGAAGTGGAGCGCTACATCTCCAACCCCGGCCAGGCCACCGCCTACATGGTGGGCATGCTGCACATCCTGGCGCTGCGCGACGACGTGCAAAAGACCATGGGTGAGCGCTTCACGCTGAAGGGCTTTCATGACGTGGTGTTGAAAACCGGCTCGGTGCCGCTCGACGTGTTGAGCGACGTGGTGCGGCGCTGGGCCGCCCTGCCGGGTTGAACCCGAGAGGCTGCTGTGCAAAGACGCCGACTGCTGCAGACCCTGCCCACGCTGGCCGCGGCTTCTTTGGCCATGCCCTGGCGGGCCGCGCGGGCCGCGCTGGACGTGGACGCCCTTCAACGCGCGGCCCAGGAGTCCGACCTGCACAGCCTGATGGTGTGGCAGCGCGGTGCCTTGGTTTTGCAGCACCACCGGCGCTCACGCGACCGGCCGATCGGCGACTGGTTTGAGCGTGAGGTTGACTTCGGCCCCGACGTTTTGCACGACATGCGCAGCATCAGCAAAAGCGTGATCGGCTTGCTGGTGGGGCAGGCGGTGGGGCGCGGTGAGCTGCGCACCGATCAGCCGGTGCTGGACTTCTTCCCCGAACTGTCGCCGCTGCGTGACGGCAGGCGCGAGCGCATCACCGTGGCCCACCTGCTCCACATGAGCAGCGGCTTGGCCTGGGCCGAAGCCGTCACCACCTACGGCACCGCAGCCAACGATGAAACCCGTCTGTGGTCCGACCCGGCGCCATGGCGCTACATCCTGGACCGTGAGCTGGCCCACGCACCCGGGACGGTGTGGAACTACAACGGCGGCAGCACCGTGCTGCTGGCCGAAATCGTGCGGCGCCAAGGTGGCAAGCCTTGGCTGGACCAATTGCGCGATGGGCTGTTCAAGCCGCTGGACATCACACGCTGGGAGTGGCGCGGCGGCGCCCACGGCCAGCCCTTGTCCTATGCGGGCCTGCGCCTGTCGCCAGCGGACCTGCTGAAGCTGGGCCGCTTGATGCTGGACGGCGGGCGCTGGCAGGGCCAAGTGGTGGTGCCCGCCGAATGGGTGCAAGCCACACTGCAACAACAGATCGCTTTTGCCCAGGGTGGCGGGGGCTACAGCCATCAATGGTGGTCGGGCACGGTGCAGCGCGAGGGCCAGGCCCTGCCCACCACGGCGGGCCTGGGCAATGGCGGGCAACGGCTGTTTCTGGTGCCCGCGATGGAACTGGTGGTGGTGTTCACGGCCGGCCAGTACAACTCGGCCACGCTGGGCCCGGCACAGTCTCGGCTGTTCCGGCGCATCGTGGCCACCTTGTGAGTTTTAGCGCGCACACCCAGGGAGCATGGGCATGAAGTCTTTGGGCCGTCGTGCAGAAGGCTTGCGCCTGGAACGCATGCAGGCCAGCCCTCTGTGGCAAGCGTCAACAACGGGCGCTGGCGGCGGCTTTCGCAACATCGCGCCCATTGCCCAGGGCCTGCGCGACCCCGCAGCCAAGATGCCTTCTTTGGGCGACTTCATATGCGGTGGCACGCGCCGTGTGCCCACCGGGCCCCTGCCCGCGCTGGACCCACTGCCCACCTGGCTTAAAAAGCCCGACAGCGGCCTTCGCGCCACCTGGTTGGGCCACAGCAGCGTGTTGCTGGAAGTGGACGGCGTGCGGGTGCTGACCGATCCGGTCTGGGGCCTGCGCGCGTCGCCATCGCAACTGGCTGGCCCCAAGCGTTTCCAGCCCATGCCGGTGAGCCTGAAGGCGCTGCCGCCACTGGACGCCGTGATCATCTCGCACGACCACTACGACCACCTGTGCTACCCCACCATCCGCGCGCTGGCCAAGACCACCGTGCCCTTCGTCACCAGCTTGGGCGTGGGCGCACACCTGCAGGCCTGGGGCGTGCCGCCTGAGCGCATCACCGAGCTGGACTGGTGGCAGAGCCACCGCTTGCCCGGCACTGATGTGGAGGTCTTCGCCGCGCCGTCGCAACACTTCAGCGGGCGGGGCTTGAAAGACCGCAACGCCACGCTGTGGTCTTCGCTGGTGGTGCGGGGCCCACGCCACCGGGTGTTCTTCAGCGGCGACACCGGGCTCACCGACCAGTACACCCAGATCCGCCAGCGCCTGGGGCCGTTTGACCTGGTGCTGCTGGAAGTGGGTGCTTTTCACCCGGCCTGGGGCGACATCCACCTGGGCCCCGAGCACGCGCTGGAAGCGCTGCAGCTGTTGGGCGGTGGTGCCTTCTTGCCGGTGCACTGGGGCACCTTCAGCCTGGCCATGCACGCCTGGGACGAACCGGCTGAGACGCTGCTGAAACTGGCGCCGCAACAGGGTGTGCAGTTGCTGATGCCGCAGCTGGGCCAGGTCATGGAACCCGTTCAGGTGGACAGCGTGACGCCGTGGTGGCGCGGTGTCGACCAGGCCAATGCCGCGCCGCCCGAGCCCATGCGCTGGCCCAAGGCACTGCCTTGGCCCGCCGACTGAACGCAGGTCCTGGCACCCAGCCCAGGTGCCCCGTGCGGGCCGAAGCCATCGCTGTGAAGTGATGTAAAGGTGGCCCAAGCCGTCGTCGAGCCGGCGGCTTGGGCCGTTGACCACAGGTTGATCACCCTCTCGGAGACGGGCATGCCCCAAGACGACTCACCCTCAACCCTGAGCCGACGTCGGCTTGGCCTGGTCATGGCCTTGGCTGCCGCCGGCACGCTCAGCGGCTGCATCGTGGTGCCGGCCGGCCGTGTACACGGCCCGCGACCGCGCGACGACGACGATGACCGCGACGTGGTCACCGTGGCACCACCCGCCCCACAAGTGGACGTGGTGATAACCGCCCCAGGTCCCGGCTACTTCTGGATCGGCGGCTACTGGGGCTGGGTCGGTGGACGACACGTTTGGGTGGGCGGCCGCTGGGAAGCGCATCGCCCGGGTTGGCGTTGGGTGCCTTATGGCTGGGTGCCGTATCGCCGCGGTTGGCGGGCAGTGCCGGGGCGTTGGGAAAAGCATTGAGCCTTGGGTCGCTCGCTTGTTCACGGGCAGGCGGGCGGCCTTTGGTGTTAGGGTGAGCGCCGCAGCGCAGGGCTTGCAGCGGGCCGGCCGACGGCAAGCAGCGCGCCTGCTCCCGTCAACCACCATCAGCCCGACCCTGTGCAGATTGCAGCCCACATCCTGACGTCGACTGGCTTTGTGCGCGGCCATCTGCAGCTTGAAGCGGGGCGCGTGCTGGCGGTTGTTGGCAGCTCAGTGTCCGAAGAGCAGGCGCGCGCCGACCCTGCCCTGCCGCTCTTGTTGCCGGGTTTCATCGACCTGCATGTGCATGGTGGTGGTGGCGCCGACGCCATGGACGCAGGGGATGCCATCACCTGCATTGCACAGTTGCATGCGCGCCACGGCACCACCAGCCTGCTGGCCACCACGATGACAGCGCCCCTGGCGGAGATCGAGGCCGCGCTGCGTGCGCTGGCGCCGGCTTGCCAGCAGCGTTCGGTGGGCGCCGCGCGGGTGCTGGGGGTGCATCTGGAAGGCCCCTACATCCACCCGCAACGCCTGGGCGCGCAGCCGCCCTTTGCGCGCTTGCCGCAGCTGGCCGAGATCCTGGCCTTGCACGCCTTGGCACCCATCCGGGTCATCACCTTGGCGCCCGAAGCCGAAGGCGCCTTGGCCATGATCCCCGCGCTCGTTGAAGCCGGCATGCGTGTGCAGCTCGGTCACAGCGATGCCACCTACGAGCAAGCCTGCCAGGCCCTGCACGTGGGGGCCAGTGGCTTCACGCACCTTTTCAACGCGATGGGCCCCTTTCACCACCGCCAACCCGGCCTGGCCGGTGCTGCGCTGGCCCATGCCCAGCGGGCCGAGGTCATCCCCGACCTGCTGCACCTGCATGCAGGCACGCTGCAGGCGGCGCTGCGCGCCATTCCACAGCTCTACGCGGTGAGCGACGCCACGGCCGCCACCGGCATGCCCGACGGCGACTATCGCTTGGGCCGCCAGACCGTGCGCAAGTGCCAGGGCGGTGTGCGCCTGGCCGACGGTACCTTGGCCGGCAGCACCTTGACCCTGGATCAGGCGCTGCGCAATTGGGTGTTGCTGGGCCTGTCCGTGGCCGAAGCCTCTTTGCGCACCAGCACCTACGCGGCTCAGTACCTGGGACTGAAGGACCGGGGTGTCTTGATGCCAGGAGCCTGGGCCGACGCCGTGCTGCTGCACCCCCACACCTTGCAGGTGCAGCAGGTGCTGGTGGAAGGCGAATGGGTGGCTTAGCAGCGCCAGCTGGGGCGACCCTCAGTTGCGAGCCGGCAAGGCCGGCCAATCCAGCAGCTCCGCCAGCCGCGTCACCACCCACCGCGCCTCGGGCTCGTTGACCACCGAGCCGGGGCTGCACAAGCCGCCCAGCATGCGTTGCAGCACGTCGTCCTCGGTGATGCTGAGCTGCCAGCGTTTGTCCATCGCCTGTTCGGTGAGCATCTGCGCCAGGTCTTCGCAAAACTCGTAGCGCGCCGCGATTTCTTGGCGCGGCGCATTGGGTTTCAGGCGGCCCGGCTCGACGTACAGCGCAATGAACGATGGCGGGACGACGATCTGGTTCTCATCTGACATGCGGGCATTGTGGGGTGCGGGTAACCGTCTGGGCCGAGGGCCTGGCCTTGTGCGCTGGCATCGCCAAGATCACCTGCCTGTGACCCCGGTTTTGGGTCAAAGCAGAGCCATGGGCTGCGCGCAGAAACAAGTTGCCCTGGGGCTCACTTCAGGCAAAAGGGGCAAAGGCGCTTGCACGCGCCGAGTCTTCGTCGCCACCGGGGCGGGATGTCCATCGTTCTACGGCCGCCGTCAGGTTGGTGATCAACACCGGTTTGGTCAGGAAGTCGTTCATGCCGGCGGCCAGGCAGGCGTTGCGGTCTTCGGTAAAAGCATTGGCAGTCAAGCCGATGATGGGTACCACCTGGGCAAAGCGACCCGCGACGCCGGCACGGAGCAAGCGGGTGGTTTCCAGTCCGTCCATGCCGGGCATCTGCCAGTCCATCAGCACCACGTCGTAGACATGCTGGCTCAAGGCCCGCAAGGCGTCGCTGCCATTGTTGGCGGTGCTGGTGCGAAAGCCAGCGTGGTTCAGCATCCCGCAGACGATCAACTGGTTGGTGAGGTCATCTTCGACCACCAGTACATGCTTTGCACTCGCACTCGCACTCGCACTGGTGTCCGTGTCCGATGCGGCTCGTTGCAGCGCCAGGTTGCCTGGGGCCGGCAGCAACGGTTGGCCAACTTCGGTCATCTTGCCCAGCCGGCTGATCAGGGCCGCTCGCAGGACCGGTTTGCTGATGCTGTGCTGCAGACTCACGCGGCTTTCACTTTCGCCGCCCCAGGTGCCAGGGTTGCTGCCCATGCCCAGCAGGTGCTCCCCATCCACCAGCCCGCTGCAGACCGCCTCGCACAGCCCAGCATCACCGCCGTCCAGCGCGAGCAGCAGCCACGGCGGGTCCGCGCCAGGCGGCAGCAGCCCCAGCCCATCGCGCAGATCCTGGGGGTTGTTGCAGCGCCGCGCGGTGCAGCCCAGCCTTTCGAGCGTCGCCGCCAGCGCTTGGGCACTGGCGCTGTGTGGCTCAAAGAAATACACCGTCTGGCGCAACGGTGGGGGCGCTTCTGGCGCGCACACTGCGGCTTGCAGGCGCACCGACAGGGTGAACGTCGAACCCTTGTCCAGTTCGCTGGCCACCTGGATGTCGCCGCCCATGGCTTGAGCCAGTTGGCGAGAAATGGCCAAACCCAGGCCGCTGCCCCCAAATCGGCGATTGGAGCCATCGTCGGCTTGACGGAAGGGTTCAAACACCCGCTCCCGTGAAGCGGCACCAATGCCAATACCGGTATCGCTGACCGACAACTCCAGGTCGTGGGCGCCGAGTCCCTGCCGTGCTCGCAAGACCACCGCACCGCGTGCGGTGAATTTGATGGCGTTTCCCAACAGGTTGATGAGCACCTGCCGCAGGCGGGTCGGGTCGCCGTGACGCCATTCCTGGAGCTTGGGCTCGACGATGCAAGCCAGCTCCAAGCCTTTCAGTCGCGCACCCACCGACGCGGTCGACACCGCCGACTCCAGGCAATCCAGCAGGTTGAAATCCTGGTGCACCAATTCCATGGAGCCCGACTCGATGCGAGCGAGGTCCAGGATGTTGTCGATCAGCCCCAGCAGATTGGTACCGCTGTCGCGGATGGCGGCAACCAGTTGGGTGTGGGTTTCTCCGTCCAGCTTGCCTTCGCGCAGCAGCTGCGAAGCACCAATGACCGCATTCAACGGCGTTCGCAGCTCATGGCTCATGTTGGCCAAAAAACGGGTCTTGGCCAACGACGCCGCTTCGGCGCGTTCTTTCTCTCCCTGCAGCAAGCGCGTGCGTTCCAGGACGCGGCCCTCCAGGGCCAAATTGGCCGCTACCAGTGCATCACCGCGGGCACGGATTTCTTCCAGCATCTCGTTGAAGGCCTGGGTCGCGGTGCCAATCTCGTCGCTTCCGGCTGGCGGCAGGCGCTGGGTGTAGTCGTGACTGCGTGCGATCTCGCGCGAAGCGTCCGCCAGGATGTCGATGGGGTGGGTGATGGCACGGGCGATGCGTTGGGCCAATCGCACCGACAGCGCCAGCCCGGCCATGCTGGCCAAGACCGTGGCCAGCATGGCCAGGCCCAAGGCCTGCCACAGGCGCGACAGCCTGTTGACCACGACGACGCGGCCAATGGTGTCGCTCTCGCTCTCGATGGCCGCTGTCGCCTGCAGGCGGGTCGCGAACAGCCCTTGTTCAAGGGCACCACTGTTCAATGCGGTGCTGGGGCCATAAGTGGCCAGCAGCTCCCCCTGGCGGCCATAGACAAAGGCTGCCTCAACCTGAGGGCGCGCACGCAACAGCATCAGGGCATCCAGGGTGCCTTGCTGGTCACCAAAAGCCACCGGCGCCTGAAGCGAGAAGGAAAGCGTACGGGCAACTTCAGCGGTTTCTTCGCGTGCGCTGGTCTGTTGCAGCCACAGCCCGGACCCCACCACCGCGAGCAGGCACGACAAGGTCGTGATCGCGGCGCAGACGGCGATCAGCAATGACATGCGTCGACGCAGGGGCAAAGCACCAAAACGTCGAACCAAAGCGGGGAACATGTTGCTGATGGCCCTACTCCCGCACCTGCCGCGCCAGTCTGAGCACCTGGCTGCTGAGCGCCAATGAGGTGGCACGCACGGACTTGAGGTTGATGTCCAGCCGTAAGGCGTCGTTCACGTTGACCAGTTCCACCATGCCGCCCCGAGCAGCGAAGCCCTCAGCGTCGCTGATGGTCAGGACAGGCGCTGCAGCCAGGGTGGCCGTCACGGTCATGGCAACGTTGCGTTCGGCCGACTCGTGAACAAACAGCACATGACAGCCGGTGTAGGGCCGCTCAGCGTTCTGCACGACCTTGATGGAGCGAGTCAGTGCCGTTTGGTTGGACAGTTCGGCAAAAGCATCGGCGACCACGTCGCTGCGGTTGATGACACACACCACCAGCGGTTCAGTGGGGCCGGCAAATGCGGTTGCCGGCCACTGGGTGAAGCGGGCCAGGGCCAAGGTCAGGCGTGCCTTGACCCGGGCGTCGCTGGGGGCCTGCGCTCGTGCCCGGCCCAGGCAGATCAGCCAGGGCGCGCTCAGCAGCAGGCGTCGAGAAACGGTCACGGGCAGGGCGAATCGTTTCAGTAGCTCAGCGCCAGCTGAACACGCCACTGGCGACCGTCTTGAGCCAGCGTGTCTTGAAGCAGATCCGGTCCACCAGGATCGGCGTAGGCCTTGTTGAGCAGGTTGTAGGCGCTGGCGGTCAGCGCGAAGCGGGAACCGGGCGGCGCCAATTGCAGCGTCAGATTCGCCACGCTGCGCGCGGGCAGCCGGGCGGCCCCCAAAGTCAGCCGTTGGCCAACCCGCTGCCATTCCAGGCCGGCACGTGTTTGCCACCAGGGCAGGGGCAGGCTGAGCAAGAGTTTGGTCAATGAGCGTGGGGAGTTGCTCAGATCGGCGTCGCTGCCATCTGCCCGTGTGCGTTGCCCGACCCAACTTCCGCGCAGGCGCCAGCCGCTGTCGCCCACGTAGTCGGCTTCGATCTCGAACCCCTGCGCTTTGGCAGCGCTGACGTTGTTGAAGATCAGCAGCCCGGTGCTGCTGTCAACTTGTTGCTCGATCAGATCAGATACACGGTATTGATACAGCGACGCGGCTACCCGCAGATTGGCCAGTGCCCGCCAGTCCAGGGCCATTTCGCGGGTGCGCAAGGTCTCGCTGCGCAGCTTGGGGTTGGCCAGGGCGAAGTTATCGGCGTATTGCGACTCGTAGGCGTTGGGTTCGCGGTAGGCACTGCCGTCCAGCAGCTTGAGTACCAGCCCAGGGCTGGTGTCCCACATCAGGGCCAAGCGTGGTGTGGCGGTCTGCTCGCCGTTGAGTTGGTGGTCCAGCCGCACACCTGCCACAGCGCGCAGGCCGGTGAGCAGCTGAACCTGATCGGTAGCAAACAGCCCCCATCGGTTGGACTTGGCGTTGATGTCAGCCGTTGTGCCACCTGCGGGACCTTCCAAGAAAGACCGTTGGCTTTGTTGGAAGTTGTGCTGGACTTCCATACCCCAAACCAGCTGGTGCCCCTTCCAACCGCTGAACTGCCAACGCAACTCGAGGTCCAGCCAGCGGCCCCGTTGGTCAAGCTGTTGCAAACCGAGCTGTGAGCCGTAGTCGAAGCGTCCGACAAAGTCGTACTGCGCCAAGGTGGCGCGGGCAAAAGCCTGCAGGCTGGGCTTGAGGTCGCGTTGCCATTGCAGGTCGACAAAACCATAGCGGTCCCGACCCGCCGTGTGTGCGCTGGGGAAGGCGGTGTAGAAGGCGCCGGTTGGAATCTGCTTGCGCCTTTCAGAGACCAGACCGGCCAAGGTGAATTCACCCTGAGACCATTTTCCGTACAGCTTGCGGTCGGTTTCACGATCGGCGTCTTTTGCCAAGCCGAAAGCCGTTGATGGGTCGTCGTACTCGGCGAAGTAGTGTGCCCGGCCAGGCCGCGTTTCTGACTTGGCTGACAGCAGCAGCCTGGCGGTGCCGAGCTCGAAGCCTTGACTCAAACTGACCGAGCGACTGGCGTCGCTGCCCACCTCCAGCGCCACCAGCCCGCCAGCCAGCGATGCGGCTGACTTGGTGACGATGTTGACCACCCCCAAGACCGCGTTGGACCCATAGAGCGCCGAGCCCGGCCCCGGCACAAACTCCACCCGCTCCACCAGGGCGATGTCGAGTGGAAACTCATGACCCACGCCAGCCTGGCCGTAAATGTTGTCATTGACCCGCATGCCGTCGATCAAGACCAGGATCCGGGAGGAGAAGTCGCCAGGGCGAGCCAGGCCGCGGATGCCCAGGTAGTTGTAAAAACGGTCATAGCGAAGGTAGACACCGCGCACACCGTTGAGCGCTTCGGCCAGCGTGCGCCAGCCATAAGCCTTGATGTCACCCGCCGTCAACACCGTGACAGCCGCAGGCGCATCGGCGGCGCCTTGCGCAAACTTGGAGGCCGCATATACGGGCTGGTTGAGCAGCGCTTCCAGATCCTCGGTGTCCGCCGCACCGGCACCTGCTGCACAGACCGGCAGCACGCCGATGGCGCAAGTCCATGCCCACCTCAGAAAGGCTGGCAAAGCAGCAGTGGTTGTTGACATGAAAACCTCTCCTGGGCGGGCGAGCGTGGTCGCGGGGCCTCAGAAAGTATCAGCGTTGGCGCGCGGATAGTACCCAGAAGTACCGTGTTAACTTTGCCCAGTCCTGCCGATAAGCGTGCGGCATTTGTCGGCCTAATCGGCTCGGTGGTGGCGCTCTGACCAGAGCTTGCTCCGCTGCGCCGACTCAGATCAGGAGATTCCATGGGACATACGCCTTTGATGCGAGCGCTGACGTCGTTGGCGCGTGAACACCATCGCGCCACCGCCAGTGGCCTGCCTGTTGAAGCGATTCGCGAAGCCGATGCACACCGCCGAGCGAGAACCAGAGCGGATCGGGCGCGCCTGGGGCCCAACCGACGGGGCTTCTTGCAGGGCGGTGCAGCACTGCTTGGCGGGGCGTTGGCACCGCGTGCTGCATTGGCCCAGGCGCAGCCACGCATTGCGGTGGTCGGCGCTGGCATGGCAGGCTTGGCGGCTGCGCTCAAGCTCCAAGACAACGGTGTGGCCTGCACGGTCTATGAGGCCAACGACCGCATGGGTGGGCGGATCTTCTCCAACACCGATTACTTCGACCAGGGCCAGGTTTTTGAGTGGTGCGGTGAACTGATTGACAGTGGCCACACCCGGATGAGGTCTTTGGCTCGGCGCTTCGACTTGCCCCTGGACGACTTGCTGGACGCCGAACCCAAGGGCTCCACCGAGACCTACTATTTTTCTGGTCAGTACTACGCCAAAGCGCAGGCCGATCGAGATTTCAAGCGGGTTTGGCCGCTGTTGCAGCAGGATCTGCGTGAAGCGGGCGCTGCCACCACTGTCTTCGAGAGCACGGCGCAAGGCCGCTGGCTCAATCGCATGAGTGTCTACGACTGGATCGAATTGCGGGTTCCGGGTGGTCACGCGTCGCCCTTGGGGGCGCTGCTGGACACGGCCTACTACATCGAGCTCAACAGCGACACCCGCGAACAATCGGCGCTGAACCTGATCTACCTGTTGGGCTACCAACCCAACCAGCGCGAGCTGAGCATGTTTGGCGAGTCCGACGAGAAGTTTCGTGTCCGTGGCGGTAACCAGCAGATCCCGGCCGCCATTGCTCATCGCCTGGGGCCCCACGTCGTGCGCACCGGCATGCGCCTGGAAGGATTGCGCTGTTTGTCCTCTGGCGTCTACGAATTGCGCTTTGACAGCGGTGGTTTGACCAAGCTTGTCCACGCCGATCAGGTGTTGCTGACCACGCCTTTTCCCGTGCTGCGTGGGCTGGACATCGCAAGGGCTGGTTTTGACAACCAGAAGCAGTTCGCCATTCAGAACCTGGGCGCAGGACGGCAAAGCAAACAACACCTGCAGTTCACCCGTCGAGTCTGGACCGATCGGGACCAGAAACCGGCGCGTGGCAACGGTTCGAGTTACGCCGACACGGGCTACCAGGCCAGTTGGGAGGCCTCGCGTGCGCAGGCCGGTAGCAACGGCATCTTGGTGGGCTATGCCGGCGGTGCTTTTGCCGATGCCATGCGCTCCAACACCGCCTTCGCCACCGCGACTTCGTCTCGGGTGCGACACGACGCAGCGCGATTTATGGCCCAAGCAGAGCCCGTCTTTCCGGGTTTGACCGCACTGTGGAATGGACGTGCAACGCAGGCACTGCCGCACCTGGACCCGAACATGAAGTGCTCCTACTCGTACTTCAAGGTGGGGCAATACGAAACCATCGCCGGGTACGAGCGGGTGCGCCAAGGTCAGGTGTTCTTTGCGGGCGAGCATTGCTCCTTTGACTTCCAGGGTTTCATGGAAGGTGCCGCGCGGGAAGGTGAGCGCGCCGCCAAAGAGATGATGGCAGCGGCTGGCATGGCCGCCGCCGTCTGAGTTGGGGCTCAGCGCTGGCTTGATTCGCCTGCCCGTTGGCGGCGCAGCCGGTGGTGGGCCCGGGTGAGGGTTGTTCCTGAGCTCTGCCGCGTTGGGGTGAAGCGGTAAGCACACTACAGTGCAGCAGCACTCCAGGAGCCCCGCCATGCAACGCCGTTCCCTGCTTTTGTCTGCCGCTGCTTTGGCAGCGCCCGCGGTGTGGGCTCAGGCCGACCGCCCCCCCCTGCGCATCCTGGTCGGCTTCCCGCCCGGTGGCTCGGCCGACACCATTGCTCGCCTCTTGGCTGAACGGTTGCCTGCCCAGTTGGGTGGCCAGAACGTGGTGGTGGACAACAAGCCCGGTGCGGCGGGCCGCATTGCCATCGAGCAACTGAAAAACGCCGCGCCCGATGGCAATACCGTGCTGGTCATGCCCAGCGGCCCGGTGGTGCTCTTTCCCCACGTCTTCAAGAAGCTCAACTACGACGTCAACAAAGACCTGGCGCCCATCAGTCAACTGGCCAGCTTTCAGTTCTGCGTGGTCTCAGGGCCCAAAAGCAACGTCAAGACCATGGCCGAGCTGGTGGCGCGTGCCAAGGCCGATCCCAGCACCGCCAGTTACGGATCTTCGGGCAACGGCACCGTTCCGCATTTCCTGGGTTTGATGATTGGCGAAGCTGCGGGCATCGACTTGCAGCACGTGCCCTTCCAGGGCGGTGCACCGGCCATGACGGCGCTGATGGGCGGCCACATCGGCTACACCATGGACGTGGTGACTGAAGCGCTGGAGCAGCACCGCGCCGGCAAGGTGCGCATCATCGCCGTGGCCGGCGCCCAGCGCGCGCCGCAGCTGCCTGATGTGCCCACGCTGCGCGAGCAGGGCGTGGCCATGGACGCCGGGGCCTGGTTTGCGATGTACGGGCCCGGTGGATTGCCTGCGGCGCAGGCACAGCGTTTGAGCATGGCCGTACAAACGGCGATGAAGGACGCCGCATTTGCGCAGCGCATGAGTTCACTGGGGCTGGAGCCCATAGGCTCCACGCCAGACCAGTTGGCTGCCGTGCAAAAGACCGACTTCGCCAAGTGGGCCAAGCCAGTCAAGGCGTCGGGGTTTCAGGCCGACTGAGTCCCGAGCTCCAGCGCCATCGCCAAAGCCGCTTGACCTGGCCCAGCTGCTTCGTTGGTGGCGTTGGCCTGGGTGCTGGCAACATCGCCGTCAGCCGCCCTGGTCTCATGCACCGCCACACAATTGCGCCCCTGTTTTTTGGCAGCGTAGCAGGCAGCGTCAGCGGCACGCAGCACGTCAGCGGCGGTGGAGAAGCTGCCGTCGACCGGCACCAAGCCGATGCTGGCGCCAACGCCAAAGCGGTGTCCTTCCCACGCCAGCTCATAACTCACAACGGCGACACGGAGTTTTTCGGCGATCCGTTGTGCGTGTGTCAGTGGGCAATCGCTGAGGAAAACGGCAAACTCGTCACCACCCAGCCGCGCCACGGTGTCTGATTTGCGCACCTGCCCCGCCAGCTCGGCCGCCACGTCGCGCAGCAGCGCGTCTCCAGCCGCATGGCCACCCGTGTCGTTGACGTGTTTAAAGCGGTCAAGGTCGATGAACAGGGCGCAAAACGGCGCGCGTTCGGCGTTGGCGGTGGCCCGCCCCAGCAGCAATTCAAAGGCCGCGCGGTTGGCCAGGCCGGTCAGTGAATCGTGGCTGGATGCCCAGGCCAGGCGTTCGCGCTGTTCGCGCACCTCGGTCACGTCCTCGATGGTCCAGATGGTGCCTTGCGACCGGTCACCGGCCACCACCGCGCGGCCCCGCATGTGGGCCCAGAAAACCTCCCCCGTGCGGCGCATCAGTTCCAGCTCCCCGTCAAAGGTGCCGTTGGCCATGAAGGCCGGACGGGCTCGCTCTGACAGGGCTTGGTAGGCATCGTCCGAAGCGTGGATCAGGCGCGATGGCTGCCCGATCAGGTGTTGCTTTTCACAGCGGAACGTGCGGCACATCTGCTGGCTCACCAGCTCAAACTGGCCGTTGCGGGTGAGCGCGATGCCGATCTCGGCATGGTCAAGGACGGCTTCAAGTCGTTTCAGCAGGGCCTGCGTTTCGCCTTGGCGCTGTTGACGCTGTTCAACCACGTGCTGAAAAGCCAGTGCCAGTTGACCCACCTCGCCGCTGTTGGTGGGCCAGGCTTCGTTGGCGGGGTGGGAGTCTGACAGCAGGCGGTCAGCCCGTGCGCGTAAGCGGGTGATGGGCTGGGTCATGGCCCAGGCCAGCGCGCCAGCCAACAGGGCGGCCACCAAGCCAACCAGCGCCGCAGCTTGCCATGCGGTGCGTCGTGCCGCTGCCAGTGGCACCATCGCCACGGCCTGGGGCGTCATGCGCACCAGCACCCAGTCGGACGTCGGGATACCGGCCATCGCCACCAGATAGCCCTCTGACAGCGCCGCCGCGCCCTGGGTGTCAATGGGGCTGCCCGAGTCGCGCCAGCGTGCAAACATGTCGGCCAGGCCCGGTTCGTCGGCTGCCTGGCCCAGCACACGGGTGGGGTCGGTATGGGCCAGCAGCAGGCCGCTGCGGTCCATCACCAAGGTACGCGCCGCTTCTGAGTGAGTGGACCCGCCGGTGTTGGACAACAGGCCGCTGGAGTGCAGTTGCAGCGAGCCGCCCATGACTCCAACCACCTTGCCATCTGCGGCCATTACCGCCACGGCGATGACCAGAATAGGCGCGTTCTTGACCTTTCCCACGATCACTTTGGAAACCACCGGTTGGTCGGTGGTCAGGGCGCGTTGAAAGTACTCGCGGTCGGCAATGTCAACCCGTTTGGCGTAGGCGTTGTCCTTTTCAACCCGCGCCAGCATCTGGCCTTGCGCATCGGCGGCAAACACGCTGTCAAACAGCGCAACCAAGGCCGGCTTGTCCACCAGATAGCGGGTCATGCTGTCGTGGTCGACCCATTTCTCGGGCGTGGAATGGCGGGCCGCCGCTTTCATGGCGGCTTGCAGGGTGTCCAGTTTGCTGGCCAGCAGATGCGCAGTGCTCTCGCTGTCGTCGACCTGATTGCGCAGCAGCAGGCGCTCAACTTCAGCCTGCGTCTCTTCCAGCACGATGTGCGTCGCGCACATGGCCGACACCATGCCGGTCACGACCGCCATCGCCATGATCTTGAACTTCAGGGTGTGGACCCACTGCGGCAGGGAAAATCGGGTAGGGGTCATGGCCGGGAATCGTGGACGCTGTAGGGGGTGGTGGGGCAGCAGCGAAAAGAGGGCAGGCCTGGGTGTGCAGGGCCCGACAGCGAGGTCAGGCATTTGGCCCAGGAGCCAGGCTCAGGATCGCACGTTGCGCCTGCTCGGAAAGTTGCAAGAGACAGGGTTTGGTCGTGCTGTTTCAGGCTTTTGCCTGTTGGGTGCTGATGGTGGCTTGCAATGTACGGCTCCTGTGGTTGACCCGCCACGCAGGCGCAGCGCCTGAGCTCACTGGGGCTGAAGCCTATCGGCTCCACGCCCAAGCAATTGGCGGCCGTACAAAGGACCGACTTTGCCAAGTGGGCCAAGCCGGTCAAGGCGTCGGGGTTTCAAGCAGACGGAGTGGGGGCCGAAGGGGCCGGTGCAGCGGCACAGGTCAGCGCAGGGCCACAGTTTCACGCTTCCAGGCCGGGTCTTGCCACCTGCCAAACAGCACCAGCAGCGCCGGGTCGCTGGCGCGCTTGTCCACTTCCAGTGTGTTCAGCATCAGCACCTCAAAACTGCGGCGGTGGGCCTTGCCGTCGCGCGCTTCGCGGGTCAGCAGCAGCTTTTGTGAACCCGGCACCCAGCCAGAAAACTCCAGGTAGCCCAACTCCGGGTCGCTGGCAGCCGGCGGCAGCACATCGATGCGCCAGCCTTGCTCACCGCGCTGAAACAGCCACAGCTCGCGCCAGGACTGCAAGGGCTGTACGGCCAGGGCCAGGGCCTTGCCGCTGGGCTCCACCTGCGCGGAGGCGGTCCACACCACGCCGTAGGTGCAGCGCTGGGCCAATGCTTTGATGCTGCTTTCGTCATGCAGCTCAACACAGGTTTGGCCTGGCTCGCCAGGGCGGGTGCTGACGCGCAAGCGGGCAGGCCGAGCGCCTGTGGACGCGGTGGTTGTAGGCAAGCGCGCTGCCCAACGTGAGGCGCCAACACGCAGCGCCGCTTCTTGCGCGTCCGGCAGGTCGTCGTCGGTCAACGCGATCTTGTCCACCGCAGCCAGCTGCTCCAGCGCACGCTGGCCGGCGGTGGTGGCGTCTTGCCCCAGGCGGGCGCGTTCAAAAGCCAGGGTCGCCCAGACGCCAGCGCGACGCAGCCGCAGGCGGTTCTTCAGCGTGTCGGGCAGCACGGCCATGTCGGCATCGCTGATGGTGTCCAGCAGTTGGGCGCGGCTCAGGTCGGCTTGCAGGCGCACGCTCGGCGTCAGCGTCGGGTCTTGGCAGTCGTGTCGGGTCAGGGCCAGGCTGGCCTGGGCCTTGTGCTCGGGGCTGGCGGGCATGGCCAACACGCGGCGAAAGGCTTCGCCGTCGTAGCACAGCTGTTGCACACCCTGGCGCTCGAAGCCGGTGTAGCGCACGCCGTACTGGGCGGCCACTTCCAGGTGCGCCGCAATGGTGCTGGAGGCCTGGCGTTGTTGCGCCCGGCGGGCCAGCCGCTCGGCCATCGTTCCCAAGGCGTCAAACGGTTCGGCGGTGATGGCGCTGGCCGGCACGGCCTTCAGGTAGGCCGCCACGTAGGCCATGCCCAAGCTCTCAGCGCCCGGCTGGTCGCGCAAGAAGCGCAGCACAGCCAGCAGTTGCGGTGCGTCGGCGCTTTGCAGCGACACCTGGCGCACTTGCGTGGCCCGCACATAGCCGGCGCGTTCGCGGCGGTGGTCCCATACCTGCAGGTGGTCGCCGCGGCGGCCGCGCACTTCCAGCAAGTCACCCTGCCACAGCTGGGCCTGTTGGGCGGCGCTGTCGCTGGCGCTGGCCCGCAGTGCCGTGGCGTCTTGGGTGACGATGGCCACGGCGGCCAGGGTGGCGGCGGTGGTGGCGATCATTGCTGGCTGCCTTCTTCGCTGTCGGTGCTGACTTCGCTGTTGCCGCCGTTGCCGGACTTGCCACGCGTGCCCTGGGTTGACACCAGGCCGGCAGTGATCAGGCGGCCGTCGGTGCCCGGTGGCGCGATGATGACCTGGATCTTGTCCGACAGTTTGTCGGCCAGCGTCTTCTGGATCAGCAGCGGGTGGCGCGTGATCAGCACTCCGTCGCGCTCCATCTGCGCGCTTTGGATCTTGCCCACGCGGTCCAGCCGGTAGGCCTCAGCATCGGCCAGCTTCTGGCGTGAATCGGCCTCGCCGGTGGCTTCGATGCGGCGCGCCTGGGCTTCACCTTCGGCCTGGCGGATGCGTGCCACCTTGTTGGCTTCGGCTTCCAGCGAACGTTGCTCGATCTGCTTTTGCTTGAAGGGCAGCACATGGCGCATGGCTTCCTCTTGTGCCTTGGCCGCGATGATCTGCTCTGCACCTGCTGCCGCCGCGGCGGTTTCGCGCTTGACCTTGTCGGCCAGCGCGTCCAGTTCGGTTTCGCGCACGCGCTTGTCCTTCAGCTCCAGCGTGTAGCGCATCTTGGCGGTTTCCAGCTCTTCGGCCAGCAGCTTGTCCATGCCACGGCGGTACTCCTCGGGCAGCTCCACCTTGCCGATTTGCACCGCGCGCAGCAGCAGGCCGTCGGCGGCCATCTTGCCGCGCAGTTCGGTTTCGATGGCAGTCTGGATCTCGGCGCGCTTGGTGGAAAAAATCTCGCGCACCGTGTAGCGGGTCAGCACCTTGTAGATCACGCCTTGTACGGCGGGCTCCACCACCTGGGCGCCGATGTCTTCGGGCAGGTTTTTGGACACCGCAGCCACCTTGGCCGGGTCCAGCGCGTAACGCACAGCCAGGTCGATACCGAAGGACAAGCCTTCCACCGACTGAAAAGGTGCCTCGGCCGCTTGTGGGCGGTAGACCTGGTCGCGCAGCGTGAGTTGGCGCACCTCATGCAAGCCAGGCAGCACCCACAGCGAGCCTTCGCCAAACTCCGCCGCCACGCCGGTGAGCTGGTTGGTGCGCACCGCCACGTCGCCGCGGGGTACGCTGTGAACCGGTGGGTGGGCCACCAGCGCCCAGGTGCTGGCGGCCGCGATACCCAGCGTCAGCCAGACGCGGCGTTGGCCGGCCAGCGCTTGGGTGCCACGCGCGGCGCCGTGGGTCCACGCCATCTTCAGCACGCGGGCGGTGTGTTGCAAGGTCTGGATCAGTCGTTCTTTCATGTTCAGCTCCGGGTGGTTGGTGCTGCCCATTCTTTTCAGACCCCCCGGAGCACTCAATGGGCACGCCGGGGCACTTCGCACCCGGCCGCGGAAGAAACACTCACAGCCCAAGCGTGCCGCGCGTGTCCGGCCCACCCAATAATCCGGCCATGCCCAAAGTTGCAGTCATTGAGGACGACCAGCCCACCAGCCAACAGCTGCGTGGCTGGATCGAGGCGGCCCGCCCCGGCATCGAGGTACACCAATGGTTCAACCGCGACGACGCCGAAGCCGCACTGGCGCGTGAGCACTACGACGTGGTGGTGCTGGACATCGAGCTGGGCCGCGAACGCCACGCGGGGGTGGCCATCATCAACGCCATCAACAAACGCGCAGCAGGCACGCCAGTGCTGGTGGTGTCGGCCATGCCTGCGGCCGTGTACCGCAGCATCATGAAAGCGCTGGATGCCTGGGACTACCTGCAGAAGACGACCTTTGAAGAGTCGGACTTTGTCGACACCTTTTTGGAGATCTTGCGCAGCGCGCGTGCGGCTGCGCGTACCGGCGCGCCAGCAGCGGGCTTGGCCGCACCGGCAGAACTGTCCATCGACCCCTTGCGTCAAGGCGCCGCACTGTGGCGCGGGCAAAAGGTCAACCTGCCGCTGACGGCGCAGCGCATCCTGGCCGCGCTGCACCAGCGCCGTGGCGAGGTGGTGTCTTACGAAGACCTGTTTGCAGTGGTCAAGAGCGGTCGCAATCGCGACAACGTACGCAAGCACGTCAGCACCATCCGCGACGCCTTTCGTGAAGTGGATCCGGCCTTCGACGGCATTGAAAACGTGCCCATGCGCGGCTTTCGCTGGACAGGCACCAAAGCATGAAGTGGCCTGGGGCGGCCCGCTTGCCCTTTGCGGCAGCGCTGCGCGTGCCCTTTCGTTTGCGGGTGTTTTTCCGCAGCGCTTTTGCGCTGCTGGCCCTGGCCACGCTGGGCCTGGCACTCAGCGTGCTGCAAGACGAAAAAGAACGCAGCCACCGTGTGTATGCCGACAGCCTGCGCCAGAACCAGGCCCAGATTGCCGCGCGCCTGCGCCACCCCACCGGCCAGCTGATGCTGCTCAACCCGGGGCTGGCGGAGCGCGCCACCATACCGGTAGCGCCTTTGGTGCTGCCCTTTGCGGCCCTTGACTTTGACGACCGCAGCAAGGCCCAGCAGGCGGTGGAAATGGCCGGCTGCGCGCTGCAGTACCCCGACAGCGCAACGCTGTGCGCCGCGGTGGGCAACAACCCGTTTGCAGGCGGCTTCTTGTACGTGGTGGGCAGCCTGGCCAGCAGGCCTTGGGTGTCGCACGTGTCGGGTGAACTGGACTTGAGCCTGGCCCACCGCGCCAGCATCGAGGTTTCTGCGCGTGGCCGCACGTGGCGTTGGACGGCGCCTTTTGAGGCCGCCGCCGACAACCCATTGCGCGGCCGCCTGACCGGCTTTGATGGTGACCAAGCCTTGACCGGCCGCTCGCGCCCGCAACGCGACTTTCGCGGCTGGCTGTGGCAGGAGCCGCGCTGCTTGAAAGACGCGAGAGATGTGAAGGCTGCCGGGGCCGACGGCGACGACTGCCCGCGGCAGACTTTCTACTCGGTGCGTCTGCCGGTGGAGCTCTTCCAAGAGGTGCTGGGTGCCAAGCCAGTGGTTTGGCCGCCGCCCGATCTGCACCAAATGGTGGTGCGCGTGAAGCTGCTGCCCGCCGCCGACGGGCCGGCGCTGTTTGACAGCGACACCCCAGGCGCGCAACGCGCCTTTTCGGTGGCCGACCTGCAAAGCCTGCTCTTGCCCGGCGAGGTGCTGACCGTGCGCCGCGAAGGCAGCCCACAAACGCTGCTGCGGCTGACCGGCGCCGTGGCCAGCGGCGATTCACCGTCGCCCTGGATCGACGCCTTGATCCGCCGCTTGCCGGTGGACGGGTTTGACGCGCCGCTGCTGGCCCGCGAAACGCTCACGTCCAGCCTGGGCCGCTATGAACTGGAGCTCAGCGGCAACCTGCGCCCGGTCAACCGCCAACTGGCGGCCGTGGCCACCCGCCTGTCGGGTTTTGTGGGTGCCATGCTGGCGGCGGTGTTGCTGACCTGGCTGTCGATTGAAGTCATCTTGGTGCGCCGGGTGACGCTCTTGACCCAGCGTGCGGCTGCGGTGTCCACCGGCATGCGCAGCAGCGGTGAACTGCCCGCGCTGGACCTGGCCGACCTGCGCGGAAGTGATGAGCTGGGTGTGCTGGCCCAGGGCCTGCATGACCTGCTGCTGCGCGTGAACGACGACGTGCGCCGCGAACAGATTCGTGCCGTGCAGGAAAAGGACCAGTGGCATGCGGTGGGCCACGAAATCATGTCGCCGCTGCAGTCCTTGATGGCCTTGCACGGCGGCCCGGGCGACCCGGCCGAGCGCTACATCACGCGCATGCAGCAGGCGGTGCGGGTGCTCTATGGTCAGGCGTCGCCCAGCGAGGCCTTTGCCTCCACCACCTTGCAACTGCAGCCGCTGGACCTGAACGCTTTTCTGGGCCACGTGGCGGGCAACGCCGGCTACATCGGCATCGAGCAGGTGGTGTTTGAAGACGCCGGCCGACCGCTGATGGTGCGCGCCGACGAGTATTCGCTGGAAGACGTGGTGACCCACTTGCTGCGCAACGCCGACCGCCACCGCGCGGCCGGCACACCCATCCGCATCAGCGCAGCGGCGGTGGGCCCACAGGCCCAGGTGCGGGTGCACAACCAAGGCTCAGTGGTGAGTGAAGGCCAGGCCGAGCGCATCTTTGAGTATGGAGTCTCCGAGCATGCGGAAGCCGACAGCGGCAGCGGCCATCGCGGCCAGGGGCTGTTCGTGGTGAGAACCTACATGGCCAAAATGAGTGGCACCGTGCGGGCCCTCAACGTGGTTGACGGGGTGGTGTTTGAGTTGACCTTGCCGTTGAACGCCTAGAGCGGCTGCAGCTGCGCCCCGCGCAAGCCCACCAACAAAGCCCGGCCCTGGCCGTCCACCCGAAACTCGCCATAGCGGGCTGCCTGCCAGCGCTCGGCTTGCCCTTCGGCAAAGAACCAGGCGTCGGTGACCAGCACCCATTGCCCGCCCTTGGGCGTGAGTTCCATCGTCAGTTCACCCGGCTCCGTCGATTCTCCGGGTGCCAGCGGCAGCAGGCGGGCCACACCGCGTTCGTCGCGTTGCACCCGCACCCGCGGGCGCTGTGACTGCAGCAGGCCTTGGCTGGGCTCACGCACCTCGCTGGGCAAGGCAAAGCGCAAAGTCATGAAGTCGCCTTGCATCAGAGAACGCGGGTCGGCCGGGGCCAGTTCCACAAACACCGGCTGGCCATGCTGGATCAGTTGCTGCTTCTGCCAGATGCCGCCATTGACCACCGCCAACCCGGCCAGCACGCTCAAGCCCAAGCCCAGACGACGGGCAGTGACCGAGCCGGCCGTCGTCTGCAATGGGGCCGGCGGGTCGGATGCGTGGGCGCGTTGGGGTCTCAGCGCCCACCTGGCCAGGGCGCCCAAGCTGGCGCCGGCAGCCACCAAGGCCAGGGCCTTGTCTTGCAGAGGCCAGCTCAGGCTGTAGTAAGCCGCGCCGATGATCCAGGCCCCAGCCACGGCCGCCGCTCCAGTCAGCAACCAGCGTGCTGCGGTGGCGCTGACGGCCAAGGCCAGCAGCACCGCGCCCAGCGCGGGCATCAAGCCGGCCAGACCCGCCAGCACCAGCGCTGCAGCGGCGCACCAGGGCTGGCGCAGTGTCTGCCACTGTCGGGCGGTCCACAGGGCGGCCGCTGCGGCCATCAGCATGGACGTGACTTGCATGGGCAGGCTGTGCGGCCGCCACAGTTGCCAGGTGGTGGGCGACAGCTCGCCACCCAGGCTGGCGCCCACCAGCAGCGTCAGCCCCGACCACCAAGCCAGCCCCGCCAAGAGCACCAGCAAAGCGCCAGACCGCGCAGGTTCCAGCACGGCGCGTGGGCTGGGCCCCAGGCGTTTTTGCGCCAGCCCAGCACCAGCCCACGCCAGCAACAGCAGGTGCAGCCCCAGCCACAGCCGAAGCTGCGTTCCAAACAGCCCTTCGCCCCAGGAAGGCGGCATGCAGGCCACCACCAACAGCACGCCAGCTGCGGCACCCAACAGCACACGCAGCCAGGCCCGCGGCACCAGCGCCGCCACCCCCAGCGCCAGCAGCGCCAGAAGGGCGGCTGCCACGGGTTCGCCAATGTCGCGAAACAGGCCCATGCCGACCGCGCCACCACCCACCAACAGGGCCGGCAGCGCCAGCTGCTCGACAAACACCGGCAGTGGCCGCGAGCGCAGCACCACCACGGCACCGGTGATCAGCAAGGCGCCCACGACATAAGGACCCGGCCCCTTCTGGATAAAGTCACCCAGCAGCAAACCCACCACAGCCATCAGCGGCACCGCGGCCAACCAGGCACCCAGGGCCACCAGCAGCAGCACCGGCCACGGGCGGGTGTCAGCCTCAGGGGCTTGTGCCGCTGTGGGCAGCAGGCCACTCTGCGCAGCGGCTTGCACCGCGAGCTGAAGTGCGGAGCGCTTCATACGGATTCCTCTGGCGCGGTTTCGGTCAGGCTGGCCTGGTGGCGCGACACCTTCAAGATCAAGCTCACCGTGGCGGCCAACATCGCCGCTGCTGCCAAGCCCAGCAAGAGCATGCGGCCCACCAGGTCAGCGTCACCACCGCGGTCAAAGAGCCAGCGCGCCAGCCCCGCAAACAGCAGCGTGTTCAGCCCCAAGGCGGCGGCGCTCAGGCCGAAGATGTCGAAGCTGAAGCGCTGTGTCAGCGCCACCGCCAGGACGGCCATGATGAGCAGGCCCAAGCCATACTGGCCGGCCACCTCGCGTTGGAACAAGCCGCCCAGGGCACTGGCGCTCACCATCACCACCAGCAAGGTGAGCGCGGTGCGCAGGGCCCACACACCAGCGCCGGTGGTTCGGCGCATGGGCGGGCTGAGCACGGCCACCACCACGATGCCCAAGGCCCAGCCGGCCACATGCGCCGCCAGGTCGTCGGGCAGCGCCCGCCAGCCGTGACCGGTATGGGTCTGCACCCACAGCGACACGGCCGTCATGGCCACCAGCGCCCAAGGCGCCCACAGCACGTCGCTGCGTTGGCCCAGGCACAGCGGCAGCATCAACGCCGCCCACAGCGCAAACAGCTGCCAGGCGTCGGCACCGGTCTGGTAGGTCTGGCCGAAAAAGGCCAACAGGCCACCGGTGGTCAACAGCACCAGCAGCGACAGCGGTACGCGGGCCGAAGGCCGGGCCGCGGCGCCCAGGGCCATCACCAGCAAGACACCTTGCAGCAGCGCAAAGCGGCCCATGCGGCCCAGCGTGTCCCAGTGGGCGGCCACCCAGAACACCAGTCCCAGGCCCACCAGCGCGGCGGCCAGCACCGCCAGGCCCAGCGCGGTGCGTCGGGCCAGGCTTGACGGCGGCGCGCCGAGGCCCGCGTGCCGTTCCAGCTGGGTGGTGGCGTCGGCGTTCAATTGGTGCGTGGCTGCCACGTTGTACAAGCCCAGGCGCAGGTCCATGATGGTTGCCTTGTGTCGCTGCAATGGGCCGCATCGTAGACAGGCGCTGGCGCTCGGGTGAACTTGAATGGTGGTGCATCCAGTGGCGCGCCTGGCAGTGGCCTGTGGTGATACTGTGATGGCTGGGGGCAGTCCCCGTGCCGCACCTGGGAGCCCCTGTCATGCAACCCACACCGCTGGATGGCGGCTGCGCCTGTGGCGCCCTGCGCTACCGCTTTCATCGCGAGCCGATGTTTGTGCACTGCTGCCACTGCACCCGCTGCCAGCGTGAAACCGGCGGGCCCTTTGCGCACCACGCGATGATCGAGTTCACGCAGATGTCGGTGCTGCAAGGCGAACACGAGTTTGTCTCGGTGCCCACCGACAGCGGCGGCAAGCACTGGGTGGCCCGCTGTACCCGCTGCCGCACCGCGGTGTGGAACGAACACGGGTCACGCAAGGCCGTGACCCGCTATGTGCGGGTGGGCACCTTGGATGAACCCTCACGCTGCCCGCCCTTGGCCCACATCTTTGTGCGGTCCAAACAGGCCTGGCTGACCTTGCCGCCCGATGTGCCAGCCTTCAAGGGCTATTACGACGGGGCCAAGACGTGGCCGGCCAGCAGCTTGGCCAGATGGACGGCGGCGAGTGAGGTCAAGAAGGCGGCATCGGCCAAGGTTGTGGGTTCGAAGTCTGGCAAGACCTGACGCCCTGACGCCTTGACACCGTTTGGCAGCCCAATCGCAGTCCACGCCGCCAGGCAGGGTGCGGCAGCTCGCCGCGGCCACTATCCTCGGACGCTTCAGTGACCCTGCCATCCCACTGGCGTGACCCATGACCTTGCACGCACTTCAATTCACAGCCAGGGCGCTGCTGCCCGGCCTTTTGGCCAGCGCTGTCGCTACCGCTCAAACACCGTCCGCGGAAGCACCTTCGCGCTTGAAGGCCAATCGCTCCCTGCTGATGGTCGACTACCAAGTGGTGCGCGTGGCGGGCGACGAGCCCATCGATCTGGTGGGCTTTCATGTGATGAACGAAGTGGCCGACGGGCTGTACCTGGGCGCCGGCCTGTTCGCGCCGCACTTCAAGGGCGTGTACGGTGGCTTCACGGCCTATGACATCACCTTGCACGGGCAGCGAAAGATCGGTCCGAAATGGACTTTGCAGGCCGGCCTGTCGCTGGGCGGCGGCGCGGGTGGGCGCAGCGTGGAAAACGCCAAGTCCTTGTCGGGAACGGGAGCCTTCTACAAGGCCTATGCCGGCCTGGGCTACGACCTCGGTCCGGCCGTCCTGGGGCTGAACCTCTCGAAGATGAGCTTCCAGCGTTCAACCATCAACGGCACGCAGGCCAACGCCTATGTGCAGGTGCCTTTCCAATACCTCAGCGGCCCATGGGCCAGCCACGGCCAGCGGCTGACAAGCGCAGAGGAGCGCACCGCGACGGGCGCAGCCAGCGAACGCATGCTGATGCTCAGCCAGGACACCTTCAGCCAGATCAACCCCCAGGGCAGCTACAAGGGCAACTGGAGCAACGTGGAGCTGCAGTTTTCGCAGTACTTTGCGCGCGACACCTACTGGTTGGCCAACCTGGGTGTGGGCTACCGGGGCATGCCGCTGTACAACCAGGTCCTGGGCGGTGTGGGCCAGCGCCTGCGGGTTTCGTCCAACATCACGCTTTACGGGCAACTGGCACTGGGCTCGGGGGGTTATGCGCCAGAGCGTATCAACACCGACTCCGGTTTTGTCGTCTACCCGCGTCTGTCGGCCGAGGTCGCCTTGACGCGTGACCTGGGCCTGTCGCTGTCAGCGGGCTACCTGGTGGCGCCCGAGGGCACCTCGAAGAACCGCTCCATCGGCATCGCCCTGACGCGTCACCTGCGGGCCAGCCCCGGCCCGGCGGCCACCGATTCAAGCGGGAGCGGCGCTTTGTTCCAGGGCTACCGGGTGGGCCTGTTCCACCAGACCCAACCGTCGGTGAGCTTTGCCGGCATCGACCGCGGGCGCTTGAGCCTGGTGGGGATCCAGGCCGAAGCTCTTCTGAACGAGCGCTGGTACATCCCGGTGCAGGCCGCCATCGCCTACACCACCTACTTGGGTTACCCGGGCAATGGCGAACTGCTGGGGGGCCTTGGCGTGCAAACGCTGGCCACGCGTGACGACCGCTTGCAAGGCTTTGCCGAACTGATGGTGGGCACCAACGTGCACGGGCTGGCCGTGAAGGCCGGGCTGGGCCTGCGCTACTTCGTCAACGATCGCATCGCCCTGCGGGCCATGGCAGGCCACATCGAAGCCCGCAGCGCAGCGCGCAACCGCTACAGCGCCGACAGCGTGAGTCTGGGCTTCGACTACCTCTTCTCGATGCCCACGTGGTGACTGCCCGCGGCCGGTGGCTGAGCCGGCCCGGGTGATGACATCGACCTCAACTGGCGGGGCCAAAAGACATCATGGAGCCACCACCTTGAACAGCCCCGGGGAGAACCGAACGCCCTCCGGCATCTTGGGGACGTTGCTTTCACCCATGGCTTTGGTGGCGCTTTGAAACTGCTGGGGTGACGCCCATTCGGCTACGTTGATGAAGCGGAACTTGCCGTTGGGATCGATGTTCTTGTGCAGGCGGGTGTTGATGTAGCCCGGCTGTTTTTCCAAAAACTCTTTTGACTTGGTCCAGGTTTGCAGCACTTCCGCTTCCTGCGCGACGGCCACCTCAAACACGTTGATCAACACGACTTTGCTGTCTTGCGCGTAGGCACCCGAAGCGAGCAGACCGACAGCACAGAGTGCGATGTTCAGCGAACGACGAAGCATGGTGTTTTCCTGAGTTGGGGTGACGAAGGCGTGAACGGCAGCTGATTCAGTCCAGCGATGAACTCAAGCATGCGGCGCATCGACATGAAGAATCATCTTTCCGCGGGCCTGGCCACTTTCGCCCAGGCGATGCGCGTGGGCCGCATCAGCCAACGCAAACTCCTGGCCGACCAGCAGGCGCAACTGGCCTGCGTCGACACGCGCGGCCAGCAAGGCCAGCACGGCGCCGCGCGGCGGGGTGAAAACGAAAGCTGCGCGCACACCTGCTGTGGCGGCGCGCTCGGGTGACGGCGGCATGGCCGTGGCCACCAGGATGCCGCCCGGCTTGAGCGTGGCCCACGAGGCTTCCTGTGTCGGCCCGCCAAGCGTGTCGAGCACCACGTCAACCCCTTTGGCCACTTCCCGAAACGGCTGTTGGCGGTAGTCGATCACTTCATCAGCGCCCAGCGACTTGACCAGATCGACACCGGCGCCGCTGGCCGTGGCGATCACGTACAACCCTTGCGCTTTGGCCAGCTGCACCGCCACGCTGCCCAGTGCACCGGCACCACCGTGGATCAGCACGCGCATGCCGGGTTTGACCTTGGCCGTGTCCATCAGCGCGGTCCATGCCGCCTGCCCCGGTGTAGGCAGCGCTGCCGCGGCGGCGAAGGGCACGGTGCGCGGCTTCAGCGCCACCTGGGTTGCATCCACCGCAACGTATTCGGCATAGCTGCCGCCGCGGGCGAACTCGGCATAGAAGAAGACCTCGTCACCGGTCTTGAAACCCGTTGCCGCACCGCCCACGGCCGACACCACGCCGGCGCCGTCGGAGCCCAGCGTGATCGGAAACGTCTTGGGCACGGCCTGCGCCATCAGGCCTGCGCGCAACTTCCAGTCCACCGGGTTGATGCCCGCGGCGACCACCCGCACCAACACGTCGTTGGCGCCACAGGACGGTATCGGCGCGTCGTCGAGCTGCATCAGCTCGGGGCTGCCGTAGGCGTGGATGCGGATGGCTTTCATGGGCGCGTTCTCCTGAGGCAAAGTAGTTGGCTGCTGAGAGTCGGCTTGCGTCGCGACATCCGCGCCAGGCCCCAAGGGGTCAACGCCGCCCGAAGCCCATGCGCGACAGCAGGCCGTCGCGCCGCACAAACTGGTGGTACAGCGCGGCGGCGATGTGCAGGCCAATCGCCAGCATCAGCAGCGTGGCCAGGGTGCCGTGAACGGCGCGCGGCGGCAGTGTGTCGAAGTTGACCGGCAGGCTGCCAACACCACCGAAAACGATGCCCGGCAGCCCGGCCAGCACCGACATCGCCACCCCGCTGCCGGCCATCAGCAAGACCAGGACATACAGGCCCCAGTGAGTCAGCGGCGCAATCCGATCCAGCACCGCGTTGCCCGTGCTCGCTGGCGCTGGATGCGCAGTCTTCAGGCGCACGACCAGGCGCGCCAGCGTCAGCAGCAGAATCAGCCCGCCAGCAATCATGTGGCCCTGCAGTGCAGAGATCTTGTCGGGTGAGCTGTTGGGAACGGTCTTCAGCGCGAACGTGCCCATCGCCAGGGCCACGATGAGCAACAGCGCAAGCAGCCAGTGCAGCGCGACCAATGCACCGTGGTATCGATTCGGCGGTCCGTTCATCAAGCCTCCTTGCGTTGGACGATCGTCAGTGGCTGCTGCCAGCCTGGACTAGCGCTTGAGCGGCGAATAGGTACCTGGGTTGATCTCGCCCACTTCCGAAGCCGCGGCGACGAGCTTCTGGAACTCGGGCTTCAGCCACAGCGACTCCCAGTCCTTGAAGGATTTCCAGCGCGACACGCCGACGAAGTCTGGCTTGCCGCCCGTGGTGCGGTTTTCCATCAAGGCGTTTTCGATATAGCCCGGCTGCTTGCGGATGTAGTCGCGTATCGCGCCCATGCGCTCCTGCAACTGGGCGCGAGTCGCTGCACTGCGTGCACTGAACTGCATCACCGTGACCACGGTGTTGGGATCGTCCAGCGCAGGCGTGGACTGTGCCAGCGCCGTGGCGCTTGAGACCGCAAGAGCCAGTGCGAAGACGGCGGTGTGGAGTTTCATGGTGGGCACTTCCAGTCGGGTGGGCTGTGGGACGGGCAAGAAGCGAAACGCCTCGAAGGGCCTGGAGTGTGATCGGCTCCACCGCGCCGCAGAAGTCGGCAAAACGGGAATGACTTTTCCATCCGTGGAATAAACTGATTTGTATGGGTGACCTGTCCGCATTGCACGACATGACGCTGTTCGTCGAAGTGGCGCGTACCGCCAGCTTCAGCCGCGCCAGCCGCAACCTCAGCGTGCCAGGCGCCACCTTGTCGCGCCGCATTGCGGCCATGGAACGCGAGTTTGGCGTGCGCCTGTTTGACCGCACCACGCGGCGCGTTGAACTGACCGAAGCCGGGCGGCGCTACTTTGAACGCTGCGGGCACCTGGTGGATGAGGCCCGCTTGGCGCAGGAAGCCCTGCGCGAAACTGCAGACAAGCCCAGTGGGCATGTACGCTTGTCGATGCCAGTTGATTTGGGCGTTTACGTCATCGGCCCGCTGCTGACCGACTTTGCGCGGCAGTTTCCGGGCATCAGCTTCGACCTGGACCTGTCGCCACGAAAAACCGACCTGGTGGGCGAGCACGTGGACATGGCGATCCGGCTGGGTGCGGTCACGGACGGCAAGCTGGTTGCGCGCCGAATCGGCAGCGTTGATCAACGCCTGTTCGCAGCACCTGGCTATCTGGCCTTGCGCGGCCAGCCCAGGCAGCCGGCCGACTTGGTCGAGCACGAATGCATCTTGCATCGCGGTGACCAGCGTTGTGCCCTGTGGCGACTGCAGGGTGACAGCGACACGGCAGAGGTCGAGGTTCGTGGCCGCTTCATGGCCAACAACGTGGGCCTGATGCGCGTGTTGGCCGAACGCGGCATGGGCATTGCAGTGCTGGACCCGTCGTTGGTCCGCGAATCGCTGGCCCAAGGCCGGTTGCTGCAGGTGCTGCCCGAGTGGTCCGCTCCGCGGCTGCCCATGCACGCCCTGATGTCCTCGCGCATGCAACCGGCCAGCGTCCGCGCCGTGCTCGACTTCCTGGTGGCGCGATGGGCTGCAGCCTGAGGCCCAGACCCGGGTTCAGCCTTCCTCGGCTTCGATGCTCAAGCTGCGCCGCCGCACACCCTGTCCGCGCACGCTCACCGTGACCCGCAGCGCCTGCCCCACCGGCACGCTGTGGCGAAAACGGTAGTCCAGCCCGTCCCAGGCGCCTGGGTTGTGGGCGTCGGCGCGGCGGCGCCATTGCAAGGTGGTGTTGGCTTGCACTGTCACCTCCAACCAAGGCGACATGGCGTCCTGTGGCACAGCCACGGTGACGGCGCAGCCGATTTCGAAGCGCCGTTCGCGTCGCGCATCAGCGGGGATGGTCAGCGTGGTGGTGGCAGCGTCGCCGCCTTGCGCGGCCCAGCGCTCGGGGGCGCTGGTGGCGGGCGTTGGCGCAGGGGCAACGAGGGCTTTGGGGGCGGGGGATCGTCGGGTGCTCATCTCGCGGGCATTGTGCGCGTTGCCTCCACAAGCCGTGGAGGCCAGAGGGCTGCTCGCATGCACGGTACGGCTACGATACAAAGCTGAACCCCAGCCGCCGTCTGGAGCGCGCCGTGCGAGCCGCAAAACGCTTCCATCACCATCTTCCAAGTCTTCTCAGTTTGATGTGCTGCTGCCTGTTGGCAGTGTCGGCCTGGGCGCAAACCGATGCTGCCCGCCGGGTGGCGCTGGTCATCGGCAACAGCAACTACAGCCATGGCCCCTTGCTCAACCCGGTCAACGACGCCCGGGCCATGGCCAAGGTGCTGCAGACCGCAGGCTTCACGGTCATCCTCAAGACCGACGCGTCTCAACCCGAGTTGCTGGGTGCTTTGCGCGACTTTGGCAACCGCCTCAAGGACGGCGGTGCCGGCACCGCAGGCCTTTTTTACTTTGCCGGCCACGGCATGCAGGTCAAGGGGCGCAACTACCTGATTCCCTTGGCCGCCAACATCGAGCACGAAGACGAACTGCCCTACCAGGCGCTGGACGCCCAGGCGGTGATGGACAAAATGGAGTCGGCCGGCAACGGCACCAACATCGTCATCCTCGACGCCTGCCGCAACAACCCCTTTGTGCGCAGCTTCCGCAGCGGCCGCCAGGGCCTGGCACAGATGGACGCCCCGGTGGGCACCTTGGTGGCGTTTTCCACCGCGCCGGGTTCGGTGGCCAGTGACGGCACCGGTACCAACGGGCTGTACACCTCGCACCTGCTCAGGGCCATCCAGCAGCCCGGGCAGAAGGTGGAAGACGTGTTCAAGCAGGTGCGCTTTGCGGTGTTGCGCGACTCGGCGCGCAAGCAGGTGCCCTGGGAGGCCTCGTCACTGCTGGGTGACTTCTACTTTGTCGAGCCCCGCGCCGGCGCGCCGGTTTCAAACGCCGCCTTGCCCCCAGCAGCCGGGAGTGCGCTGGACCCGCAGGCCGCCATCGACGAAGCCTTGTGGTCGGCGGTGAAAGACAGCACCAGCAGCGCTGAGCTGTTTGCCTACCTCAACCGATTTCCCGCTGGGCTGCATGCCAAGGAGGCGCGGGCCCGCCTGGCCGACCTGGTGGCACCGGTGGCGGGCAGCGGCAACCCCGCCCGCCCCAGCGCCGCCGACGGCAGCCGCCCACTGAGCGAAGCGGAAATCGACAACGTGCTGCGCTCCAGCACCCGCAGTGAAGCTGAGATTGCCGAGAACATCGCGCAGGCGCAGCGCCGCATCGATGAAATCGTGACCTGGGGCGACGTGGGCACCGACAAGCGCCCGGCCAACCCCAAGCGCAACGCCCATGCCTTCACCGAAGGCGACCGTTACCGCTACCGCATCCTGGACCAGATGAATGACCGCTATACGGTGGACTACCTGTGGCGCATCGACCGCCTGGATCCGGACGGGTCGCTGTGGGTCAACGACGGCGCGCAACGCTTCGACCCCCAGGGCCAGCTGCGCGGCGGCACCGACGAGTTCAGCGGCCAGTGGGTGGAATGGACACCCGCCTTGCCGTTGGCGGCGGTAGCCTCGCAAGCGCCGTCCGAAAACCCGCTAGAACACGGTGTGGCCAGCTCGGTGCAGTGGCGCAACGCCGACGGCCGCCTGACGCGGGCGGTCTTGCGCGGCAAGCTGCACGGGCCACGCGCCGAGAGCATCCAGACCCTGGCCGGCCTGATGCACACGCGTCGCCTGGACGCTTACCTGGACGGCCCTGCCGTGCGCAGCACTGGCGAAAAGCTGCGCATCACGCTCAACCTGTCGTGGTGGTTTGTACCGGGTGTGGGGTTGCCGGTACGCCTGAGCATCGACGAGCGCGAGGACGATCGCCTGGTGCGGCGCACGCTGCACGACCTGACCGCGATGGACGTGCGCAGCAGCAGCACGGCCGCGGCGGCGCCTGGGGTCAAGCCTTAGCCGTTGCGGGCGCCTTTTGCAGCTCCAATGCCGAACTCAACTGCAGGAACTCAAGTGCTGAATCGAATCCGCCCGTGCCCGCGACAGCGACTGCTTTGCCTGGAGAATTGAAGATGGCCCAACTGCACGCCGACGAAGTCGACCGCTATCACCGTGACGGTTATGTCGTGCCACGCTTTGCGCTGCCAGCGCCACAGGTGGCCACGATGCGCAGCGCCCTGGACGAACTGATCCGCCTGAACCCTGGCGTTCGCCCCGAAAAGCTGGTGTCAGCCCATGTGGAGGGCAAACCTGGGCAAGATAACGGCGAGGGTGTGCGCGGCGTGCAGGCTTTTCTGGACCTGGCGCGCGACCCCGAAATCGTTGAACTGGTCAGTGGTGTGCTGGGCGACGACATCATCCTGTGGGGCGCTCATGTGTTTTGCAAACCCGCTGGCCACGGCTTTGAAACCCCCTGGCACCAGGACGGCCACTACTGGCCCATTCGCCCCTTGGTCACCTGTACGGTGTGGGTGGCGCTGGAGACATCGGACGTAGGCAACGGTTGCCTGCGCGTGATACCCGGCTCGCACACCGCTCGGCAGCTGCACGACCACCAGCACGAAGACCGCACCGACCTCACGCTGAACCAGCGCCTGGCGCCGGGCACCTTTGACGAAAACACCGCGGTGGACATTGAGCTGCAGCCCGGGCAGATGTCCTTGCACGACGTCTACATGATCCACGGTGCCAGGCCCAACCGCTCGGACAGGCGACGCACCGGGGTAGCCCTGCGCTACATGCCCAGCACCTCGCTGTTTGACCGCCACTTGCGGCCGGTGGATGGGCTAAGCGGCGTGCCGGTGAACTTTGCCAATCGCCCCTTGTGGCTGGTGCGCGGCGTGGACCGCCACGGTGGCAACGGCGTGGGTCCGGTCTGAGAGCCTGTGAAGCATTCCGCCACACCCGCTCGTGCGCCCAAACCGGCGCCGCTCATCGTTGCAAATGCTCGCCGTAGCCCGAGCTACGGCTGTGCTTTGCGCCTTGATCAACGTCGTTTTGGACACCCGCTCGGGCGCGCCGGAATACTTCACAAGCTCTGAGGCCAACCCCGATGAATGAACTTGCCCCCGCACCACCCGCCGCCGCCGCGCCGGCCGCATCGTCACCAGCCCGCCGGCGCGCTGCTAGCCCACGTGCAGCCACGCCTGCAGCCCCCCATGCCGCCGCACGCGCAGCCCCCCGCAAAACGCCCGCCGCTGCCCCCGACAAACCGCAAGACCGGCTGCTGCGCGGCCTGCTGGCCGATTGCCGGCGCCTGCTGTCGGAGAAGGGCGAGGCCAACGGCCCGGGCA
>JAYTVT010000027.1:0-24048 GCA_043743835.1 Betaproteobacteria bacterium
ACCCCTACAACATGGTTCGCGCCACGCTTGACGCGTTGAAGCGCTCGACCACGCCTGCCGAAGTGGCAGCCAAGCGCGGCAAGTCGGTTGAAGACATCCTCAACTGACCTGCGGCCCCAAGCGGAGAACATTCATGGCTGATAAGAAGACCCTGACGGTCAAGCTGGTGCGCAGCATCAACGGCACGCGCCAGTCGCATCGCGACACCGTGCGCGGCCTGGGCCTGCGCAAGCTGAACAGCACCAAGGTGCTGGAAGACACGCCGGCCGTGCGCGGCATGATCAACAAAGTGGACTACCTGGTGCAGGTGCTCTGATGGAACTGAACAAGATCAAGCCCAGTGCGGGCTCCAAGCATGCCAAGCGCCGCGTCGGTCGCGGTATCGGTTCGGGCCTGGGCAAGACTGCAGGTCGTGGCCACAAGGGCCAAAAGAGCCGTGCCGGTGGCTACCACAAGGTGGGTTTCGAAGGCGGCCAGATGCCGCTGCAGCGCCGCTTGCCCAAGCGGGGCTTCAAGTCCACCACGCTGAAGTACAACGGTCAAATCACCTTGGGTGATCTGAACCTGCTGGCCGCTGACGAAGTGGATCTGCTGACGCTGAAGGCCGCTGGCCTGGTGCGCCAACTGATCAAGCACGTCAAGGTCATCAAGACCGGCGAGCTGACCCGCAAGGTGGTGCTCAAGGGCATCGGCGCGACCGCAGCTGCCAAGGTGGCCATCGAGGCCGCTGGCGGCTCGGTGAGCTGAACTCGGGTTCAAGGAACACACAACTCGTGGCAACTTCTGCAAACCAACTGGCCAAGAGCGGGAAGTTCGGTGACCTGCGTCGCCGAATCATCTTCCTGATTCTGGCGCTGGTGGTTTACCGCATTGGCGGGCACATTCCAGTGCCTGGCATTGACCCGGTGCAGCTGCAGCAGCTGTTCAAGGGCCAGAGCGGTGGCATTTTGAGCATGTTCAACATGTTCAGTGGCGGTGCCTTGTCGCGCTTCTCGGTTTTTGCGTTGGGCATCATGCCCTACATCAGTGCATCGATCATCATGCAACTGATGACCTACGTGGTGCCCTCGCTCGAGGCCATCAAGAAGGAAGGCGAAGCCGGTCGACGCAAGATCACCCAGTACACCCGCTACGGCACCCTGGGTTTGGCCATTTTCCAAAGCTTGGGTATCGCACTGGCCTTGGAAGGCTCTGCCGGCTTGGTCATCACGCCTGGTTTTGGCTTCCGCATGGCCACGGTGGTGAGCCTGGTGGCCGGCACCATGTTTCTGATGTGGCTGGGTGAACAGATCACCGAGCGTGGTTTGGGCAACGGCATTTCGATTCTGATCTTTGCGGGCATCGTGGCGGGATTGCCTGCTGCGATGGCAGGGTTGTTTGAACTGGTTCGCACGGGTGCGATGAGCATCGTGGCCTGTCTGTTCATCCTGGCAGTGGTGGTGTTTGTGACCTTCGCGGTGGTCTTCGTTGAACGTGGCCAACGCAAGATCCTGGTCAACTACGCCAAGCGCCAGGTGGGCAACAAGGTCTACGGCGGCCAAAGCTCGCACCTGCCGCTGAAGCTGAACATGAGCGGTGTGATTCCGCCCATCTTTGCCAGCAGCATCATCCTGTTGCCAGCCACCGTGGTGGGCTGGTTCGCCACGGGCGAAGGCATGCGTTGGCTGAAGGACTTGTCGGGCGCGCTGTCGCCGGGCCAGCCCATCTACGTGATGCTGTATGCAGCCATGATCGTGTTCTTCTGTTTCTTCTACACCGCGCTGGTCTTCAACAGCCGCGAGACCGCAGACAACCTGAAAAAGAGTGGCGCGTTCATCCCCGGTATTCGCCCGGGTGAACAGACCGCCAAGCACATCGACCGGATCCTGGGCCGCCTGACGTTGGCCGGTGCCGTGTACATCACCGCGGTGTGCCTGCTGCCCGAGTTTCTGGTTCTCAAGTACAACGTGCCGTTCTACTTTGGTGGAACGTCATTGCTGATCATCGTGGTTGTGACCATGGACTTCTGGGCCCAGGTTCAAAGCTATGTGATGAGTCAGCAGTACGAGTCGCTCCTCAAGAAGGCCAACTTCAAGGCGAGCTGACATGAGCAAAGACGACGTTATCCAGATGCAGGGGGAGATTCTTGAGAACCTTCCCAACGCCACCTTCCGCGTCAAGCTGGAAAATGGCCACGTGGTTCTGGGCCACATCAGCGGCAAGATGCGCATGCACTACATCCGCATCCTGCCGGGTGACAAGGTCACCGTGGAACTCACGCCGTACGACTTGACGCGGGCACGTATCGTGTTCCGCGCCAAGTGAAGATTGAAAGATTTGGGGTCAAGGAGATAGCATGAAAGTCGCCGCTTCCGTCAAGAAGATGTGCCGCAACTGCAAGGTCATTCGCCGCAAGGGTGTGGTTCGTGTGATCTGCACCGACCCGCGCCACAAGCAGCGTCAAGGCTGATTTAGAGGAACACCATGGCACGCATTGCCGGTATCAACATCCCGCCCCACAAGCACGCCGAAATCGGCCTGACTTCGATTTACGGCATTGGCCGCTCCACCGCGCAGAAGATCTGCGAAGTGGTCGGTATTCCGTACTCCAAGAAGATCAAGGACCTGACCGACACGGACCTGGAAAAGATCCGCGAGGAAATCGGCCGCATGACGATCGAGGGCGACCTGCGTCGCGAACTCTCGATCAGCATCAAGCGTCTGATGGACTTGGGCTGCTACCGTGGCTTCCGTCACCGCCGCGGTCTGCCCGTGCGTGGTCAGCGCACCCGCACCAATGCCCGCACCCGCAAGGGCCCGCGCAAGGGCGCCGCTGCGCTGAAGAAGTAAGCTGCCGCAGCAACACTGAAAGAAACAAGACATGGCCAAGGCACCCGTCAATACCGCCGCGCGCCGCGTGAGCAAAAAAGTCCGCAAGAACATTGCGGACGGCGTCGCTCACGTGCACGCGTCGTTCAACAACACCATCATCACCATCACCGACCGTCAAGGTGGTGCTCTGGCCTGGGCTTCCAGTGGTGGTCAGGGCTTCAAAGGCTCGCGCAAGAGCACGCCTTTTGCAGCCCAGGTGGCTGCTGAAGTCGCGGGCCGCGCTGCCCAAGAGCAGGGCATCAAGAACCTGGACGTGCGGATCAAGGGCCCCGGCCCTGGCCGCGAGAGCAGTGTTCGCGCGCTGGCTTCGCTGGGTATCCGCATCAACAGCATCAGCGACGTGACGCCAGTGCCGCACAACGGCTGCCGTCCGCAAAAGCGCCGCCGCATCTGATGCCCTTGCAGCGCCTGGGCAGCTGAAGCTGCCAAGCACGCTACAATCAAGAGTTTCCCGAGCCGGTCAGTACCTTTGGGTGCAAGCCGGCTGTTTTCCTGAGGGGTTGTTGCTAGCTCAAGCCGGTACCGCTCCCTCAACAAGCCCACCGTCTGTTAGCCCACGCCAAGCGCTCCAGGTTTGGCTGACTGCAGACTCGCGCGGGGTGCCCCGGTTCAATACCGAAGGTGCCTGCCGCGTCAGAACGATTCACAAGGACACGACAAGTGGCACGACTTCTTGGCCCCAAGGGCAAACTTTCCCGCCGTGAAGGCACCGACCTGTTCCTGAAGAGCGCCCGCCGCTCGATCAGCGACAAGGTCAAGTTCGACAGCAAGCCTGGCCAGCACGGCCGCACCAGTGGCTCGCGTACTTCCGACTTCGGCCTGCAGCTGCGCGAGAAGCAAAAGGTCAAGCGCATGTACGGCATCCTGGAGCGTCAGTTCCGCCGCTACTTCGCCGAAGCCGAGCGTCGCAAGGGCAACACCGGTGCCAATCTGCTGGCGCTGCTGGAAACGCGCCTGGACAACGTGGTCTACCGCATGGGCTTTGGCTCAACCCGCGCCGAAGCGCGTCAGTTGGTGGGGCACAAGGCACTGATGGTCAATGGCCAGGTGGTCAACATCCCGTCGTTCCAGGTCAAGGCCGGCGACATAGTGGCCATGCGCGACAAGTCCAAGGCTCAGCTGCGCGTCGTTGACGCGCTGAAGCTGGCCCAATCCATCGGCCTGGCCGACTGGGTTTCCGTGGACGCCACCAAGATGGAAGGCGTCTTCAAGAAGGTCCCCGATCGCGACCAGTACGGTGCCGAGATCAAAGAGGCCCTCATCGTCGAGTTGTACTCGCGGTAAACAGGAAGGAGAGCGCGAGCGGCCCTCACGGCTGCCCGCGCTTTTCGGTTGTGCTTCGCGTGTCGGGTGCGAAGCGGCCACATTCAATCCCGGCGCGGTCCTCCAGCCTTATCGGTGTAACGAGCCGAGGGTATTGACAGGAACAAAAGACATTCATGCAAACCACCCTTCTGAAGCCCAAGGCCATCCAGATCGAGCCGCTTGGCGGCCACCGTGCCAAAGCCACGCTCGAGCCCTTCGAGCGCGGTTACGGCCACACCCTGGGCAATGCCCTGCGTCGTGTGCTGTTGTCGTCCATGGTCGGCTACGCGCCCACCGAGGTGACGATCGCCGGCGTGCTGCACGAGTACTCGGCCATTGACGGTGTTCAAGAAGACGTCGTCCACATCATGCTCAACCTCAAGGGCGTGGTGTTCCGCCTGCACAACCGCGACGAAGTGACGCTGGTGTTGCGCAAAGAGGGCGAAGGCGCGGTCACGGCTGGCGACATCCAGACCCCGCACGACGTGGAAATCATCAACCCCGAGCACGTCATTGCACACCTGTCGCAAGGTGGCAAGCTCGACATGCAGATCAAGGTTGAAAAGGGCCGCGGCTACGTGCCAGGCAGCCTGCGCCGCTTTGCCGACGAGCCCACCAAGAGCATCGGCCGCATCGTGTTGGACGCTTCGTTCTCGCCTGTGCGCCGCGTGAGCTACGCTGTTGAAAACGCCCGCGTTGAGCAGCGTACCGACCTCGACAAGCTGGTGATGGAGATCGAGACCAACGGTTCGATCCCGCCCGAAGAGGCCATTCGCCAAAGCGCCCGGATCCTGGTCGAGCAGCTGGCCTTCTTTGCCCAGATCGACCCGACGCCGGCCTACGACAACGTCACGTCGACCGCTTCGCGCCCGACGCCGTTCGACCCGATCCTGCTGCGCCCGGTGGACGAGCTGGAACTGACGGTGCGTTCGGCCAACTGCTTGAAGGCCGAGAACATCTACTACATCGGCGACCTGATTCAGCGCACCGAAACCGAACTGCTCAAGACCCCCAACCTGGGTCGCAAGAGCTTGAACGAAATCAAGGAAGTGCTGGCTTCGCGCGGGCTCACGCTCGGCGCGCGGCTGGAAAACTGGCCCCCGCAGGGCCTGGACAAGCGCTGATCGAACCACCCCTGATGGCCAGCGGCTGCGCCCTTTGTGGGCAAGGCTACCGGCCTGGCGAGGCCCAGCTATTGGCACTCGTCTGGTAAGAGAAGCACACGTGCAACCCCTGGTACCTGATCCGGCCAGGGTTCAATAAAGATAGGAAAGCACCATGCGCCACCGTAATGGCCCCCGCAAACTGAACCGCACCACCTCACACCGCCTGGCGATGTTGAGGAACATGTGCAACTCGATGATCATGCACGAGGCGATCAAGACCACGCTGCCCAAAGCCAAAGAGCTGCGCGCGGTTGTTGAGCCCCTGATCACCCTGGGCAAGACCCCCACGCTGGCCAACCGCCGCCTGGCCTTCAACCGCACGCGTGACCGCGACGTGGTGGCCAAGCTGTTCAACGTGTTGGGCCCGCGTTACCAGACCCGTCCGGGCGGCTACACCCGCATCCTGAAGATGGGCTTCCGTGTGGGCGACAACGCGCCAATGGCGTTTGTTGAACTCGTGGACCGGCCTGAGCTTGAGGCAGAAGCCGCACCGGCCGAAAAAGCCGAATAAAGAAATCAGTCGCGGGGTGGAGCAGCCTGGTAGCTCGTTGGGCTCATAACCCAAAGGTCGCAAGTTCAAATCTTGCCCCCGCAACCACATGGCCGTTGTTGAGACGGCACCAAGCAAAGCCCGCATGACGCGGGCTTTGTTCTTGATGCGTGTGCCGGCGGAGATCGTGTGTTGCGCCGGTTCTCGGCCGAGACCGACGCTGGCCAGGTCGGACCGGCCTGCCCTCAAGCGTTGACGTTTACCACCAGTCGCCCACGAACGCGCCCGGCCAGGATGTCGCTGCCCGCCTGCACCGCTTGCCCCAGACCGATCTCCTGGGTGATGGCGTCCAGCTTGCTCAAGTCCAGATCGCGCGCCAGGCGTGCCCAGGCTGCCAAACGCGCGGGCATCGGCGCCATCACGCTGTCGATGCCATACAGAGCGATGCCTCGCAAGATGAAAGGCGCCACCGACGCTGGCAGGTCCATGCCCTGCGCCAGGCCGCAAGCCGCCACGGCGCCGCCGTAGCGAGTGCTGGCGCAAGCGTTGGCCAGCGTGTGGCTGCCCACCGAGTCGACCACCGCGGCCCAGCGCTCCTTGGCCAGCGGTTTGCCAGGGGCCGAGAGCTCTTCGCGTGAAATCACCTCGGCGGCACCCAGATGCTTCAAGAAGTCAGACTCATGCATCCGCCCTGTGGACGCCACCACGCGGTGCCCCAGCTTGGACAAGAGGGCGATCGCCACACTGCCCACGCCCCCGTTGGCGCCAGTGACCAGCACGTCACCACTGCCAGCGCTGATGCCGTGACGCTCCAGCGCCTGCACACACAGCATCGCGGTGTAGCCGGCGGTGCCGATGGCCATGGCTTGACGGGCGCTCAAGCCGGCCGGCAAAGGCACCAGCCAGTCGGCCTTGACCCGTGCCTTCTGCGCCAAGCCGCCAGAGTGCGATTCACCCACCCCCCAGCCATTGAGCACAACCGCGTCGCCGGGCTTGAAGCGGGGGTCTTCGCTGGACAAAACCGTGCCTGCAAAGTCGATGCCAGCGTGCAGCGGGAACTTGCGCACCACCGGGGACTTGCCGGTCAGCGCCAAGCCGTCCTTGTAGTTGATGGTTGAGTAAGCCACTTGCACCGTGACCTCGCCCGCCGGCAGCGCGCTGTCGTCCACTTCTTTCAGTCCAGCGCGGTAGCCCGCTTCGTCTTTCTCAATCACGATGGCTTTGAACATGTTCGGTGCTTTCTGTTGGGTGTGTGGGGTTCTGGTGGCTGTGGGGGGGAAGGCAGCCTGAAAGAGCTTGATGACCTTAGGGGCGCGGTCGTCTTCATCGGCAGGGGTGGTGCGCACGGCCTGCATGATCGCATCGTGCCGGCTGCAAGGTTGGCTGCTGGCGCGCCAGCTGGCCAACTGGCGGCGGGGTTAGCAGCCCCTTGCAGTCCGCTAAGCTCTGGCCATGAAGTCCCACGCCCGACCCGTTGTGCTCTTGCTGAACCTGGCCCACGCCATTGATCACCTGTTCTTGCTGATCTTTGCCACCGCCGTATCCAGCATCGCACTGGAATTTGGCTTTGTGCGCTGGGAAGATCTGATGCCCTACGGCGCAGGCGCCTTCCTGATGTTTGGGCTGGGCTCTTTGCCTGCGGGTCGGCTGGGCGACCTTTGGGGCCGACGCCAGATGATGCTGGTGTTTTTTGTTGGTATGGGGCTGTCGGCCATGCTGGCTGCATTCACCTCCAACGCCTGGCAACTGGCCGCCGCCTTGGCTTTGCTGGGCACTTTCTCTGCGATCTATCACCCGGTGGGCATACCCATGCTGGTGCAGGGCGCCGAACGCCCAGGCGCAGTGATTGGTGTGAACGGCCTGGCCGGCAATCTCGGCATTGCAGCAGCGGCGCTGGTAACGGGTTTATTGGTAAAGTTTTTCGGTTGGCGTGCAGCCTTCTTCTGGCCCGGCGTGGTGTGTTTGGCCATGGCCATCGTTTTCGCCAAGGTGGTGCCGCGTGAAACCGAAGCGCCATCGCAGCGCAAGCCCAAGCCGGGCTCGTCACTGAGCCCCGCGCAGCTGGCCCGGGTGTTCTTGGTGATGACCGTGGCCTCTGCCACCGGAGGCATCGTTTTCAACATGACCACCAACGGCAACGGTCAGCTGCTGGCTGAGCGCCTGCACGCGGTGGTGCAGGACCCTGCCGCGCTGGGGCTGCTGCTGGCCGCGGTCTACGCGGTGTCTTCGGTGGCCCAGGTGGTGGTGGGGCGGCTGATTGACCGTGTGCCGCTGAAACGACTTCAGTTGACGATACTGGCCTGCCAGGTGCCCTTGCTGTTGGCGGCCTCACAGGCCCAGGGCTGGTGGCTGTACGCCGCCTTGGTGGCCGTGATGGTGATGGTCTTTGGCGCCATCCCGTTCACCGACGCGGTGATCGTGCGCTATGTCGACGACCGCATGCGTTCGCGCGTGGCCGGCATGCGCCTGACCGTATCGGTGGGCATCAGTTCCTTGGCGGTCTGGGCGCTGGGGCCGGCGGTCAAGGCCATGGGTTTTGGGTCGCTGTTTCTGGGCTTGGCAGCTTGCGCCGCTTTGACGGCAGTGGTGGTCACGTTCCTGCCCCAAGAACGCGCCGTTCAGGCGCCTGAGGTTGTGCGCTGAAGGACATCAAGCGGCGGCTCTCATCGAATGGCTCACGGGATGGGCTACAATGCAAGGCTCAGTCGCGGGGTGGAGCAGCCTGGTAGCTCGTTGGGCTCATAACCCAAAGGTCGCAAGTTCAAATCTTGCCCCCGCAACCAAAGAACACAGCCGCAAGGCCGTTTGGATCGTCCAAAGCAAAACGCCGACTTCAAGGTCGGCGTTTTGCTTGGCGTGGCCTGAAGACCCAAGGTGCCGGTGTCCCAGCGCTTTGCCTCGCCGGCAAGCGCGGGCGGCCCTTGCTTAGCGCCACCATCGAATGCGCTAAGGTTCCGGCCTTGCACCTTGACGCTCTCGAGCAGGCCAGCCCATGACCCCTATCGCCGACTTCCGTGACCTGCCCGGTCTGGTCGCACAACATGCACAGCAACGGCCCGAAGGGCTGGCTCTGATTTGTGGCGAGCTTCGATTGAGCTACGCGCAACTGCAGACGCGGGTTGACCGGGTGGCCGCGGCTTGTCAGCTGAACGGCTGGGGCCCGGGCGACTGCATCGCCATCTGCGCCATGACCTCCATCGACTATGTGGTGGTGTTTTTGGGTGCTTTGCGAGCCGGTCTCGTGGTGGCGCCGTTGGCACCCAGTTCCACACCCCAACAGCTGGTGGACATGGCGCGTGACGCTGATGCCCGCTGTGTTTGGCTCGACGCGGCCATTGAAGCCATGGGTGTGCACTGGCCGGTGCCCACCCACCGCTTGGACGAAGGACAGCTGGATGCGTGGGCTCGGGCCGCACCCCACCACCCGCAGGCCGTGCCCATCGACCCGGCCTGGCCCTTCAACATCATTTACTCATCGGGCACCACGGGCACACCCAAGGGCATCGTGCAAGCGCATGCCATGCGATGGGCGCACGTGCAGCGAGCGGGGTTGTCGGGTTTCAGCACCAACACGGTGACGATGATCGCCACACCGCTGTACAGCAACACCACTTTGGTGTGCCTGTTTCCCACACTGGCCTTTGGCGGTTGCGCGGTCCTGATGCCCAAGTTTGATGCCCAGCAGTACCTGAAGTTGGCCCAAACCCACCGCGCCACCCACACCATGCTGGTGCCGGTGCAATACCGGCGCCTGATGGCTCACCTTGAGTTCGACAGCTTTGACTTGAGCAGCTTCCAGGCCAAGTTCAGCACCAGCGCGCCTTTTCACGCCGACCTGAAGGCCGACATCCTCAAGCGCTGGCCCGGTGCACTCAACGAGTACTACGGCCTGACCGAAGGTGGCGGCACCTGCATCCTGCAGGCCCACCTGCACCCCAACAAGCTGCACACCGTGGGCCAGCCGGCTGAGGGGCACGACATCCGCCTGATCGACGAGGCCGGTGTGGAAGTTCCCCGTGTGCCCGGTGGCGCCAGCGCCGACAGCGGCGAGGTGGTGGGCCGTTCGCCCGGCATGATGACGGGCTATCACAAGCAGCCCGCGCTCACCGCCGCCGCCGAGTGGTTTGATGCCGAAGGCCGGCGCTACATCCGCACCGGCGACGTGGGCCGCTTTGACGAAGACGGCTTCCTGACCTTGCACGACCGCCGCAAGGACATGATCATCAGCGGCGGCTTCAACATCTACCCCAGCGACCTGGAAGCCGTGCTGCGTGGCCACGCCGACGTGGCCGATGTCGCGGTGGTGGGTGTGCCCAGCGAAGAATGGGGCGAAACGCCGGTGGCGTTTTGTGTGCTGCGTGAAGGCTCCACCGTGAACGCCGAAGCGCTGCGCGCGTGGATGAACGCGCAGGTGGGAAAGACCCAGCGGCTGCACGCACTGCGGCTGATCGATGAGTTGCCACGCAGCGCCATCGGCAAGGTGCTCAAGCGCGAACTGCGAGACGGCTGGCGGGCCTGAGACCCGAGCTCTCTGGGCGTACCAGGTGGCCGTCGCCATCAGGCGCCGACGACTCCCAACTGAGCCGTCAGCTCCAACGCGCAGCGCCGCAGGGCCCGTGCAGGCGCACCCGCCGCCCGGGTGTCAAAACTGGCCGTGGCGCCAATGGCAGTCAGGCTCAGCACCAGCGCACCGGTGCCGTCAAACACAGGCGCTGCAAGCCCGCTGACGCCGGGTACGGCGGCGTCCACCACATGGCTGAAGCCGGCGGCGCGGATGGCGGCCAGCTCGGCCTCGAAGGTCTTGTCAAACACCGCCGCGGCTTGCGCCTTGCCCAGTGCGGCGCGCACCACGTCGCGCGGCAGGTGGGCTGCAAACAGGCGGCCTGATGCGGTGCCGCGCAGACTCATCACCGCGCCGTGGCGCATGGCCACGTGCACCGGGGAGGGCGCTTCTTCGGTGCGCACGATGGTGGCGCCATGGCTGCCCCACACCGCAATGCCCACGGTCTGGCCGATGGCCTGGGCCAGCTCGGGCAGGCGTGCTGTGGCCAGGCGCACCGGGTCAAACTGCTGCAAGCTGATCAGGCCCAGCTGCATGGCCAACGGACCCAGGCCGTAGTGGCCGCTGCTGGCGTCTTGGGTGATCAGGCCCAGCTTGCCAAAGCTCACCAGATAGGGGTGGGCCTTGGGGGGGCTCATCTGTGCCGCCAGCGCCAGGTCTTTCAGCGCCAGCGGACGGCCGTGTTCGGCCAGCGCCAACAACAGGCGGCCGCCGACTTCGATGCTTTGAATGCCACGTTGGCTCATGGTGGATGGCACCTTGCGAGGGCCAGGGAAGGTTGCTCAGGGGTTTACACTAAGACGAATCGATTAGACAATAGCAAACATCCGTTCTACGATCAATCCGTGTTCACCAGCGCATGCCCCCGGCGTGCCCAGACCCACCATGACAGCTGCTCCCACCAAAGCCTTTGCCTCGCAAGCCGACCTGGAAGAGAAGAAGGTCACCTTCAGCAAGCTCAGCGACAACGCCTACGCCTACACCGCTGAAGGCGACCCCAACACCGGCATCATCATTGGCGACGACGCGGTGCTGGTGCTGGACACCCAAGCCACGCCGGTGATGGCGCAAGACGTGATCCGCCGCATCCGCGAAGTGACCGACAAGCCCATCCAATACGTGCTGCTCACGCATTACCACGCGGTGCGCGTGCTGGGCGCCAGCGCATACCAGCCGCAGCAGATCATCGCCAGCCAGGACACCTACGACTTGATCGTTGAGCGCGGCGAACAAGACAAGGCCAGCGAGATCGGCCGCTTCCCGCGCCTGTTCCGCAACGTCGAAAGCGTGCCGCCCGGCCTGACCTGGCCAACCATGACCTTCACCGGCAAGATGACGCTGTGGCTGGGCAAGCTGGAAGTGCAGTTGCTGCAACTGGGCCGTGGCCACACCAAGGGCGACACGGTGGCCTGGTTGCCGCAGCAGAAGATTTTGTTCAGCGGCGATCTGGTGGAATTTGACGCCACGCCCTATGCCGGTGACGCCTACTTCAAGGACTGGCCGCAAACGTTGGACAACTTGGCCGCGCTGAAGCCTGAAAAACTGGTGCCCGGCCGCGGCGCGGCGCTGGTCACGCCAGAACAGGTGCGCGCCGGTCTGGAGGGCACGCGCGACTTCATCGCCGACGTTCGTGCCAGTGTGGAAGCAGGCACAGCAGCCGGCAAAGACCTGAACACGGTCTACCGCGAGACCATGGCCAAGCTCACGCCCAAGTACGGCCACTGGGTCATCTTCCAACACTGCATGCCGTTTGACGTGACGCGCTGTTATGACGAGATGACGCAATACGCCGACCCGCGCATCTGGACGGCTGAACGCGATGTGCAGATGTGGAAGGCGCTGGAGCAATAGGAGAACTCATGACTGTTCAACGCATCCACCACGTGGCTTACCGCTGCCACGACGCCAAGGCCACCGTGGAGTGGTACGGCAAGCACCTGGGCATGAACTTCATACTGGCCATTGCCGAAGACCAGGTGCCCAGCACGCACGCGCCCGATCCCTACATGCACGTCTTCCTGGACGCCGGCGGCGGCAATGTGCTGGCCTTCTTTGAACTGCCCCAAGCGCCAGCCATGGGCCGCGACGAGGGCACGCCCGACTGGGTGCAGCACATCGCCTTCAAGGTGGGCACCGTGGACGAGCTGAAGGCCACCCAGGCGCGACTGCAGGCGGCGGGCATCGACGTGGTGGGCCCCACCGAGCACACCATCTTCAAGAGCATCTACTTCTTCGACCCCAATGGCCACCGCCTGGAACTGGCGGCCGACACCGCCACCGCAGAGATGAGCGCCAAACTGGACGCCGTGAAGTGGGACATGCTCAACGAATGGGCGCAAACCAAGCGGGCGCCCAAGCACGCGGCCTGGATGCACCAGAAGGAATTTGCCGCCGGCTGAACCCGACAACCCGCACGAGCGCCGGCACACGAACAGGCACACGCACGAGCACGAGCACGCCCATGCACAGCACCTATACCTACCCGCGCTACGCCTACCGCCGCGCCCCGGAACTCGATCAACCCGACCAGCACCACCGCCGCCCCGTGGTGGTGGTGGGTGCCGGGCCGGTGGGCCTGGCCGCCGCCATCGACCTGGCGCAGCGTGGGCTGCAGGTGCTGCTGCTGGACGACGACAACACCGTCAGCGTGGGTTCGCGCGGGCTTTGTTATGCCAAGCGCACGCTTGAGATCCTGGACCGTCTGGGCTGCGGCCAGGCGGTGGTGGACAAGGGCGTCACCTGGAACGTGGGCCGCACCTTCCACCGCCAGCAAGAGGTCTTCAGCTTCAACCTGCTGCCCGAGGCCGACCACCGCCGGCCGGGCATGGTCAACCTGCAGCAGTACTACTTGGAACAGTTCATGGTGGAACGGGCCCAGGCTTGTGACGGCCTGGAGCTGCGCTGGCAGCACAAGGTCACTGGCGTCACGCCGCAGGCGCAAGGGGCCCTGGTGCAGGTGGAAACGGCCGATGGCAACTACACGCTGCACGCCGACTGGCTGGTGGTGGCCGACGGCGCGCGCAGCCCCATCCGCCGCATGCTGGGGCTGGACCGCGAAGGCAGGGTCTTTCAAGACCGCTTTTTGATCGCCGACGTGGTGATGAAGACGCCGCTCTTCGAAGAAGGCAAGGCCGAGCGCTGGTTCTGGTTTGACCCGCCCTTTCACCCGGGCCAGAGCGTGCTGCTGCACCGCGAGGCCGACAACGTCTGGCGCATCGACTTCCAGCTGGGCTGGGACGCTGACCCCGAGGTCGAAAAGCAGCCCGAACGGGTCATCCCACGCATCCGCGCCATGCTGGGACCCGAGCGGGAGTTCGAACTGGAATGGGTCAGCGTCTACACCTTCCAGTGCCGCCGCATGCAGCGCTTTCGCCATGGCCGCGTGCTGTTTGCCGGCGACGCGGCGCACCAGGTCTCGCCCTTTGGCGCGCGTGGCGCCAATTCGGGCGTGCAAGACACCGACAACCTGTGCTGGAAACTGCAGCTGGTGATGGCTGGCCTGGCTTCTGAGGCGCTGCTGGACAGCTACAGCGACGAGCGCGTGTTCGCCGCCGATCAAAACCTGATGAACAGCACCCGCTCCACCGATTTCATGACGCCCAAGAGCCAGGCCAGTCGCGACCTGCGCGACGCCGTGTTGACACTGGCGCAAGACCACGCCTTTGCGCGTGCGCTGGTCAACAGCGGGCGCTTGTCGGTGCCAGCTCACCTGACCCCGTCCACATTGAACACGCCCGACGACGCGGCTTTTGACGGCGTCATGCACCCTGGCGCGCCCTTGGCTGACGCGCCGGTTCAGCACAACGGGCAGGACGACTGGTTGTTAGAGCACACCGGCCAGGGCTTTGTGCTCTTGCTCTTTGTGCCCAGCACTGCTGCGCTGGACGTCGACACCCTGCGCACGCTGGCTGAGCTGGCCCGTGCCCGGGTCCCCGTGCACACCGTGCTGCTCGCCGACCAGGCCGACCAGGCCAGCGCCGCGCTCGGCCTGGCCCTGCCAACGCACGTAACCCTGCTGCTGGACCACCGGCAGCGCGCGCGCACTCGGCTCGACGGCCGCGCCGGCACCGCGTATCTTCTGCGGCCCGACCAGCACGTGGCGGCACGCTGGCGGCGCTTGAACGCCAGCGCGGTTTTGGCTGCCGTGGATCGCGCTTCTTGCAATGCCAGCAACGCCTGAAGGGCCCTTCACCATGAGTGGACTCAACACCCAAGCCAACCTGGGCCACCCGGGCGTCAAACCCCTGCACGCCTTCTCGCCCGGCGACGACTTCTACGAGCAACTGGTGTCCGTGCACCATGGCCTGAGCGACGAGGACAGCCGGCTGCTCAACGCCCGCCTGGTGCTGCTCTTGGCCAACCACATTGGCGACCTGCGCATCCTGGGCCAGGCCCTGGCCGCGGCCCGCGCAGGCCTTGGCAACCCAGCCCTTGAACCGAAAGCCATGGCATGACCCTGACTTACCAAAGTGGTTTTGGCAATGAATTCGCCAGCGAAGCGGTGGCCGGCGCCTTGCCGCAAGGCCGCAACAGCCCGCAGCGTGTGTCCCTGGGCCTGTATGCCGAGCTGCTGTCGGGCACCGCCTTCACCGCGCCACGCGCCGAGAACCGGCGCAGCTGGATGTACCGCCGCCAGCCGTCGGTGGTGACCGGCGCCTACGCGCCCTACGAGCAAGCGCTGTGGACCACAGGCGCAGCAGCCGGTGTGCCGGTGCCCCCGGACCCGCTGCGCTGGAACCCGTTTCCCTTGGCCCAGCAGCCCACCGATTTTGTTGACGGTATCCGCACGGTGGCGGCCAACGGCGACGCCGACGCGCAAGTGGGCATGGCGGTCTTGGTCTACACCGCCAACACCTCGATGGCCCAACGCGCGCTGGTCAACGCGGACGCCGAGATGCTGCTGGTTCCGCAACAAGGCCGGCTGCTCATCACCACAGAACTGGGTGTGCTGGCGGTGTCGCCTGGCGAAATCGCCGTGCTGCCGCGCGGCCTGGCCTTCAAGGTGGCCCTGCCCGACGCAGCGCAGGGCGCCGCCCGTGGCTACATCGCCGAGAACTACGGTGCCCCGTTTCGCCTGCCCGAATTGGGCCCCATTGGCAGCAACGGCCTGGCCAACGCGCGCGACTTCCTGGCGCCGGTGGCCGCCTTTGAAGAACCCGCTGGGCCCTACGAGCTGATCAAGAAGTTTGGTGGCCGCCTGTGGCGCAACACGCAGCCCGGCACACCCTTCAACGTGGTGGCCTGGCACGGCAACCTGGCGCCGCTGAAGTACGACACCGCACACTTCATGACCATCGGCAGCATCAGTTTTGACCACCCCGACCCCAGCATCTTCACGGTGCTGACCAGCCCCAGCGACACGCCGGGCACCGCCAATTGCGACTTCGTGATCTTCCCGCCGCGCTGGATGGTGGCTGAAGACACCTTCCGCCCGCCTTGGTACCACCGCAACCTGATGAGCGAATTCATGGGCCTGGTGCACGGCCAGTACGACGCCAAACCCGAAGGCTTCAAGCCTGGTGGTGCCAGCCTGCACAACGCCATGGTGCCGCACGGCCCCGACACCGAAGCCTTTGCCAAAGCCAGCGCCGCGCCACTGGCACCGCACAAGCTGGACCACACGCTGGCCTTCATGTTCGAGAGCCGCTACCGCTTTGTGCCCACCGCCTGGGCCATGACCGGCAGTGGCGCGCTCGACAAGGCCTACGCCCAGTGCTGGGCTGGCTTGGCCGACACCTTTCAACGCCCGCGCTGAACCGCCCTGACCATGACCCTGATCAACGCCACACACAAGCCCGAACTGAGCAGTTGGGTGGAATCGGCCAACGCGCCCGACACCGACTTCCCGGTGCAGAACCTGCCTTATGCGCGATTTCGTCGCCTGGGCAGCGACGAGCCCTTGCGTGTGGGCGTGGCCATTGGCGACCAGATCCTGGACCTGCGCATGGCCGCCGAACTCTGCCCTTGGGGCGACGGCATCCTGCCGCTGTTGGAACCCCTGGCGGCGGGCGACCTGGCCGCCTTCATGGCCATGGGGCGCCCAGCTTGGAGCCTGCTGCGCGCGGCCCTGTCCGAAGCCCTGGTGGCCGACAGCACTCAGGGCCCTTTCCTGGAAACCTGCCTGGTGCCTCAGTCGGCCGCGCAGTTGGTTCTGCCCTGCGCTATTGGCGACTACACCGACTTCTACACCAGCATCCACCACGCCACCACGGTGGGCAAGATGTTCCGGCCCGACAACCCCTTGCTGCCCAACTACCAGTGGGTGCCCATCGGTTATCACGGCCGCAGCTCGTCCATCGTGGTCAGCGGCCAGGCGCTGCACCGGCCCTTGGGCCAGATCAAGGCGGTCGATGCGGCCGAGCCCGCGCTGCGGCCCAGCCGGCGCCTGGACTATGAGCTGGAGCTGGGCGCGCTTGTGGCCCATGGCAATGAACTGGGCCAGCGCATTGGCATGGACAAGGCCGAAGACCACCTCTTTGGCCTGGTGCTGTTCAACGACTGGAGCGCGCGCGACATCCAGCCCTGGGAGTACCAGCCGCTGGGGCCCTTCCTGAGCAAGAACTTCGGCAGCACGGTGTCGCCTTGGGTGGTGACGATGGAAGCGCTGGCCCCGTTTCGCCAGCCCTTTACCCGGCCCGCCGGCCATCCGCAGCCCTTGCCCTATCTGGACAGCGAAGCCAACCGGCAACGGGGCGCCATCAGCATCGAGCTGGAAGCCTGGCTGCAGACCGCGCAGATGCAAAAGGCCAAGCACCCGGGCGACCGCCTGGGCGGCAGCAACTACGCCAGCGCGGCCTATTGGACGCTGGCGCAGCTGGTGGCCCACCACACCGTGGGTGGCTGCAACCTGCGCACCGGCGACCTGCTGGGCACGGGCACGCTGTCGGGGCCTGAGCCCGAGCAAGGCGGTTCGCTGCTGGAGCTGAGCCAGGGCGGCAAGCAGCCCATCACGCTGAGTTCTGGCGAACAACGCACCTTCTTGGAAGATGGCGATACGCTGATCCTGCGTGGACGCTGCACGGCAGATGGCGCACGTGGCATCGGCTTTGGTGAATGCAAGGGCAGCGTCTTGCCAAGCTTGTAAACCCCAGCCACCAGCCCTGTGGCAGACGGTGAAGCCGCCCGCTACAGTTCGTGCACCATGGCCAAAGCACCCCACGACCTGCGCTTGCGATTGGTCTTCAGCGGCAAGATCCTTCCGGGACACGATCCGCAGACCGTGCGCCGAGCGGTGGCGGCAGCGCTCAAGCTGAGCCACAAGAACACCGAGCGGCTCTTTTCGGGAAAGCACATCGTGCTCAAGCAGCAGGTGGACGCGGCCTACGCGGCGCGCCAGATCACCCGCTTTGCCAAGATGGGCGCCGTGCTGCGCACCGAGCCGATGTCGCGCCAGGCGACGGCGATCGCGCCACCAGCGCCGCCACTCAGCTCGGCTTGGCTGGCGAAGTTGGCGCGTTTGCGCACCGTGCGCTGGCCCCTTGCGCGCCCGCACCTGGCGGCCTTGGGCCTGGGTGCCAGTGCGCTGGTGTTGGCGGGGGTGTGGCTGGCAAGCCGCGAAGGCGCGTTGGCGGAGCCGGCTGTGCTCACGGCACAGGTGCAGCCCGAAGCTCACATGCAGACCAAGCCCGGCGCGGGCTACACCCCAGCGGTGGTCGACATCGTTGTGCCCCCGGCACCCAGCCCATTGGCCGATGAAGAACTGCTGCAGCCCTTGAGCCCCAAAGCGGCCCAGGAGTACCGCCAGCAGTACTGGCCCGCGGCCTGGCACAAAGCTTTTGCGGTGGCCAGCTCAGGCGCGCATGCTTGGGTGATCGGCGCGGCTTCGGAAAAGCAAGCGCGCCAAGTCGCACTGGCGCGCTGCGCACAAGTGGAGCCCACAGGTGGCAACACCTGCCGTGTGGTGGACGTGGACGGCGAGCCACAAAACTAGCCCGACTTGACTGCGTTGTTGGGGAGTTAGGGTGATACGCCTGAAGTTCGTCTCGGGAAGCCGCAGCGGAACCACGTTCAGCCATGGGCGAGGGCCATTGCGCATTGGCCGCAGCGCCAGCGCCGAGCTGCGTTTGTCCGACCCGCAGGACGCGCCGGTCTCCACGCACCATGCGCAGATCGTTTTTGAGCGGGGTGGCTACGTCCTGGTCGACACAGGGTCCACCAACGGCACATGGCTCAACGGCCGCAGCATCACCAAGCAGGCGCTGCAGTCGGGCGACCGGGTTCATTTCGGCCCACCCAGCGGGCCCGAAGTCGAGATTGAGATCGAAATCACCGAAGGTGAGGCTGCGCCCGGGCCAGACACCGGCACGCACGACACACGGACAATGGCGCCGCTCGCGGCGCCGCCCTCCTACGACGCGCAGAAAGACGCCGAGCGATTGGCCCAAGCCCTCAAGGCCGGTGTCAGCGACACCGGCGCGCACCAGGTGGCCGACCAGGCCGCGCGCGAAGTGGCCGAGCGCCGGGCCCGGCGCGGCGGTCAGAGTTCGGGCGACACCGTGATCATCCTGGGCCAGGCGATGAACAGGGCCACCGCGGCCGTCACCACCCGCGCCAACATCCGCTGGTCAAAGGTGTTGGCTGCTGTGGTCAGTTGGGCGCTGATCGTCATTGGCGTGTTGAGCGGCGTGGTCTACTTCCAGCAGCGTGAAATCGACCAACTGGTGGAGGCCAAGACCTACATCGACGCGCAGATTCAGTCGGTGCAGGAGCGCATGCGCGACGAGACCGATCCGGTGCGGCTGGCGGCCCTGGAAGACAAGCTTGCCTCGCTGACAGGCTCAGCCCAGAGCACCCTGAAAGAACTGCAGAACAAAGACGAAGCGCGGGCCGCGCAGCTGCAGGCTGGGGGCGATGAACTCGATCGTGACATCCGCAAGATCCTCGCCAAGTTCAATGCCTCGACCTACACCATCCCGCCGATCTTCCGCGAGCGGCTGCAGTTCCACATCGATGCGCTGGCTTCAGCCGGCAACCGCAGGGTGACCTACGGCCGCAAGCTGCAGCACTGGCCCACCATCCTGAAAGAGTTTGGCGCGCTGGGTCTGCCCGAAGAGATGGCTTACATCGCCTGGGTGGAGTCGGGCTTCGACCCCAACGCCCAGAGCGGTGCTGGCGCCACCGGGCTGTGGCAGATGGTGACGAGCACCGCGCTGTCACTGGGCCTGACCGTGAACAGCGACATCGACGAACGCAAAGACCCTCAGAAGCAAACCAAGGCCGCCGCGCAACACCTGGCGCGGCTGCTGTCCGAGTTTGGTGAAGACTCCTTCATGCTCGTGCTGGCCAGTTACAACCGCGGCGAAAACGGCGTGCGGCGGGCGCTGCGCCAGGTGGCGCAAGACCCTGGTGGCTTTCGCAAGGACAAGCGAGACTTCTGGCACCTCTACCGGCTGAAACTGTTGCCCGAAGAGACCCGGGAGTACGTGCCGAAGGTCCTTGCTGCGGCCATCGTCGCCAACAACGCCAAGAAGTACGGCTTGGCGGACTAGGGCGGCATTCGGTTGAACTTCAGCGCCTCACCGTGCCGGCGGCGCGTGGCAGAGGCAGATGAATGCGCTCGCCCCTGGTAACCAGGCATTGCCCAGCCGACCTGGGTGCCTCAGTGCGCCAGCCAGGCCTGAGCCGACAACGCCATGGCGGCCTGCAGGCCGCCAGCTGGGCCCGACAAGCGTTGCACGGCGCTCAGGTCGGGTGCCTCCAGTGCCTCGGCCAGGTCCAGGTAGTGACCCCAGGGCCCCTCACGGTGGCGCAGGGCGCGCTCGGCGTCGGTTGGCAGGCTCAGGCCGGCCAGCACGTCGGCCAGGCTGGCCCCCATCAGCTGTGGCAGCACGGAAGCCAGGCCCACCACATACAAGCTGCCCGGTGAGGCCTCGCCGGCGGCGCGTGCCAGCGACTCCAGCAAACGCGCGCGGGCCAAGGCCAGCGCCTGCATCGAGCTGGCAGCCGGGCGGGCGCTGGACTGGCGCACCAACAGCGCCGCCACCCACTGGTACAGCGCATTGCGGCCCAGCACCGACACTGCCTGCTCGATCGATTCCAGGCCGCGCTTGCCCGAAACGCCGGCGCTGTTCAGGTGCTGCAGCAAGCGGGCGCACAGCGCTGCGTCGCGCTTGATCTCGTCCACGATTTCAGCCGTATCGTCGTCGCGAATCAGCCGGTTGAGCAAGCGCATCAAGGCCTGGGTGGGCATGGGCAAGGCTTTGGCGTGGCGCGGCTCCGAAGCAAAACGGGTGCTGCAGCCAGCCCAGAGTGCTCCGCTCGCCAAAGCAGCGTCCAGCGCGTCGACATCGGGCTCATCGGGGGCCACCCAGGGGCGACTTTGGGTTGGTGCCATGGGCGCGGACGATGCCTCGCCAGCACCGCCCGGGCGCAGGCAGAAGTCGGGCTGGCCCCAAGCCACCATGGCCGATGAGCTTTCAGGCCATCCCAATTGCGCACCGGCTGCGCGCCATGTTTTCAGCGCCTGTGAGGCAGCGGCCGAGTCGGGCTGTGCGGCAGCGGGGACCAAGCCCAGGTGCAAGCCCTTGGCCAGGCCCGGTTCAATCAGGCCCAGCCACGCCGCCGGGACCTCGGCATACGCCAGCCCGCTTTGCGCCGCACCCAGGCGCATGCCGGCCAGCAAGGCATGAAAATGAGCCTTCATGGCCACGCTGTCGGGGCGTTGCTGCAGCCGCTGCAGCAGTGCGGGGCCGACACTGAATTCATAGCCAACAACGCGGCCGCGCTGGTCGACCAGCGCGCGCCTGGCGCCTACCGTGGCTGCGGCCGCAGCCGGTTCCTGCACAGTGGCTGCTGGTGGCGGGGTCGGCTTGTCACGCGCCACTGGCTCCGGGGCCGACGGTGGGCGCGGCGCGGCCTCGGGCGCCTTGCCTCGCCAGCGGTCCAGCAGTGACTGCAACATGGTTGGCCTCCGGCCTATCTATGGGGTGGGCGCCGTGGTCTGCGGTGGTGCAGCCCAAAGCCGTGGTCAAGGCCACGTTGTCGGCTGGAAAGGGGTGTAACTTGAGTCCGTGCGTCGCGCCCACCCGCAAGGTGATCCTGAAGTCAGCCGCGTCAGCCCGCGCGCTTGGCGGTTGGCCGACTGCTGTTTAAGCCAGCAGCAGCGGCATCACCTCGGCTGCGGTGCCTTGCAGTCGCTGGTGCGCTTCGTCGTCAATGTCACTGCTGCTGGGGTTGACGATGATCACCTGGGCCCCATGGCGACGAGCGCGCCCGGCCAGCCCAGCGGCGGGCCACACGGCACCGGATGTGCCCACCACCAGCATCACCGCGCACTGCGAAGCGGCAGCTTCGGCCGCGTTGATGGCACGCAGCGGCAAGGGTTCACCAAACCACACCACGCCGGGCCGCAGCGGGTTGCCGCAGTCGGCGCAGCGCGGCGGGTGCCCGGCTTCGGCCCACTGGGGGTCGCAGACGTTGCCACCCCGCGCGTGGCGGCTGCAGGTGTCCAGCCAGCGGTCTTCCAGGATGTCGCCGTGCAGTTGGATGGCGTCGGTGTTGCCAGCGCGCTGGTGCAGGTCGTCAACGTTCTGGGTGACCAGCGTCAGCACGCCCGGTTGACGCTGCGCAAAGTCGGCCAGCGCCCGATGGCCGGCGTTGGGCTGGGCTTGCTGCACACCGGTGCGGCGTTCGGCGTACCAATCCCACACGCGTTGGGGGTTGGCGCGAAAGCCCTCTTCGCTGGCCAGGGACATGGGGTCGAACTGAGCCCAGTAGCCGGTCAGCGCATCGCGAAAGGTGGCGATGCCACTTTCAGCGCTCATGCCTGCGCCGGTCAGCACGCAAAGACCGCCGCGCTGCGTCAGCGCTGGTGCCAACAGCGCGCGGGCGGCTTGCAGTTCAGTCGCTGAAACGGCCACCGCTTTGGGCCTGCTGCACCACCACGGCCGCCGGCTCAAAGCGTGAGCCGAACTGGGCCGCCAGCTCGCGTGAGCGTTTCACAAATGCTGCTGCGCCCATGGCGTTGATGAACTGCAGCGCGCCACCGTGAAACGGCGCAAATCCCCAGCCGAAGATGCTGCCGATGTTGCCGTCGGCCACCGAGCGCAGCACCTTTTCCTGGTAGCAGCGGGCGGCCTCGTTGGCTTGCGCAAACATCAGGCGGTCGATCAGTTCTTGTTGTGCCGGTTGCTGCGCGGCCACCGGGAAGTGCTGCTTCAGTTCTGGCCACAAGACCTTGCCGTCTTCAGACCAGTTGTAAAAACCTTTGCCCACCTTCTTGCCCACGCGGCCGATTTCGCAGAGCTGGCGCACCACCGCCATGCCAGGGTGTTCTGCATAGGGCTTGCCTTCAGCGGCCAGGTCCTTCTTGGCTTGATCGGCCACATGCATGCCCAGCGACAGCGACACCTCGTCCTGCAGCGCCAGGGGTGGCATGGGCATGCCCGCCTGCAGGCCGGCCATCTCGATGCTGCGCGGGTGCACGCCTTCTTTCAGCATGGCGATGCCTTCCATCACATAGGTGCCAAACACCCGGCTGGTGTAGAAGCCGCGGCTGTCGTTGACAACGATGGGGGTTTTGCCGATTTGCAGCACGTAGTCAAAGGCGCGCGCCAGCGTGGTGTTGTCGGTGTCCTTGCCGACAATGATTTCCACCAGCGGCATCTTGTCCACCGGGCTGAAGAAATGCAGGCCGATGAACTGCGCCGGGCGCAGGCTGGCCTGGGCCAGGCCGGTGATGGGCAGCGTGCTGGTGTTGGATGCAAACACGCTGCTGGCGGCCAGCACAACTTCGGCCTTGCGGGTCACGTCGGCCTTGATGGCGCGGTCTTCAAACACCGCTTCGATCACCAGGTCGCATCCCTGCAGCGCGGCGTAGTCGGTGGTGGGCGTGATTCGCGCCAGCAGTGCGTCGCGCTTCTCGGCGGTGCTGCGGCCCTTCTTCACCGCCTTGTCCAGCAGGCCCTGGGAGTAAGCTTTGCCACGCTCGGCGGCCTCGGCGCTGGTGTCCAACAGGACCACGTCGATGCCGACCTTTGCCGACACATAAGCAATGCCCGCGCCCATCATCCCAGCGCCCAGGATGCCCATTTTTTTGACCTTGGCCGGTGCTTTGCCAGCGGGCCGCGAAGCACCCTTCTTGATCGCATTGAGCTGATACCACAGCGTGTTGATGATGTTCTTGGATTCCTGTGACATCACACAGGCGGCGAAGTAGCGGCTCTCGACCACGCTGGCCGAGTCAAAGTCCATCAGGCCGCCCTCAAAGATGCTGCTCATGATGTGCTGCACGGCAGGCAAGTTGCCCTGTGTCTTGGCCGACGCCACCGACGGCGCCACCATCCACAGCTGCGCCACGGCCGGGCTTCTGCTGTCGCCACCCGGGAACTTGAACTTGGGCACGTCCCAAGGTTGCTTGGCCTTGGGGTTGGCCAGGATCCAGGCGCGGGCCTGGGCCATCAGGTCGTCACGGTCCTTGGCCAGGCCGCTGAGCAGCCCCATGCTGTGGGCCTTGGCCGGGCTGATGTCGGCGCCCTCGCCACAAATCTGCAGCGCGGCCTGGATGCCCACCAGGCGCGGCAGGCGCACGGTGCCGCCACCGCCGGGCAGCAGGCCCAGCTTGACTTCGGGCTGGCCGATCTTCAGCCGCGGGTCGTCAATGGCCAAACGGGCATGGCAGCCCAGGGCCAGTTCCAGCCCGCCGCCCAATGCGTGGC
>JAYTVT010000028.1:0-23650 GCA_043743835.1 Betaproteobacteria bacterium
GCAGGTAGCGGCCCGACGTGGCAGCAAAGTTCAACACAAACTGTTGGTAGGTGCTGGTGAAACCCGTGCGGCTGGCCACCGGCGTCAGCGAACCCCAGCTGGTGCCGATGGGTGTGTCTGACAGGTAGACGTTTTGCCAGGTCACGTTTTCAGGCAGCAGCCCGATGGTCAGGATCACCTGGCTCAAAGTCTGTGCCGTGCCCATGTCGGCCTGCACCCAGTGCGTGCCCCAGGTGCCCGAATTCCAGTAACCCCCGTTGAAGACCGACTGCACCGTGGTGCTGGGGTGGGTGCTGTCGGAGCTGTAGCTGCCGGCGCTGAGGTCGGCCGCAAAGGGCGAGATGACGGGCGCGGCCTGCACCTGGGAGCCAAGGCCCCAGGTGGCCAGGCAGGTCAGGATCAGCGTGAGGGTTGGTTTCATGGGGGTTCCCAGTTGGTAAAGGGTGAACGCGTGGTGACGTGACATCCAACTACGCAGGCCCTTCGCCGCGAAGGGCTCAGCCGCCAACACCTGCCCCCCGCGACCCGGGGGGTGCCATGCTTCAGAATGCCTGCAAGCCACCCTTGAACCCCCGCTTCGATCACCCCAACACCATGCTGCCCACCATCCAGACCCTGCGCTCCAACTTGACGCGCAGTGGTGCCCATCAGGCCCTCGTGCAAGAGGTGCTGGACAGCAGCCGCGCGACGGCCGCCGACCACGTGTTCACCGCTCACTTCGACCAAACCGCGCTGGCCGCTGCACAGCGGGCCGACGAAGCTGTGGCGCAAGGCCGGCCCTTGGGGGCACTGGCCGGCCTGCCGGTAACGGTGAAAGACCTCTACGACGTGGCCGGGCGCACCACGATGGCCGGCTCGGTGCTGCGCCAAGGGCGACCAGCCGCTTTGCAAGACGCCGAAGCCGTGGTTCGGTTGCGTGCAGCTGGCGCGGCCATCACGGGCCTGACCAACATGAGCGAGTTCGCCTTTTCGGGCGTGGGCATCAACCCACACCACGGCACGCCGCGCAACCCCCGTGACACAGCGGTGGCGCGAATTCCTGGCGGATCCTCTTCTGGCGCGGCTGTCTCGGTGGCCCTGGGCTTGGCGGTGGCGGGGCTGGGTTCAGACACCGGCGGGTCCATCCGCATCCCGGCCGCGCTGTGCGGGCTGGTGGGCTTCAAGAACACGCAGGCACGCACACCTTTGCAGGGCGCCTTTCCGCTGTCGTTCACGCTGGACACGGTGTGCTCGATGTCGCGTTGCGTGGCCGACTGCCTGCTGGTGGACGGCGTGCTGTCGGGCACGCCGCTGACAGTGCCACTGCGTGGCCATGCGGGTGTGCGGGGCCTGCGGCTGGCCTTGCCGCAGACGCTGATGCTGGACGCCTTGCAACCCGAGGTAGCCAGCGCTTTTTCTGCGGCGCTGAGCAAGCTCTCAGTGGCCGGTGCGCAGCTCATCGATCTGCCACTGCCGCAACTGGCCGAGATCACGCAGATCAACGCCCCCGGCGGCTTCTCGGCCGTTGAAGCCTGGGCCACCCACCGCCATGACATGCAAACCCAACGGCAACGCTTTGACCACCGCGTGGCACAGCGCGTGGCCTTGGGCGACGGCGTCAGTGCGGCCGACTACATCACCATGCAGCAACGCCGCCGCGACTGGATCGAGCGCATGCAAACCGAACTGCGCGGCTTTGACGCGCTGATCTGCCCCACCGTGCCGCTGCTGGCCCCGCCCATCGCCGACCTGCTGGCCAGCGACGACGCCTTCTTCAAGGCCAACGGCCTGCTGTTGCGCAACACCTTTGCCATCAACTTCCTGGACGGCTGCTCGTTCACGCTGCCCTGCCACGCCCCGGGCAGCTTGCCGGTGGGCCTGATGCTGTCGGCCCCCGGCGGCCACGACGCTGCGCTGGCAGGCGTGGCGCTGGCGGTTGAAGCCCTGCTGGCTGCTTGACCATGCGCCTCTTTGTGCCCTTGCCCCTGATCACGGGCCTTGAGCTGCCGCTGCCCGAAGGCGCGGCCCGCCACGCGATGGTGCGCCGCGTGCAGCCCGGCGACCACCTGACCTTGTTTGACGGCAGCGGCAGCGACTGGGGCGCCACCGTGCTGGCGGTCACCCGGCGCGACGTGCAGGTGCTGGTGGGCGCGGCCAGCGCTGTGCAGCGCGAGTTACCCGTGGCGGTGACGCTGGCCGCCGTGATGCCGGCCAACGAACGCATGGACGTGCTGGTGGAAAAAGCCACCGAACTCGGCGTCAGCCTGATTCAACCTCTGCACAGCGAGCGCTCGGTGCTGCGCTTGAGCGGTGAACGCTCCCAACGCAAACAAGCCCACTGGCAAGCCGTGGCACAGGCCGCCTGTGAGCAATGCGGCCGGGCCGTGGTGCCCCAAGTGGCGCCGGTCGCGAACCTGACCGAATGGCTGACCCGCCCACATGCGGGCGAGCGCTGGCTGCTGAGCCTGGCCCCCGGCGCGCAAGCACCCGCTGAACGAACGCGACCGCAGACCACCCTGCTCACGCTGAGCGGCCCCGAAGGCGGCTTCACGCCCGACGAAGAAGCCGCAGCGCTGGCAGCCGGGTTTGTGCCCACCGATTTGGGCCCGCGCGTGCTGCGCGCCGAAACCGCGCCGCTGGCGGTGCTGGCCTGGCTGGGATTGAGCCTACCCATCCCAGGGCATGGGTGAAATGCACGCTCTATAGACCACACTCGCGGTTTCCAGCGTCCCCACGCTTTCATCACGCCACCCCTTCAGGAGATCCCCATGAGCTTGCTCGGTTCTGTCATCGGCGCACTCGGTCAATCACAACAAGGTGGCGGCAATGGCCAGGCCGACCTGCTGGGTGCCGTCATCGGCATGCTCGGCCAAAGCGGTGGTCAGGGCGGCGGCCTGGGCGGCCTGGCTGGCCTGGTCAACAAGATGCAGCAAAGCGGCCTGGGCGACGTGGCCAATTCGTGGGTCGGCACCGGTGAAAACCAGGCCATCGCGCCCGACCAATTGGGCAACGTGCTGGGCAGCGACATGATCAGCGGCCTGACCAAGCAGCTCGGCATCAACCAGGGCGACCTGCTCGGCCAACTCAGCCAGATGCTGCCCCAGGTGGTGGACAAGCTCACGCCACAAGGCCAAGTGCCGCAGGGCGACATCGGCAGCATCCTGGGCAGTTTGCTGGGCGGCCAGGGTGGCGCGGCGCCAGGTGCGCAGGCAGGTGGTGCCGGCATGGGCGACTTGGTGGGCATGCTGGGCGGTTTGCTGGCCAAGCGCTGAGGACACGAGGCGCCTGCACTCTGCAGGCGCCCCTCACTCGACCCGACGCCCGAAGCTGGGGTCGATGCGCACAAAGGCTGCGGCAGCAAACGAAGCAGCCGTGGCCACGCAACACCAAATGAAGAAGTTGACATAGCCCAGCTGGCTTTGCAGCCAGCCGGCCCACATGCCGGGCAACATCATGCCCAGTGCCATGAAGCCGGTGCACAGCGCATAGTGCGCGGTCTTGTGCACCGCCGAGCCATCGGCACCGCCGGCCACCATCAGCATGAACACCATGTAGGCGGTGAAGCCAAAGCCGTAGCCAAACTGCTCCACCGCCAGCGCCGCGCTCACCAGCACCACGCTGCTGGGCTGCGCCAGCGCCAGCCAGACAAACAGCACATTGGGCAGGTGCATGCAGATCATCAGCGGCCAGAGCAGCCGCTTGAGCCCGCCACGTGAAATGACCCAGCCGCCCAACAGCCCACCGACCGTGAGCGCGATGACACCCACCGTGCCGTAGGCAATGCCCACGTCCTGCGTGCGCAGGCCCAGGCCACCGGCGGCACGGCTGTCCAACAAGAATGGCGTCACCAGTTTGAGCAACTGCGCTTCGGCAAAGCGGTACAGCAGCAGAAAAGCCAGCACACGCAGCATGTCGGGCTTGGCAAAAAAGGCCGCAAAGACCTTCAAGAAATCGGCCCAGAAGGTGGCGCTGCGCGGCACCGGGCCGTCTTGTGAAGGCCTGGGCAGTGACCACAGGTGCAGCAGCGCCGCACCGGCAAACACCGCGGCCAGCAAGCCGTAAACCCAGGTCCAGGCCAGCACAAGGCTGCCGTGGCGTTCGGTGAGCCAGCCCGCCAGGTACACCAGACCGCCCTGGCCACCCAACATGCTCAGGCGGTAGAACGTGCTGCGCACCCCCACAAAAGCCGCCTGGGTGCGTTGCGGCAAGGCCAGCATGTAGAAACCATCGGCGGCAATGTCGTGGGTGGCTGAGGCAAAGGCCATCAGCCAGAACATGGCCAAGGTCAGCTGCAAGAACTGGGGTGCTGGCAAGGTCAACGCCACCAGCGCAAAGGCCACGCCCACTGCAAACTGCAAGGCCACGATCCAGCGCCGCTTGGCTCCCAGCAGGTCGACCAGCGGGCTCCACAGCGGCTTGATGACCCAGGGCAGGTAGAGCCAGCTGGTGTAGAGCGCGATGTCGGTGTTGGACACGCCCAGGTTCTTGTACATCACGACGCTCAGCGTCATCACCACCACGTAGGGCAGGCCTTGGGCGAAGTACAGCGTGGGGATCCAGCGCCAGGGCGTGGTGGGGCTCAGGGCTGCGCTCATCGCCGGATGTTCACACGGTTTGGTGCAGCGCTTTGCCGCAGGCCGTTGCGCGAGGCTGTTGTCTGAAAGCCGCGCTCTGGTTATCCCGTATGGGTCTGGCCGGGTCAGCGGTCAAAACTGTGTGAGACTGTTTCTTGCTTGAGATCGTGTGGCCTCAGCAACAGGCAGCGGCTGCACAGCACCATCCAACTATCACCCCGAGGAGTCCCGCGAATGAAGCTCAACGTCCTGGTCACCAGCCTGACCCTGCTGGGCCTGGCCACCCATGTGCAGGCCCAATCTGACCAGCGTGTGCTGATCACCGGTTCCAGCATCAAGCGCATCCAGGCCGAAGGTTCGCTACCGGTCCAGACCATCAGCCGCGCCGAACTCGACCGCCAAGGCATCAGCAGCGCAGAGCAGCTGATCTCGGTGCTCAGCGTCAATGGCAATGGGCTGGACAACCTGGCCAGCAACGGTGACGTGGTCAGCGGTCAGGCACGCGGCAATAACGGCGCCACATCGGCCAACCTGCGCGGCCAGGGCAGCAACGCCACACTCATCTTGCTGAACGGCCGCCGCGTGGCCGCACATGGCCTGAACGGCGGCACGGTGGACCTGAACCAGATTCCATTTGCGGCCATTGAGCGCGTTGAGATCCTGAAGGACGGCGCTTCCTCCACCTATGGCACCGACGCCATTGGCGGGGTCATCAACTTCATCATGCGCACCGACTTCACCGGCCTGCGCGCCGCGGCCAACGCCGACATCACCGAACAAGGTGGCGGCAACATCCACCGCGCGTCGGTGGTGGGCGGCTGGGGCAACCTTGCCACCGACGGCTTCAATGTGCTGGCGACCTTGGCGGTCAGCGAGGCCAAGAAGCTCACTGGCGCCGACCGCGATTTTGTCAACACGTTCCAGCCCAACCGCGGCCTGTCGCCAGACACCCGGGGCACGCCCTTTGCCACGCTGTTTGCCGTCAACAGTGCCACGCCCACGCTGATGACCCGCCCCGGTGGCGCCGCCACCCCAGCAGGCAACGGCACCGGCCCGCTCATTGGCGGTACCACCACCAACGGCATCAACGTGCTGGACCTACCCGGTGGCGCCGGCTGCGCCACCCAACCCAACACCGGCCCCTACAGCGAAGCGATCTGGGCGGCCGGTGCGGCCGCGCAATATGGCTGCGCCTGGGACACCGGCAAGTCGGCGGTGATTCAGCAGCCGGTCAAGAACACCAGCCTGGTCACCCGCGGCACCTTCAAGCTGGCTCAGCACCAGCTAACGGGCGAACTGGTGCTGGGCAAGTCGGAGTCGGCCAAGAGCTTCTCTGAAAACCAGATTTCCAGCGGGGCCAGCAACGCCACCATCGCCTTGGACAACCCGGCCAATTTGCAGTTGCCCAACCGCGTACCGAGCCCCTTCGCCAACCTGGCCTATCCCAGCACCGGTGCGGGCTATGCACGGGTCTACAACCAACTGGTGGCCTTTGTGCCCGCGCTGGCTGCCAACAATGGCTTTCCCATCGCTTTCCGTTGGCGCTGCATGGTTTGCGGTCAGCGTGAGATTGAAACCGAGACCGACACCGCTCGCATCCTGTTGGCCGTGGACGGCCCGCTGGGCCTGTTGGCCAACTGGGACTACCGCGTGGGCGCGTCGCGCGCCACCAGCGAGAGCCAGTCCACGCTGGGGGGCGGCTACCACTACATGCAGGGTTTTGCCAACCTCATCAACAACGGCACCCTCAACCCCTTCTTGCTGGCCGGTGAGAGCCAGACGCCCGCAGCCATGGCCGCTCTGGAGGCGGTCTCGGCCCGTGGCACGGTGCTGTACGGCGGCAAGTTCACCATGGACCAAATTGACGCCACCGCGTCGGGCCCGGTGTTCAAGCTTCCGGCCGGCGAGGTGCTAGCCGCAGTGGGCGCCGACTTCCGCAGCGAAAAGTACAAGTTCGACGCGGCGCCCAACACCGACATCAACAAGTGGGTCTTCAATGCCCCGTTTGACACCATCAACGGCCTGACGGGCGTCAAGCGCGACATCAAGGCGGTGTATGGCGAGGTCATCGTGCCGGTCATCAAGGGCCTGGAAGTCAACCTCTCGGCACGGCATGACGAGTACACCGGCTTTGGCGGTACCACCAACCCCAAGGTTTCGATGCGCTTTGTGCCCGTCGAGAGCTTGCTGCTTCGAGGCTCGTACAGCACCGGCTTTCGGGTGCCTACGTTCAACCAGCTCTACAACGGCGTGACCATCACGCCCAATACCGGCGCCGGTGTGGTCGACCCCTTGCGCTGCCCCAGCGGCGCGGTTGACGCCACGCCAGGTTCACCCTGCAATGCCATCACCTTCAGTACCTTGTTTGGTGGCAGGCCCGACCTGGGGCCTGAAAAAGCCAAGATGAGTGGCTTTGGTGTGGTCTGGCAACCGGTGGCTGAGTTCAGCGCCAGTCTGGATTGGTGGGACATCAAACGCGAAGGCACCATCCTGAGCCCTACGCTGGCCACCCTGCTGGCCAACTACGCGCTGTTCGCCGACAAGTTCCTGCGCGATCCAAACAATAACAACAACATCGTCGCCATCGACACCCGCTGGGTCAACGCCGGTGAAACACGCACCAAGGGCCTGGAGCTGAGCCTGCGTGCCAACACCAACCTGCAAGGGGTGCGCGTGGCGGCGGGGCTGGACGGCTCCTATCTGATGGAAAAGAAGTCGCGGCTGCTCACCAACACGCCATTCGGTGCCAGTGAGGTGGGCGTGTTCACCCGCTCCAGCGACCTGGGCATTCGCTGGAAGCACACCGCTTTTGTCAGCGCCACGATGGGCGACTGGAACTCCACTTTCAGCCAGCGCTACGTGGGCGGCTACGCCGGCTACGTGCCGCCGGGCGTGGGCACCACCGGCACCAAGTTCATCCCCAGCGACTGGTCTTACGTCGTGGCGCCCTACGTCACCTACAACATGACGGTCAGCTACAGCGGCGTGAAGAACCTGACACTGAGCGCCGGCATCAAGAACCTGATGGACCGCGACCCGCCGTTTGCCAATTCGTACGACACCAACACCGGTTCGGGCAGCTCGTGGGAGCCGCGTGTGGCCGACCCACGCGGCCGGTCCTTCCTGCTGGGCCTGGAGTACAAGTTCTTCTGAAGACAACCGGTTCAGGCAACAGCCGCTTTTGCTGAGGTTTGGCTGAACACCGTTGCCGATGCTTCACCCGGGGCCTCTGCGGAGGCCCTTTTCTTTTGAGGGAAGATGCACACCATGAGCATCGAACACGCCCCTTTGGCGCAGGCCCTGATCCAAGCCGTGCGCCTGCAAGACTTTGGCAACACGCCAGACAAGATGCAAGCCGGTCAGCCGGTGCAGGCTTTTCCCAGCATCGACCTGGCCGTGGTGGCTTTTCCCAAGGGCCGCGCCCCACGCTGGGCCAATGTGCTGTTCTCGCGCGAGCACCCTGCCGGTGTGGCGGCCCACATTGATTCGCTGGCCGGTGCGGTGCAGCACCTGCGCTTTGACGCTGACCAACAAGGCGCCGGTGGCACGTCCATCGCCTGGCAGCCGGGCGCGGACTGGTCCCGCATGAGCTGGCGCACCCTGCACGGCAGCGGCCCGCAACGCTTGGTGGCGCCCTACCCGGCTTCGCTGCTCAAGTTGATGGTGGCGGTGGGCGTAGGCCTGGCGGTGGACGCCGGCCGCGCCAGCTGGGCCGAGGTGCTGCCCGCACTGGACCCGATGATCACCGTCAGCGATAACGACGCCACCGACACCTGCGTGGCCCTGCTGCACCGCGTGGGCCTGATCGATACGCTGAACCAACGCTTCCAGGCGCTGGGTTTGCCCACGCTGCAACTCAACCGCACCACCGCTGCGGGCGGCTGGCGCAACGGCCAAGGCTCGGGCGTAGGCCACATTCACATGACGGCTTGGGACACCGCACGGCTGCTGTGGCTGCTGGATGCCGACGCGCCGCCTGCCACTTGGCTGCCTGCCAACACGCCACCCTTGCTGCAAGCCACCACACGCGACGGTTTACGCGGCTTGCTGGCACGCCAGACCCTGGACGAAATCCTGTCTTCGGGCCATCTGCGCGGCGTGCCCGGCTGGGTGCAGGGCCTGCCCGACGCACCCGCCTTTGCCCACAAGACTGGCACCACTGAAAACTACGCCTCTGACGCCGGCATCGTGAAGACCTCCGACGCGCACTACATCGTGGCCGTGCTCACCAACCTGGGCGAACGTTACGCCCCCGACGAGCGCTGCGCCACCACCTGGAAACTGCCGGCGCTGGGCGCGGCCATCCACCGCTTGATGCTGCAGCTGTCATGAGCTTTCCCACCCTGCGCCCCGACGACCTGATTGGCGTGCTGGCACCCGCCAGCCCGGTGGCCGCCGACAAGCTGCCCGCCGTGCAGGCCCTGTATGCCCGCTGGGGGTTTCGGGTGCGCCTTTACCCCAGCTGCTACGCCAACACCGGCTACCTGGCCGGCAGCGACGAGCAGCGCCTGGCCGACCTGCACGCAGCGCTGGCCGACGACGAGGTGGCGGCCATCCACTGCCTGCGCGGTGGCTACGGCACCATGCGGCTGCTGGACACCATCGATACCTCGTTGTTGCGCAGCCACCCCAAGCTCTTGATTGGCTACAGCGACATCACCGCGCTGCACGCCTTGTGGGCCCTGCACGGCCTGCCCAGCCTGCACGCGCCCATGCCGGCTTCGGACCTGATCCAGGCCGGCCGCGAAGACGACGAAGCCGCACTGCTGATGGTGCTGCGCCAGGGGCTGAAAGCAGGGCAAGTCTTGGCGCCTGAACTGCAGGCCGGCGCTTTGCGCATAGGCGGCGTGGCGCAAGGCCAGTTGATCGGCGGCAACCTCAGCCTGGTGGCTGCTTTGCTGGGCACGCCGTGGGCCTGGAACCCACGCGGCGCCATCCTGTTTCTGGAAGACATCAACGAAGAGCTGTTTCGCGTGGACCGCCTGCTGACGCAACTGCGCTTGGCTGGGGTGCTGGACTCCGTGGCCGGCGTGGTGCTGGGCAGCTTCACCGATGCCACCTATCCCGAGGCGCTGCTGCAGCAGATGCTGGGCAGCCTGAACAAGCCCGTGTTAAGCGGCTGGCCGACGGGCCACGGCACGCCGAATCAGCCCTTGCCCATGGGCGTGCGGGTGGCCCTGAACGCCACGGCAGGAACCTTGACTCTGCAAGACGATCTGTTGCGTTGAAAGCCTGACACGACACTGCTTTCGATCGCGTCGAACTCTGGGGCGAATAGGGCAGCTGACGGCGCGTAGCGGTCGTTCTGCGGCGATCGCGAGCGCTTGGGGTGCCCTGCTGCGCTCATGTCCCCCGCGCCGGGCTTCGCCCGCCGCTCCTCCTAATACTTCGCTCCGCAGGGCACCCCAATCGCCCGCTCAGGCACCAGCGGTGGCGCGCCGATTTTCTTGGGCCGCCTCCATGGTGGATGGACGAGGGCGATGGGTACCGGGCGCAGCGAAGTATTAGGAGGAGGGACCGGCGAAGCCGGTCCCGGGGGACATGAGCGGAGCCCGGTACCCGTTGCCCTCGTCCCGCCACGGACCGTCAGGCGAGAGACCGCAATGCGCCGCAAGCCGAGGTAGCGCACCAACTTGGATGGATGAAAACGAACGCAAATCCGTGGGAGTCAAGCTTTGTTGAACGCAGCGAACCAAGCCGGTTCAGCGGCAGGCCCTGCAAGCGCACAGCGCAGGTCCCTCGACGCTCGTCGGCGCGCACCGCTCACGAACTGAGGACAATAGGCCCCTGCAGCCGTGAATATGCCTCACAGCCGTTTGCGCTTCACCCCCTTCTGTTGACCCTGCCCCACCATGACCGACTCCGCGTCCCCAAGCGCCGCTCTCGCCGCCCTCAACGCCTTGGGCCCCGCCGTGGCCACCACCCACCTGCGCAGCCTGCCGCTCTTGGCCCAAGGCAAGGTGCGCGACAACTATGCCGTCGGAACCGACCGCCTGCTGATGGTGGCCACCGACCGCCTGAGCGCTTTTGACGTGGTGATGAAAGCCCCCGTGCCCGGCAAGGGCCGCCTGCTGACCGACATGGCGCTGTTCTGGTTTGAGCACCTGAAAGACATCGTGCCCAACCACCTGACCGGTCAAGCCCCAGAAAGCGTGGTGTCCGCCGACGAAGCCCCCCAGGTGCAGGGCCGCGCCATGCTGGTCAAGCGCCTGACCCCCGTGCCTTGCGAAGCCGTGGTGCGCGGTTATGTGGCCGGCTCGGGCTGGAAGGAATACAGCCAGAGCGGGACCGTCTGCGGCATGGCCCTGCCCGCCGGCCTGAGCATGACCCAGCCGCTGGCAGAACCCATCTTCACGCCCGCCACCAAGGCCGCCGTGGGCGACCACGACGAGAACATCAGCTTCGAGCAACTGGCCAAAACCATCGGCACAGCTCGTGCCGCCGAGGTGCGCGACACCGCCATCCGCTTGTACAAAGCCGCCGCGGCCTACGCGCTGACCCGCGGCATCGTCATCGCCGACACCAAGTTCGAATTTGGCCTGGATGAAAACGGTGTGCTCACGCTGATGGACGAAGCCCTGACGCCCGACTCGTCGCGCTTCTGGCTGGCCGACGAACTCAAGGCCGGCCGCATCACCGCGCTGGACAAACAACCGCTGCGCGACTGGTTGGCGTCCACTGGCGTCACCGGCGGCCCCGAGCAGGCCGCGCTGGACCTGCCGGCCGACGTCATCACCGGTGTGCACGAGCGTTATGCCCGCGCCCACCGCATGCTGTGCGGGGGTGATGAATGATCAGCAACCACAACCTGCGCGCCCACCGCATAACCGGCTTGCAGCCTGGCCCGCGGCTGATCGTCACTGGCGCGGTGCACGGCAACGAGACCGCTGGCACCAAAGGCATACGCCGCGTGTTGGCCGAGATTGACGGCAGCGACATCGAGATCATCCGCGGCAGCGTCACCTTCGTGCCGGTGTGCAACCCGCTGGCCTACAACCACATGCGCCGCATGGGCGACCGCAACCTCAACCGCCGCTTGCAGCCCACCGCCACGCCGCAAGACTTTGAAGACCGCATTGCGGGCGTGCTGTGCAAGTGGCTGGCCGAACACGACGTGCTGCTGGACCTGCACAGTTTTCGCAGCCCCGGCCAGCCCTTTGTGATGCGCGGCCCGGCCGACAACCGCGGCACGCTGGAGCCCTTTGCCCACGCTGCGGCCGAAGCGCAGCTGGCCGCCCACGTGGGGCCCAGCCGCGTGGTCGAAGGCTGGATGCCAAGTTATGCCGGCGGCGTGGCTCAGCGCAAGGCGCGCGGCCTGACACCTGGCGCGGTGCACGAGGACCCCAGCTACGGCGTAGGCACCACCGAGTACATGCGCAGCCAGGGTGGCTACGGCGTCACGCTGGAATGCGGCCAGCACGACGACGTGCAAGGCATTGAAGTGGCCTACCACGCCATCCGCCAGACCCTGGCGCTGCTGGGCCTGGCCGACATCCCTTTGACGCCACCCGCACGCCCCTTTGAATGCCTGCAGCTGGCCGAGGTCATCGACCGCCACCACGAGGGCGACCGCTTTGTCAAAACCTGGAGCAGCTTTGACCCACTGGCCGAGGGCGAGCTGATCGCTGTGCGCGCCGACGGCACCGAAGTGCGCGCGCCGCAGGCTGGCTACATCGTCTTTCCCGACGTGTCAGCGCTGCCGGGGCACGAGTGGTTTTATCGGGCGCAGCAGAGCGATCGGCCGCTGTAGTCCTGGGGCCGGGCTTCGAATCGGCCACTGAAGCACGGCTGAAACCCAGTTCCCCCCGAAGGACGAGTGCAGGCGCCAGCAGCTTCGCCCATGATTCGCGCAGCCCAGGATGGGCATTGCACAGGGAACCCAGCATGCACTTCAACGAATGCCACGAAGGCGACTACCGCATCTACGTCGGCGCGGTGGAAGCGCAGCAGGGTGACGGCTACACCGCCGCACTGATCGTCAACCGCGTGCGCGGCAGCGTGGGCAACAACCCGCAGGCCTACCGCGACGACAGCCTGGCCTGTGGCTACCGATGGCCGTCGCCTGACGCGGCCATGCACTACGCCATCAACCGGGCGCGTGAACTGATCCGTTCGCGTTCGCGCATGTTGAGCTGCTGAACCCGGCTGAAGGCGCGCCTGCGCCAGGGCTGGCGCTAGGACTCAAGACGTCAAGACGTCACGAAGTCGCGGATCACTCTCATGGCCGCTTCGGGCTGATCACGCCAGGCACCATGACCGGTGCGCTCGAAGACCACCAGTTCACCCCAAGGTTTAGGAATGGCCGCTGCAATCTCTTGCGCGTCAGCCAAAGGTGTCACCGGGTCGTCGGCCCCGGCCATCACCAGCACCGGGCATTGCACCCGGCTCAGGCCCGGCAGCAGCTGCATCGTGCGCTGCTCGCCGCTGGCCGACGCAAAGAGGATGTCGGTGTTGAACACCGTGCGCTCGCGCGCCTGAGGGTCGGCTGGCGCTTGGGTGTTGTAGAGCGGTGTGCACAGCTGCTGGTAGGGCGCCCAGTTTGCTTCGCAGGGTTCGGTCCAGAACGCGCGCGCGGCTTCGCGCGCAGCCGCACCACCCAGGCGTTCAAACATGTCGAGCTTGCGCTGCAAGCCCATGTGGTGGCTGGTGCTGGACAGGATGACCTTGGCCGGATGCGCCGGGTGGCGCGCCAGATAGCGCTGCGCCACAAAGCCGCCAAAACTCTGCCCCAGCACGATGGGCTGCACGATGCCCAAAACGTCGCAAAGGCGCACCACGTCGTCGGCAAAGGTGTCCAGCGTCCATTCGGCGGCTGGCCTGCGGCTGCTGCGGCCATGGCCTCGGTGGTCCACGTAGACGATCTGCGCCACGTCGCTCAGCTGGCTGAAGATGGGCTTGAAACTGGAGTGGTCGTAACCCGGCCCGCCGTGCAGCAGGATCAAGGTGGGTTTGGCCCGCATGGTGGCGCCGTGCGGTACCAGGCCAGCGCCTTCGATGTCCACAAACAACTGCACGCCCGCTTCAATGGTGATCAACATCTGCAAGTCTCAGGTTCAATAACAGCGCGTCACTGTAAAGCCCAGCTGGTGAAGAATGCGGCATGGCTCAAGAACTCGACCTGTCCACCTGGCCCCGCCGCAGCGCCTTTGAGTTTTTTCGCGGCTTTGCCAAACCGCACTTCAGCGTTTGCACGCGCCTGGACGTCACCGCGCTGAAGCCCGCCTTGGCTCAGTTGGGTTTCGGCAGCATCACCTTGGCCTGCCACTTCATCGCCTTGCAGCTGGCCAACCGCATCGAGCCCTTTCGCTACCGCCTGCGGAAAGGGCGCGTGGTGGTGCTGGACGCTGTGCACGGCAGCACCACGGTGCTGCGCGCCGACCAGAGTTTTGGCTTTGCCTATTTGCAGCAAGTGCCCAACTTTGCGGCGTTTGCAGCCCAAGGCGCTGCTGCCCTGGATGCCGCGCGCGCTGGCGCCGAAGGCTTTTCGCCGCGCGTGGACGACGACGCGCTGATCCACTTCACCACCCTGCCCTGGATGCACTTCACCAGCTTCACGCACGCCCGTGACGGGGCGTTTGAAGATGCCATCCCGAAGGTCGCTTTTGGCCGCATCGACACCGAGGGAGCTGGCGAGCAAGCCCGGCGCTGGATGCCTTTGTCGCTGGAAGTGCACCACGCGCTGATGGACGGTTTGCATGCAGGCCAGTGGGTGCAAGGCTTTGAAGCTGCGATGGCCGAGCCGCTGGCCTGGCTGCAAGGCGCGCCGCCCTGAGCGCAACGATTCACAGGGCTGTTTGAATGAACTGCTCTATGTGGCAGTACGCACCGGCCGTAAACGTGCTCTCAGCGCCAAGGTCAAGCCCACACCCACGGCGCAACAGCTGAAGGTGAACCACCAGGTGGACTGCCAACCGCCCACCTGCACCGCCAACCAGGCCACTGCTGGCGGGCCGGCAAACTGCCCCAGTGACGACCACTGCTGCATCCACCCCACCGTGCTGGCCACGCAGCGATCATGCGGCGCCACATGCAGAGCCAAAGAAAACAGCGTGCTTGGAATCAGTCCCCCCAGACCCGAGAAGAGCAGCACGGCCAGGTAGCGCAGTTCCACCGCTGTGCCCCCTGGCACAAAGGCCACAACCGACGACAAGGCCATGCCAGCGAAGCCCAGCACGAGCAGCCTGGGCGCTGCTACGCCACGCTGCAACGCGCGGCCCGCGGCCACATTGCCCACGATGTTGGCGGCCGCCACCGCCGCGGTCAGCAGCGCCACTTGTGCACCTGGCAGACCGGCTTGGGCATAAATGGTGGGCAAGAAGCCCACCACCGCCAACCATTGACCCGAGTAACAAGCAAACACACCGGCCACCAGCCATGGGCCTGCAGCACCCAGCGTCAACCGCAAGGTGGCCCACCATGAGCCGGCCGTCTGGTGCGATGGCGGCGACCGTGGAACCCACCGCAACACCACCAAGGCCATCAGCAGCGAGACCAGCCCCAGCGCCCACCACCAGCCGCGCCAGCCCAGAGTCTCTATCCAGACGGGTCCGCACAGCAACGCCAGCGCCATGGCCGTGGGCATGTAGGCGCCCCACCAACCCAGTGTGGCACTCAAACGCTGCGGTGGCACCAAGCTGCGGATCAGGCCCGGCGCGGGCAAGACCACCAGCAAGAAGCCAAAGCCCTCCACAGCCCGCAAGATCAGCAATGGCGTGATGCCAACGGTCGCACCGCCCCACAGGCTGGCCACACCCAAGGTAGTCAAACCCAGCAAGATGCTGCGCCTGGCACCCAGGCCATCGGCCACAGCGCCCAGGGCCAAGCCCAGCGTCATGCCGGCCAACTGCACCAAGGACAACAAAAAACCGGCCTGCAGCAAGCCCATGCCCAGCGCTTGTTGCAAGGCGGCGATGGCCGGCGGCAGTTTGCCCACATGCAGGGCAGCGCTCATGCCAGCCAGGATGACCAGGTGAGCGGGTGCTGGACGAAGCTTCAAAGGGCGAGATGCATGGCGCTGCCGGTTGGGTTGCGCAGTATGGCGGCTGCCGCCACCTCAGTCGGCATGCCTGAACCGGGCAAACCATCGATGGTCAGCCATGCGCCGCTCGCTGCCCGACCCGAACCCAAACTGCCAGTCTGTTGAAGGCAAAGTGCTGTCCATCCACTCAATCAGCCTTCAGCACCAGCGCCAGCAATTCGGCCCGCACATCGGCCTTGTCAACATCGAAATAGTGGGTGTGCGCGTCAACGCCCAGGCAGGCGTCGCGCCAGGTGGCGCCTTGGGCGTCGCAGCCGCGGTGAACATCGCCGCTGTAGCGCATGTCATCCACCTCCAGTGGTTGCGGCGTGCGCGGCCCGGGCGCGGCCCACAGCCAACGGCCGACGTAGTCACCACTGCCCCACAGATTGCTCCAGTGGCGCAAGCCCAGTTCTGAGGGCCGCGGACCGGTCCAGCCCGGGTGGCTGCGGTCCTGGACATCGTCCACCGGCCAGGCGTACAGCGCGGGGAAGCGCAGGGCATACAGCTGGCGCAGCGGGCTGCCCATGGTCAGCAGGCAGGGCTGCACAGCGTCCAACCAACGGCGCAAGGCCGGCATGCTGACCTGCGACTCGGTTTGGCCCAAAGGGGCTGCTGGGGTCTGCGAGGGGTCCACCGCCGCCAAGGGGTCGCCCAACAGATGCCATTGCTGCAGATAGCGCAGCAACTCGGCGGTGATGACGGTGCCTTGGCTGTGGGCCACAAAGACCACGCGGTCAAAGCCCTGCTGGCGCAAATGATCCAGCAGCGCCACATAGCGCTCGACGATCTGGACGCGGCTGATGCGGTGGCGGGGAAACTCGCGGAAATGGTTGTCCACGTCCAGCACCGCGTCAAGCGGCGCGCGCAAGCCCTGCAGCTGCTTGACGGCCACCTTGCCCAAAGCCATCAAGCCCGCGGCGGTGCCTGCGATGGCGAAGGACAAGCCATAAAGCCACTTGGACGACACCGACTGAATGCCGTGGTCGCTGCCCTGGATCAACTCTTCCAGCCACGGCAGCGTGACCACAAAGCCCAGGCGGTCGACCTGGGCGGCCACCAAAGCCAAGGCCATCAACGCTGCGGCCGGGGCCACCAACCAGCCCCACACCCGCACCAGGCGGTCAATGGCGCGGTATCCGCTGCTCAGCCACAGGCCCAGACCTTCGGCGTTGCCCACCTGCACCAGCCGCACCTCTCGCAAGACGCTGGGCGTGAACACCAGCGCGACAAAGCCCACCAAGCCCAGCAGCGCCACCGCCACCAGCGAAAAACTGCCCGCAGTGCGGTCGGCTCGGGCCTGCAAAAAGGCGCAGGCCGTTTGCGGGGTTTCTTTGTCAAACCACCAAGGCCAGTACATCAGCCCGTCGAACATGCCTTGCAGGGCCCAGCTCATGAGGTTGAAGCCCAGCATCAGAAAGACCGCAAAAGCGCCCACCGAGGTGAACAAGCCCAGCCGGGCCGTCACCAACAAGGTGCTGTGGTCGCGCCCGTGTTGGCGGCCGCGCCACCGCGCCCACTCGCTGGCCGGCACCGTCAGGGCCATCAGCATGGCCATGGCCGCCCAGAGCAAGGCGTGGGCGAGCAGCACCGCTTCCAAGGCGCCCATGGCGGCGTCCAGCCAACCCTGCACGCTCAGCAGGCCCGCCTCGCGCCCAGCAGCCCAGCCGCAGGCCAAGGTCAGGGCCCCCATCACCAGGCCCAGACCCCAGACGGCTCTGAACCGCCGGTCGGCAAAGGCCAGGTGCGCCAGGTAGATGCGCGCCCACAGCACCAGCCAGAGCAACATCATCGACAGGTAGCCCCAACTGGAGTCGAACAGGAACCAGGCCCCAACCGTCAGCACAGCGCCCGCCAACAGCGCTTTGCGCCACGGCCACTGCAGCAAAAAGACCCAGGCCGAAGCGCTGGCCAAGCCCAAGCCGGCTGAAACCACCCAGACACTGCCCTGCGGGTGTGCATGCAGCAGCAAGGCACCGGCCAGCACCACGCCGCACAAGATCAACTGCAAGGCCAGCAGCGCCAGCACCCGCGAAAAGAGCCAGTCGGCGCACCGGTACAGCCCCGTCACCGCCCGCAGTTCGCTGGGCCCGTGCAGGTGGTTTTGCAAGGACAGCGCGTCCAGGCCCAGGCGCGACAGGTTGAACAGCAGCGTGAACAACTCGGCCACGATGGAGGTCACGCTGCCGGGCAGCCGCGACAGGTCGGCCCAGTACATCTCAAACACCTCGGCGTGCACGCCGCTTGCGCGCACCGTGTGCACCGACACTGGGGTGGGGCTGGCCGGCACGGCGGGCTGGCCCTGGCGAAGGCTGTGGGCTTTGGCCAGCAGGTAGTCGGTGAAGCGCACACCGACGTCAGCCTGCTGCTGCGTTTCGGTTGGTGCGCTGGACGTTGAAGGCGCCCGCGCGCTGTTGCGGTGCTCTGCCGCACCCGGCGCTGCGCCCAGCGCGGGGTCGAGAAAGTCACTGCGCCACGACTGCCGCAGTGACTTCCAGGCACGTTGCACCCATGTCCTGGGCTCCCAACGCCGAAAGGGCAGCGCCGGGTCCAGCGGCGGCACGCCGAGCAACAGTTCATGGGCTTGCACCTGCCCCTGACAGGCCGCCGCCAATTGCGCGGCCACCGCTTGACCGGTCTCGCCAGGGCGCTGATCGGCAATGCCGTGCACGGCCACCACCGCCACCCGTGGCACCACGGTGGCAGCAGGATCATGGGCAGGATTCATCGCAGGCCTCTGGCGTCAAGGGGTCCGCAGACTAAGGCCTGAGGTTCGCCAGCGCCATCCCTCAGGCTGTCGACGCTAGGCTAAGGGCTGACAGCGGGCGTGCGCGGCGGTGTGGCCGCCTCAAAGCGGGCGTGGTAGTCGGTGCGCTCGGTGCCACACCAGCGGTCCCACCAGGTGAACCACAAGCCGTAGTGGCCTTGCGCCGTTTCATGGTGCAGGTGGTGGTGCGTGGTGGTGGTGAAGTGGCGGCCCAAGGCGTGGCGCGTGAAACCCCGCGGCATGGTTTCCACGGCCGCGTGGCCATGCGCGTTGCGCACGATCTGGTGCAAGGAAAACAAGAGCAGCACCACCCAGTGAATGGGCACGACCATCAAGGCCAGCGGCACCACCAAACCGTTGATCAAGGCCTCCAGCGGGTGAAAGGCGTAGGCCGCCCAGGGGCTGGGCTGGCGCGAGCGATGGTGCACGCCGTGCACATGCACAAACAGCCAGCGTGTGTGCAGCAAGCGGTGGGTGACGTAGAAGTAAACGTCATGCCAGATCAACAGCGCCGGCAGGCTGAGCAGCAGCCACCACCATCCATAGCGCTCGGGCTTGCCGTAGATCACAAACTGCCCTTGCACCAGGCAGGCCACCACCACCAGGCCCAGGGCAGCAAAGACCAGCAAGGTGCTGAAGGAATAGCCGATCTCGCGGCGCAGATCGCGCCGGGTGGGCCATTGGGCGATCAAGCGGTGAGCCAGGCGCTGACGTGCCCACACATGCAGCACCAGCCACAACAAACCTGCAACCACCAGGTAGCGCCCGGCCTCGACCAGAAGCTGTGTGGTGAACACCTGGCGCAGCATGTGCCAGGTGGCCGCGTCAAACGGCCAGCCACTGAGGTCGAGTGTCATGCCCGCATCAAGCCCGTTCTACGGTGCCGCCCCCAGCGGCTCGCAGCCCTCACGCCCGAACCTCGAATCAACTCAGGGGCGCCGGCCGCCAGAGCGCGGCGCAAAGCCCGGGTTGGGTCGCGGGGCGGCCGCAGGTGCTGCGGGCACCGGGCCGCGCTCTTGCCTGGCTTGCTCCAGCGCGGCGTTGAGTGCATCCACCTTCAAACCCTTCAGTGCGCAGAAGTTGGCCGCGGTGAGGGTGGTTGATTCAAAGGCCCGCAGCAGTGCCGCGCGGCTGCGGCGAGCTTCGTTCTCTGCGGCCTGTTCGGGGGTCAGCGCAACGGCGGGCGCAGCGGCCGCTGCTGGGTGCTCCGAGGACGGGCGCTCTGAGAACGGACGATCTGCCGAAAACTCGGGGCGCGGTGGCCGCTCGGGCCGTGGCCCACGGGCTGCTGGGGGCGGCCCCGGTGGCCGGGGCCCGCGATCGGGCCGACCCTGCGCGTCTGGGCGCGGCGGCCGCGGTGGGCGGTTGTCGGGTTCGCCGCGTGGTGGGCGTGGACCACGCTCGCCTGGTTGACCCTGGCCGGCCCGTGGGGGGCGGTCGGCACGCGGCGCGCCAGAGCCAGCTTCGGGCCTGGGCCCACGCGGCGGGCCGTCGCCTCGCGGTGGGCGGGGCGGGCGACCGTCGGCCAACGGCGCACTGGCCATGGGGGCGCCCGTCTCGCCTTCAGCTGGGGCGGCTGCACTGGCATCAACAGCAGCGGCCACCCCATCAGCGCCAGCAGCACCGGCCGGACCGCGCCGTGGCGCACGCTGGGCCTCACGTTCGGCCACCCGACGTGCCTGCACGATGGCTAAACGCCGCTGCAGTTCCACCACGCCGGCGTCTTTGTGCTCCTGGGCAATCTCACCAGCGGGCTGGCCGTCCAGATCGATGCGCTGCGGCGAGTTGACCAGGGCCTTGATGTAGGCCGTGCTGGTGGTGTGGCGGTGCAAGAAGATCGACAGCGACTTCTTGTTGAACACGCCTGGCGCGCGGGCCTGGATGTCGGCCTGGATGCGCAATTTGATCGGCAGCGCGCGGCCCACGCCAAAGAGAGCCGGAAAGCGCTCGGCCAGCAGGGCTGCACAAGCAGCGGGTGACAGGTCGGGGATGGCTGCGGCCTTGGGCACTGCTGCATCAGCTGCATCAGCAACTACAGCCGCAGCTTCGGCCGGCGCGTCGGCGGCCGGGGGCGAATCGGTGCCGGCCGCTGCGACCTCCGATTCAACCTCTGCTGCACCGGCAGCTGCTGCGGTGTGCTCTGGAACGGGCGAAGCCAGGGCGGCCAGCGCCTCACCCGAGGGCTCGACGGGCGTCGTGGCCTGGGGCGGCGTTGCAGGATCAGACTTGGGCGCGGGGGTGTTCTGGGGCATGTTCAAAGGGTCAGTGCCGAAACGGCGCAAGCCGCGATTGTCAACGCCCTGAGGATCAGGCGCAGCAGCGCTGGTAACCTGAGCCGCTGTGAAGATGAATATCGCCGTCATTGGCGGCGGCATCGCGGGCCTGACGGCCGCTTGGCTGCTGTCGCGCCGCCATCACGTGACCCTGTTTGAGCGCCATGCCCAGCCCGGCTTCGTGGCCAGCAGCCTGGCGGTGGATGGCGAGCGGGTGGACGTGCCTTTGCGCGTGTTCTACCCCGGCTACTACCCCACGCTGACCCGTCTCTACGCGCAGCTGGGCGTGGCCACCGAGCCGGTGAGTTACGCCACCACCTTCACCGGCAGTGACGGCCAGGCGTTTTTTCGCTGGCGCAACCTGCGCTGGGGCGACTGGTCGGTGCCCTGGGTGCCGCCACAAGACCTGGCCAATGCGCGCAGCCGCCGCATCGCGCTGGACGCCTGGCGGTTTCACCGCCTGGCCCGCGCGGCGCTGCGGCGCAACGAGCTGGCCGGCCACAGCATCGGCGCTTTTGTGCAGGCCCAAGGCCTGAGCACCGACTACGTCGAAGGCCTGCTGCTGCCCGCGCTGGCCACCATCGCCACCTGCTCTACCGAAGACGCCCGGCACTACCCTGCCGACGTGGTGGCCCGCTATGTGGCCAGCGGCCTGGCGCGCCAGAGCGTGCGGCGCGCAGTCCTGGGCGCCGACGACGCCGCAGCGCGGCTGGTGGCCGGCATCACCCGCGTGGTCTGCAACGCCCGCATCGAAGGCCTGCAGCACAGTGACCACCACGTGGACGTTCACCACCAAGACCAAAGCACCCAACGCTTTGACCAGGTGGTGTTGGCCACCCAAGCCAACCAGGCCGCAGCGCTGTGGCAAAACCCGTCGCCCGCCGAAGCCCAGGCCCTGGCCGGTTTCCGCTACCAGGCGCTGGCCGTGGTGATGCACCGCGACAGCGCCCTGATGCCGGCCCGGCGGCGCGATTGGTCACCCGTCAACGCCCGCGTCTGCCCCAAACACGACCGGCCCGAGAGCACCATTTGGGTCAACGCCGTGCAGCCCGCGCTGCGCCACGCGGCACCGCTGTTTCAAACCGTGCAGCCCCAGCGTGAACCGCGCGAAGACCAGGTGCTGGGGCGGGCCCGCTTTGAGCGGCCGCTGGTGGATGCACGCAGCCAACAGGCCTTGCGTGAACTGCAAGGTTTGCAATCGGGTCTGCCATCGGGCTTGCATTCAGGCGGGCAGTCCCCGCAGCGGCGCGTCTGGTTGTGCGGCTCGTATGCGCAGAGCGGCGTGCCGCTGCTGGAAAGCGCGGTGCGTTCGGCTTACGACGTCTGCTCGTTGATGGCTGGCACTGAAGATGACGGCGCCGACACGGCTACCCGGGACGCTTCACGTCATGCGCCTACAGACCACAAGGCCTGCTGAGGGCTGTAATCAGGCCCCTGGCTGATGCGCCGCCAGTAGGACGTGTGCGCATCGCTGCCCGCTGGCCAGTTGCTCAGGAACTGCTGGCGCCACTCGGGGGTGGCGCTGTCCACGGCCACCGCGTCGATGTGCGCTGAACCCACCCGCACACTCAGACGCCGCGGGTCAGCCTGCCCCAAGCGCAGCGCCAGTGGCGTGGTGGCCACGCGCGTGAACAGGCCGGCGCTGTCGCCGCAAAAGTTGGGCATGCCGGTGGCGCCGTTGTTCAGCACCCAACGCGCGGGCCGGTGGCTGGGCCCTGCCACGGCATGAAACACCGGCAGGCAGGTATGGCTGCTGGCAAACACGTCGACCTGGGCTTGATCAAACCAGCCCTGCACCTGCGCCGCGTGCTGCGGGTCTTGCAGGTGCTCTGCAGCAAAGCCCCAGCCGGCCAGGGACTCGGCGTCGCCATGCACGATGCCCAAACGCAGATCTGCCACGTCAACCCGGGCCCACATGGGCAGGGCCGCCAAGCGTTGGCTCAGCGGTGCAAAGTGCCGCGCCGTGCTGCGCAGGCGGCCCATGATGCGGTTGCTGCGTTCCACCACACCGTCACCCACCCAGTCGGGGTAAGCGCAGCCACAACCGGCTTCATCCACGCTGCCGCTGAGTTCGGTTTCGACGTTGCCACGCAGCGCGGTGTGGGCCAGCACAGCGGTGTTGACGCGCTCAAAGCCCGCGGCGTCCACGTTGAACCAGTTGAAGTCGCCGTTGAAGACCAGGCGCTTGTCGCCCGGCTCCTGGCCGAAGAGGTCCAGCACCTGCTGCAGCGCGGGCTCGTTGCCGTACAGGCCGCCCACCACGTACAGCGTCTCACACCATGTCGCCGGCGCGTGGGCAAAGACCTCGGGGCCGTAGCGGTAGTGCACCGGGCAACTGCGGCCGGGGCGGGTGGTGTCGGGGTTCATGCGGTTCGCATCGTGCCATCGAGTGCCGGCTGGGCGTACAAGGCGGCCCAGGTTGCTGCATCGACCTCGGCCGCCGGGCGATCAAATACCAGCCGCCCCGCGCGCAGGCCGACGACACGCGTACCCAGCAACGGCACCAGCGCGGGGTCATGCACCACGCTGATCAGCGTGGCGCCCTCGGCGGCGCTGCCCAGCAGTGCGCAAGCTTCACGCGCGGCGGCCGGGTCCAGGCTGGCCGTGGGTTCGTCAGCCAGCACCAGGCGCGGGCGCTGCACCAGCAAACGCGCCATGGCGACCTTCTGGCGCTCACCGCCGGACAGACGGTCCACACGCTCATCGTCCCGTCCGGCCAGGCCCACCGCCCGCAAGGCCTGCTGTGCGCCGACGACATCGGCATCCGGATAGCGGCGCCACCAGCTCTGCCAGGCCTGGTGGCCGCGCAGACGCCCCAGTGCGCCGATCAGCGTGTTCTCCAGCACCGTCAGCCGCGCCACCAGGTGCACGCCCTGCAGCACCTGGCCCACGTCAGCCCGCAACCCGCGCAGGGCCCGGCGCGGCAGCGGCAAGGTCTGGCCCAGCACCCGCACCTGCCCTTGCGCCGGTGTCGCAAAGCCGCCCAGACAGCGCAGCAGCGTGCTCTTGCCAGCCCCGTTAGGCCCCACCAGCACCACGC
>JAYTVT010000029.1:0-23379 GCA_043743835.1 Betaproteobacteria bacterium
AGTGAGTGCAACGAGTTGCCCGACCAGCCCAGGCGAAGGAGCATCGCAGGGCAGTCGACGCGCAGCGGCGACCGACGCAGTGGCGCGCACCGGCACACCTGGACAGCCCTTTGCCGCGCCAATGCATGCATGCCAAAGAACGGCCGCTACGCGCCGCATGCCGCTCCATCCGACCCAACTATCCGTGTAGTTGAACGCAGAGTGGTGCAAGCCAGCGAATTGACCGACCTTCGCCCCAGAAATCCAGCCATCGCGCCAGGCTGCCCACCGGCAGACTGCGGGTGCGTACCGCCAACCTTGTGCGGGCGCGTCTTGCCGGAGCCTTGCGATGCGCCCAGTGCGCCCTGTTCAACCTTTCCACCGAGTTGGTGTTGCGCTACCTCGGCGGGCACGCCTGGCGCTGTGCATGCTGTGGGGTGCGATGGCCGCGGCCTGGTCCAACCCGCTGGCAGCACGATGTGTTGACGAGGCCTTGGTCGAATCCAGCCTGGAAGTGCCCACCACCCCGAAGCTGTCTGACCCGGACCCGCGCACCGCCTTGCAGTCCCTGGTGCGTGAAGCGTTGAGCCGCAGTCACCAAGTGGGCGCGGCGCGCTTGCTGGCCGAAGCGGCCTTGGACGACGTAGAAGTTACCCGCGCCGACAAACGCATTCAAGCCGGCGTGGGCGCCGGCCTGGGGCCGGACTTGTCCACCAGCCGGCAGCTGGGCACCGATTCCTCAGCCCTGCAGCTGCGCACCAACATCAGCGCCAGCCAGCTGCTTTACGACGGCGGCCGCACCGACCGCCTGGCCGACTGGCGCATTCAGCTGGCTGAGTCTGCGCGCTACGGTCAGCTCACGGCCCAAGAGCAGTTGGCCCTGAACACGGTGTCGCTGTCACTCGAGCGCAGCCGCTACCGCCAGCACGTGGTGGTCTATGGCCAGTTTGTGCGCAAGATGGCTTGTCTGGTGGAAGCGCTGGAGACCATCGTGCGCGCCGACCGTGGCCGCGCGAGTGAACTGGTGCAGGCCCGCAAGTCGCAGCAGCAAGCTGAGCTGTCCCTTTCGCAGGCTCAGTCCCAGGTGCGCCAGGTTGAGACCCGCTTGCGCCGCCTGGTGGGCGACGGCCTGCCCAGCGTGGGTGGCTTGCCCAGCTTGCTGCTGAGCGTGCCCGATCTGCAGACCCTGGTGGCCGAAGTTGAGCAAAGCAGTGAGATCGCAGCACTGACGGCCCAGGCCCAGGCTGCAGACCACTTCGCCCAGTCGGTGCAGGCGGCCGGCAAACCTCAGCTCAGCTGGAACTTGAATGGCACCCACGCCAACGGTGGTGGTGGCACCCGCGGCCCCACCCGCAATGGCACCTTTGCGGTGGGCTTGTCGCTGAGCGTGCCCTTGCTCAGCCCTGGCCTGGCGCCGGCTACCGACGCAGCACGCAAACGCGCCCGTGCGGCCGAGATGCAACGTGCCGAAGCCGTGGAACTGCGCCGCTTTCGGGTGGCCGAGGTGCATGAACAAACCACCAGCAGCTTCGACCGCGCACGCCGCGTGGGCGCGGTGCTGCGTGACAGTGAACAGGTGCGCAACTTCACGCTGCAGCAGTGGCAGCAGCTGGGCAAACGCAGCTTGTTTGACGTGATGGGCGCCGAGGGCGAGCACTACAACCTGCGCATCAACTATGTGAACGCGCTGCATGACGGTCAACAACTCAACGCCAATCTCTTGTCGTTGGGCCGAGGGGTAAACGAATGGTTGCGGTGATGCAAGAACCGGTACAGGCCCCGGCCCCACGGGCAGAGCAGCCAGGCTCGACGCCAGCGTTGATGAAACAAACGCCGGCCCATGCCGTGGTCAATCGCGATTTGTTGGGTTTGATGCCGCCGGGTGCACGTCGGGTGGTTGAAGTGGGTTGCATGCACGGCGCGCTGGCTCAGGCGTTTCGGGCCATCAACCCGGCAGTTCACTACACCGGCATCGACATCGACCCCGACTACGCCGCTGTTGCCCAGCAGTCTTGTGATGTCGCCTTGGGTGGCGACATCGAGCTCTTTGACGCCGATGCGTTTGGCAAGCTCTTTCCCAGCGACTGCTGGGTCTTTGGCGACTGCCTGGAACACCTGCGCGACCCCTGGCGTGTGGTGCGCCAGATTCGCCAGGCTATCGACGCCGACGGTTGCCTGGTCACCTGCATCCCCAACGCCCAGCACTGGAGCGTGCAGATGCGGCTGGCCACGGGACTCTTTCGCTATGAAGACTCGGGTCTGCTCGACCGCACCCACGTGCGCTGGTTCACCCGCGTGACCATGATCGAGATGTTCCAGCAAGAGGGCTGGGGTGTCGAGTCGGGTCTGGCGCGGCGCATTCCCCAGGAACCGCCCGCCGCGCTGCTGGACGGCGTGCGAGCCATCGCCCGCGCCGGTGGTGCCGACCCCGAACAGGCGGTGCAGGACGCGCTGGTCTTTCAGTACCTGTTCAAGGTGGTGCCGGCCTGAGATAGACGACGGCCTCGGCCATGGCGCGCTTGACGACGCCCGTCGGCGACCTCACGCCAGGCCCAACAGACCCAGTGCCAGCGTGTGCAAGCGCTGGCCCGGCGCGGCCAGGTCGTGCAGCACGTTCATGTGGTGGCGTGCCGGCAAGGTCTCGCAAACGGGCACCCTACCCGCACCCCAGGCTTGGCGAATCAGCGTGTTCTGACGCCGGAACTCTGTGCTCTCGTCCGCACCGGCCACGCTGATCAACTGGCCCTGTTTGGGTGCTGGCATGAAGGCCGGGCTCAGCGCCTGCGCTTCTGCTGTCGTCAACTTCAGGTCCTGTGCCAAAAACGGCGCGTGGCGCAGCGGCTCCAGGTCGTAGATGCCGGACACTGACAGCGCTGCATGCAAAACCTGCGTGGGCATGTCCGGTGCCACCTGCGACCAGCGGCAAGCCAGCATCATCGTGGCCAGATGCCCGCCGGCTGAGTGGCCGGCCACCACCACGCGCCGAGGGTTGCCGCCGTGCTCAGCAATGTGCCGGTGCACCCAGGCCACTGCCTGCACCATCTGCAGCACGATGTGGCGCACGCTGACCACGGGTGCCAGCGCGTAGTTGGGCACCACCACCAGGGCGCCGGCCGCTACGAAAGGTTCAGCCACAAAGGACTGGTCGCGCTTGTCCAGCGCGCGCCAGTAGCCGCCGTGGATGTAGATCAGAACCGGTGCGCCCTGCTCAGTTGTAGGGCTGCGGCCGGTGCCAAAGATGTCCAGGCGCTCGCTGGGGTGAGTTCCGTAGGCCAGGTCCAGCTGGCAGGGCAGGGTGGCGCGGGCCTGCTGCGACCGGTCGGCCCAGGACTGGCGGATGGCTGCCTGATCGGGGATGCCAGCGCGGGCGTTGTACTGAGCGTCGTACCAGGCGGGTGGCTTGGGGCGGTTCATGGGCTATGCCAGCTTTCGGCGAGTGGCGCGGGCTGGCTTGGGGGGTGTGACGGGTGCGATTGGCATGGCGGGCGTGAGCTGGGCGTCACGCAACGCGGCATCGATCAAGGCGTCGGCCATCCACAGTGCGACGCGTTCCACTTCACGGTTGGGCAGACCCCAGATGTCCTTCAGGATGATGTAGGGCTCGATGCCATAAACCACCGACAGGGCGTGGTGCAGCGTGTCACGCACTTTGGGCGGCAGCTGCGGCGCCAGTGGCGCAATGGCGTGCTCCAGGATGCGAATGCGGTGGCCGCGCCGGTAGGGTTCTTCTTCCAGCAGCCCGGCCCGCTCCAGCGCGCCTTGTTCCAGGGACAGCTGTGCGGCAGCGCGCAGTTGCGGTTCAAACTCGGTGAAGCGAGGGAAGGTGCGTATGAACAGCTCTCGCACCCGCTCCCGACCACTGGCGCTGTCCGAGGCGATGGTGCGCACGGGACCCAAGGATGCGTCGATCACGGCAGTGATCAGCGCACTGCGGGTGGGAAAGTAACGGTAGGCCGTGGCTCGCGAGACGGCCGACCGCACCGCCACCTCGGCCACTGAGGGGATGTGACCGTCGCTCTGGATCAATTGCATGGCGGTGTCGAGCAACAGCTTGAAGGTCGACGCCTTGACGCCGCGTGCTGGCGGTGGCGGCGCTTTGGTGATCTTGTGTTGGATGCGTGGCATTCGGGTATGTCCGGGGGGTGGGCAGCCTGTTTCCTTCTTGTGGGCAGGGTCTGACGCCGCCTATGATGCACCTATCCCGTTTTGAGACACAAGTCTCATGAACAGCGGGTTTACAGCACCGCTGCTCTGTCGCCATCTTGCGCCGAGAAGCCCGCGGGCACCAGGAGACGAACAGCAATGCGATTGGCCAGTTGGCGCTGGGGTGGGGCTTTCCATGCCGGCACGGTGTCGCCGTGCGGCCGTGAGGTCACACCTCTTGCCGTGCCCGACCCTCACCGCGGCGTGCTGCGCCTGATCCAGGGTTTGGCGCGCGGCGAACCCATGCCACGGGCTGTGGGTCCGCGCCTGCCCATCGAGGTGGTGGACCTGTGTTCGCCATTGCCGCGCCCTTTGCGAAGCCTGTTCTGCGTGGGGCGCAACTACCGTGCGCATGCCGCCGAGCTGGCCACCACCGTGTTTCGCCAGACGCTGCCCAAGGAAGACGCCTGGCCGATGGTTTTCACCAAGCTGGCCGAATGCGTGGTGGGCCCGCGCGACACCGTGAAGATGCCGGCGCGCCACGTGTCGGAACAGATCGACTACGAGAGCGAACTGGCAGTGGTCATTGGCCGCGGCGGGCTGGACATCTCGCGTTCGCAAGCCATGGAACATGTGTTTGGCTACACGGTGGCCAACGACGTCACCGCGCGCGACGTGCAGGTGCGCCACCACCAGTGGGACCTGGGCAAGAACCTCGACACCTTCTGCCCCCTGGGCCCCTGGATCACCACCGCCGACGAGATGGACGGCCGCAACACGCGCGTGCGTGGCTGGGTCAACGGTGAACTGCGCCAGGACGGGCACACGCGCGACATGATCCACGACATCCCCACGCTGATCGAGACCTGTTCACGCGGCATCACCTTGCACCCGGGCGATGTCATCGTCACCGGCACGCCGGCCGGGGTAGGCATGGGCTTCACGCCACCGCGTTGGTTGAAGGCGGGCGATGTGGTCAAGGTCGAAATCGATGGCATCGGCGCCATCGAGAACCGCTTTGCCTGAGCAGCACCGTGGCCCTGCACACCTTTGACCGCATGGTCGTCGAAGACGAGGGCGAAGGCGATGGCGTGGTCTGCGTGCACGGCCTGGGTGGCAGCTCCAACACCTTCACACCGTTGATGCCGGCACTGGCCAGGCACCGCGTGGTGCGTGTGGACTTGCCGGGCAGTGGCCGTTCACAGGCGGCGGAAGACGCCATCACCATGGCCCGCCTGGTGGACGCCGTGGCCAACGCCTGTGGGCGTCTTGGGCTGGGCCAGGCCCACTTCGTCGCGCACTCCATGGGCACCATCGTTTGCCAGCATCTGGCGGTGCAGGCCCCCAAGCTGGTGCGCAGCCTGGCCTTGTTCGGGCCTTTGATGGCGCCCACCGACGTTGCCCGCAGCGGTCTGCGTGGTCGTGCGGCCAAAGCTCGCAACGAAGGCGCAGCCGGCATGCAGGACATCACCGCAGCGCTGTTGGCGGCATCGGTGTCGGCCGACTCACGCCAGCGCCTGCCCTTGGCAGTGGCCTTTGTGCGCGAAAGCTTGATGCGCCAGTCCGGTGACGCCTATGCGCGCACCTGCGAGGCGCTGGCCGACACGGTGGCGGCGCGGGTGGAAAACATCACCTGCCCGGTGCTGCTGGTGACCGGTGATGAAGACGTGGTGGCGCCGCCGCAGGCCGTGCGCGCTTTTGCCGAGCGCCTGCACGGCGCGAGCAGCGTGCGCGTGGTGGTGTTGCCGCGCTGTGGACACTGGACGCCGGTTGAACGCGCCGCTGAATGCCAAGCTGAACTGCGCGGCTTTTTGGCCACGCAACGTTAGGAGTCTGATCCGCATGGCCGACGTTCTCTACAGCAACGTGCGCATCTTTGACGGTGGTGGTGAAGCCCCGTTCATGGGTGACGTGCTGGTGCAAGGCAACAAGATCAGCCGGGTGGTCAAGACCGCCTATGGCCAGCGCACACCGCCGGTGGCGGGCGCGCAGCTGATCGACGGTGCGGGTGCGTTCCTGATGCCCGGCATGATCGAGGCGCACACCCACTTCTCCTGGAACGACCAGCCCAGCCTGGACGCCATCCAGCGCATGCCACCCGAAGAGCACATCCTGTGGTGTGCCCAGGTGGCCAAGAAGTACCTGGACATGGGCTGGACCAGTTGCGTGGGCGCGGCCACCGCCAAGCCGCGCTTGGATGTGGTGATTCGCAATGCCATCAACGACGGCACCATCGTGGGCCCGCGCTACCTGGCGGCCAGCCAAGAGATCACTGTGCCGGGCGGCCTGGGTGACACCACCGCGCCACACCTGCCGCAGCCTGAGTTTGCGTTTGGTGCCATCGTCAGCGGTGCCGAAGAAATGCGCCGCTGCGTGCGCATGTTTGCCAAGTACGGAGTGGACAGCATCAAGATCAACCTCTCGGGTGAGTCCATCACCGGCATGCCCTCGGAGATGAGCCAATTCACATCCGAAGAGGTTCGGGTCTGCGTCGAAGAGGCCAAGGCCTGGGGCAAACGCGTGTCGGCCCATGCACGCTCCACCTGGTCGATCAAGGAGTGCATCAAACAAGGCATCGAGGTCATCTACCACGCCAGCTTCGCCGACGAAGAAGCGCTGGACATGCTGGAGGCCAAGAAGCTGGAGCACCACGTGGCACCCGGCCTGGCCTGGCTGATCAACACCTGCCACCACGCGTCGCAGTGGGGTTTGACGCCAGAGGTCACGCAGAAGATGGGCTACCACCGCGAGCTGGAGGCCGCCATCAACAGCATGAAGGCCATGCGCAAGCGCGGCATCCGCATCCTGCCGGGTGGTGACTATGGCTTTGCCTGGACACCGCACGGCACCAACGCCAAGGACTTGGAGAACTTCGTCAAGGTCGTCGGCATGAGCCCGATGGAAGCCCTGCTCTCGGCCACCGCCTGGGGCGGGCCGATGATGAAGATGGGCAAGAGCATTGGCTACATCCGCGAGGGGTGTTTGGCTGACATCTTGCTCATCGACGGCGACCCGCTGGCCGACATCACGGTGCTGCAGGACAAGAGCCGCATCCTGTCGGTGATGAAGGACGGCGAGTTCCACCGCGCACCGCCCGTGGGCAACGGGCGGCCGTTGCGCACCGGCGCCACGTCCACCGTGACCCGCTGGGCTGCTTGAGGGACACCCAATGGCACAGACACTTTTCACCAACGTGCGCATCCTGGACGGCACCGGCACGCAGCCCTATGCGGGTAGCGTGCTGGTGGACGGCAACCGCATTCGGCAGGTGGGCCGCAGCACCGCGGCCATCACGCCGGGCGGTGCCACGGTGATTGATGGCGCAGGCGCCACCTTGATGCCGGGCATGGTCGAGGCCCACACCCATTTCAGTTGGAACGACGCAGCCTCGCTGGCTGGCATCCAGACCATGCCACTGGAAGAGCACGTGCTGTGGTGCGCCAAGGTGGCCAAGCGTTATCTGGAAGCCGGCTTCACCAGCTGTCTGGGCGCGGCCTGTGCCAAACCACGGCTGGACGTGGTGACGCGCAACGCCATCAACAGCGGGCAGATTCCGGGCCCGCGCTACCTGGCCGCCAGCCAGGAAATCACGGTGCCGGGTGGCCTGGGCGACGAGACGCTGCCGCACCTGCCGTTCCCCGAGTTCAGCTTTGGCGTCAACGTCAATGGCGCCGAAGACATGCGCAAGGTGGTGCGCATGTTCCTGAAGTACGGTGTGGACAGCATCAAGCTGAACCTGTCGGGCGACAACTTTGTGCCGGGCGCCGATTCGCACACCACCTGGATGACCGACGCTGAGGTGGCGGCTGCTGCCGAAGAAGTGAAGATGCGCGGCAAACGCATCATCGTTCACGCCCGCAGCAAGGCCAGCGTGCAGCAGGCGCTTCGCCACGGCATTGATTTGATCTATCACGCCAGCTTCACCGACACACAAACGCTGGACATGATGGAAGCGGTCAAGGACCGCATCTTCGTGGCCCCGGGCATTGCCATCCTTTACGCCTTGCTCAACGAAGCCGAGGCTTTTGGTGTGACGCGCGAAATCGCCACTGGCTGGGGCTATCAGGAAGAGTGGGACGCGGCGCTGGAGTCGCTTTCCAAGATGCACAAACGTGGCATTCGGGTGCTGCCGGGTGGTGACTACGGCTTTGCCTTCACGCCGCATTGCCAGAACGCGCGCGACCTGGAGTTTTTCGTCAAGTACCTGGGCTTCACGCCGATGGAGGCCATCCGAGCCACCACCGTCTACGGCGGCCAGATCATGATGCGCGGCCACGAACTGGGCGCCGTCAAAGATGGCTATTTGGCCGACCTGCTGCTGGTGGACGGTGACCCGCTGGCCAACCTGAGCATCTTGCGCGACCCCAAGCGCATTCTGGCGGTGATGAAGGATGGCGTGTTCGCCAAGGCACCGGCCATCGCGTCACAACGCGAATGGGGACGTGCTGCGTGATGAGGTCCCGTTCATGACCCGAAATCAACGCCTGGCGACTTGGATCGTGGTCGGTGGCCCGATCGCGGTGTTTTCGCTGTGGGCGCTGGTGGACAACCCGCGTCTGTACCTGGTGACCATGCTCAACAGCCTGACGCTGGCGTCGCTTTACTTCATCGTGGCCAGCGGCTTCACGCTGGTGTTTGGCTTGATGCGCAACGTCAACCTGGCACACGGGTCGCTGTACCTGCTGGGCGGCTATGTGGGCTATGTGGTGGCGCGCGAAACCGGTTGGTGGATCTTGGCCTTGGCGGCGGGCTTTGCAGCCGCCGCGATTGCGGGGCTGTTGATTCAGGTGCTGATCCTGCGGCGAATGCAAGGCCAGGACTTGCGCCAGACCATGGTCACCATCGGCCTGTCCATCGTCATCGCCGACATCCTGCTGTGGATCTTCACCGGGCAGGTCTACCAGATGGAGGCACCTGAATGGCTGCAGGGGCCCATCCGCGGCATTCCGGTCATCAAGGCCTATTCGGCCTACCGCCTGAGTTTGTTGGGCTTTGGCATAACCATCGGCCTGTTCCTGTGGTGGCTGCTCAACCGCACCAAGGTTGGCACGATGATCCGCGCCGGCGTTGATGACCGCGCCATGCTGGCCGCAGCCGGTGTCAACGTGAACCTGGTGTTTGCAGTGACCTTCATGCTGGGCGCCGGCCTGGCCGGCTTTGGCGGCGTCATCGGTGCGGTGGAACTGAGCATGGTGCCGGGTGAAGACACACGGCTGCTGCTCGCTTCGCTGATCGTGGTCATTGTGGGTGGCATGGGCAGCGTGCCGGGTGCTGCGATAGGCGCGGCCATCCTGGGGCTGGCCGAGACCTACGGGCTGGCCTACGCGCCGACCTACAGCGTGGTGTTCACGTTTGTGATCCTCATTGTTGTGCTGGCGTTCAGGCCACGCGGCATCATGGGCAGGCCCGCATGAGTGCTGCCAAGTGGCGACGGGCAATGAACACCGGGCTTACAGGGGCACTGCCACGGCCCATGCCCTCAGCGATGACCTGTGGTGCCGCGGCTCTGCCGGTGCCGGCTGCGGACCCCTATGCCGACAGTGACGCACCGCGTTGGCTCAAATTTCTCTGGCGCAGCCTGTCAGCGCGCCATGTTTTTGTGCTCGCCTTCGTGCTGCTGCTGCCCTTTGTGGCCTCGCCCTTTTTCACCTACCAGGTGGCCGCGCAGTCGCTGATCTTCGGGCTCATCGCGCTGTCGCTGTCCTTTCTGGCCGGCTATGGCGGCATGGTGTCCCTGGCGCAGATGTCAGTGGCCGGCATGGCGGGCTATGCAGTGGCGGTGCTGGGCGCCAGCGGCACCGCCACCAGTCTGGGCTGGGCCTGGTGGGTGGTGATTCCTTTTGCGCTGCTGATCGCGGTGGCCTGCAGCACCCTGATCGGCTGGCTGTCGGTGCGCACCGATGGCATCTACACCATCATGATCACGCTGGCCATTGGCGTGGCTTTTTACTACCTGGTGCTGCAGAACTACACCGTGTTCAACGGCTTCCAGGGCTTCCAGAAGGTTTATCCGCCATTGGTCTTTGGCCTGAACTGGCGTGACCCGATGCCGTTTTACTTCCTGTGCCTGTTCTGGGCCATGGCTGGCTACTTTTTCATCTGCTGGTTGGTGCGCACGCCCTTTGGCATCGCACTGCAGGGCACCCGCGACAACGCGCGGCGCATGAATTCGTTGGGCTTCAACGTCACCGCACACCGCGTGGCAGCTTATGCCGTGTCGGGTCTGCTGGCTGGCGTGGGCGGCGTGCTGCTGGTTTGGTACAACGGCCTGATCACGCCGGGCTCGGTGGGCACGGGCTGGCTCATCAACGTGCTGGTGATTGCCGTGCTGGGCGGCATGAAGCACCCCATCGGCGCCTTTCTGGGCGCCATCGTCTTCATCCTGTTGCAGACCTTCGCCATCGACGTGATCGACCGCGAACGGTTCAACCTTGTCATCGGTGGCGTGTTCCTCGCCATCGTCTTGTTTTCCCCCGACGGCCTGCTCGGTCTGTGGGCGAAGTTGCGCACGCGCTTCGGCCCCAGCCAGGTCTTGACTTCAACCACCAGGAGACAACCGTGAATTTGAACAAGCTGAGTTTGAGCAAGCGTTATTGGGTTCGTTCGATGTTGGGTGCAGCCGCCTTGGCGGCCATCAGTGGCGCCGCCTTTGCGCAAGGCGCGCCCATCAAGATTGGCCTCTTGGCCACTTTGGAAGGGCCGTTTGCGGCGGGCGGTGCCGATGGCATGCGAGGTGCTGAGCTGGCCGTCAAACAACGTGGCGGCATGGTCGCCGGGCGCAAGATCGAGATCATCAAGGCCAGCTCCGACGCCAAGCCCGACGTGGCTGTCAACGCCACGCGCAAGCTGGTCGAGCAGGACAAGGTCGAGATCATGGTCGGACCGCTGTCCGGCGGTGAAGGCATTGCGGTCAAGGACTATTCCAAGACCCAGCCGCAGGTGACCTTCATCAACGGCGGCTCGGGTGCGCAGGCCACCACGCTGGTCAACCCCAGCCCCAACTTCTTCCGCTTCAACACCGAGGGCGCGCAGTGGATGGTGGGCCTGGGCAAGGCAGCCATGGACAAGGGCTACAAGCGCACCATGATCATCGCCGAGGACTACGCCTTCCCCTACAGCCAGGTGCAGGGCTTCATGGCCGAGTACTGCCGCCTGGGCGGCAAGGTGCCGGTCAAGGCCTGGGTGCCACTGGGCGGCAAGGACTACTCGTCGGTGATCGCCACCATCCCCAAGGATGTGGACGCCTTGTTGGTGGTGTTGGGTGGAGCGGACGCGGTGAACTTCCTGACCCAGTACGAAAACTCCGGCGGTGACAAACCCATGATGGGCGGCAGCATCACGGTCAGCCAGGACGTGCTGAACTACAAGGGCAAGCGACGCGACTCGCTGGTGGGCACCATCTCGGCCGGCCCGGTGGCCGACAGTTTTGATGGCGCCGACTGGAAGGCCTTTGTCGCTGACTACCAAAAGACCTATCCGGTGTCGGCCGGCGGCTTCCCCAGCCCCAGCCTGTTTGCCTTTGTCTACTACGTCAACATGAAGGCAGCTTTGGACGGCCTGGCGGCGGTCAACGGCGACTTGAGCGGCGGCCAGGCCAAGTACCGCGAGGCGCTGCAGAAGATGGTGCTGAAGACCCCGACCGGTGAAGTGCGTCTGGACAGCAACCGCCAGGCCATCGGCACCACCTTCGTCACCGAGGTGGTGAAGGACGCACAGGGCAACCTGTCGACCAAGGTCGCGCGCAAGGTCGACAACATCGACCAGACCCTGGGCATCAAGAAGGAAGACTTCAAGATGGGCAGCCGCGACGTGCCGGCCTGCCCTTGATGCCATTGGCAGACGTCTGAGCCATGGCCTCGATCAGCCAACTGACCCCACGGCGCGCTGCTGGAGCGCGCGTGACGACTGCAGCGGCCAACAAACCGCTGATGTCGAGCGACGCCCTGGTGCTGGAAGGCGTGACCCGCGCCTTCGGCGCCTTGCGTGCCGTGGACGATGTTTCGCTGACCGTGGCCGCGGGTCAGAAGTACGCCGTGCTCGGCTCCAACGGGGCCGGCAAGACCACGCTGTTCAACGCCATCACCGGAGACTTCCCGCCCACGGCTGGAAGGATTCTGTTCTTTGGCGAAGACATCACCGCGTTGCAGCCCTTTGAGCGCATCCGCAAAGGGCTGCGGCGCACCTATCAATCGTCGCTGCTGTTCAAGGAATTGAGCGTGCGCGACAACCTGTTCCTGGCCGTGCGCGGTGTGGCCAGTGGACGCTTCAGCTTCTGGCGCGCGGGTGCGGCCCACGCGTCGCAACTGGCCACCGACGACATCCTGCACCGGGTGCGGCTGGACCACCTGAAAGACGAACTGGTGGGCAACCTGGCGCACGGCCAGCAGCGCCAGCTGGAAATTGGCATGGCCTTGGCCGGTGCGCCGCGCCTGATCTTGTTTGACGAACCGGCGGCCGGCCTGTCGCCAGCCGAGCGGCGTGAACTGGTGGCGCTGCTGCGTGGCTTGCCGGCACACATGAGCTTTGTGCTGATCGAGCACGACCTGGACATCGCCTTGCGTGTGGTCGAGCGCGTCACCGTGATGCACAACGGGCGTGTGCTCAGGCATGGCACGCCGGACGAAATCGAAAACGATGCCCAGGTGCAGGCCATCTACATGGGTGGTAAGCACTGATGGCCTGGTGGCAACGCCCCGCCGCTGACGACAAAAAGTCCAGCGCACCGATCCTGGTCGTGGAAGGCCTGGACGTCTACTACGGCCGTGCCCATGCACTGCAGGGTGTCAGCCTGTCGCTGGTCAAGGGCGTGCAGGGCATCGTCGGCCGCAACGGCATGGGCAAGACCACGCTGTGCAATGCCATCACCGGTTTGGTCGCAGCGTCTGGCAGCATCAAACTGGCAGGCGAAGAAATCCTGGGCCTCAGCCCCAACCTCATCACCCAGCGTGGCATTGCCTATGTGCCGCAGGGCCGCCGCGTCTGGCCCAGCCTGACGGTGGATGAAACGCTGAAACTGGTGGCGCGCAAGAAGCGCGACGTGGACCGCGTCTACGCCATGTTCCCACGCCTGGCCGAACGCAAGGGCAACGGGGGTGGGCAGCTCTCGGGCGGTGAGCAGCAGATGCTGGCCATCGGCCGCGCGCTGCTGCTGGAGCCGCGCCTGCTGGTGATGGACGAGCCCACCGAGGGCCTGGCACCGGTGATCGTGGAGCAGGTGGCCAACTCACTGCGCACGCTGGCGTCCGAAGGCGAAATCGCGGTGCTGCTGATCGAGCAGAACCTGGGCGTGGCGCTCGACGTGGCCGACAACATTGGCGTGATGGTCAATGGCCGCATCGCGCACCAGATGCCTTCCGCGCAACTGGCTGCCGACCGCGGCCTGCAAGAGCAGCTGCTGGGCGTGCGCAGCGGTGGCCATCACGACCACGAAGAGCCTGAAGCGCCGCCGCCTGATCACTCGGCTGCCGCAGCATTGCCGCAGCAGGTCTACACCGTGCAGCGAGCCCACAGCGATGGCGCGCCTTCCTTCAACGACCTGGCCCCGCGCAAGGTGCGTGGCTTCAACCGCTGGAACGCCGGTGGCACGGCTGGCCCGGGCGACGACATTGCTCGGGATACGGCTGCGGCTGCAGCCAGCCCATCGGCGGCTGCCGCTTCGGGTGCTTCATCGGCCGCAGCCGGCGGCAAGGTGCTGGAGTTTCCGGTTGCCGCCACCAGCGGCCGCGCCGCCTACGTGGCCGGCACCTTCGACACCAAGGCACGTGAGCTGTTTTTCATCCGCCAGTGCCTGGAGAAGCTGGGCTTGCGGGTGGTGACCGTGGACCTGTCCACCAGCGGCAAGCCGTCGCCAGCCAGCGTGCATCCGCGCGAAGTGGCGCGCCATCACCCGCAAGGCGAAGCGGCCGTGTTCAGCGGCGACCGCGGCAGCGCCGTCACCGGCATGGCCCTGGCTTTCGAGCGTTATGTGCTGACCCGCCGCGACCTGGGTGGCATCATTTCAGCCGGGGGCTCGGGCGGTACTTCGCTGGCCACGCCCGGCATGCGCGCGCTGCCGATTGGTGTGCCCAAGGTGATGGTCAGCACCATGGCCAGTGGCGACACGCGGCCTTATGTCGGCCCCAGTGACATCTGCATGATGTATTCGGTGACCGATGTGCAAGGCATCAACCGCATCAGCGAGAAGGTGCTGGCCAACGCGGCGCACGCCTTGGCTGGCATGGTCACCCACCCGCCTGCACAAAGCGCCATCACCAAACCCGCTATTGGCCTGACGATGTTTGGCGTCACGACACCTTGTGTTCAAGCGGTGTCCAAGCGCCTGCAAGACGACTACGACTGCCTCGTTTTCCACGCCACCGGTGTTGGTGGCCAAAGCATGGAGAAGCTGGCCGAGTCGGGCCTGCTGGAAGGCGTGATCGATGTGTCCACCACCGAAGTGGCCGATGAAATTGGCGGCGGTGTGCTGTCCGCTGGCGCCAGCCGCATGGACGTGTTTGCGCGCCATGCGCTGCCTTATGTGGGCAGCTGCGGTGCCCTCGACATGGTGAACTTTGGTGGCTGGGACAGCGTGCCCGAACGCTTCAAATCGCGCAAGCTCTACCGCCACAACCCCACGGTGACGCTGATGCGCACCACCGTGGACGAAAACCGCCTGATCGGTGAATTCATTGCCGCCAAGCTCAACGCCATGCTGGGCCCGGTGCGCTTCCTGATTCCCGAAGGCGGGGTCTCGGCCATCGACAAACCGGGGCAGCCTTTCCACGACCCCGAAGCCGACCGCATGTTGTTCAACACCATTGAACAGCATTTCCGCGCGGGCAGCGAACGCAAGTTGATTTGCCTGCCGCATCACCTCAACGACGACGCCTTTGCCGATGCACTGGTGGCCGCGTGGCACGACGTGCAACGCGCCGCCAGCAGTGCGCAGCGCGCCTGAACACCTGACCCACCACAACACCATGGCCCGCATTCCTCGTCAGACCCTGCTCGACCGCTTCCGCAGCAAGATCGCCGCTGGCCGCCCGCTCATCGGCGGCGGCGCCGGCACCGGCCTGTCGGCCAAGTGTGAAGAAGCCGGCGGCATCGACCTCATCGTCATCTACAACTCCGGCCGTTACCGCATGGCCGGGCGCGGGTCGCTGGCCGGTTTGATGGCCTATGGCAATGCCAATGAAATCGTCTGCGAGATGGCTTCGGAGGTGCTGCCGGTGGTCAAGCACGCCCCGGTGCTGGCGGGTGTCAACGGCACCGACCCCTTCATGATCACCGACCAGTTTCTGCGTCGGGTGATCGACCTGGGCTTCAGCGGCATCCAGAACTTCCCCACGGTGGGTTTGATTGACGGCACCTTCCGCGCCAACCTGGAAGAAACCGGCATGAGTTACCAGCTGGAAGTGGACTTGATCCGCGCCGCGCGTGCCATGGACCTGCTGACCACGCCCTATGTCTTCAGCGAGCAAAACGCCCGCGACATGGCGGCTGCTGGCGCCGACATCGTGGTCTGCCACTTGGGCTTGACGACGGGCGGTGCGATTGGCGCAGAAACCGCGATGAAGTTGAGCGACTGCGTCGCGCCCATCAACGCCTGGGCGGCCGCTGCGCGCGCGGTGAACCCCGAGGTCATCGTGCTGTGCCACGGTGGCCCCATCGCCACGCCCGAAGACGCGCAATTCATCCTGCGCCAATGCCCCACTTGCGACGGCTTTTACGGTGCCAGTTCGATGGAGCGTTTGCCGACCGAGTTGGCGCTGACCGACACCACCCGTCGCTTCACCCAGATCACGCGATAAAGAGTTTCAGGAGACCCACCATGACCGGCGCTGACTTTGGCAGTTTCATTCTTGGCCTGATCGTTGTTGCGATCATCGTCGCCATTGCCGTGTGGCTGCTGCACTGGCTGTACCTGCGCAGCAGCAAGGAGCGCGCTTTTGTGCGCACCGGCCTGGGTGGGCAGAAGGTGGTGCTGGACGGTGGCGCCTTTGTGCTGCCCATCGTGCACGACGTGATCCCTGTGAACATGAACACCTTGCGGCTGGAGGTCATGCGCGGCCGCGACAAGGCGCTGATCACCAAAGACCGAATGCGGGTGGACGTGATCGCCGAGTTCTATGTGAGGGTGGCGGCCACCCCTGATTCGGTGGCCGCTGCCGCGCAAACGCTGGGTCTGCGCACGATGGAGCCCGAACAACTGAAGGAACTGGTGGAAGGCAAGTTCATCGACGCGCTGCGCACGGCTGCGGCCGAGATGACGATGGAAGAGCTGCATGAAAAGCGTGGCACCTATGTGAAGAAAGTGCGCGAGGCCGTGGCGGGTGACCTGAGGATGAACGGTCTTGAGCTGGAAGCCGCGTCACTGACCCAACTGGATCAGACCGGCATGGAGTACTTCAACCCCAGCAACGCTTTCGACGCCGAAGGTTTGACGCGTCTGACCGAGCAGATCGAACACCGCAAAAAGCAGCGCAACGATGTTGAGCAGGACACGCTGATCGCCATCCGCAACAAGAACCTGGAAGCCGAAAAGCTCAGCCTGGGCATCGACCGCGAAAGCGAATACGCCAAGCTGACCCAGCAGCGCGAGGTGGAGATTGCCCGCGCCCGCCAGCGCGCTGAAGTGGCCACCGAACGCGCCCAGCGCGAGCAGGAAGCCGAAGGCGCGCAGATCGCGGCCAAGCAGACGATAGAGACCGCACGCATCCGGTCCGACCAGACGCTGGAGCAAGACCGCATCGGCAAGGAGCGTGCGATTCAGGGCGCCGAGATCGAGCGCCGCATGTCGCTGGAGCTTGCCGAGCAACAACGCGCCATTGCCGTGGCGCGCGAAAGCAAGGCCCAGAGCGAAGCGCAGGCTGAAGCTGAAGTGGCACGCGCACTGGCCGTGTCGGCTGAAGAAAAGGTCTTCACCGCGCGTGAAGTGGAAATGGCCGAACGCAAGAAGGCCATCGAGCTGATTGGCGCTGCCCAAGCCGCCGAACACGAAGCGCTGCGCCTGACCAGCGCAGCAGCGGCAGAACGCACCGCCAGCGCCGATCGCGGTGCGGCTGTGGTGGCGCAGGCCACGGCCGACGCCGATGCCGACAAGATTCGCAGCCTGGCCGTGCGCGTGCGCGCCGAGATCGAAGCCGAGGCCCTGCGCTGGATGAACGAAGCGCACAACATGCTCACGCCTGACGCGCGCGCTTCGGCACTGCGCCTGCGCCTGGTGGACAAGGCCGAGGCCATCATCCGCGAGTCGGTGCGGCCCATGGAACGCATCGAGGGCATCAAGATCCTGCACGTCGATGGTCTTGGCGGGGGCGGTGGCCACAGCAACGGCGTGGGCGACGGCAACGGCGGTGGTTTTGCCGATGGCGTGGTCAATTCGGCGCTGCGCTTCCGTGCCCAGGCGCCTTTGGTGGACCAGCTGCTGAAGGAAATCGGCCTGGACGCCAGCGACCTGGGCCGATTGACCGCTGGCACGACCAGCACACAGTCGCTGCCCCCTGCACCCAGCAGCAAGGAATAGCGTGTGATCAAGGTCTACGTCTCCAGCGTCATCGACGCCAGCGCCGAAAACGTCTGGTCGCGCATCCGAGATTTCAACGCCTTGCCGTCGTGGCACCCGGCCATCGCCGACAGCCGCATCGAGAACAACGAGCCCAACGACCGGGTGGCTTGCATCCGTCACTTCCACACCCGCGACGGCGGCATGATCCGCGAGCGCTTGCTGGCCTTGAGTGACTATGACTACAGCGTCACCTACTCGATCCTGGAAAGCCCGATGGGCGTGGACAACTACGTGGCCAACATCAAGCTCACGCCCATCACCGACGGCAACCGTTGTTTTGCCGAGTGGAGCGCGGAGTTTGACTGCGCCGAAGGCCGCGAGCGTGAGCTGACCGACAGCATCGGCACGGGTGTCTTCCAAGCCGGGTTTGACGCGCTCAAGCGCCACTTCGGCCGCCGCTGAGCCCGGGCGCTGCGCAACCGCCCTGAGTCTGAGCCACAGCCCGGCATGCTGCAAAGAGTCGTCCGTTCGACCATCATCGACGCGCCGATTGACCGCGTCTGGGCCGTTCTGCGCGACTTCAACAGCCATGACCAGTGGCATGACGTGGTCGACACCAGCCGCATCGAAGGTGATGAGCGCAGCGACCAGGTGGGGTGTGTGCGCGCCTTCACGCTCAAGGACGGCAACCGCATCCGTGAACAGCTGCTGACGCTGGACGACCACGACCACAAGAGCACCTACTGCATCGTGGAGGCCACCGTGCCGCTGCAGCGCTACGTGGCCAGCGTCACGCTCAAGCCCGTGACCGACGGCAACCGCACCTTCTGGCACTGGGAGAGCAGCTTCTCTACGCCACCAGGCATGGAACGCGAGCTGCGGGACCTGGTGGCCACGGGCGTTTATGAGGCCGGCTTTGCCAACCTGCGCCAGCACCTGGCCCGGGGCGCCGATCGGCTGGGCCGCGGAGCCCAGCCCATGCCCACGGCGCTGCCCATGGCCAGCCGCCGTGCCGTGCTACACCGTTACGGCGAGCCCGGCGTGATTCAGGCGGAGCACGCCGAGGCCGCCGCGCCAGGACCAGGCGAGGTGCGCATCCGCCAGCGTGCCGTGGGCGTGAATTATTTCGACGTCTACTTGCGCAAAGGCTGGCTACCCGAGCTGCTGCCCCTGCCGGGCACACTGGGCATGGAGGCCGCTGGCAGCGTCATCGATACGGGACCGGGGGTCACCGGTCTGATGCCGGGTGACCGTGTCGCCTATTTGGGCCCGGTGCCGGGCGCCTATTGCAGCGTGCGCTGCGTGCCCGCCGACTGGGTGGTGCGCTTGCCACCGGCGGTGGAGGACGACAGCGCCGCGGCGTTGCTGCTCAAAGGGCTGACCGCCGACATGCTGCTGCACGACCTGGGTCGTGTTGGACCCGGCACCCGGCTGCTGTTGCACGCGGCTGCTGGTGGTGTGGGCCTGCTGGTTGCAGCCTGGGCCCATCGCCTGGGTGCAACCGTGATCGGCACCTGCAGCAGCGAAGACAAGGCCCGGGTGGCACGCGAACACGGTTGCCGACATGTGATCGTCAGCCGCGATTACCGCTTTGCCGACGAGGTGCAGCGCATCTGCGGCGGCGCCGATCTCATCATCGACGGCCTGGGCGACGCCGCGGCTAAGGAAAACTTCAAGGCCCTGGCGCCTTGTGGCCATTGGATCAGCCTGGGCCAGGCGAGTGGCGCGCTGCAGCCGCTGGATCCGAACCTGCTGGTCCACAAGTCGGCCACCTTCTCGCGGCCGCTGCTTTTTGCCTATCTGTCGTCGCCCGCGCAGCTGCTGGCGCGCACGCAGCGCCTGTGGGCTGCGTTGGCCGACGGCAGCATCCAGCAGCCCTTGATCGAGCGCTACACGCTTGACGTCGCCGACCAGGCCCATGCAAGGTTGGAATCGCGCCGGTCCGTCGGTTCCTTGGTGTTGATGGTCTGAACGACCTCTGGAGCCCTTCCATGATCCACGGCATGAACCACTTCACCATCACGGCACAAAACCGCGAGGCAACGCTGGGTTTCTATTGCGGCCTGCTGGGTCTGAAGGAAGGCCACCGCCCGGACTTGGGCTTTCCAGGCGCCTGGCTCTATGCCGAAGGCCAGCCGCAGGCTGTGCTGCACGTCTACTGGGACCGCCCCATGCCGTTGGGGCGCACGGGTGTCATCGACCACATGGCCTTCACCGCCAGTGATCTGAGGTCGGTGAAGGCGCGCTTTGATGCCGCTGGCTTGAAGTACGACCTGCGCCAGCAAGCCGGGGCAGGGACTTGGCAGCTGTTCAGCTTTGATCCCAATGGCGCCAAGGTGGAACTCGACTTTGATCCTTCGGAGTCACCCTGAGTGGATTCGCACCGAGCCAGGCAACTCGGCCATCAGCCCGCAAGGGGTCCCAAGGCGGGCCGCAGCAGGTCTTCCTGCTCGGGCATCAAGGGTTGATCCGACCCACCACTTCCAGCCCCTGGGCTGTTGGCCTGACCACCACGCCTTCGCCCGGGGCTGGCACCACGCCCGTCAGCGCGGTGATGTTGACCTGGTGCGTCACCACCACCAGCACACCCGGCCCCCGCCACTGAGACAGCAAAGCACGCGCCGACCGTGTCTGCTCGGGTGCGGCTTCGCTTTGGCCGAAGAAGGAGTTGAAGGCCGGCTGATCCAGCCGGCGCTGCGCAAAGGCGATGTCAGCCGTTTCCCGCGTGCGGCACCATAACGACGACCACACCGCACCCACGCGGATGCGCTTGGCCATGAAAGCCTGCCCCAGGCGACCTGCTTGCGCCCGCCCTTCGTCACTGAGGTTGCGCTGGGTGCTGCAGTCGTCCAGCTGAAAACCGGGCGGATCACCCACACCGGGCGCCAGTGCGTGACGAAAGAGCACGGCGGTGCCCGTTTTCAACGCAGCCCAGTCGTCCCCCGCCTGGGCAGAGAAGCAGGCCGTGAGTGCACCCAACAGCACGGCCAAAAACAAGGGCAGACGAGATGTCATGGCGCATTGTTGGTCAAGCCGCAAGGCCTTGGGCGCGGCCCGGTCTGCAGACGGTTGCTGCTGGCCACTGGCCTGATCCGCAAGGGTCGAGACGAAATTGAAATCAATAGGCCCCTCATTTGCCCGGTTCTCAGCTGATCAGACAAGCCTCAAGGATTCCAGACTTGCGTCCATCGTGCCGAGCCCCATGTTTTCCCGTCACCTGGGCGCCATGACTTGCACCTTTTCTTGAACATGACTGCGAAGTCGATCTGAGTTTCCTGGAGTAGCGCCATGCTGAACAACAAGTCCGTCCTCATCACCGGTGGCACCGGTTCTTTTGGCAAGGCGTTTGTGCGCACCGTGCTGCAGCGTTACCCGGGCGTCAAGCGGCTGGTGATCTTTTCGCGCGATGAGCTCAAGCAGTTTGAAATGGCGCAGGAGTTTTCACCGCGCGAGTTTCCGCAGCTGCGTTTTTTCATTGGCGATGTGCGTGACGCACCCCGCCTCAAGCGTGCCGTTGAAGGCATCGATGTGGTGGTGCATGCCGCCGCGCTCAAGCAGGTTCCAGCGGCCGAGTACAACCCTTTTGAGTGCATCAAGACCAACGTGCTGGGCGCGCAAAACGTCATCGAGGCCTGCCTGGACAGCCAGGTGCAGCGCGTGGTGGCCTTGTCCACCGACAAGGCCGCAGCGCCCATCAACCTGTACGGCGCCACCAAGCTGTGCAGTGACAAACTCTTTGTGGCCGCCAACAACATCAAGGGCGCGCGCGACCTGCGGTTTTCGGTGGTGCGCTACGGCAATGTGATGGGCAGCCGCGGCTCGGTGATCCCGTTTTTTGTGGAGCGCCGCGCCAGTGGCGAACTGCCCATCACCGACCCCCAGATGACCCGCTTCAACATCAGCCTGCAAGACGGCGTGGAGATGGTCTTGTGGAGCATTGAAAACGCCTGGGGTGGCGAGATCCTGGTGCCCAAGATTCCCAGCTACCGCATCACCGACGTGGCCGAGGCCGTGGCTCCGGCCGCCGCCAAGCGCGTGGTGGGCATCCGCCCGGGCGAAAAGCTGCACGAAGAAATGATCACCGCCAGCGACAGCCCCAACACGGTGGATCTGGGTGGCTACTTCGCGATCCTGCCCAGCGGCGGTGAGTACACCGTGGACGACTACTGTGAACGCATGCAGGGCCGCCGGGTGACCCCCGGCTTTTGTTATGACAGCGGCAGCAACAGCGATTTCCTGAGCGTGCCGCAGTTGCGGGCGCTGATCGAAAAGCATGTCGATCAGCCGCACGTGCCGCACCACTGAAGTTGCGCATCGCCCACTTGTTGCGGCGCAAAGCAGCCATTGGACTGATCCCCAACGAACGGGCGTCCTGCGGCTCGTCCCGGCCAGCACGCGGGCCGAACGCGATGCGGTACGTACACGCTAGCGGCTTGCAACGGCCTGGGCACGCACGCCTCTTGCGAATCGCTGCCGTCGTTGGCTATGTAGGTCGAACGCTCTACTTCGACCAACACCCCCCCGACGGGTGAGCAGCTTCATCAGTCGGGTGGAGGTCCTGTGCAACACCGCATGCCGCGCTTCGTCGGTTAGTTTGAGAACTTCAGCCCACTCCGGCGCGCCGTCACTGCCGGAAGCCCGACTGCCCAGACATCAGCATGCACCCGAAAGCCGACTTCCGCGCCGGGCAGAGCGGGCGCTTGTTGGCTGACGTGCACACGGTGGAGCTGCACTTGGGGCGCGAGCTCAGCGCCTGAGCTGGGCATGCGGTGCCCGCACCCGCCATCGTTTGCTTAGCCTGGGAGGGCTGCGGACAAGTTTGTGCGCACACGCCGGCAGGCGCTAGGGTGTGACGAGCTGTCGCGGAGCGTGCGGAGCAGCAGGCTGACGTCGGACGGCAAGTGGAAAATCGCACAACAGATCAAGCAGAGATGCGTTGTCGGGACACACGATTTGCCCGCCCCGCTAACGGCGGTTGTAACAGGAGGGCTGTTTCCGATCCCGGCGGTGTCGTTGGCGCGGTGCTGCTGCTGTGGGACTACACGATGTCCGGCATCGTGGTGCTGGACAGGACGCTGGAGCTGACGCTGGCGTTGCGGATCACATCGGCAGGTTGATCAGAAGGCAAGCCTGTCTGGCCAACGCCCATTGGACTGCACAGCCCCAGGCCTCATCCCGGGCGGCCATGCCGCGAAGTCCCGATCGGCTACCAGCGGCTACATCGCGGGGCTGCGGATCAGGTGATCGAAGGCCGAAAGCGCTGCCTTTGATCCTTCGCCACTGGCGATGATGATCTGCTTGTACGGCACCGTGGTCACGTCACCGGCGGCAAACACGCCAGGCAGGCTGGTGGCGCACTTTTCGTCGATCAGGATTTCACCGTGCTTCGACAGCTCTAGCGTGCCGCGCAGCCACTCGGTGTTGGGCACCAAGCCGATCTGCACGAACACACCTTCCAGCGCCACGTGGTGGGTCGCGCCACTCGCGCGGTCCTTGTAGGTCAGGCTGTTGACGCGGCCGTCGGCGCCGGTGATTTCGGTCGTCTGCGCACCGGTGTGGATCTCCACGTTGGGCAGGCTGACCAGCTTGTTCACCAGCACGGCGTCGGCTTTGAGCTGGTCGGCAAACTCGATCAGCGTCACGTGGGCCACCAGGCCGGCCAGGTCGATGGCGGCCTCGACGCCCGAGTTGCCGCCGCCGATCACGGCCACGCGCTTGCCTTTGAACAGAGGGCCGTCGCAGTGCGGGCAGTAGGCCACGCCCTTGTTCCG
>JAYTVT010000030.1:0-23365 GCA_043743835.1 Betaproteobacteria bacterium
CCTCTAACTTGGGAGGGAGTGTTTGAGTGGCACGAACGAAGTGAGTGCAACGAGTTGCCCGACCGGCCCGGGCGAACGAGCATCGGAGGGCAGTCGACGCGCAGCGGCGACCGTCGCAGTGGCGCGCACCGGCACACCCGGACAGGCCTTTGCCGCGCCAATGCATGCATGCCAAAGAACGGCCGCTATGCGCCGCAAGCAGCCTCTTTCGTCCCGAGCTATAGAGCCCATTGCACTAGACCCGATCAGCGCGACAGCATGCGGGCAATGGGCTTGCATCACCTGACCTTCCAGCTTGTGCCACAGTCACGCCACGGGCCGCCGTAGCGGCCGCGGAGATGCATGCATGAAACTGCTGTTTGTGGCCGACCCGCTGGAGTCGTTCAAGATCTACAAGGATTCCACCTTCGCAATGATGCGCGAAGCCGCGCGGCGCGGTCACACGCTGATGAGCTGCGAGCCCAAAGACCTGCGCTGGCAGCGCGGCGAGCCCGTGATGGCCTTCGTGCGTGACATCACGCTCACAGGTGAGCCGCATGCATGGTTCCGGGCCGAGCAGGCTGCGCCGCATGAAAGGCCACAGCCGCTGCACGAGGTAGACGCCGTGCTGATGCGCAAGGACCCGCCCTTTGACAGCGAGTACTTTTACGCCACCCACCTGCTGGGCCAGGCCGAGCGTGAAGGTGCGCGGGTGTTCAACAAGCCAGCGGCGCTGCGCGACCACCCCGAGAAATTGGCCATCCTGGAGTTCCCGCAGTTCATTGGTCCAACCCTGGTGACCCGCGATGAAGCCGACGTCAAGCGCTTCCATGCCGAACACCAAGACATCATCCTCAAGCCGCTGGACGGCATGGGCGGCATGGGCATCTTCCGCGTGGGGCCCGACGGCATGAACCTGGGCAGCATCGTCGAAACCCTGAACCGCGGCGGCGCGCAGACCTTGATGGTGCAGAAGTACCTGCCCGAGATTGCCCAGGGCGACAAGCGCGTGTTGGTCATTGGTGGCGAGCCGGTGCCGTTTGCGCTGGCGCGCATTCCGCAGGGCAGCGAGATTCGCGGCAACCTGGCGGTGGGCGGCAAAGGCGTGGCGCAGCCCCTGACCGAGCATGAGCGCGAAATCGCCCACGCCCTGGGGCCGGTGTTGGCGGCACGCGGCTTGTTGCTGGTGGGCTTGGACGTGATTGGCGGTCACCTGACCGAAATCAACGTCACCAGCCCGACCTGCTTTGTCGAGATCACCGAGCAAACCGGCTTCGACGTGGCGCGCCGGTTTGTCGACGCGCTGGAGCAGGCCGTGCAGCTGGCGGTGCCGATGTCCGCTTCGATGCCCTCGCCAGGCACTGCGCGATGAGCGGCGCTGCTCTCTTCGCGGGCCACGCACCCTGGCGGCTGGCAGGCCGCGTTGCGTTTTTCCTGCTGGCGCTGACCACCCTGAGCAGCGCCCAAGCCCAACGGCGTGAACTGGGTTATGTCAGCGTGGCGGGCGGCTGGTCGTCGCAGCGCACCGACTGCAGCTTCTCGCTTTCTTGCGATCAGTTCGCCTATGGTGGCCGGCTCGCGGGCGGCCTGGTCATTGCCCCGGGCTTCGCGGCCGAAGCGCTTCTGATTGACTTTGGGCGTGCTCGCACGCGCCGGCAGGACGGTGACTTCACGGTGCACCAGCAGATGCTGGGCCTGGGCAGCGCGCTGCAGTGGGAACTGGGCGGTGGCTTGCTGGCGAATATTCGCGGCGGTTTGGCTGTCAGTCGCGTGGAGCGCACCTCACAGCGCTTGGGCCGCAGCAGCCGCCAAGGCACCGTCTATCTGGACGGTTATGGCGGGCTCTCATTGCTGTTTCGAGTGACTCGCGATGTGGCTGTAGAAGTTGGCTTTGATGCCACGGGCATCGAAGACCAAGTCTCACGCGACAGCGCGGCCCTGGGGTTCGTCGGCCTCTCGCTTCGCTTCTGATCGCGCAGTCTGATCATGCAGCTGTCCAACACCCTGATCGATCTGCTGGACGAAGGTGCCAGCTTTGACGCCGAGTACGACGGTGGCCTGTCCAACCACCGCCCCATGGCCCTGGTGGCGCTGGCGCGTCTGGGTGCCAGCCCAGAGCAGCTGCAGGCCTTTGCCAAGCACTACAGCGCTCGGCTGCTGACCGCACCGCCGCCGCAAGACTGGTCAGCCGGCCACCCCTGGAAACAAGACCTGGGCCAGCGCGCGGCCTGGCCGCTTTACCGCGACCTCTTCATGCAATGGTTGCGCAGCGAATACGCCGGCGAAGTCTTGCGCCAGGTCTTGCCGACGCTGATGCAGGGCTGCGGCGCGGCGGCCTTTCACGGGCTGATTCGCTCCGCCTACGCGCTGCAAGCCGCGCACCGGCAAGAACTGGCCGACGCCTTGGCGTACTGGGCCTGCCGTTGGCTTGATCTGGGCCAGGCTGCAGCGCCCGGGCAGCAGACCGACCCGGAGGTGCTGCTGCAGCGCCTGCGGGTGGTGCCCAGCCAGGCCGATCTCATTTTTCAGCGCATGCAGGCCGCAGCGGCGGTGCCGCACTTTCAGGCCACGGCGGGCCAATTGCAGGTCAACCAGCAAACCTTGTCGCGCCTGGCCGTGCTGGCGGCGCAAGCCTATGCGGTCAGCGGCAACTTCACGGCTTTGCACCTGGTGACCAGCGCCCATGCGGTGCGCGTGCTGGTTTCTGAACTCGAGTCCGATGCGGCGGTGGCTGTGCTTCAACCTTATTGGCGGGCTTATGCGGCCGCTGTCTGCGTGGCGGGCTTGCGGGTGGCACCGCCCGTGACCTTGCTGCCTTGGCCGCGCATCGTGGCGCTGGCGCTGGGCAGTTTGGACGACCACGTGATCAAGCTCGTCGACAGCTGCATTGAGCAGCAGCGTGTGTTGGGTGGCAAGGTGTGGCAAGCCGCCGCGTCGCGCGCGGTTGCCAGCTGACATCGCTGGCCAGTGGCCGCCCGCCATCGGCCACCCCTGAGTTTCGTGATGCTGGGCAGCGCCCTGGATCACGAAACACGTTCACGGGAAGCCCTGGCTTCGGGCTGAAGGCCTGCCAGGCTGGACAATCCAGCCCATGGCTCTTCTCACCCTTTCTGACGCCCATCTGGCGTTTGGTCACGTCCCCTTGCTCGACGGCGCTGCCGTCTCTTTGGAATCCGGCGAACGCATCGCCCTGATCGGCCGCAATGGCGCAGGCAAGTCCAGCCTGCTGAAAATTCTGGCTGGGCTGGACAAGCCCGACGATGGCATCTTGCACCTGCAAACCGGCTTGCGCCGGGTTTACGTGGCGCAAGAGCCGCTGTTTGAGACCGGCAGCACGGTGTTCGAGGCCGTGTCCGAAGGTGTGGCCGAGGCCCGCGAACTGCGCGAACGCTTTGAGCGCCACGACCCGGCCGACGACATGGACGCCGTGCAGACCCGCCTGGAAGCGCTGGACGGCTGGATGTGGGAGCAGCGTGTGGACCAGGCCCTGCAGCGCCTGAACCTGGACCCTGAGGCGCAGGTGGAAGACCTTTCAGGCGGTACCAAGAAGCGCGTGGCCCTGGCCCGTGCGCTGGTGGCTGCGCCCGACCTGCTGCTGCTGGACGAACCCACCAACCACCTGGACATCGACGCCATTGAATGGCTGCAAGACCTGCTGGTGGGCTGGCGTGGCGCACTCGTGTTTGTCAGCCACGACCGCGCCTTCATCGACGCCGTGGCCACGCGCATCGTGGAACTGGACCGCGGCTTGCTGCGCAGCTACCCGGGCAGTTTCAAGGCCTATGAATTGACCAAGGCGCGTGAGCTGGAAGACGAAGCGCTGGCCAACGCGCGCGCCGAAAAACTGCTGGCGCAAGAAGAGGTGTGGATCCGCAAGGGCGTGGAAGCGCGCCGCACCCGCAGCGTGGGCCGGGTGCAGCGCCTGGTGAAGCTGCGTGAGCAGCGTGCCTCGCGGCGCGACACGCTGGGCCAGGTGCGGTTGGAGCTGGACGCCGGCTTGCCGCCGGGCAAGATCGTGGCCGAGCTCAAGGACGTGGGCATGCGTTACGGCGACCGCCAGCTGATCAGCGGCTTCAGCGGCACCATCCTGCGCGGCGACAAGGTGGGCCTGATCGGCCCCAACGGCACCGGCAAGACCACCTTGCTCAAGCTGATCCTGGGTGAACTGCAGCCCACCAGCGGCCATGTGCGCCAGGGCACGCGGCTGCAGGTGGCCTACTTTGACCAGATGCGCGCCGGCCTGAACCTGGACGCCACACTGGTGGACACCATCAGCCCCGGCAGCGAGTGGATCGAACTGGGCCAGGAGCCCAAGGTCACGCGCAAGCACGTGATGAGCTACCTGACCGATTTTCTGTTCAGCCCCGAACGCGCCAACTCTCCGGTGCGCACCCTGTCGGGTGGCGAGCGCAACCGCGTGCTGCTGGCGCGCCTGTTTGCGCTGCCGGCCAACGTGCTGGTGCTGGACGAACCCACCAACGACCTGGACATCGACACGCTGGAACTGCTGGAAGAGCTGCTGCAGTCCTACAGCGGCACGGTGTTTCTGGTCAGCCACGACCGGCGTTTTCTGGACAACGTGGTCACCAGCACGATCGCCTGGGAGGGCGACCCGGTATTTGGTGGCCGGCAAGGCTTGTGGCGTGAATACGAAGGTGGCTACGAGGACTGGAAGGTGCAACGTGCACGGGGCAAGGTGCTGGCCTCGGCAGCAGCGGCGGCAGCGGTCGCTGGGGCCAGCAGCGCGGCGGCCAAACCCGCTGCTGTGGCGACCAAGGCTGCGCCGGCCAAGGTCAAGCTCAGCTACAAGGAGCAGCGCGAATTGGAGGGCCTGCCTGCGCGCATCGAAGCCTTGGAGGCCGAACAGAAGACCCTGCACGGGCGGCTGGCCAGCCCAACGGTCTACGCCGACGAGCCCGGCCAGGTGCCGGTGATGCACGCCCGCACCTTGACCATCGAGTCCGAACTGATGACAGCCCTGGAACGCTGGGAAACGCTCAGTGCCCGTTGATGCTGCGACAGCGGCCTTCAGTGCGAGCGCGCCGCCGCTGGGTGCGAGCGCGTGACGATCAAGCTTGACTGCAAGTAAAGGCCATTGAGCAGCCGGGTGGCGCGTTCGCTGTCCAGCCCAGGCCAGCCGCTCAGCTCGTGCAAGGGGGTGGTCTGGCGCTGCAAGCGCTTGACCGCTGCCGCCAGCACGCCGCTCAGGTGCAGGCCTGAAAAGTCGGCGCTGGGCGCGATGCGGTAGGCCACCGGCCCTGCAATCTCGGGCAGCAACTGGGCGCGTGAGCCCTGCAACGCCAGTGCCCACAGCACCACGCCCAAAGGGGCCCGGTGCTCGGGCAATGCAGGCGGCGCGGCCGGCTCCACCTGCAGCACCTTCATGCCAGCCCAGTGCAGCAAGTCCCATTGGTCCAGTGGCAGCGGGGCTTGCACCACACGTTCCACCGGCATCACGGTCAAGGGCAGCACCAAGCCGGCGTGCGCCACCAGCAGGCGCAGGGCACGGCCGTGGCGCAACGAGGCCGCCACCACTTCCAGCACCTCCAGTCCGGGTTCGGTACGTGCGCTGGCGTCAAAACGTTGCAGGTCTTGCAGCAGCGAATGGTCCAGCGTGGGGTCCAGCGACGAATGGCCGCTGGTGAGAGAACTGCCGTCTGCAGTGGCGTGGCGCAAGCGGCGGTGGAAGTCGCTGACGCGGGGCAAAACGGTGTCAAAGGTGGGGGACTGCACGGGTGCGGATGGCGAGACAGGGCAACCCAGGGATTGAAACCGCGCCAGGCACCGTTCTTGACTTCAACCCAGGTTTCAACCGTGACAGGATGTTTTTGTCATGCGGCTGACCCGCAAGCGATGCAACATGGTGTCGGGTCGGCGCCTTGCCGAACCCGCCACAACAAAAGGAGCAGAAGATGAGCAAGAGAACCCTGGCCTGGATGCTGGCCTGTGCCACCTTGGGCGCTGCAGCGCTGTTGCCACCTGCGGCACTGGCCCACGAAAACGGCGCCAACAGCAACAAGAACCCCAAGCACCGCCCGCTGGTCATTGGCCACCGCGGTACCGCGGGCTACCTGCCCGAGCACACATTGGAAGGTTATGCGCTGGCCATTGAGCTGGGCGCCGACTACATCGAGCCCGACCTGGTGGCCACCAAAGACGGCCACCTGATCGCTCGCCACGAGCCCAACATGATCGCCACCACCAATGTGGCCAGCCTGCCGCTGTTTGCCAGCCGCCGGCGCACGCTGGTGGTGGACGGTGTGCCTGAAGATGGCTTTTTTGCCAGCGACTTCACCTTGGCCGAGATCAAGACCTTGCGTGCCGTGCAAGCCGCCGGTGAGCGGGACCAGGCCTTCAACGGCCGCTTTCAGATTCCCACCTTCGACGAAGTGATCGAACTGGCCAAGCGCAAGGGTGCTGAAGAAGGCCGCACGATCGGCGTCTACCCCGAAACCAAACACCCCACGCTGCACCGCACCCTGGGTCTGGCGCTGGAAGACCGCCTGCTGCAGGTGCTGCAGCGCCACGGTTGGAACCACCGCGGTGCGCCAGTGTTCATCCAGAGCTTTGAGCAGGCCAACCTGAAGTACCTGCGCAGCCGCACTTCGGTGCGCCTGGTGCAGCTGATCGACGCCGACGACGTGGCCACCGACGGCAGCATCACCTACGCCGCGCCGTTTGACCGTCCTTACGACTGGGCCGTGGCCGGCCGTGTGGGCACCTTTGGCGACCTGCTCACCCCCACCGGCCTGGCAGAAGTGCGCACCTACGCCGACGGCATCGGCCCCTGGAAGCCCTACCTGATCAGCAGCGCCTGCATCACCGTGGCTGCTGGCCGCTGTGTGGATGTCAACGGCGACGGCCTGGTCAACGAAGCTGACCGCAAACTGCTGCCGCCCAGTGCGGTGGTGGCCAATGCGCACCAGGCCGGGCTGCTGGTGCACCCCTTCACCTTCCGCAATGAGCAACGCCGGCTGGCCAGCAACTACAAGGGCAACCCGGTCAACGAGTACCTGGCCTTCTACGAGCTGGGCGTGGACGGCGTGTTCAGCGACTTTGCCGACTCGGCCGTGGTGGCACGCGCACTGTTTGCCATCAAGCGCGACCCCGACGCCGCCAAGTGCTTGGTGCGCAGCCGCTGGCACCCCGAATGCCGGGGCCTGCGCTGGTTGAATGCCAACTGAGCTGCCATTGACGGCGGGGGCCATCAGAGACAAAAGGCCCAAAAAGTGCCGCTGTTGAGGGGATGAGCTAGGGGCGACCCGGTTTACCGTCATGCCACGAGCGGGAAAAGTCTTGCTTCCCGCCACTGGAGTGCCCATGCCCGCAGCCCTTTTGCCAGCCAACGAGTCCGCACGACTCCAAGGCCTGCTGGACTTGGACGTGCTGGACTCGGCCGCCGAAGCCGAGTTTGACGCGCTCGTCAACGCCGCAGCCTTGGTCTGCGGCGTGCCCATTTCCCTGGTTAGCCTGGTCGACAGCCACCGCCAGTGGTTCAAAGCCAACGTGGGTCTGCCGGGCGTCACGGAAACGCCACGCGAGTCGGCTTTTTGCGCCCACGCGATTTTGCAAGACGACATCCTGGAAGTGGCCGACGCCACCCTGGACCCGCGCTTTGCCGACAACCCTTTGGTCACTGGCGCACCCGACATCCGCTTTTATGCCGGAGCTACCGTCAGGCTCAGCTCAGGTGAGCACGTGGGCACGCTCTGTGTCATTGACCGCCAGGCCCGGCAGCTCACGGACACCCAGCGCCAGGTGCTGCGCTACCTGGCGGTGGCGGCCGGCCAGGCCTTGCACTCGCGCAAGCTGGCGCGCTCCTACGGCATCAGCCAGGCCCGATTCAGTGCCTTGAGCGACGGCTCGCCGCTGGGCGTGTTTTCTACCGACGCCAAAGGGGCCTGCACCTACACCAACGCCCGCTGGCAGGCCATCTACGGCCTGTCGCAGCAAGACAGCCTGGGCACGGGTTGGTCGCGCACGCTGCACCCCGAAGACAAGGCGCTGGTGTACACCGAATGGCAACGCGCCGCCGCTTTGTGCGCCGACTTCGACATGGAGTTTCGTGTGCGGCACGACGACGCCACCGTGCTGCATGTGCGTTCGGTGGCCCGGCCCGTGCTGGACGATCAGGGCCGTATCACCGGCCATGTGGGATCGGTGGAGGACGTGACCAACCGGCTGCTGCAGCGCCAGGCGCTAGAGGCCGCGCACGAGCGCATCACGCTGGCCACGGACAGCGGTGGCATCGGCGTCTGGGACTTCAACGTGCAGACCCTGGTGCTGAAGTGGGACGTCTGGATGCACCGCTTGTTTGGCTTGCCCGACGCGGTGCCGGGCGGCGTTCGTGTGGACAGCTACGACCTCTGGGTGCGCTACCTGCACCCCGAAGACAAAGCGGGTGCCGACCTGGCCTTCAAGCAGGCTTTGCTTGGCCCCGGAGACTACGAGCACGAGTTTCGCGTGGTCTGGCCCGATGGCACGGTGCGCCACCTGCGCGCGTCGGGCCGGGTCACCCGCGACGCGCAGGGCCAGCCACTGCGCGTGGTGGGGGTGAACTGGGACGTGACAGCGCTGCGCACGCTGACCCGCCAGCTCAGCGAACAACATGAACTGCTGCGTGTCACGCTGCAATCCATTGGTGACGCCGTCATCACCACCGACGCCCAAGGTGCGGTGACCTGGCTCAACCCCTCGGCCGAGCGCATGACCGGCTGGCTCACGGCCGAAGCAACCGGCCGGCCGCTGGTGCAGGTGTTCCACATCGTCAACGAAGAAACGCGCGAGCCCTCTCAGAACCCGGTCGCCACCTGCCTGAACCAGGGCAAGGTGGTGGGGCTGGCCAACCACACGGTGCTGATTTCCCGTGATGGCGACGAATACGGGATTGAGGATTCGGCGGCGCCCATCCGCAACGCCGCAGGTGATCTGCTGGGCGTGGTGCTGGTCTTCCACGACGTCACCGAGCAGCGGCGCCTGAGCGGTGAGATGAGCTACCGTGCTTCGCATGACGCCCTCACGGGCCTGATCAACCGCGCCGAGTTTGAAGTCCGCCTGCGCCGCACCCTCAGCAAGGCCCATGAAGAGCGCAGTCAGCACGCGCTGATGTACATCGACCTCGACCAGTTCAAACTGGTCAACGATGCCTGCGGCCATTCGGTGGGCGACCAGCTGCTGCAGCAGGTGGCCAAGTTGATGGGCGAGACCGTGCGTGCGCGCGACACGCTGGCGCGCCTGGGCGGCGACGAGTTTGCGGTCATTCTGGAGCACTGCACCACCGAGCAGGCTCAGCGGGTGGCGCAGCAGATCTGCGACCGCATGGACGACTTTCGCTTTACGCACGATGGGCGGCGCTTTCGCATTGGCACCAGCATCGGGCTGGTGCCGCTGGACACCCGCTGGGCCAACACGGCGGCGGTCATGCAGGCCGCCGACACGTCTTGTTATGCCGCCAAAGAGGCAGGCCGCAACCGGGTGCATGCGTGGTTTGACACCGACCTGGCCATGCGCGCGCGCCACGGCGAAATGCAGTGGGCCACGCGGCTGGAACAGGCCATCGATGACAACCGCTTTGTGCTCTATGCGCAAAAGATTCATCCGCTGGGCGCTGAGAGCTCAGGCCTGCACGCCGAAGTCTTGTTGCGGCTGTTCGACAGCGACGGCAGCTTGATTCCGCCGGGCGCATTCTTGCCGGCGGCGGAACGCTTTCACCTGTCGTCACGCATCGACCGCTGGGTGCTGCAGCACGCCTTGGTGCGCCTGGCGGCAGTGGCCGACCTGAAGCAGGTGGAACTCTTGTGCATCAACCTCTCAGGCCAGTCCATTGGCGACCGCGCCTTTCACCGCCACGCGGTGGAACTGCTGACGCTGGCCGGCCCCGCGGTGTGCCAACGGGTGTGCTTTGAAATCACCGAGACGGCGGCCATCACCAACATGGCCGACGCCACCCACTTCATCGAGCAGGTGCGTGCCTTGGGTGTGCGCATGGCGCTGGATGACTTTGGCGCGGGGGCCTCGTCATTTGGCTACCTGAAAACGCTGCCGGTGGACTTGCTGAAGATTGACGGCCAGTTCATCAAAGACTTGATTGACGACCCGTTGGACGACGCTGCGGTGCGTTGTTTTGTTGATGTGGCCCGCGTGGTGGGCCTCAAGACGGTGGCCGAGTTTGTCGACCGCCCCGAGATCTTGCAACGGGTGCGCGAGCACGGCATCGACTTCGCGCAAGGCTTTCTTTTGCACCGGCCTGAGCCTTTTGAAACGGTCTTGGCCGGTTTGGCCGAATTGGCCGTCACGGCCTGACCGCCACGCGCCAGGCGTAAAGGGCTCACGCCGGGCGGCGCAAGCCGCCGCTGCGCAGGCTTTGCAGCCGCTGCCAGAACCGCGCGTCCTGCGTGGTGGCAAAGTTCACCCGCATCAACGAGGTTGGCCGTGGCGTGGCGTGAAACAGCGTGCCCGGGGCGATCAGCCAGCCCTCGTCCAGCAACTGCTGCGCCAGCGCTTCGGTGTCGGTGCCCACGTCAACCCAACCAAACAAGCCCGCTGGGGGTGCCACGAACTGGCAGCCGGCTGCCTGGGCCAGGCGCACGGTGCGGGTGCGTGCGGCGTCCAGCCGCGCCACCACGCGCTCGGCGTGGCGGCGCAGCAGGCCCTGTGACAGACACAGGCCCACGGCCTCTTCCAAGGGCCCGGGCGTGGTCAGGCTGGCCAGCAGTTTGGTGTCGATCAGGCGGTCGGCCAAGGCCGGTGAGGCCGCCACATAGCCCACCCGCCACTGTGGCGTGAGTATTTTTGAGAAGCCACTGATGTAGACCGTTCGACGCAGGCCGTCCAGTTGCGCCAAGCGGGTGGCGTGGTTGGGGGCCAGCCAGCTGTAGGTGTCGTCTTCGACGATGGTTAGATCGTGCAACTCAGCCAGGCGCAACAGCTGGTGCGCGGTGGCCGGTGTCAGGCTGTTGCCGGTGGGGTTGTGCAGCACCGAGACGGTGACGTACAGGCGCGGCCGGTGTTCGCGCAGCAAGGCTTCCATCACCGCCAGGTCGGGGCCGTTGTCGGTGCGTGGCACGGGCAGCAGCCGCATGCCCAGGCGGCTCAGCCGGGCGTATTCCACGGCCCAGCCGGGCTCGTCCACCAGCACCGTGTCGCCGGGCTGCAGCAGCGTGCGGCTGACCAGGTCCAGCGCGTGGGTGGCGCCCACGGTGGTCACCACCTGGGCGGTGGTGGCGTGCACGCCCAGGTCCGCCAGGCGCTGCACCAAAGCTTCGCGCAGCGGCGCGTTGCCGGCCGGGTCGCCGTAACGCAGCCAGGCCTCGGGCTTCTGGCAAACCTTGCGCAGCGTGCGCTGCAGCAGTTCGGCGTCCAGCCAGTCTTCGGGCAGCGTGCCCATACCCGGTGCCGGCAGGCCACCTTGGGCCTGGAACATGCTGCGGATCAGCGCGGTGGCGTCTACGGGCGCCGGTCGCGGGCCGTGTTCACGCCGTGCAACCGGTGGCGGCGTGCTGGCGTCGCGCACAAAAAAGCCGCGCTGCGGTCGCGCCTGCACCAGGCCGCGCGCCTGCAGCAGGTCATAAGCGCCCACCACGGTGCTGGGGCTGACACCGTGGCGCTGGGCGCAGTCGCGCACCGATGGCAGGCGAGCGCCTGGGGCCAGCAGACGCTGGCCAATGCGCTCGGCAAAGCGGCCAGCCAGCTGTTCGGCCAGGCTGGCACTGGCTGCGCGGGTCAGCAGGGGCTGGGACTGTGCGGGCGACATGAGTGGTACAGATGCAATTGCTGTTGGGTAAAGTGTATTGGCACTGTGTTGATGATGTCGCATAGACTGCATGGATGCAACTCCCCATGCCCTGGCCCGAACTGACCGCGCTGCTGGTCTTCGCATCGGCCATGGCTTTCACGCCCGGGCCCAACACCACGTTGTCTGCGGCGCTCGCCGCCAACCACGGCCTGCGACACGCGATGCGCTTTGTGTTGGGCGTGCCGTTTGGCTGGGGTTTGCTGTTGCTGGCCTGCGCTTTGGGTATGGGTGCGCTCATCCAAGCGCAGCCGGCGCTGCGCGGCGTGCTGAAGTGGGGCGGCCTGGCCTACATGTTGTGGCTGGCTTGGAAGCTGGCCAACGCCAGCAGCTTGGGCCAGTCCAGTGCCAGTGGTTTTGACGTCGGCTTTCTGAAGGGCGTGCTGCTGCAGTTTGTCAACATCAAGGCCTGGATGAATGCGCTGCTGATCAGCGCCGGCTGGATCACGGTGGCCGACCCGATCTGGGCACGTCTCGCGCTGGTGTTGCCCTTGATGATGTTCTACGGCGTGGCCAGCAACTTCACTTATGCGCTGGTAGGCTCGTCCTTGCGCACCTGGTTGGCCACGGGGCAGCGTTTGGTGTGGTTCAACCGCGGCCTGGCGGCGGTGTTGGTGGCCACCGCCAGTTGGATGGCTTTGCTTTGAATTCCACCAACAAAGGTTTTGCCTGGGGCGTGGTGGGCGTGGTTATTTTTGCCATGACGCTGCCCATGACCCGCTTGGCGGTGGGCCCCGCCAGTGACCCGCAGCTCACGCCGGCCTTCGTCACCGCGGGCCGCGCTGCGCTGGCAGGCTTGCTCAGCGTGATCTACCTGCTGGCCGTGCGCGCACCATGGCCGTCTCGCCGGCACTGGCCCACGCTGGCGGTCAGCGCGCTGGGCACGGTGGTGGGCTTCCCGCTGTGCCTGGCGCTGGCGCTGCGCCAGGTGGACGCCACGCACGCCGCCGTGGTGACGGGGCTGATGCCGATGTCCACCGCCGTCATCGGTGCGCTGGTCTTGCGCCAGCGGCCTTCCATGGGCTTCTGGTGCTGCGCGGTGGCCGGCTTTGTGTTGGTGCTGTGCTTTGCCGCCTGGCAAGGCGGCGGCGCCTTGTCGGCCGGTGACGGCTGGCTGTTGCTGGCGGTGCTGTTCACCGGCATCGGCTATGTGGCCGGCGCCAAGGTGGCCGCTGAGATGCCGGCGCCGCAGGTCATCTGCTGGGTGTTGGTGATGTCGCTGCCGCTCACCTTGCCCGCAGCCCTGTGGTTCTGGCCCACGGCGCCAGCGCGGCTGGCTTCTTGGGGTGGCTTTGTCTACGTGTCGCTTTTTTCCATGTGGCTGGGCTTTTTTGCCTGGTACCGCGGTTTGGCGATGGGCGGCTTGGTGCGCGTGAGTCAGGTGCAACTGGTGCAGCCCTTTTTGGCCTTGCTGTTTGCGGTGCCCATCTTGGGCGAGCGCTTGGACCTGCTCACCGTGGGCTTTGCGCTGGCGGTGATTGGCGTGGTCTTCCTGGGCAAGCGCATGCCAGTGGCGCGCACGGCAGGGGCCGATTGATGCGAACCCTGGGCGTGATCGGCGGCATGAGTTGGGAAAGCAGCGCCGTCTACTACCGGCTGCTGAACCAAGGCGTAGCAAACCGCCTGGGTGGTTTGCACAGTGCTGCCATGCTGTTGCACAGCGTGGACTTTGCCGACGTGGCGGCGCTGCAAACTGCCGCGGACTGGCCGAGCGCGGCGCGCCTGTTGGCCCAGGCCGGCCGGGGCTTGCGGCAAGCCGGCGCGCAAGCCTTGGTGCTGGCCACCAACACCATGCACAAAGTGGCCGACCAGATCGAGCAAGGCGCAGGTCTGCCGCTCTTGCACATTGCCGACGCCACCGGCCGTGCGCTGCAAGCCGCGGGTGTTAGCCACGCATCGTTGCTGGGCACCCGCTTCACGATGGAAGACGACAGCATCGTGCGCACACGCCTGCAGCAGCGCTTTGGTCTTGCAGTGAGCGTGCCCCAGCCTGACGACCGCGCGCTGATGCACCGGGTGATTTATGAAGAGCTGGTGCGTGGCCAGGTGCTGGCGCCTTCGCGCGCTGCGGTGGTGGCCTTGATCGAGCGACAGCGCCAGCTGGGTGCCCAAGCGGTGATACTGGGCTGCACCGAAATCGGCATGCTGATCGACACGGCTTGCAGCCCATTGCCCGTGTTTGACACCACCGTGTTGCACGCCGCTGCGGCGGTGGACTGGATGTTGGAGACCCCGTGATGAGCGACCCCCAGAACGCTTCGCCAAGCGCACCGGTCAGTGGCGCCGACCCGGCGCCACCCCGCGCGCCGCGCCACACCTTCAGCCCCGCTTGGGCCCAAGCGCAGCTGGCCGGCCGCTGCTTTGCCACGCTGCTGCGCCACGGCAGCATGGAGCTGGAGCTCTACGCCCCGCGCGGACGAGACGAACAAAAGCCGCACAGCCGCGACGAGCTCTACTTCATCGTCAGCGGCACCGGAACCTTTGACAACGGTGGCGACGTGCAGCCCTTTGGCCCCGGCGACGCCATTTTTGTGCCGGCCCACCGGCCGCACCGTTTCACCCAATTCAGCAACGACTTTTCAACGTGGGTTGTCTTCTACGGCCCCGAAGGTGGAGAAAGCAACCCATGAACTGGCAGATGGCGCAGCGCGCGCAGCGGCTCAACCCGTCGACGATCCGCGAGATCCTGAAGATCACCGAACGGCCCGGCATCATCAGCCTGGCCGGCGGCCTGCCCTCGGCCGACACCTTCCCGGTGGCCGCCATGCAAGCCGCCACCACCGCCGTGTTGCGCGACCAGCCGCGCGAAGCGCTGCAATACGCCGCCAGTGAAGGTTATGCCCCGCTGCGCGAGTGGGTGGCCGCTGAACTGGGCAGTCAGGGGCTGCAGTGTTCGGCGGGCCAGGTGCTCATCACCACCGGTTCCCAGCAGGGCCTGGACCTGGTGGGCAAGGTGCTGATCGACCCCGGCAGCACGGTGGCTGTGGAGTCACCCACCTACCTGGGCGCGCTGCAGGCTTTTGCGCCCTACGAAGCACAGTTCGTGGCGGTTGAGGGCGACGCCCACGGCCCCTTGCCGCAAGCGCTGCTGGCCGCGCGCGGCGCACGTTTTGTCTACCTGCTGCCCAACTACCAAAACCCGACCGGACGCTGCCTGCCTGCGGCGCGCCGCTTAGGCCTGGTGGCCCAAGCGCGTGAGATGGGCCTACCCATCGTGGAAGACAACCCCTACGGCGACCTGTGGTTTGACGAACCGCCACCCCCGCCGCTGAGCGCCAGTGCTGGCGTGGGCGACGGCGGTGGCGCCATCTACCTGGGCTCGTTTTCCAAGGTGCTGGCCCCGGGCCTGCGCCTGGGCTATGTGGTGGCGCCGCCGCTGCTTTACCCCAAGTTGCTGCAGGCCAAGCAGGCGGCAGACCTGCACACGCCGGGCTTCAACCAGCGTGTGGTGTATGAGGTCATCAAGAACGGTTTCCTGCGCGACCACGTGCCCACCATCCGCGCCCGCTACAAGGCCCAGCGCGACGCCATGCAGGCCGCGCTGTTGGCGCACATGCCGGCAGGCTGCACCTGGCAAACCCCCGTGGGCGGCATGTTCTTCTGGCTGGACCTGCCGGCCCACATCGACGCCACCGCACTGCTGCCCAAGGCCGTGGAGGCCGGCATGGCCTATGTGCCAGGCGACACGTTCTACCCGCACGGTGGCCACGCCAACACCTTGCGCCTGAGTTTTGTCACTGTGGCGCCTGAACTCATCACCCAAGGCGTGGCGGCGCTGGCCAGTGTGCTGCGCTCAGCCTGATCCAACAGAGACCCCATCCATGCAACGCCGCTTCCATCAACTCGACGTCTTCAGCGCGGTGCCCCTCAAGGGCAACCCCCTGGCGGTGGTACACGCCGCGCAGGGCCTCAGCGACGACACCATGGCCAGCTTTGCGCGATGGACCAACCTGTCGGAAACCACCTTCCTGCTGCCACCCACGCAGCCCGGTGCCGACTACCGCGTGCGCATCTTCACGCCGCAGCAGGAGCTGCCCTTTGCCGGTCACCCCACGCTGGGCAGCTGCCACGCCTGGCTGGCCGGAGGTGGTGTGCCGCAGCAGGCCGGCCTGGTGGTGCAGGAGTGTGGCGTGGGCCTGGTGCGCATACGCCAGAGTGGCGCCCGCCTGGCCTTTGCCGCGCCGCCGCTGCGCCGCAGTGGGCCGCTGGAAGCTGAACTGCTGGCCCGCATCGTGCGCTGCCTGCGCCTGGACGCCAGCGACGTGTTGCACCACCAGTGGGTCGACAACGGCCCCGGCTGGTGCGCGGTGATGCTGCGCAGCGGCGAACAAGTGCGCTCTCTGCAGCCCGACTGGGCGGGGCTGGGCAACGTCAAGCTGGGTGTGGTGGGCGCGCAAGCCGCGGGCGCGCCAACGCAGTTTGAAGTGCGCGCCTTTGTGCCGGGGCTGGGTGTCTACGAAGACCCGGTCACCGGCAGCCTCAACGCCAGCGTGGCGCAGTGGCTGATCGGCGCCAGCCTGGCCCCGCCCCGCTATGTCGCGGCGCAGGGCCATGCCCTGCAGCGCGACGGCCGTGTGTATGTCGAGCAGGTGGGCGCCGACATCTGGATCGGTGGTGATGTGGTGGCCTGTGTCGAAGGCCATGTGAACCTGTGAGCGCGCCGTGAGCGTTGTTGTCGACCACCTCATCGTCGCTGCAGCCAGCCTCAGCCAAGGCGTGGCCTGGTGCGAAGCCACCTTGGGTGTGACACCCGGCCCTGGCGGTGAACACCCTTTGATGGGCACCCACAACCGCCTGCTGAAGATCGCCACGCCCGCCTACCCCAATGCCTACCTGGAGATCATCGCCATCAACCCCATGGCAGCGCCACCGCAACGCGCGCGCTGGTTTGGTTTTGATGACGCAGCCCTGCACACCCGCCTGCAGTCAAGCCCGCAGCTGATCCACATGGTGGCCCGTTCCACCATGCTGGACATGCACCGCTGGGGCCTGATCACGGTGGGTATGAAACCCGGCAACCCGGTGGCGGCCAGCCGCGAAACACCGGCTGGCACCTTGAGCTGGGAAATCCTGGTGGCGGATGACGGCCGCCTGGATTGCGGCGGCGCGCTGCCCACGCTGATCCAGTGGAAAGGCCCGCACCCGGCAGACCGGATGCCCGACTCCGGCGTCACCTTGAAGTCCTTGAGCCTGCACGGCGTCAGCGACCGCGCGCGCCAGGTGCTGCGGCTGCCTGGCGTTCACGTGTTGCCGCAAGGCGCGCCTGCCAGCCCTGCCGTCGTGGCCGTGTTGGCCACTCCATTGGGCGATGTGGTGCTGAGCAGTTTCAATCCTTGAGCCATCCCAACACCCCCATGACCGAAGAACTCTTTCGCGAAAACGCCACGCTGCTGCACTGCCAGGCCACGGTTCTGGCCGTGGACGAACACGGCGTGGTGCTGGACCGCACGGTGTTCTACCCGCTGGGCGGTGGCCAGGCCGGTGACGCCGGAACGCTCACCGCCGAGGCTGGCGCGGTGCTGAACATCAGCGACGCGCGCAAACACAAAGAGCGGCCGGGTGCGATTGCCCATGTCGCGCCCGAAGGCGCAGACCTCTCAGCCTTTGCCCCCGGCACGCGCGTGCTGGCCCGCGTTGATGCCGCCCGCCGCCAGGCCCACATGCGCTTTCACACCGCCACCCACTTGCTGTGCGCGCTGGTGCCGCACCCGGTGGACGGCTGCTCCATCACCCAGGGCTACGCGCGGCTGGACTTCCACATGAACGAGCCGTTGGACAAGGAAGCGCTCACCGCCGGCATCGCCCGCCTGGTGGCTGAGGCGCACGCGGTCAGCCACCGCTGGATCGGCGAAGAAGAGCTGGATGCCAACCCTGGCCTGGTGCGCAGCATGAGCGTGCAACCCCCGCGCGGCCTGGGCCGCATCCGCGTGCTGCAGATTGAAGGTGTGGACCTGCAGCCTTGCGGCGGCACCCACGTGGCCAATACCCTTGAGGTGGGCGCGGTGGTGGTGACCAAGATCGAGAAGAAGAGCGCGATGACGCGGCGTGTGGTGCTGGGGTTTGCGGACGCCCCAGTGGAAGCGGGTCTAAGAGCGCAAGCCCTCTGATTCGTTTTGGCAGGGTCTATCGGCTTACGGCCGCAGCCACCAAGCCGCCCAGCGCTTCACCGATGGCCTTGGACACATCAGTTCGATAGGCAACCGGGTCGGTCAGGCTCGCAGTGAAGTCGAATCGCTGTGTGCCCGCCAGCGAGGTGCTGGCGGCACTGTCGACGACGTCGAAGTACTGATCACCAACCAACATCGGTTTTGCCAAGTGCACAACGACGTCGCCGTCCTTCGGGAGCCAAGTTGCTGGCGTATTTCTGGCTTTGTTGGTGCTGTTGGGCAGGCGAAACGACAAACGCGTTTTCTGCTCGCCGATTCTGACCACCGACTTCGCCTTGGCGTTGTAGCTCACCACCCGCCCACCCACGGTGCCGGCCAATCCTTCTTGGCTGACGCCCGCTTCAATTTGGGTGAAGTAGACGTACTGCCAGACTTTGACCACCGCTGCATCCAGTGCCTTGGCAATGTCGATCTCAAAGCCGGGCACGTAGTAGGCCTTGCTGGACGGGTAGCCCTTTCTCACGTGGCAGCACAGGCCGCCTTCGAAAACCGAGTGTCCATAGGGTCGGGAACCCTTGGCGCTGGCAATCTTGGCTTCACTCAGGGTGGCCAGGCCTTGAGCGCCCGTGTTGTTTCCACTCCGCGCGATCGCTTCAGTGGTGTTGACGATGGAATAGTCATCCAGGCTGTTCAAGCCCGTGGCATCCAGGATGCTGGTGTATGCCGCAAGACCGGCCAGAACCGACTCGTCCAGCACCTCGATACCCTTGGCTTTGAACTCAGCTTTGAGGGCAGCAAGCCCTGCGTCGGCAATCTCTTGCATCACCTTCGCATCGGGACTCTTCCAGACCATCTTCGCGGCGACTGCTTTGGCATTGCCGCCAAAGAAGGTTATGTTTCCAACGCTGGTCGCGTCGTCTTTGCGCACGGAACCGTCCAGCTGAAACGCAACCACGAAGTTGGTGATGATGACCCGTTTCACACCACTGAGCTGAGCCGCACTGCCCTCGGCAAAAGCGTAGTCGCCTTCCGCAGCCACGGCGTTGCCGCCCAGCGTCAACAGAAATGCGCCTCCTGCGGCTGCCAACAGCTGACGCAGCGCTGAGCGCAGTGCGCGACGCATGCGGGCCCCGGAGGAAACGAGCCGAAGGCTCCAGGTTGGTAGCAGGGCATGACCGAGTTGCCACACCAAAGGCAAGCGGTTGTCGAACAGACGGGTTTTCACGAAGGGTCCTTTGTGCAGTGACAGCGAGGAATCTCGGTTGTTCCACAAGCCTACGCAGGAAGATCACCTGGCATGGCTCAGGCCCCGGCGCAAAGGGTCAGGATGCCGTTCTGAGGGACTGCGCGGAACCTGTGTTCCACGACCAACGTCAGGTCGGTGCCGCCGGCCTGTTCGGCGTTGGTGAAGCTGGTCGCTTCATGCGGCAGTCCCAGGTGGTCGCGATGTCTGCAAAATGCGCCCATGCCGCTTCGATCACCGCCACTGCTTCCCGGCCGCAGAGCTTGGCTGTTCGCGCCTTTGGGTTGCCTGGCGCTGCCGGCGCAAGCCACCAACACGCCGCTGCGCGACGCCATGCGCCGTGCCGAGGCGCTGCGTGACGAAGCCGTGCGCGCTGGCGACCAGCCCTATGGCGCCGTGCTGCTGCGCGGCGACCGGGTGGTGGGCGCGTCACCCAGCCGCGTGGTCACCAATAACGACCCCACCGCGCACGCTGAAATGGAGGCCATTCGCGACGCGGCCCGCAATTTGCGCAGCCGCGACCTGTCGGGCAGTGTGCTGGTGTCCACGTCGCGCCCTTGCCGCATGTGCGAAGCCGCCGCGGCCTGGGCTGGCATCTCGCGCATGGTTTTTGGCGAAGCCCTGACCGACGCCGGGCCGCCGCGGTAAGGCGCGACGCGCTGCGCGAGCAGAAAAAAGCCCGCTACAGCGGGCTTTGGGCTCAGCAGGCGTTCAGGCCATCACTGATTGCGGTAGTCGTCGTGGCAGCTCTTGCAGGTGCCGGCAGCACTGCCAAAGGCGGCCTTCAAGGTGTCCAGGTTGTTGGCTCTGGCGGCCACGGCCAGTTTGGCCAGTTCATCCTGCATCTTCTTGGCGCCTTCGTCGAACTTGGCGCGCTCGCTCCACACCTTGGCGTTGGGCGTGCCCTTTTCCGTGCCCGATGTGCCATCCACAAAGCCAGCGAAAGGCAGGCTGCTGATGCGGGTGATGATCTCGGCATTGCTGGCGGCAGCAGCGCCATCAAAGGGTGCGCGGCCCGAGGCCATGGCGCCTATGCGTCCGAAGTGGGCGCCGATCATGGTCATGCCGGCCTTGCGGTACTTCACCGCGTCTTCTGGCTTCTGAAACTGCGCGGCAGCGGGCAGGGCGGTCAACAAGGCAGCCACCGTGGCGGCAGCAAGGAACAAACGGGTCATGCAGGCTCTCCTGAAGTCAGATCGATGAGAAGAAGCGCAGCCAATCCGGCTGCCCATTCCAGTGTACGCAACGATGGTTGGCGGCATTCCGTGTTCAGGGTAAGCCCTGAGACACGGCCGAGGAGGGCACAAAGTGCAGAGGTCGGGTTAAGGTTGCGCCACCAGTCCCCCTGGTTCTATCTTGTTGGAGCCCGTTTCGAACATGAAGCCAAGTACAACATCCTCTGCCGCAGACACCACGACCACGACCGCCGTTCGGGTCTGGGACCTGCCCACGCGCTTGTTCCATTGGACCCTGGCGGTGGCCGTTGTGGGCTCCGTGGTGTCGGCCAAGATCGGCGGCAACGCCATGGTCTGGCACATGCGCCTGGGTTGCCTGGTGCTGGCCTTGCTGGCGTTTCGCGTGCTGTGGGGTTTGCTGGGCGGGCGTTGGTCGCGCTTTGCCAGCTTCATCTATGCGCCCGCCACGGTGCTGCGCTACTTGCGTGGCCAAAACAAGCCTGGCGAACACCTGGATGTGGGTCACAACCCGCTGGGCAGCTTTTCGGTGTTTGGGCTGCTGGGCCTGTTGGCACTGCAGGTGGCCACCGGTCTGGTGGCTGACGATGAAATCGCCACGGTCGGTCCGCTGAACCGCTTTGCCAGCCCCGACATCGTCACGCAGGCCACCAGCTGGCACAAGCAGTATGGCCAGTGGATCCTGTTGGCCCTGGTGGCGCTGCACGTGGCCGCCATCCTCTTCTATCTGTTGAAGAAAAAGCACAACCTGGTTCGGCCCATGCTGGTGGGCGACAAGCCCTTGCCGGCCGACACCCCGGCCAGCGCTGACGGCCCAAGCCAGCGGCTGCTGGCCTTGGTGCTGTTTGCACTGTGCGCTGCGGGCGCGGCCTGGGTGGCCAGCCTGGCGGCCTAAGGTCCATGGACGACGACCCGCGGATTGAACTGGTGCTCGCCGAGAGCTCAGGCCAGGTGGACGCCGTGCGCGAGCTGTTCCGCGAATACGCCAGCTCGCTCAGCGTAGACCTCTGTTTTCAGAATTTCGACGCTGAACTGGCCGGCCTGCCGGGTGAATACGCACCCCGCGCCGGCGCTTTGCTGCTGGCCTTGGTGGACGGCGCGCCGGCCGGCTGCGTGGCCATGCGGCCGCTGCCCGAGTCGGACCACGTCAACGCTTGCGAAATGAAGCGCCTGTATGTGCGGCGCGCCTTTCGCCGCTTTGGCCTGGGCCGAATGCTGACCCAGCAGTTGATGGACCTGGCCACGCAGGCTGGCCATTCCTGCATGCTGCTTGACACGCTGGACGACATGGAAGCCGCACGCGGCCTCTACACCAGCCTGGGCTTTGAAGAAATCCCGCCTTACTACTTCAACCCGATACCCGGCGCGCACTACCTGAAGGTGGAACTGGACGCACCCGGCACGCGTTGGTGATGAGCCCACTTGCCCGGGCGCTGTGCACCGCCCTTGATCTGATCTGAACCCACCATGACGGCCCTGCCACCCCCCGGAAGTGACGAGTTCGAAGCCCTGCTTCACACCATCCGATTCCCCGGCGACCAAGACCCTGCGGAAACCCGTGAGTGGCTTGACGCGCTGGCCACGCTTGTGCGACAGGGCGGCCCTGAACGCGCGCGCTTTGTGCTCAGCGCCTTGCAAGACGAAGCCCGGCGTCACGCGCTGGCTTGGCAGCCGCAGCGCCAGACGCCTTACCTGAACACGGTCAGCCTGCACGAGCAGGCACCCTTCCCCGGCAAGCTGGAGATCGAACAACGCCTGGCCGCCATCATGCGCTGGAACGCCCTGGCCATGGTGGTGCGTGCCAACGCGAGGCAGGGTGAGCTGGGTGGTCACATTGCCAGTTATGCGTCGGCCGCCGATTTGTTTGAAGTGGGCTTCAACCACTTTTTTCGCGCCCGCAACGCCAGCCAGGGGGGTGACCTGGTGTTCTTTCAGCCGCACTCGGCCCCCGGCGTCTATGCGCGTGCCTTTGCCGAAGGCCGCTTGAGCGAACAAGACCTGGACCACTACCGCCAAGAGGTGGGCGCCAGCGCGCTGCGCGCTCAAGGCCAAACGGTGCGAGGCCTCAGCAGCTACCCGCACCCATGGTTGATGCCCGACTTCTGGCAGTTCCCCACCGGCTCGATGGGTTTGGGGCCCTTGTCGGCGGTTTACCAGGCGCGTTTCATGCGCTATCTGGAACACCGCGGCTTGCTGCCCGCCGGCGAGCGCAACAGCACTACGGGTGGTGCCGTACATGACGCCGCCAGCCGCCGCGTCTGGGGGTTTTTTGGCGACGGCGAAATGGACGAGCCCGAGTCGCTGGCCGGCCTGAGCCTGGCCGCCCGCGAGGGGCTGGACAACCTGGTCTTTGTCGTCAACTGCAACCTGCAGCGCTTGGACGGCCCGGTGCGTGGCAACGGCCGCATCGTCGACGAACTCGAATCGCTGTTCGCGGGCGCCGGCTGGCACGTGGTCAAGTGCCTGTGGAGTTCCGACTGGGACGTGCTGTTCGCGCGTGACCACGGGCATGCGCTGATGCGCGCTTTTGCGAACACGGTCGACGGCCAGTTCCAGACCCTGTCGGCGAAAGACGGCGCCTTCAACCGCGAGGTCTTCTTCGGCCAGAACCCCGAACTGCTCGCTCTCGTGGCCGACCTGCGCGACGAAGACATCGACCGGCTGCGCCGTGGTGGCCATGACGCGATCAAGATCCACGCCGCATTCGCCGCGGCCGCGGCCCACACCGGCCAGCCGACCGTGGTGCTCGCCAAGACGATGAAGGGCTACGCGATGGGCGACACCGCGCAGGGCCGCATGACCACGCACCAGGCCAAGAAGCTCGACGGCGCCGGCCTGATCGCGTTCCGCAATCGCTTCGCGCTGCCGATGAGCGACGCCGATTGCGAAGCCCTCGCCTTCTGCAAGCCGGCCGACGACAGCGCCGAGATCAAGTACCTGCAGAGCCGGCGCAGCGCTCTCGGCGGCCACCTGCCGGTGCGGCGCAGCGACTGCGCCACCATCGTCGTGCCGCCGCTGGCCAGTACCGCCGCGTTCGCGCTGCACGCCGGAG
>JAYTVT010000031.1:0-79937 GCA_043743835.1 Betaproteobacteria bacterium
GGCAAGTTCCCCGAGATCCTGCGTGACGACGTGGTGGGTGCCGAGGCCCAGCGTGTGTTCAGCGACGGCAAACGGCTGCTGCAGCGCGCCATCGAAGGCCGCTGGCTGCAGGCCAGCGGCGTGGTGAGCCTGCTGCCGGCCAACACGGTGGACGACGACACCATCGAAATTTATGCCGACGACAGCCGCAGCCAGGTGCTGATGCGTTGGAGCCCGCTGCGGCTGCAGACCGAGCGGCCGGTTGTTGACGGCGAGAACGGTGAAAAAATCAAACGTGCCAACCGCTGCCTGGCCGATTTCATTGCGCCCAAGGGTATCAAGGCCGATTACATCGGGCTGTTTGCGGTGACCGCTGGGCTGGGCATCGAGAAGAAGGAAAAGCAGTTCGAGGCCGACCACGATGACTACAACGCCATCATGCTCAAGGCCCTGGCCGACCGCCTGGCCGAGGCCTTTGCCGAACGCCTGCACCAGCGCGTGCGCACCGAACTCTGGGGCTATGCGCCCGACGAGCAACTGAGCACCGAAGACCTGATAGCCGAGAAGTACCGCGGCATCCGGCCCGCACCGGGCTACCCGGCCTGCCCTGATCACACGGTTAAGGCCGACATGTTCCGGGTGTTGGCTGCCGGCGAGATCGGTATGGGCCTGACCGAAAGCCTGGCCATGACTCCAGCCGCCAGCGTCAGCGGCTTTTACATGGCGCACCCACAAGCACAGTACTTCAATGTAGGCCGCATTGGCGACGACCAGTTGCAGGACTGGGCACAACGCCAGCGGATGTCGGTCGAAGACGCACGACGCAGCCTGGCTCCCGCGCTGCAGTAGCCGGCGGCAGCAAGGGCCGCTCTGGGGCCGCTCTAGAGCCGGTGGCCCCCTCGACTGGGTGCCGGAGTTGCGTACGCCAGGGTTAGATTCGAATCCAAGCGTAAGTGCAGGCCCGGCCTAGCCCTTTTTCGCTAAAGATCGGGGACAGGTGGCCGACATCCTTCGATAGCCTAAGCTGCGGGCGCGCGGCTGCTTTGCATCGCCGCGCCAACCGCCACCCTCTTCCCACCAGGAGCACCGTCGTGACTCTCATGCCCAACCGGCGCCTTGCCTGCGCCTTGATGCTGACCGCCCTGCTGGCTGCCTGCGGCGGCGGAGGTGGCGGTGGCGACAGCGCTCCCGTCGCCCCTGCCCCCCCACCTGCGCCGGTGGTTGAAAAACCCGCCACCCGGGCCGAGGCCGCACGCTTTCTCACCCAGGCCACCTTCGGCCCCACCGACACCGACATCGATCGCGTCATGGCTGTGGGTTACGCTGCCTGGATCGACGAGCAGTTTGCGCTGCCCACTGCTTCGCACCGCAGCCATCTGGAAGCGCGCGACGCCGAAATCAAAGCCGCCAACGCGAACAACAGCGCGGGCCAGGACCAGGTCTTCGAGACCTTTTGGAAACAAGCCCTCACCGGCCCCGACCAGTTGCGCCAGCGCACTGTGTTTGCGTTGTCGCAGATCTTTGTCATCAGCATGGTCGACGACGGTGTAGCCAACAACCCGCGCGCCGTAGCGGCCTGGTTGGACATGCTGGGCGACAAGGGCCTGGGCAGCTACCGCGACCTGCTGGAGAACGTGTCGCGTCATCCCATGATGGGCACCTATCTGTCCCACCTGCGCAACCAAAAAGCCGACAGCCGCACGGGCCGGGTGCCCGACGAAAACTACGCCCGCGAAGTGATGCAGCTGTTCTCAATTGGCCTGGTGGAACTGGGCGAAGACGGCAGCGCTCGCACCACCGCCGGCAACCCGGTGGACACCTATACACCAGCAGACATCTCAGGCCTGGCCAAGGTGTTCACCGGTTGGAGCTGGGCCTGCCCCGATTGGCCCGACAACAATTGCTTCTCCAGTGGCAGCAACAACGGCATCTCGGACCCAGACCGCACGTTCAAGCCGATGTTGGGCTATGGGCAGTACCACAGCACTGATGAAAAGCGCTTCCTCAGCGCCACCATCGCGCCACAGACCCTCAGTGACCCCACCACCAGTCTGCGGGTGGCGTTGGACACCCTGGCCGCGCACCCGAACGTGGGCCCCTTCATAGGCCGCCAGTTGATCCAACGCCTGGTCACCAGCAACCCCAGCCCAGCCTATGTCACAGCCGTTTCTCGCGCCTGGGCCAACAACGGCGCTGGCGCGCGCGGTGACATGAAGTCGGTCGTCAAGGCCGTGTTGATGCACCCTGAGGCACGCACGCGATCGGACACATCGGGCAAGTTGCGCGAGCCCGTGCTCAAGCTCTCAGCCTTCATGCGCGCCTTCCCGCACAGCAGCGACACCGGCTACTTCAAGGTCGGCAACACCGACAACCCGGGCACAGCGTTGGCACAGACGCCCATGCGATCACCTTCGGTCTTCAACTACTACCGCCCTGGCTACGTGGCCCCTGGCACCACCGCGTCATCGCGCAACCTGCAGTCACCCGAGCTGCAGATTGCCCACGAGACCACCGCTGCGGGTTATGTGAACTACATGCGGGACAACATCTCCAGCGGCGTGGGCCAGTTCAACGGCACCGTGGGCACGGTGGTGCGCAACCGGCGCGACCTGCAGGCCGACTACAGCGCCGAGCTGGCCTTGGCCAGCGACGCCGCTGCCCTGACCGACCGCGTGCTGAGCAAGTTGACCTATGGCAACACCAGCACAGCCCTGCGCACGGAAATCGTCAACGCGGTGGGCAGCATCACCATTCCGGCCCTGACCAGCACCAACCAGGCCACGGTGGATGCAGCCAAGCGCTCCCGGGTCAATGCAACCTTGTTGCTGGTGCTCGCTTCACCCGAATACCAAGTGCAGCAATAAGCCAGCGCTGAAGGAAACCACCATGAGCAAGCCCTTTTTTCCCAACAACCGCAGCCTGCCCGCACAACAGCTGGACGTATCCCGCCGCCTCTTCATGCGCCACGCCAGCGCCATGGGAGCACTGGCCAGCGCCGGCGCGCCTTTGGCCTTGAACCTGTTGGCCGCCGGCACCGCGGCCGCGCAAACCGCAGGCGACTACAAGGCCCTGGTCTGCATCTTCCTGTTTGGCGGCAACGACGCCTACAACATGGTGCTGTCCACCGAAGGGGCCAATGGCTCGGGGTTGGCCACCGCTGGAAGCAGCTGGGACAACTACTCCATCATGCGCAACCAAGCGCCCGACTCGATTGCGCTGTTGGCGCCGGGTGTGGCTGCCTTGGGCACGGCCGCGGTGGGCTCGCCTGCGCGCCTGGGCGGTGTGCTGCCGCTGAGCCCGTTGACCACCACGGGTGTCAACGCCGGCCGCAGCTTTGCCCTGCATCCGCTGATGGGCAGCCTGCGCACGCTGTTCAACACCGATCGTCGCTTGGCCATCATCCCCAACATTGGCCCGCTGATCCGGCCCACCACCAAAGCCCAGTACGGCCAGAGCAGCCACCCCAAACCAGCCAGCCTTTTTTCCCACAACGACCAGCAAAACACCTGGCAGGCACTGGGGCCCGAAGGCACCACCCGCGGCTGGGGCGGGCGCATGGGCGACATCGTGGCGTCCATGAACACGCGCAGCGTTTTCACATCGGTATCCGCCTCGGGCAACGCCGTCTGGCTGGCCGGGCAAAACGTACAGCAGTACCAGGTGGGCACGGGCGGGGCCATCCGCCTGGGCGCCGACACCAGTGGCAACGTCTACGGCTCGGCAGCGGTGGCAGCCGCACTCCACCGCATTGCGCGTGGCGGCCGCGGCAGCCATGTTTTTGAAGGCGACCTGGCAGCCGTGTCGGGCCGGTCCATCGACGCGGAGACCACCCTGCGCACCGCGCTCACCGCCGCCAGCGACCCCCTGTTTGGCACCGCACCCGCCAGCGGCAGCTACAACGCCAACAACGACCCCAAGCTGCAGTACGACAACCCGCTGACCGGTGCCAAAGCCGCCAACAGCCTGGCGCAGCAGCTGCAGGCGGTGGCCCGCATGATCCAGGCCGGCATGAACGGCGCCACGGGCGCGCGCCGCCAGGTTTTTTTCGTCAGCATGGGCGGGTTCGACAACCACGACTTTCAAAACCGCAACCAGGCCGACCTGATGGCCAAGCTGTCGCACGCCATGCAGTACTTCGACACCACGCTGGGCGGGCTGAACGCACGCAACGCCGTCACCACCTTCACTGCCAGCGACTTTGGCCGCACCTTCACCAGCAATGGCGACGGCACCGACCACGGTTGGGGCAGTCACCATCTGGTGATGGGTGGCGCGGTGAAGGGTGGCGACCTCTACGGCACCTTCCCGGTCCTGGCGCGCAAAAACCAGAACAACAACAACTTTGACGGCAGCCCCGACCAGTTGGGCAACGGCGCCATGCTGCCCACCACGTCGGTAGATCAACTGGGGGCCACGCTGGGCCGTTGGTTTGGCCTGAGCGACACCCAAATCGCCGACATCTTCCCCAACCTGGCCAACTTCAATCTGAGCACCCGCAACCTGGGCTTCATGAACGCTTGACCCCCTATACCGGCCAGCCGAGAGGCTTGGCCGGAGCCGAGGCAGACCAAGCCAGCGGGCCTGGCTGGCGCCCAGGCATGCGACACCCGTTGGCTTGGCTATGATCCGCGGCCCCCAACCGCTCATGAACCCGCCCGCCGCCCCCGCCAGCCTCAACACCGCCCAGATGCAGGCGGTGCACCACCTGAACGGGCCCTGCCTGGTGCTGGCCGGCGCGGGCTCGGGCAAAACGCGGGTCATCGTGCACAAGATCGCGCGGTTGCTGCAACACGGCCTGGGCCCGAAGCAGATCGCCGCTATCACCTTCACCAACAAGGCCGCGCAGGAAATGCGCGAGCGCGCCAAATCGCTGGTGGGCCACCGCGCGGCGCAAGACCTGGCGGTCAGCACCTTCCACTCGCTGGGCGTGCGCATGCTGCGGGCCGATGGCACCCGTGTGGGCTTGAAGCCCAACTTCAGCATCCTGGACAGCGACGACGTGCTGGGCGTCATCCGCGACGCCGGCGGCTGCACCGACAACGCCTTGGCCCGGCGCTGGCAATGGACCATCAGCCTGTGGAAAAACCAAGGCCTGGACGCCGACGGTGCCGATGCCGCCGCCAGCAACGACGACGAACGTGTGGCCGCCCGCGTGATGCGGCTGTACCAAGAGCGGCTGCAGGCCTTTCAGGCGGTGGACTTTGACGACCTGATCAAGCTGCCGCTGGTGATGCTGCAACGTGACGACGAAGCACGCGCCAAGTGGCAAGCGCAGTTTCATCACATCCTGGTGGATGAGTACCAGGACACCAACGCGGTGCAATACGAGCTGCTCAAAGCCCTGACCGGCCAGCGCGAGCAATTCACCGCCGTGGGTGACGACGACCAAAGCATCTACGGCTGGCGTGGCGCCACCATTGAAAACCTGAAACGCCTGCCGCAGGATTACCCGGCGCTGAAGGTCATACCGCTGGAACAAAACTACCGCAGCACCGGCAGCATCCTTCGCGCCGCCAATGCGGTGATTGCGGGCAACCCCAAGATCTATGACAAGAAGTTGTGGTCTGACCTGGGCGAAGGCGACCCCGTTCGCCTGCTGGAATGCGACGGCGAAGAGCACGAAGCCGAACGCACCGTGGCGCGCATTCAAAGCCTTCGCGGTGGCGGCAGCAGCAGTGGCGCCTCCCTGAAGTTCAGCGACTTTGCGGTGCTCTACCGCGCCAACCACCAGGCCCGCGTGTTCGAGCAGAAACTGCGTGCGGCGCAAATCCCGTACAAGGTCAGCGGCGGCCAAAGTTTTTTTGACCGTGCGGAGATCAAGGACCTCTGCGCTTGGTTGCGACTGCTGGTCAACAACGACGACGACCCGGCCTTCTTGCGTGCCGTGACCACGCCCAAACGCGGTATTGGCCACCAGACCTTGGCTTCACTCGGCGAGTTTGCCAACACCTGGAAGATCAGCCTGTTCGAGGCCCTGTTTTCGCCCAGCTTGCCCGGCATGCTCAAAGGCAAGGCCATGGACGCGCTGCACGAGTTTGGTCGTGCCGTGAACACGCTGCAAGACCGGGCCGCCCACACCACCGGCGCTGAAGATGCCAAGGCCTTGCTGCTGGACTGGCTGAAAGACATTGGCTACGAGCAGCACCTTTATGACGACGGCGACAGCGAAAAGCTGGCTGCTGCTCGCTGGACCAATGTGCTGGATTTTGTCGACTGGATGGCACGCCGCTGCGGCGGCGAAATCACCCAAGACGGTGGCACCTTCGAGGGCGAACGGCAAAGCGTCTTGCAGGTGGCACAGACCATCAGCGTCATCATCAGTTTGGCCGACCGCGGCGACGAACAAGACGTGGTCACGCTCAGCACCCTGCACGCCGCCAAGGGCCTGGAATGGCCCCACGTGGTGCTGGTGGGCATCAACGAAGGCCTGCTGCCTTTCAAGAGTGGTGATGAAGAGATGAGCAGCGAGCGGCTGGAAGAAGAACGTCGCCTGATGTACGTGGGCATCACCCGCGCACGCCACACGCTGGCCGTGAGCACGCTGCGCCGGCGCAAGAAGGGCCGCGACACGGTGATGGGCGTGCCCAGCCGCTTCATTGCCGAGATGAAACTGGACGAAGCCAAAACTCAGGAAGACCCGCGCCAACGCTTGAAGAAGCTGCGCGACGCGATGGCGGCCAAGGTGGCCGCCGCACCTGCTGCAGGAGCCTGACTACCGTGCGAATCGCCCTCAACACCCGCCTGCTGGCTGTATCCCTGGTCGCTTGCGCGCTGCTGGCCATCGCGTCTGCGCCTTGGGCTCTGAACCAGCCGGCTCTGAACTTTGTCTTCAAGCCACTGGCCACGCTGGTCGTGATGGCCTATGCATGGCAACGGGGTCACGACAACCCGACCGTGCGGCGTTGGGTGTTGACGGGGCTGTGCTTTTCTTTGGCGGGTGACATCTTCCTGATGTGGCCCCAGCAAGGCTTTCTGCCCGGCTTGGTGAGCTTTTTGTTGGCGCACCTGGCCTATCTGGTGGCCTTCACCCGAGTGGTTCGCTTCGCAGCCACGCCCTGGGTGTTTGTGGCCTACGCCGCTTTGGCGCTGCTCATTTTGTCGCAGCTGTGGCCCGGCGTGCCGGGTGCGCTGCGCCTGCCGGTGGTGGCCTATGTGGTGGCCTTGGCTTGCATGGCCGCGCAGGCTGCGGTGGTGTGGCGTGCCGCTGCATCGGGTGGTGCCGTTTTGGCTTGGGGCGGCTTGTTGTTCATGAGCAGCGACGCTCTCTTGGCCACCAACAAATTTGGCGGTGGACTGCCGATGGCCAGCCTGTGGATTCTGAGCACCTACTGGGCCGCTCAGTGGTGCATTGCCACCTGGTTACAGCCACGTCGCACCGGACTCTAGCTGTGCGCGCTGTCTTTCGTACCTGGCAGGCCACGCCCCATCTCGGTGGATGCCGCCACCATCGCGGCGCCATAGGCCCGAAGCCCCACGTCGGTGAAGTGTTGCCCGGCAGGCGACTTCAAAAACTCCACGTACTGAATCAACTCCGCCGTGGGCAGCGCGTCGTAGGTCTTGGCAAATCCGGCCATGGCCAAGCCGGCAAAGGCTTGCAGCCACTGGGGGCGTTGAGCCTGCAGTACGGCTTTCAAATCGTCCAACGCGGACTCTGACGCCTCCGGGTTCAAGCTCAACGCACCGCGCTGCGCGGCCAACGTGGTGTCGCTGGTGATCTGCACGAGTCCCTCGGCCACACGGGTGACGGTGACCAAGGCTTCGATCGCTGCTCGGCGCTCCGCCGACGCAGCTGATAGCAGCGCAACGCCCTTCTCCATCAGTACTTGAGGGCCTGCGGGGTCCGCGGAACCCGCCTCTTCCATCCCCGTGATCGTCTTGCCAACGCTCGACGCGTACCACCGCTTCAAGGCTGGCACGTGCTGGGTCTGCACTTCCGCCTTGAACACGGCCAAGGCACTGGCCCGCAAGCGGTTGGCTGCATAGGCCGCTTCAATGACCTGGCTCAGTCGCTGTACTTCGGTTGAACTGGGGCTGGCGCCAGCCTGGTTCAGTGCGGCCAGGAACCCGTCTCGCACCTGGGGCGCCAGTGGCTCCAGCTGCTGCCACAGGCCTGAGCTGCGCATCAAGGATTCAGCCGTGCCGGCGTCGATCTGGGCACAGACCACGCCTGAGCCAGCCAGCAGCATCAATCCGCAAACCACAGAGCGCGCTTTCACGGCACCGCTCGTGGCCAGGCTAACGACGCGGCTCATGTGCCGAGCAAACAGGCGCTCACTGCACACGTCGAACCCTGGGTGACGTGTTGAGGCCTTCCAAGTCCAGCAAGTACCCCCCGAGGGGCCCCGCCCTCACCGTGACCTTGCGCACCCGGGGTGCGATGCTGACGCTGCTGCCGTCCACCACCTGCCAGACTTGACCGTTGGCCAAGCGAATCTTGTCGTTGGCGTTCCAGCCATCGAAGTCGGAGCCCACCGACGACTCCACCGTTGGGCTGGGCCCTTTCAAGGCTTGCGGCAGGCCAAAGGTGTCGGCTTTGGCGGCCTGGGCAAGCGCTGGCGCGGCGGGTGATGCAGACCCTGCTGCACCCGCCCGAACCGGGGGCGGCAAGAGCTTGTCGTAACAGGCCAGACGTGCCGCCGCTTCAGGTTCTTGTGCGCAGCGTTGCAGCGCTTCCAATTGCGCCAGGGCGGGTGTTGAGGCCATCAAGGCCAGCACCGTCAGGGTTCTGTACAGCATGTCCATCTTCTGGCTCAGGTTGAAGCCGATCTGCAAAAAGCGCTCGGCCAGTGATTCTCCAGCCGAGCGCCCATTGAACCAGATCGGCGAGCCCGTTCAGGACGGCAAGAAGTCCACTGGCCAGGTCACCACCATCACGTCCACATCCTTGGCGCCAAAGTCAAAGGTGCGAATGCGCGCCAGCAGTTTTTTCTCCAGCTCTTCCGCCTTGAGCTCGCTGGACACGATGCGCAAGCCCGTAACCTCACCGCTGGGCGCGATCTTCAGCTCCAGCACCACCTTGCCCTGCAACGCGGGATCGTCACGCAGCGCACGGTTGTAGATGGCGTAGATGGCGCCCTTGTTGCGCTCGAAGACCAGCTTGATGTCCTCGATGCTGCGGCTGCTCTTGCCACTGCTGCCTTTTTGCAGCGTGCCGCCTTTGCCGCCGCCCACACCGCTGCCGTCGCCAGTGCCGCCACCAGCGCGGCCACCGCCACCACCCAGGCCACCACCACCGCCACCACCGGCCACACCTTCCACCAGCGTGGTGCCACGGCCTGCCAGCCCACCGCCCCCGGTGTCCTTGCTGTAGGCCGCGGTGTTGATCCCGCCGCTGCCCTTGGTGGCGTTGCTGGTGATCATCGCGCGCACCGGAATGCCGGCGTCTTGGCCAGCACCCACACCCACGCCCACACCCGTGCCCACGCCCAGACCCGGTTTGATGTCTTGCTTGAGCTGCACCGCAGCCGGCGCGGCCACCATTTCAGACAGCTGGTCCTTCATGGCCAACAGACCCACACCGCTGGCCTTGCGCCGGGCGTTGTCGATGGCCACTTCACCGGGTGGTTTACCGGGCACCGGGTTGCGCGCCTCGGGCACCGGCACTTCCTTGGGCTTGCTCGACTTGATCGGGTCGGGCTTGTCGGGCGCCTTTTCGGGCTTGGCCACCTCGGGCTTGCTGGCGTCGGCCACGTCCGGCTTGGGCGGCGGTGGCGGCGGCGTCACTGCTCGTTCCAGCAGCAATTTGGCCATCGGTGCCGGCAGCGGCTGGGCCTCCACGCGCTCACGCTTGGGCAGGGGCAGGAAGGGCATCACGATGCCCAACAACAACACCAGGATCAGGACGATGCGGGCGATGCGCTGGAAGCGCTTTTCGTCGTCGGCCGAGTTGGACCAGGGCAGCGTCGGTTTGCGAAACGACGCCATCGGGGACAGTGCCATCGCGCTCATGTCAGACGTCCCTTCTGCGCACGGCAAACGACACATCGGCGTAGTTGGCCTTGGCGCAGGTGGTCATCACCTTGCGCAGCAGGCTGTAGGGCATCTGCTTGTCGGCCATGATGGTCACGGCCTGCTGGTCGGCCTTGTTCTCGGCGCGCACCGCAGTGCGGGTGATCAGCACATCGAGCTCGGCTTTCAGCGCCGGGATGGTGTCCTCGCTTGCTGCCATCACCTGCGCCACCGACGCGATGCGCCGGCCGTCGACGATGATGTCGTCACCCGCAATCACCAGCAGCACGGTTTCCTTGGGCACCTTTTCGGCCATCGCCAAGGGCAGGTCGACGGCCTTGGTGCTGACCAAGGTTTCCACGCCCGTGGCGCTGCTCAGCAAGAAGAAGATCAGGATCGTGAAGACGTCGATCAAGGCCACCAGGTTCATGTCCAGGCCGGTCTTGTTGCGCGCCTTGCGCTCGGCGCGTTTTTCGCGCGGTGACATGCTGGCCATCAGCCTGCCCCTTTGGCTGCGGCAGCAGCAGCGGGCTTGCGCACCGGAGCGTCACCGATCGAGATGTTGGGGAAGAGCTCAGCGCGCATCAGCTGTGCGCCTTTGGCCGTGACGCTGCTGCGTACGGTGTCCATCACCTGCACCAGGTCGTCGTAAGGCGTCTCGGGCTCGGCCAGAACACTGGACTCGGTCTTGTCCGGGAACTTGCCTTTGACCAGCACCATCAGCGAGGACAAGGCCTTGTAGTCGTGCGTGGCGCCGGTTTTTTCGATGCGCTGGATCAGCCCGCCGATGCGGTCGCCCACCTCGATGGCGTCCTTGCGGATGACCACTTCGAGTTGCAGGTCGGCGCCCTTGATCTGCTCCACCGCCGACTGCTGCGCCGGCAGGTTGAGGTCCATCACCGCCAGGCGTGAGAACACCGCAGTAGACAGCAAGAATGGCACCAGCACCACGATCAGGTTGATGAACGCGGTGATCTCCAGGTGCTGCGCGTCTTTGCGCAGGCGGCGGCGCTTCATGACGCGCGCTGTTCCTTGGTGGACAGCTGTTCGCCGGACAGGCGTTGCACCAGGTTCAGGAAGGTGATCTTGGCGGCTTCCAGGCTGTCGACGATTTCGCTGGCACGGGCCTGCAAGAAGGCGTGGATGAGCAAGAAGGGAATGGCCACCATCAGCGCAAAGGCGGTGTTGTTCATGGCCACCGAGATGCTGGCGCTGAGCATTTCGGCCTTCTCGGCCGGGTTGACCGAAGCCACCGCGGTGAAGCCCTTGATCAGGCCGATGATGGTGCCCAGCAAGCCCACCAGGGTGATGGTGTTGGCGAAGGTGGCGATGTAGTGGGTGCGCTTTTCCAGGCGCGGCACGATTTCCATCATGCCTTCTTCCATGGCGTTGTCGATGTCCTCACGGCGGCGTGCGCTTTGCATGCGCGTGAGGCCATTGCTGACGATCTTGCCGATGGCTGAATCGGAGCCGGAGGCCAACTGGTGCACCTCCTTGAACTTGCCGCCTTGCAGCAGCGGCAGCACCTTGTCCCACAGCTGGCGGTTTTCACTGCGCGCGCGGTTCAGGAACATGAAGCGCTCGATGGCAATGGCCAGGCCCACCGCCAGCATCAGCAAGCTGGGGTAGAGAAAGGGACCGCAGTCGACGAAGAATTTGACAACCGTGTTGAAGGTGCTCATGACGGGGGCTCCAGAGGAATCTGACAGTTCAGAAGAAGTGGGTTGGTGCAAAAACGGGCTCAACGCGGCACGGGCGTGGGCGTTGCAACCGGCATGGGGGTGGCAGGCACTGGTGCGGTCGTGGCTTCGCGAACCTGAACCTGCGTGTTGTAGACCACTTGTCGGCGGAAAACCTCGCGGTCCACCGGCGCCAGTGCTTCGTCCAGCACGCTTTTCACGGGGCGGCCCGACAACTGGCCCGGCAAGGGCTTTTTCCAGGGCACGATGTACAGCACCTTGGGCAGTTCGCGGTTGCCAATGATTTGCGTGCGGTCGATGTCGGCGCGGTCTTGCGCGTGAGCAGTGACAGCGGTGAAAGCGGCGACCAGCCCCACGGTCGACATCACGAAGGCACTGCTGGCGCGGGCGATTTTCATGGTTTGTCCTTGCGGGTGGCGCTGGCGTTGGCTTGGGCTGGCGCGCTCGGCGCAGCGCCTGGCGGCACGGTGCCAGCGGCACCTGAGGCGCCAGGTGCTTGTGCCGTAGGGGGTGTGGCGCCTGGTGCGACTTTGCGGCCCTTGAGCTCTGCCAACCAGCGGTTGAGCTGGGTGGCATCGCCTGGGGACAGTTCCACGAAGCGCTGGTAGTGCACCTGCGCCTTGGCCACGTCACCCAGGTACAGGTCGTAGAGGATGGCCAGGTTCAGGTGTGGCAAGGGCGCGCTGGCGCTGGATGAGATAGCGGCTTCATAGGCCTGGCGTGCCTGTTCGAACTGGCCCAGCTGGCGCTGCGCGATGCCCAACTGGTTGAGCAGGGGCACCGAGTCCGGCGCCTTGAGCAAAGCGGCTTGCAAGGACGGCACGTCTTGTCCCAAGGCCACGTCGCCACGCTCATTCTTCGCATAGCGCACCGGCTTGAGTTTGGCCAGTTCAGCCAAGCTGCTCTTGACCCACGGGTCGTACAGGCCTTGTGTGGTGCGCTGGGCGTTGGTTTCAAACAGTTCGATGGCTTTTTCTTCAAACGGAAAGGCCTGCTCTTCCAGCAGCACGTTGTACTGCTCCAGCTCCATCTTGCTCAGCTTCTTGGGCCGCTGCGAGCCTATGAGTGACTTGCCGAAGTCCTGGTACAGCGCGGCCGTGTGAAAGGTGGCGGCCGTGGTGACCTCGGCCACACCCACTTCGGCCGCTGCGGCATAGGCCTTGAGGACCTCATCGAGCTTGGACTTTTTCAGCTTGAGCTGCTTTTGCAAGGGCTCGATCAGCGGCACCTTCTTGTAGGCCTCCAGCAGCGGCTCGATCAGCTGCAGCGCGGCTTGGCCGCCCAGCGTGCGGGTGCGCATGGTGCGTGCGTCGCCCGCGTCGCGGTCGGCCGCTTGCACCGCACGCACCCAGGCCACGCTGCGCGGCAACTGACCGTCCTGGCGCGTGAGTGCAGCCAGTTTCCAGCGCGCTTCAACCGAAGGCTCCAGCGGCTGCGGATAGGCCTGCAGATAACGCTCCCAGGACTTGATGGCGGTGGCCAGCACCGGTGACTTGGGGCGCACGCCACCAGCAGCGCTGTCAAACGCCTTGTGGTGCAGTTCGGCGGCTTGCCACAGCGCGCCGCGCGCCAGTTCGGGGTCGCCCGCGCTGGCAGCCACCTTTTCAAATTCCGTCGCGGCTTGGCTGTGGCGGCCCAGCTCCATGTAGGCCAGCGCCAGCTTGGGCGCCACGTCGGCTTGCAGCGGATGGGCTGGGTGCTGGCGGCGGAAGTCTTCCAGCGAGCGGGCTGCCGCGTCCCAATCCTTCAGGGCCAGCAGCGATGCCGCGGTGTCGACCATGGCGCTGGCTCGCACCGCCGAGCCCGCCGGCAGCGAGCCCAGCGCGGCCACGCGGGCAAAGTGGCCCACCGCGTCGCGGCCCTGGCCGGCTGCACGGGCCAGCTCGCCCTGTTTGTAGATGGCAGCGGCTTGTCGCTCCACCAGTTCGTTGCGGCCGGGGGCGCGTTCTGCGGTCAGCGCCAACACCTCGCCGTAGGCCGCCTCGGCCTGAGCAAAGCTTGCACGCTCAAAGCTGTGGTGGGCCACCACCGTCCACGCCACACGGCGCAAGTCGGCTGCGGGGGGTGGGGTCAGGGCCAGCGATTGGCGCGCCACCGCCACGGCTTGCTCACCGTCGCCCAGTGTCAACAGCTTTTCCGATGCGTTGGTCAGCACTGCACCGGTGCGGGGGTCATTGCCAAAGGCTTGCGCAAAGCGCAAGGCGCTGTCGACACCCTGGCGCTGCAAAGCGACCTTGTCAGCCGCATCACGTTCCAGAGCGGCGTAGCTCAGCAGCGCCGAGTAGCCGGCGTCTGCACCACGCGTGAACGTTGACGCAGGCGCCGCCGGGGTGGCAGCGGCAGAAGCTTGGGTGGAGGTGGCCGCACCGTAGGCCACGCGTTCAAACTCCTGCGCCGCCACGGCAAAGCGCTTGTCCTCAAACAGCAGTTCGGCCAGCAGAAAGCGGTTCTGCGCTTCGTCGCTGTCGCCCGGGAAAGCCGACAACAGAGCCTGGTACCAAACCACGGCCTCTTGCACGTCGGCCGGCAGTTTGTTCTTCTGCGCCAGCGCATGGTGGTGGCGTGCCAGGTCAATGAGGTTGTTCTTCACCAAGGCTTGGGCCCGCTCCCAACCACCTGGGTTGGCGCGGCGGAATTCGCTGTCGGCGCCATAACGCACCACGTGATCTTTTTTGGCCGCCAGCGCCAGGGTGTCAAAACCGGCGCCGGCATAAATCTCAATCACGCGGGCCTGCAGCAGCGGTGCTTGCGCGTGCAAGGGCTGACGGCGCACAAAGGTGGCCAGGGTGTCGGCGGCGTCCTTGATGCGCTCTTGGCGGATGTAGAGCTCGGCCAACTGCTGGTAGACACGAAACTGGTAGCCGTCACGCAGGGGGTTGCTGATGAAGCGCGCCACCGCGTCTGCGCCCTGCAAGTTGCTCAGGCTGATGCTCATGACCCGGAAGGTGTCCTCCACCAATTCGCGGTCGGCACGCGTCAAGGCACGCAGGTCTTCCAGCTTGGCTTCGTCACGCACAGCCGGGCTCAAGCCACCGAGCTTCAAGTCCAACACGCCGAAGAACGGTTTAAGTGCGTCGTCCAGGCGGCCCAACTTGAACAGGCTCCAGCCCTGCATGTACAGGGCCCGTTCGGTAAAGGGGCTGCGGTTGCCGCTTTCCAACACGGTGGCGTAAGCCGTTTCCGCCAGCTTGTATTCGCGGGTGGCAAAGAGCAGTTCACCGCGGCGAAAGTGGGCTTCGTCAGCGTGCTGAGTGCCCGGATGCTTGGTGACCAGCTGGGTCAGCGTCAACAACGCGGCTTCCAGCTGACCGCCTTGCTCTTGGGCACGTGCCAGTTGGTAAAGCACACGGTCGTTGCGCGCGTCGTTCGGGTAGGTTTTGAGAAACTCCTGGTAGCGCGCGATGGCCGCTTTGTAGTCGGGGATGTCGCCCGTGGCGCTGGTGGACTCGGCGGCACGCCGGTCGGCGTTGTCCATCTCCAGGTCGCCCAGGCGGCGCATGGCTTCGGGCCGCTGCGGCGCGTCGGGCGCGGCGCGCAGGAACTCGCGGTAGGCGGCAATGGTTTGTTCTTCGGCCACCTTCACCGCGGTTTGCGGTGTGTCGGCCACCACGGCCACGCTGCGGTCGCGCAGCGTGGCCAAGGTGGGCTCGTTGTCGCCGGGCAAACGCTTGTTGCTGGAGCAGGCGGCCAAGGCCGCCGCCAGCACGGTCAGCAAGGTGACGGTTGACCCCAGGCGGCCACTCATGGCTTGGCCCCTGCGGGGCCTGACGCCCGTTCGTCACGCTGCGCCAGTTGGGCGCGATCCAGAATCTGCGCGATGGCCAGGCGGGCTTGGGCGTCGTAGAGGTCCAGGCGCTGCTTTTGTCCTTCGAGCTCGGCCACGGCAATGTCTTGCAGCGCGGTTTGGGTCTCGGCATCCAGCGCGGCCACACGGGGTTGCAGCGCCTGAAGGCGGGCAGCCAGCTCTTGAATGCGCGCCGCAAAACGTTCATGGCGTGCAGGTTCGTCGCGTTGCGCTAGCAGCAGTGCAGCGTCTCGGTCACGCGCCTGGGCCAGGCCAGCGTCGGTGTCGCGCAGTGCCTTGCGGGCTACCCACGCACGGCCGCTGAACTGTTGCTGCAGTTGCCATGTCAGCGCGCCCGAGACCCGACGCAGGCGTTCGGCGGTGTCACCCAGCTCGCTGGCTTGGGGCGTGCCCTGGGCTTGGGCCAAGGTGGCGCGGGCGCGCTCGATGCGCTCCAGGAAATCGCGCTCTTTGGGGTTGGCAAATACCACCGCGTCTTGCGTGTCATCGGCCGTCTTCAAGGCTGCGGCCAAGTCGTCACGCCGTTGTCGCAGTTGTGCCATGTCGACCGCACCGGCTTGGGCGCGCACTTTGGGCAAGCGATTGGCAAACGCGGCCTTGCGGTTGTCCAGCATGTCGCTGAAGGTGCCCAGGTTGCCTTGCCACTGGGCGAGGTTGCCGGACAGGAACTGCAGGTCCCGCAGGTGCTTGAAAGATTCCTGAAACGGGTTGTCGGCCAGCAACGGCACCAGGTGCGTGGTGTGCGGCATTTCTGGCAACTTGTCCATGCGGGCAAAGGCGTCCAAGCCCACATCCGCGGAGACCGGGTTTTGCGACAACAGGCCTTTGACCAGCAGGCCCGCGCGGATGGCGCCAATCGACTCGTCGAGCCTGAGCTTTTCGCGCTTGAAAACGTCGGTGGCGGCCTGGTAACGCTCCAGTGCGCCACTGTAGGAGCCTATTTCGGACATGGCGTAGGGCACCGCAATGTGCGCCTCCAGCACCGCCGCGTCGGTGATGTTGCGCTGTGCCAGTTCTTGCCAGGGCACCAGTGCCAGCTTGGGGTCGTTGAGCTCAGATGCCGCCCACCCGTAGCCCAACAGCGCCTTGTTGGACTGCGCGCTGTTGAGCCGAACGCGCTGCAAGGCGTTGCGCGCTTCGCGCGGCTTCTTGTCTTGCAGCGCCGCGAAGCCCAGCGCCACGTTGGCACGGTCACGCAGGCTGCGCAGTTCTTCGTTGGGGCCTGGCGCTTGGCCCACCTCGTCCAGCAAGACCAGGCCACGTTCGACCTCGGCAGGGCCACCAGTCTTGACCAGGGCCACGCCCAGGTTGAAGCGCGCATAGAGGCCTGCCGTCGGACTGGTCTTGATGGCGTCCAGCACCGCTGCAGCACCCGCATAGTCCTGCCGACCCATCATCAACTGCGCGCGCAGCAACTGGCGGTCGTCTTCCAGTCCACGCTGCAAGGGCTCGCTGATGCGGTCCAGCGACTCTTGTGCCTGTTGCGCCAAGCCCCGTTGGTGGCGAATGCGGGCCAAGAAGAACCAGGCCCGGTCGCGCACCGAAAGCGGTGCGTTGCGCTCGATCAGCCGCGCAAAGACCTCGGTGGCCTGCTCGTGCAAACCATAAGACAGCATCATGCCGCCACGCAGCACTTCGGCCTCGTCGTCGTGCGGCGCCACGCGGGCAAAGTGCTGCGACACCATCAAACCGGTGATGGCACCAAAAAAACGGTCCTGGTAGAAGTTGAACAGCGTGTCGCCGTAGTGCGGCGCGCGAATGGTGGCAGGGGCCGGCGCGCCCTGCGCTTGGGCACCAGGCGCCCACAGCGCCGTCACCATAGCCACCACCGCCACCAACCCAAGCAGTCGCCGCGGATCCGGCTTCGCCGGGCCGCTGGGGACGCTGCCCGGCCAGCAGGCCGGGCAGCGCTCGCCAGCCACTCGCCAGCGCGCAGGCGCTTGCTCGGTGCAGGCTCGCCCCCCCTGGGAAGGAGCGCAGCAGGCGCTTCGGGGGGGGGTGCTCACCAGACCTTGACCTCAAACTCAGGCTGCAACTTGGCCTGCGAATCCTTGATGCGCAGCTCGATGTAGCGCGGCTCGGTGCCTTTGTCGAACTTCAGTGTGGTGCCGCGTTTGTAGTCGCGCTCATGGGGGCCGCGGCCGGTGAAGAAGGCATCGATGGCGTGGCTGCCCGCACGCAGGTTGCCAACGAAGATGCGTTGCACACCACCACGGTGCAAGGCTTGCACTTCTTGTGCGGTGTACAGGTGCTGGCTGATGACTTTGTCGCCCAGCTTGATCTGCACCGACTCCAGTTCAAACAGCTTGCCCACATCCATGCTGACGAACACGGCCACCTGGGTGCCGGCCGGAAACAGCAGCTCTTCTTCCAGGATGAGCAGGTCGCGGTTCAAGCGAATGACCTCGGCCTTGAGGTCTTGCACCCGGGTGTCGAGTGATGCCTGGGGCGCGGCCGGGGCAGCGGGTGCGCTGGCGGCGGCCGCAGGCCCGGTTGGCGTGGCCGCTGCTGCAGCCACAGGCGCAGCCGCAGGCGCTGGTGCGGCGGGTTTGACCTCGTTGGCCCCAGCGCAGGCAAAGGCGACCAGCGCCAGTGCAGCGGTACAGCGCGCAGCGGTGGTGACAAAAGCTTGGATCATGGTGCGGACACCCCTTCAGAACGTGGCAGACACATAGACCTGCACCACGTTGGCGTTGTAGGAATAGGGCTTGTTGGTGCGCGAGTCGGTGAAGTCCGAAAAGCGGAACTGCTTGAGTTCATAAGCGCCGGTGAGCTTGACGTCATAGCCTGCCGGCAAGCCCGGCCAGGTGTAGCTGAGCTTGGTGGACAGGCCGGTACTCTTGAAGGTGCTGAGCTGGCGATTGCGCGAGATGTAGAGCGTTTCGGCTTGCGCGTTGTCGCTGTAGAACAGAGCCTTGCCCTGGGAGTAGCTGCGCACGGACACGTCCAGCAAGTAGCGTTGGCCCAGGTACTTGGCGCCGCCCACTTCAAAGGTGTGGGCCTTGATGTCCCAGGTGTCCCAGTAATAGCGGTACTCGGCGCGCAAAGAACTGCTGGAGAGCCATTCGCTGGTGTCGTTGATGCTGCGCAGTTTGACGGCGCGCCCGGTGCGCGTGCGCGGGTTGCGCTCAGGCACCGCAGCGCCAAAAACGCGGGCTGCACGGTAGGGGCTGCCGAGGTAGCCGTTGTCCGAGATGGCCTCGAAGTTGGCGCTCATCAGCCAACGTGGCGTGAGGATCTGAGTCAGGCCGGCGCGGTATTGCCAATGCGCTGCGGTGTCGATCCATCCCAGCACGCCCTTCTTGCCGACCTGGTCACGGGCACGCGTGAAACCCAGGCTGACGGTGGTCTGGCCGCCAAACACCTCGTGCGCTGCGTCCAGGCTCAAACCCTCGGCGGTGTAGTCGGGTTCGGTGCTGCGCGACAGCCCCAGCGACAGCGTGGTATCGCGCACCACGGTTTCGGCCGTGAAGTCCCAGGCAGTTCGGTTTTCCTTGAAGGGGCTGGCGGTGGTGACCACGTCGATGCTGGCGTTGCTGACAGCGTCCACGTAGTACTGGGCGGTGAGTGAGACCCGGTCGGCCAAGCTCTTGCGCACCAGGAGCGCCGGGCCCGTGGCCTTCACACCGCCGCCGTCGTAAACGTGAAAGATGGTTTCGGCCTTGTCTTCGGGCAGCGCTGCGCCACTGGATTGGCTGGCCGCACTGCCAGCCATGGCCGTACCCAAGACTTCGCGCCAGCGTGCCAGCAGGCGCCGCCAGCCGCTAGTTGCAGCCACAACCGCCCCCTTGAACGCCAGTGGCGCCGCGCGCGCCCTCACGAACGGCATGGATGTGCTCGCGGTGTTTGTCGGCCAGCGGTGCGCGCGAGAACTGCATGATCGGATCGGACAGGCGCTCACGCTCGTAGGGCTTGACCCAAGGCTGAATCGCGCAGCCTTGCAGCAGGGCCAGCGCCAGCGACAAACCAGCCAGCCGAGCGCGCCCAACACGTCGGGGGGACGAAAGAGAAACGCGCGCAGGAACCAGTGCAAGCGCGGGCGTCAGATCAGCCCCATCTGGGGCCTTGCCAAGGTGGACCATCTTCACTCCTTGACCAATTCGCGGATCTGCCGTTCGTAGGCTTCTTCAACACCTTCGCGGTAGCCCCGGTGCAGGTAGCGCACGCGGCCATCGCGGTCGATCAACACGGTGGCGGGCATGGCGCCCATGTCGTAGAGCTTGGTGACCGACTTGTCGGCATCCAGCAGCACCGGGAACTTCAAGCCCCACTTGGTGGCTGTGGCCGCGCCATGGCGGGCATCGTCGTCGATGTTCACGGCCAGCAAGGTGAAGCCGCTGCTGCGGTACTTGTCGTACAGCCGGTTCAGGTGTGGCATCTCTTGCTTGCAGGGCCCGCACCAACTGGCCCAGAAATTCACCAAGACCACCTGGCCGCGCTGCTCTTGCAAACGCAGGTTGCGGCCTTCGGCGCTCTTGAGCGTGAAGTCCGGTGCGGCACTTTGTGCGGTCACCGCCGCCTGCACGCCTGCTGCCAGCACCAGGCTGCTGAGCAGTGCGAGTGATCTTTTGAAGAGAAGCATGGTGTGGGTTGCTGCGGCTTGAAAGGGTTCAGAAGAACAGCGTGAAGCCGGCGGTGACTTCCAGGTTCTGCGTGCTCTGGCGCTTGCCCAGCAGGTCCAGGCTGAAGACGTGGTCGCGCACGTCGGCCTGCATCGCAAACCAGTCGCTCAGGATCAGGCGCAAACCAAAACCAGCGTGCAGGGTCTGGCGCTTTTGGCCGGCAAAGTCGGTGCTGCCCACGCCTGCCAGGATGTAGCCCTGCGTGGCCTTGGCGGTGCTGCGGCCAAAAAAGACCTCGCCCGGCAACACGTTGTAGCCCGCGGACAACGAGTAATAGCTCAACGTCTCGGTGCGGTTCACGAAGATGCCGCCGGGCAAGACCTGGCGGAAGTTTTCATCACTGACCTTGCTGCGGCCCAAGGTGCCGTCGACAAAAAAATCTTCGGTGATGTGATAGCCCAGTCGGATGCCGCTGACGGTGCTGGCGCCGAAATTTTGCGTGGCATAGGTGCCCGCATACAGGCCCACCGAAAAGTCGTTGGACGCGTACTTGGGGCGCTTGACCTCGCGCCGCTCCACCTGCGGCACGATGACCTGTTCGGCCGCGGGCTTGGGCGGCGCAACCTGCTGCGCGGCCACCGGCACCGTCAATGCCGCCATCAGGAAACCCGTGACAACAGCCATGCACCTTGGCGCGCAGACGGCGCCATGGCGTGGTGAGCACAAAGAGGAATTCAGTGTGTTGCGCATGTTGATCGTGATGCGAAGGCTCAAGCTGATCAGAAGAAAAAGGCCAGACCCAATGTGAAGGCCCGGTATTCGATGCTGCGGCTGTCGGAAACAAACGCGGTGTAAAGCGAGCCGTCCAGGCGCGCCACGAAGCGTTCGGTCAAGTACCAACGAAGGCCCGCCGTGGCGTGCGCCAACCTGGCATTGGTGGTGGCGGCGTTGACCAGGCTGCTGTTGGGAATGTTGCGAAACTGCCCCAGGCCCACACTGAAAAAAGGCGACAGGCGGCGGTCAGACCAGGGCTCGGAGGTCAGGCTCATGGACCAGAAATCGGTGCCCGAAAAGACACCCTGGACCTGCGCCACGCTGAGTTCGGCGCCCACCGTGTCGGCCAACCGATATTGCGTCCACATCTTGAGCATGGGCTCGGACTTGAAGCGGCCCCAGGCCGCGCCAAACTCCAGGCGACGACGCAGATAGTCGTCCAGCATCACATCACGAAAGCTCTTGCCAGCCCCGGCTTCGGTCAGTGTGACTTCGAGTTGCTGGCGCGGCACCCAACCCACCTGCCCGCCTTCCGCGCGCACACGGTACCAGTCGGTGCGTCGCATCTCCACGGTGATCCACTGGCGGCGTTCAACCACATAAAACACGGGATAGCCGCGGCCCGGCCCGGTGTGCATTTCAAGAAATGCGTCGTTGACCTGCAGGCGCTCTTCTCCCGGACGCAAGGGCGCCAGAGCCGGGGGCAAAACGCCAGCGACGGGGGTGCCTGGAACAGGCTGGACTGCGACAGGCGGGCTTGCTGCAGGCAGGTCGGCGGCCGGGGTCGCAGCCGAAGCCGCAGCAGGCGTTGGTACCGCCGCTGAAGCGGCCGGCTCAGGCGCGGCAGCAGCTTGCCCAAAGGCGCTGCAGGTGGCGCCCAAGGCAAGGGCGCAAACGGCTGCGCGCAAGGTCTGGAACAAAAGAGGCATCGATGAGGTGGGTGGGCCGCAGGCTAGTCGGTGTTGCACGCCCCAGTGGCGGGGTCGGCTGGCGTGAACATGGTGTTGGCCGCGCTGCTGAATTCATCCTGCCCTTGGGGCATGGGGCGGCTCACCCAGTATCGGATGAGCTTGGCCGAAGGGTCGTCTGGCCGATCAAAGATCAGGCCACCACCGTGCAGGACGCCACGCACCAAGGGCTTGTTCAACAGGCGGCTTTGGTCGGCACTGCCCACCACGGTTTCACCCAGTGACGAGTAGTAGTTCTTGTACATGTCGCTGGCCCGCACCGTCGTGCTTGGCAGCGTGGGGTCAACCGCCGGTGCCGTGCCAAACAGGCGCAGCGCGCCCCCAGTGCCGGTGCCGTTGTCGTGACAGCCGCCGGCCGCGCAGGTGTTGGTGGAAACCACGCCACCGATGTTGACCTGCAGCGGCAAGTTCAAGACCGGGTTGACGCAACGCTGGAAGTAGGCGAACGACAGCTTCTGGCCCAACGCGCCAGGCGGGTTGGAGACGTTGTCGGGGTTGTCAAGCGGGCTGCCGCCGCCGCACGCGCCCAGAAGGGCGAGCACGACGGCGGCGGCTGGCGCAAGTGTGAGGTGTGGGTTCTGGCTTTGCGTCATCGGCTCATGGGTGGTGCTGTTCAGTTGCCGGGACAGCCACGGGCAATCCAGGCGGCGATCTGGTTGTAACCGGTGCTGCCCACTGGGAGCAAGGCCGTTGTTTGCGTCAAATCACCGCTGGGGTGGGGCACTGTGGACGGTCGACTCAACAGCGGGTTGGCGGTGCTCACGCAGGTGTTGTTGATCATCGTCAGGGTCACGTTGAAGTCGCCCTCTTCACTGCCGGTCAGCACAAAGCGGTTGCGCGGGTTGCCCAAGCCGGCCTGGTGGCAGCCTGCGCACTGCGCTTTCAGGATCGGTTGCACCTGGGACAAGAAGGTTTCCTGGCTCAGGGCCGCAACGGTGCGAATGCCGCTGTTGGTGTCAAACGGGTCGTTGTAGTACTGGCCGCCCAGGTCCATCCATTCAGCCAACAAGCGCTTTTCGGCCTTGTTGAGCATGCGTGAATGGTCAGGCGCGGTGGACGGTGGGTTCGGGTGCTGGGCCAGGGCCGTGGCACCTGCCTTCAGCGTTTGGCCCCACATGATTTCAGTCAACCGGCTTTTGCGGGCCTGACCAGCCGTGCTGGCAGCGCCTGAGCTGGTCTCCACCAACGCTGTGCCGCGAACCACCTCGGGCACGCCATCGCGCACGCGAATCTGCGGCCGACCGGTGGCGGGGTCGATCAAAGGGTCGCCGAGCAGCAACTCTTCGTAGGACACCAGTCGCCCGGTGCCGGACACCGTGGCCCGCAGGTCGAGCTTGACGGTGTCGGCATGGCAGGACACGCAGGTCTGGGCGCCGCCAGTGCCGCGAACGCGGGTCCACAGCGGCTGGATGTGCTCGGGGTAGTTGATCACGCCATTGACAGGCGCAGGCGTGGCCAGGTCATCAGCCGCTACCGGGTTGCCGGTGTAGCGCAGCGTGATGGCGGCTCGCGCACTGACGCCGGCCTGCGCGGTGTCGGCCCAGATGTCGGTGAAGACCGGGTTGGCCGTCAGCGCCAGCGCACTGGGGTCCAGCCGCGTGCGCAGTGAAGCCAGCGTCTCACCACTTTGATGCTGCGCCGACAGCGCCGACTTGATGCCCGTGGGCAGCGTGTTGACAACCGGGCCGCTGTTGAGCGCCGCGCCCCGGCGCGGGCTGTGGCAGCCGTCGCAGGTGCGGCGTTCGCCCGGGCGAACCTGGATCCAGTTGGTGTGGGTCTGGATGGCGCGGCCCTCGGCATCAATGACGCTCAGCGCCAAGGGCACGTCGGCCGGCACCTGCAACTTGAAGCTGCCATCGGGCTCGATCGGGGCGTAGCCCAGGATCTGCATCTGCTCAAATTCGGTCTCGCCAATGGCCTGCCGCGAGCCCATGCCACCGGCCGGCGGCGGCACGCCCCGCATGGCCCGCACAAACCGCGCCGGAGCGCAGTTGTAGGCCGCGTCGGCTGGGTTCTTCAGGCGTGCCAGGTCGGCCACCATGCTGCGTGTATCGGCGGTATCGACCGGCGCTTTCAAGGGGATGGACTGGGTGCAACCGGCAGCGCGGTCAGACGCGGTCAGCATGCCTTCGGCCATGCGGTTCAGGCCGTCGGTGTCGTAGACACTGCGCACCTCAATCAAGGCCATGTTTTGCGCAGCCAGCACTGGATCCACCGTGGTGGGCTCCACCACATTGGGCTCGGTGCGGGCGACCACGGCCACCGGGTCGGTGAACATGAAGCCGGTGGGCGGTGCGGCCACGATCAACCAGGTCTGGTTGGCTGGGTTGAACATGTAGATCGCGTAGGCTGCGGGTGCGTTGTCTTTGACGCTGTCGGTGGCACGAACGGCCATGGTGCGGTTGGTGTCGCCCAGGGTGGCCTTTTCAGCGTCGGTGAGCGTGGTGCACGACACCACCACGTCGTTGCGGGTCACCTCGCAGGGGCGCCAGGCCACCAGCACGCGGTCGCTGCCGTCCCACAGCGGGTAGGGCGTGGTGGCGCGGCCAAACAGCGACAGGCCGCGGCCGTCGGACAGCACCCGCTCGGTGGCCTGGGTCTGCCCGCCTTGGGCCGGTATGCCGGTGCTGGCCGGGGTGTTGTTTTCAGAGTAGCGCGCCGCGTCCACCATCATGATGGAGCCGCCCTCTTGGGTGCCTGAAAGCGGCATCAGTGAAGACACCAGCTGACCCGGATACTTGCCCCGTGGGTCCATGTCGCGCGGATGCAAGAAGCTGTTGCCCGGGCTCTGGGCACCGTAAAGCACAAACATGTCAGTGCCGTCAGGCTTGCTGCGGAAAACAGCAAAGCGGTTGCGGTCGGCCACGTGTTCCCAGCGCGCAAACATGATGTCGCCGTTGGGGCGGATCACCGGGTTGCGCTCGTGGCTTTGGTTGAAGCTGATCTGCTGCACGTTGCTGCCGTCGTTGGCCATGCTGTGCAGGTTCATCACACGCTCGCGCTCGTACTCGTCGGCGGCGAAGTAGGCCCGGCCCAGCGCCTGCATGCGGCTGCTCTTGGCCTGGCGGTTGCTGGAGAAGATCACACCACGGTTGGCGGGCAGGTAGACCGGGTCGACATCGTCGTTACCGGCGCTGGCACTCAGGCGACGGAAGGTGCCGGTGGTCAGGCTCTTGCCGGTCATGTCGTATTCCCAGATGTTCCAGCGCCCGGTGCAGGCCGGCGCGCCGCTGGCAGTGCCGTCCACCGTGGCGGTGTTGGTCGTGGGGCAACGCAGCGCGAAGACAATTTTCTTGCCGTCGTAGCTGACTTCGGGGTCGGACGCGTCGCCCACCCCTTGGGTGAAACGCGCAGTGAGGTTGTGTTCGGTGGCGCTGGCGCTGGACTTTTCGCGCAGCATCAGGTCACCACCGGGCGCGCTGTTGGCGGCGTCGGTGGGATTCAAGCCCACCGAAGTGGCACGCTTGACATAGGCAATGGGCACGTCTCCATTGACGGTGACGGTGTCCTCGCCACCGCCGCCGCCCGAGCAAGCGGCCAGCACGATCAAGGCCAGTGCGGCGGCGCTGCAGGCGGCCAGACGGGCTGACAAGGGGTGTCGCGGTTGAAGTGCATTCATGGCGGTTTCGCTCCTGAAACTCATGGGCGGGCCAGCGGAACTGGCTGCGATTCGGGGTTCTGGGAATCCAGTTCTAGCAAATCAGACATTTGCGAGTCGTTGGCTGACCTGGGCACCGGCGCCGGCGCCGGCAAGCCCTGCAATAAGCCCGAGCTGGCATGCAGAACGCCCCGCGCGTCGACGATCACAGCGTCAACGCCACCCAGGCTTTCCACCAGCGCCAGGCCGCGCTCCGTGCCCAGCACAAACACGGCCTTGGACAGGGCCTCGCTGGTCAGGCCGTCAGGGGCCAGGATGGTGACGCTGTGAACGCCGTTCGGGCTGCGGCCGGTGGCCGGGTCAATCAGGTGGTGGACACGCTCGGCACCGTCGTCAAAAAAGCGCTCATAGTCGCCCGAGGTGGAAATGGAAACATCTTCCAGCGGCAACACCGCCACCACCTCGCCCGCGCGGCGCGGGTCGCGGATGGCCACGCTCCAAGGGCGGCCGCGGCGGTCACCCAGCACGCGGCTGTCACCACCGGCGCTGACATAGGCATGCCGGACGCCGCGCCGCGCCAACAAGGCCACCGCGTTGTCGACCGCATGGCCCTTGGCAAAGCCGCCCAGGTCGATGCGCATGCCGTCCCGCCCAAAGCGCAAGGTGCGGGCCTGGGCGTCCAGGTGCAGGTGCTGCCACCCCACACAGGCCTGGGCTGAGGCCAGTTCTTGCGGGCTGGGGCGAAGCCGCTGCCGGTAGTCGAAGAGCTGCCCCACAGCAGCGTAAGTGATGTCGAAGGCGCCCTCGGTCAGGTGAGAGAAGGCGCGCGCCTTTTGCACCAGGCCCAACATCTCTTCCGACAGAACCACCGGCTGGCGCGCGGCCTCGCGGTTGATGCGGCACAGCTCAGAGCCTGGCTTGTGCGGGCTCATGGCGCGGTCAATGCGGTGCATCTCGTCCATCACGGCCGCTGCTGCGGCCTCGCCGCTCTTGCGGTCAGCGGCCCACAGTTCAACCCGGATGGCCGTGCCCATGATGGCTTCTTCGCGCACCACCCAGCCCGCCACGGCTTGCTCGGTGCGACGGGCAAAGTCGAAATGACGTTGGATGCGATTGGCGGAAGAAAACAGCATGGCTGAGAGCGGATCCGGAGTGTGAGGGCGCCGGCTGGACATCAGCATGCGGACCTCCACCCATCTGGCAGCCCGGAAGTTACAGGCCAATGCGCTTCTTAGCCGTGACGGGTGGTGCCGGTGTGCGTGCAAATGATTCCGGCCCGCCAGGGTTTTCTCCGGCTACTCGGGGAACAGGGGCCGGACTTCGTGACAAGCGTCACACAGTCGACCCTGCACCGATCCAGGCGGCGACTTCGACGCGGGAATGGCTGGGCGCTGCTGTTGCTTTCGCTCACTGAAGAACGACGGCAACGAACGACGGCCACTGAGCGCCGCGGCTGGCGCTACATGCCCTTGAACAGACCCGTGTAGCTGCGGCTCACTTCCAGCTTCTCTGGGTGCCCCTTGACGGCCACGATCTGCCGTCCGCGAAAGTCACGCGTGACACCCGCGATGGATTTCACCGCCACCAACGTGCTGCGGTGGATCTGCCAGAACAGGCTGGGGTCGACCTCGTCAACCAGCTCCTTGATGGGCTTGCGGATCAGGGCCTCAACCTGGGCCGTCTGCACCCGGGTGTACTTTTCGTCGCTGATGAAAAACAGCACTTCGTCAACCGGAATCATCTGAATGGCCTGGCCCACCGTGGCCTGTATCCATTGCAGGTATTGCGGCGCACCGCCCGGGTTGAGCCGGGCCGAGAGCTGGTGCAGCAACTGCTGCAGGTGCGGCCCCGCAGGGGCGTCCACGCTGCCATCGACACTGTTGCGCGCAGCCAGGCGCTTCTGGATGCGCTCTACCGTCAGCTGCAGGCGGTCGCGTTCGGCCGGCTTCAGGACATAGTCGGCCACACCTTGTTCAAAGGCTTCGACGGCGTATTGGTCGTAGGCGGTGATGAAGACGATTTCGGGCACCAGGTCGCGGTCGCTTTCAGCGTCACTTCCGGCGTCACTTCCGGCATTGCTTCCGGTCTCACCTTCGCCGGCCTGCGGCGCCGGCAATTGCGCGATCTGGCGCGCCGCCTCCACGCCCGTCAGGCCCGGCATGCGGATGTCCAGAAAAACGATGTCGGGCCGGTGCTGCTGCACCAGCTGCACCGCTTCCAGCCCGTTCTTGGCTTCGGCCACGATCTGCAGCTCGGGCCAGACCTCGGCCAGGCGCGCGCGCAGTTGGTCGCGCATCAGGCGTTCGTCGTCGGCCAGCACGGCCCGGGGCGCAGCAGTTCTTTGTACAAGCATGTTCATGGGGTTCAGCGGGCCTTGGGGTCACAGGGGGCACGGCGCCAATTTCCACAATCAGGGCCGAACAGAAAGGCGCTTGGCCAGCTGTTGTGCTGACCTTCACCGCGCAAGCGCAGGGTGGATGCTATTCCGACCCAACGGTTCGCAACCGGGCATCGCCAGGCGCTGTCGTGCGGTCAGCTGGCTGCGGCACTGGCGCTGGCCGCTGCCGGCGGCCGGCGTCGAAGCAGCCACCACAAGATCAGGGCCAGTCCCCACAGCGGCGACAGCGCCAGGGCCAAAACCACCAGCACGGCCGCGAACCCAGCCACCAGACTGCCTGCGATGGCCACCCCGGCGATACCCAGCGCCAGCACCACGGCTCCAGCGGCCAGCATCAGCACCAGCGGCACCACCACCACCATCACCAGCAGGGCAGCGCCCATGGCCAGCACGGCCAAGGCACTGTGCTCGGCGTTCACGCGCACCAGGGGCAAGCTGTCGCCGTTGATCGAAACCGACAGGCCGTCGCGCGAGGAATCCACCAGCGCGGTCAACAGCGCCGCTGCGGCCAACACTGCCAGCAAGGTCAATACCGCCGCAGCCGCCAGCAGCCACAGCCACCAACGGCGGGGCTTGGGCACTGCTGTTGCTGCTGCAGGTGCCGCTGCACCTGGCGGCGGCCCAAAGGCATGGATGTCGTCGGCAGTCATCAGGCACTCTCCTCGGTGGACCGGTAGGGCACGGTGACCGTCACCACCGTACCGCTGGGCAGGTTTTCAGTCACGGTCAGGCTGGCTTTGGGGCCGTACAGCATTTGCAGGCGCTCGCGGATGTTGGCCAGGCCCACCCCCGTACCTGCGGTGGCGGCCTTGCCAAAACCCAGCCCAGTGTCGGCCACCGTCACCTGCAACTTGCCGTGCACGATTTCGGCGGCCACCCGCAGGTTGCCACCCTCGGGCTTGGGTTCGAGCCCGTGCTTGATGGCGTTTTCCACCAATGTTTGAATCATCATGGGCGGGAATTCAGCCGACATCAGGCCGTCGGTCACCGCGATTTCGGTGCTCAGCCGCTCCTCCATGCGCACCTTCAAGATCTCCAGGTAGGGGCGGATCACGGCCAGTTCGCGGCCCAGGTCGCGCGCACCGCCAGCGCCATTGCCACTGGCTTCACGCATGGTGGGCATGCTGGCGCGCAACAGCGCGATCAGGTTCTTTTGCATCACGCTGGCACGTGCCGGGTCGGTCTCGATCAGGTGGTCGATGCTGGCCAGCGTGTTGAACAAGAAGTGCGGCTCGACCTGGGCCTGCATGGCAGCCATGCGGGCCTCGACCACCTGGCGCTTGAGCGATTCGGCTTCTGCCGTTTCGGTGGCCTGGGCAGCCTTGACCTCAGCTTGCTTCTGGCCTTTGTAGGTGAACTTGATGATGGCCGAGGCCACCACCCACAGAAAGGCAAACTGCATCAGAAAGTCGCCAATGCCAAAGCGCGTGGTCCGGCTGGAGCGGCGGGTTTGGCGCTCTTCGGCTTTGGCCAGGCTGTGCAGGGCTTCCTCGGCATCACGCTGGGCCTCAGCGGCGTCACGCATGGCTTCAGCGGCGTCGCGGGCGGCTTGCTCGGCGGCCTCCTTGGACTCGCGAATGGCTTCTTCAAACTCGCGCCGGGCTTCTTCCACGGCGGCCTTGATGTCGGCCTCGTTGACGACGCCGCGCGGCAAGGTGATGCGAATGCCCTGGGCGGCGGCCGAAGCGGCGGCTTCCACCGCACGCCGTGCTTGCTCGGCCGCGTTTTGTGCCGCCGACGCCGCGCGTTCGGGCGCTTCGCCCTTGGCGGTGATGCGGATGCCGTCCTTGCCGATGCTGATGTCCACCCCTTCACCAGGTTTGCCGCCTTCGATGCGAATGGGCAAGTCCAGCTTGGAGGCTTTGGGGGCGGCGGGCGGGGCAGGTGTGGCCGGGTCAGCCGGCAAAGCGGCTGGCGCGGCCGGCGCTGGCTTGGCCGGTTTGGACGGTTTGGCGGGTTTGCTTTCGCCTCGATCAGAGCTGCCTTCAAAGTGCTCCGTCACGGTCCAAGTGAACGGAGGCAGGTCGTGCAGGATGCCCACCACGATCAGCAAGCCTGCGGCCAAGACGATGAAGCGCCGCCAGCTGATGCTGAGCAGCCAGTTGGCATAGCGGTGAAAGGCGATCAGCCCAGCGGCGGAAAAACGCTGCCAGCGGTCCTGCCAAAGTTGGGCTCGTGGAGGGGTCATGGGGGTTTATGGGAAAGGCGGCTCAAGGTCGGATGGATTGGACTGTACGCAGCCCGTCACCCAATGAAAGCCTGCGGCGACGCGCCCCGCCAGCAGCCCGACAGACTGCAGCGCGTAACGACAGGCTGGACGTCAGGAACTATTTGCGGCCCCCGCGTCAATACACAACAAGCCCCGCCCAACCAAAACCGATGATCCGCCCCATGCCCTTTGTTCTGCCCTTTGTTCCGCGATCGCGCTCCGGCACGGGCAACAGCGCGGTCGGTTTGGAAGCCGCGGACGCCCTGGCGGCCCTCGAATCCCAGGATCTGGTGGCTCTGCGGGCTGGGGATGCACAAGCCATAGGGGCCATCTACCTGCGCGAGTCCGCACGGGTCTACCGCTATGCCCACGCCCTCTGCGGCAACCCGGCTTGGGCTGCCGACGCCACCCAGGAAGCCTTTGTTGCCCTGGCCCTTCGCCCGCATGCTTTTGATGCCAGCAAAAGCCCTCTGGGTGCCTACCTGGCGGGCGTGGCGCGCCACGCCCTGACCCGGATGTGGCGCTTGGAACGCAAGCAGCAACCGCTGACAAACCCAGAGGACGCCAACCACGAGCCCCTGGGCGACGACGCCGATTTGACCCTCACCTCGGCTTCGCCCGAAGCCTTGATGGAGAAAGCCCAGGACGGCGCGGCCGTGTGGGCGGCGCTGCGTCAACTGCCCGCTATCTTTCGCGAAGCGGTGGTTTTGGTGGACCTTCAAGAACGCCCCTACGCCGAGGCCGCCGCCATCGCCGGTATCGAACTCAACACACTGCGCACCCGCTTGCACCGCGCCCGCATCCGCCTGGCCACCTTGCTGTGCGCAAAACAGGAACGCACCGCGTGAACAACGACAACATCCCGGCCGCTTCAGCGCTCCCCCCACCTTCTGAGCGACTGCAAAGCGCCTTGCGCTTGGCCGCGCAGGACTTGAACCAGCTGCAGCCACCCGCTGCGCTGGCCCCCGCCGTGCTGATGGCGGTGCAGCAAGCCTTGGCCGCTGCACCTGAACAAGCCCGTGGCACTCAACCGGCAGCGGCCCAGCCCGTGCCAGCGAGGTTGCCCACAGCTGGCTGGACCGCAGCGCTGGCTTGTGCCGCGGTGGTTGTGCTCTCCGTGGTGCTGATGGTGGGTGGACCACAAGACAGGCCCTTGCGGCAAGGCACCGCGATGGCCGGTTTTGTGCCTGTGGTGCCGCAAGAGCAGTGGCCCGTCGACGAAGCACCGGCCTGGTTGGTCAGCACCGAATTGCGGGCCGACCGCCTGGCCGCCATGGGCCTGCCATTTGATCCCGCACGCGCTGGCGACGGCGTCCGCGCCGAGCTCTTGGTGCGAGCCAGTGGCCAGGTGCTGGCGGTTCGATTCACCGAGTAATCCGCCACTTTCTTTGTTGCACAGGGGCCACGAAGGTGGCCCAGAGGGGACCCCCATGACTCATTTTCGTTTTCACTTTCGTTTTCCTGTGGCCCGGGCCACGCTGGCCTGCCTGCTGGGCGCTGGTCTGGCGCACGCGCAAAACGGGCCGGCCCCAGACGCCTCGGCTGAGAACAGCGCCACGCCGTGGCAGCTGGCGCAGGCCGATCTGATCCAACAGGTTTTCACCAGCCCAGGTGCAGATCCAGGACTGCTGGCTGGCGGCGCACTGGCTCCCGAGCGTCTGATCAAAGGGGCACCCTACTGTGCCGAGGCCGTGCACGAGAACGTGCAATGGCTCAGCGACGGATCGGGCGGCGCGCCCAACCGGATCGTGCAACAACGTTCATCACTTCTTTGCCGTGACGGTGAAGGGCGCACACGCCAGGAGGTAGACCGGAGCGGACGCAAAGTGGTCTACCTGCGTGACCCCGTGGCCGGAGAGTCTTGGGTGCTGGATCCTGAGCGTAAAACGGCCCGGCGGCTGGTCACGACAACCATGACAGCGAACCTGGCAACGCACGACGCCAGCGCCATGCGTGACTTTGCCGAGCGCATGCGCGAGTGGGCTCGCGCCATGGCGGAATCGGCCCGCACAGGTCTGAAGCCCGCCATGCCGACGCCTCCTGTGCCCCCCGTGCCGCCCGTGCCACCGACCCCGCCGGCCCCTGCCGCACCTGCAGCCGCACCCACCGCAGCCGTGCCGCCAGCACCTCCCGCACCTGTTCTGATCACCCGCATCGAAGACGGTCAACACCCAAGCGCTGTGCGCGTGGTGCGCTTGTCCAATGGAACGGATGGCGCAGCCGGTGAATGGGCGCTGCCACCTCTGCCAGTTCAGTGGCGCGCCAGCCACCTGGCGCCGCGCCAGGGTGGCGCCAGCAGCCCTTTGCCGGCACGGGAAATCGACGGCCTGCGCGCCCATGGCGAGCGCACCACCTGGGTGATCCCCGCGGGCCAGGTGGGCAATGAAAAACCGATTGAGATCGTGCGTGAGGTCTGGACCTCGCCAGACCTGATGCTGACCCTGAGCAGCCGCGACTTCGACCCCCGCACCGGTGAAGTCAACTACCGGCTCAAGGCCGTCAAACGGGGCGAACCGGACGCGGCCCTGATGCGCGTGCCTGCCGATTTCAGCAAACCCAGCCGTGCCGCACCGCGGGCTTCAGGCCCTACTGGCTGAGCCCCGGCAGGCCGGCCAGAAGAGCGGCGCATGCCCTGGGGCTACGCGCCGCCTGTCGCGTCAAGCCATGCTGCTGACCAAGGCCAGCACGAGCGTGGCCAAGGCGGCGCACATCACGGTGCGCAACAGCTGGCTGTCGGCAGCGTCAGCCTGGGCCAGTTGCTCGTTGGCGTCGCGGCCCTCGGCTGGGCCATAGCCGGCCAGCGACAGCACGGATTCCAGGCTGACGGCGCAGGTGTCGGCAAAGTCAAGGCGGTGATTCTTGTTGGCAAACATGTGATGGACTCCCCTGTATGGATGCACTCTGGTGATGGCCCCCTTTGGGGTTGCCATGACGCAGTTGTAGGGAAGCCACCGTTATGCGGCCGTTACGGGGGGTGGTAACGCCGTTCGCCGCCACCGTCCGCTTGGCCGGCGCCGCAGGCGCCCACAGGGCCGATCAGCTGGGCAACAGGCGCAGGTCGAAGGCCCGTTCGATGAACCACACCGCTGCCAAGAGCGCGATCAGCAAGGAGCCGCCGGTCAGCAGCCCGCGGCGGTAGAGCAGGCTGCGGCGGAACAAGAATGCCAAGGGCAGGAAAGCCGCGACGATGGCCAACTGGCCCAGCTCCACACCGATGTTGAACCCCACCAGGGCCAGCGCCAGCACCCCTTGCGGCAAGCCCAGATCGGCCAGCACGCTGGCAAAACCAAAGCCGTGCACCAGGCCGAAAACAAAGGCCACCCACCAGCGCCTGGCCTGAAACAGCGGCCAGACGTTGTTCAGCGCGGCCAGGACCACCGACGCCGCAATAGCCGACTCCACCAGCCTGGATGGCAGGGTCACCAGTCCCAGCGTGGCCAGGCTCAGCGTGATGGAATGGGCCACCGTGAAGGCGGTGACGATGCGCAGCACGTCCCAGGCGGCCTGCGAGAACCGATCGACCGCTTTCCACCGCTGACCCGCCCAGAGACCAACCGCCGGCAACAGCAGCGACAGCAAGAACAGGATGTGGTCAAAACCGATCCAGATGTGCCAGACCCCCTCCTGCACATAGTCCAGGAAGGCGCGCCAACTGGAGCCGGCTTCGGCCGCCCCAAGAGAAAACTGCTGCACACTGGCTTGCGGGCCCAGCACTGCCGTGCGAGTGCCCTGCGAGGTTTGCAGGTTCAGCAAGCCGCGGTGCTGCGGGTCGAGGTCGGCAAACAGCCGGTAGGTCACCTCCAGGGCATCACGCGCCGCTGCCGCAGGGCAAACGGCGTTCAGGGGTAACACTGAATACGCGCCATCGGTGTGACTGTCGACCTGCTGCACGCCAACCGTCAGCTGGCAAGCCTGCCCGGCTTGGCGCAAGGTCAGTCGAGCCAAAGCATAGGCGGCAATATCGGCGTGGCGAGCCCGCACTTCGCCCCAGGTGATGTTGCCGTCGCCATCGGCGTCCAGGCCGATCGCAAAGTCCAGGTCGCGAAGCGCGATGTCCCAGTGGCCGGTGACCGTGGCGCCTTCGGTCTTCAGCGTCAGGTAGCTGTCCGAAGGTTTGTGGGCACTGGCCAGGCCCGCAGACGCGCACAGGACTGCTGCCAAAAGGCAAGGGGCGACCGACGCCAGACTTGCCCCCCTCAGAGCCGCGATCACGGCAAGGCTTTCAGCTGCTGGACCAGCGGCTTGAGCAGCGCGCTGTCAAAACCGCTTTCCCGCAGCCACTGAAGCACCGGCTGTGCAGCAGCGACATCTCGGGCCGCGAGTGCCGCTTCAAGCAAGGTGCGCGCATCAGCGGGTTCACGCTGTTCGGCCCAGTTGTCGCTGGCCAGCTTCAGTGCACGCTTGATGTCGCCCTGCAAAGCCAGGGCGTAGCGCGACTCTTCCTTGCGGTGGCTGGTGTCCCCACGCAGCCGCGCCGCATCAAAACGCGCCTGCAGCTCTCGGCTGGCCTGGGTTGAGCGCGCATCGCCTGCTGCCTTGGCCGCCAGGGCCAGGCGCAAGAGCAGCACGTCGGCCCGCGACCGGTCTTTGAGCTGAGCCACCACGTCTGCGGCTCGCCCTTCGTCCAGCAAAAAATCAGCATACGCGGCCTGCAGGTAGACGTCTTCCTGGCCCAGCGCCAAAGCCTGCTCAAAGGCGGCCAGGGCCGCGGGCTTGTCACCGCGGTGGGCTTCCAGCTCTGCCAAGCGGGTCAGGCTCCAGAGCCGTTCGGCGGCATCGGAGGGGCCAGCGACGTTCAGCGCCGACCGCAAGGATTGGGCTGCGCTTTGCGCTTGCCCGGTCATGGCCTGCACTTGAGCTTTGCAGGCCGCACCCAGCAGGTTCGACACCAGCGGGGCCAGTCGGTCGCAGCTGACCTTGGCCGCCGGGTAGTTGGCCAGCACCATTTGTATCGCCAGCTGCCAGGCCAGCGCTTGGGCGTGGTCGGGCTGGGTCTTCAAGACGGCGGCAAGGTCCAACAAGGCGGGTTCGAACTGGTGGTCAAACTGCAAAACCACCGCGCGCAGCACACGAACTTCGGCAGGTGGATCCACCAGAGCCCACCAGGGCTGCAATGTCGCCTGGATGTAGCCCATGTAGCGGGGGTCGCCGGTGGCGGCCACCTCGGCCTGGTAGCGCCATGCCAATGCGGTGGCGGCAGACAGGTTTTGTGGCTGGGCGCGCCACGTTTGGCGCAAAGCCTGCAGCTCACGCGCCGCTGGGTCGGTTTGGCGCGCAGGCACACGCTCCAGCACCTGGGTGTCGGTTTGCGGGGTGAACGGGGCTGCAAGGGCTGCGGTCGAGACCACCCAAAAGGCAGCCAAAACCAGCCAGACGTAGGAAAGAGATGTCACGGCGGCGATCGTATCCCCTGCTGTACGCACCAACAGCCCCAGTCGGATGCGGGACTCTGTCAACCAATTGCCAGGTGGCACGTTGTCGACTGGCGAGGAATAACTTTGCACCCCGGTGCAGTGAAGTTCCAGCCGCTTGGCAACAGCACACCGCGGGGTAACCCAGGGGTGCCGCTTCCCGGCAGTGCACTCCCTACCCCACCTAAACCGAGAGAGATAAATATGAACAAGTTCCTGACCGCCCTGATCCTGTCCGCTTTCGCTGTTGCTGGCGCCCAAGCCGCTTCGCACGCCGGTGCCGCCCCCGCCAAGGCTGAGGCCGCCAAGCCTGCCGCCAGCGCCGCCAAGAAGGCCAAGGCCGCCAAGCCCGCCGCCAGCGCCCCCAAGAAGGCCATGAAGAAAGAAGAAGCCAAGAAGTAATTTCTTCGCTTCAACAAAAAAAGGGCAGGTGCGTCGGCACTTGCCCTTTTTTTTGGCGCTGCCAAACCTGGAGTGTCAAGACCGGCCTGGCGCTGACCGTCAAGGCAGCACGATCACAGGCGAAGCGTCCATGATTTTGGAGTCACTGGCTTGCCCCCCACCCATGGCATAGGGCTGGGCCTCGGGCCCCAGGGCACGGTAACCACCGTCGTAGTCCCAGGTGGTCACGTAAATGCGAGCACCGCTCAAGCTGATTGGCCTGCCCAAGGCAGCAGCAGGCAGGGTGAACACAACAGACTGGCGCTCCGGCACCACTTGAACAGAAGCCCCGGGGGTCACCGGCTGACCTTCCGCGGTAGCCGTTGCCCCTTGCGAACTGAACAGCGCGTTGGACCAGCCGCCGACGCGCAAGCGAAGGTGCCAGCGCATACCTTCGGGCAGTGAGGCCTGCTGCAAAGGCATCACCGCCGTGCCGCCCTCGCGCCCCTGCAGCTGAATGAACACGGTGAAGTTCACGTGGTCAAAACCGTTGGCCGGGTTCCACACCGAAGTCAACCGATGCATGGCCACCTCCAGGCGAAGCGCACCGCCCGCCGTAAAAGCTTTGACGCCACGAATGTCCATCTGGCGGTTGTCGCCCCAGCTGGGGTCGGTCGGGTAGAGGTATCGACCCGACGGGCCGCTGTCATCACCCAACGGGTCGTCGACCTGTGCCACCTGCTGCCATGTGCGGTCCACCTTGAACGTACGCGAGGCGACGAGCTGGCTGCCCTCTTGCCACACCGTCACCCCGTGTTGAACACCCGGATCGATCATGCGCGAAGTGTCCACCGTGGCCGACCATCGGCCGTCAGCATCTGGCTTCACCAGCACTGCAGTTGCCAACTCACCATCCACCACCAAACGCAACGCTGAAGAACCGTTGGCTTGCCCGGAAACCACAAAATCGCCGGCCACCCTTTCGCTGGGCAGCGGGTTCAAGGTCAACGGCAAAACGCCCGGCTTGATCGGTGCCGCGGCCTTGCTGGAGCCCCCTTCCCACAACCAGACCCGCGCGGCGCGGGCGGGCAATGGCAGGGTGACCTGACCCTGAGCCCCCAGTTGCAAGGCCGCTGGCGGTGCAGGCTGGTCCAGATCAAACAGACCTTTCAACTCAGAACCGGCGGGCAACTGGGTGGGCAGTGCAGGCACCAGAACCTCGTGGTCGGCCGTGTTCATCACCACCAAAGCGGTCTTCGAGCCCCACTTCATGGTCCAGGCCAGCGCACCGGCCTGCGCTGCGTTGCTGTGCAAGACACGCGGTGTTCCGCGGCTGAAGACCCGGTGGGCCTTGCGTAAAGCCGTCAGCTTGGCGAGGTCCCGGTAAAGCGGCGCACCCGTGTCATAGCGGTCGCGGCCGCCTGATGCCCAGCCCGCAGCAAACATGGCGGCCCGCTGGTCGGTAAAGGCCTGTTCGGTGCCGTAGTAGATGACGGGAATCCCGGGCAAAGTCATCATGGCCAGCAAGGCTTGGCGCAGGCCGGCCACATTGCCGCCGGCCAGAAAACGGTCCACATCATGGTTGTCCACGAAGGTGGGCATCAGGTGGGGCCGGGCATGCAATTGCATCATCCGGGTGATGCGGTGGCCCAATTCCGCCGTGGCTCGGCCGCGGGCAAACACATCACCCATGGCGCCATAGAGCGGGAAGTTCAGCATGCCCGGCAGCACCGGCTGCCCGCGGGCATCGCTCATGTAGGACTCGATCTTGGTCGCTTCTTTGTCCTGATAGGGCCTGTCGATGCCAAAGCCTTCGCCAAAGACATGGAAGCGCGTGCGGCCGGTGCGCCGGGCAACCACCTCCATGCCCGGGGCTGCAGCGTCGCGCGAACGCATGAAGTCCTGAAAGTAGTCGGGCGGCACATAGAAGGCCGTGTCCACCCGAAAGGCGTCTACGCCCACCTCGCGTATCCAGTAGCCAAAGCTGTCGCGCAAGGCGCGCCGCACCACGGGGTTTTCGGTGTTCAGATCGTCCAGGCCGGACATCTGAAAGTTCAACTCTTGGTGTTTGTCGGCGTAGTTGCTGACATCGGGCGTCCAGTGATAGATGGCCATGGCGCGCTGGCTCGGGTCGCGCGGGTCATTGCGGTCGAACGGGCTTTGGCTGGGGCGCGGCACCGGGCGTGTGCGGTCGTGCGGCTCGTAGGCCGCAGCTGGGTCAACCTGGCCAAACGCGCCGCGCACGCTGAAAAAATTGCCCGTGTGGTTGACCACGATGTCCTGCACCAGGTACATGCCGCGGCGGTGCAAAGCGCCTGCCAAGTTCTTGTAGTCGGCCAAGCTGCCCAGGTGCTTGTCCACCACTTTGAAGTGCTCGGCCCAGTAGCCGTGGTAGCCGGTGTAGTGGCCTGCGGGGTCGGTCCACTGGTTGGCCACTGGCGGCGTGATCCACACCGCGGTGGCGCCCAGGCCACGGATGTAGTCCAAGCGCTGGGTCAGGCCCTTCAGGTCGCCGCCGTTGTAGCGGCTGCGTTGCCCCGCCGCGAATTCACCCGCACCCTGATCGTTGTTGGACGGGTCGCCATCTGCAAAGCGGTCGGTCAGAACGAAGTAGATGATTTGATCGCGCCAATCCGGCGAAGGCACGTGCAGCCTTTGAGAGGGCGCTGCGGTCCCAACCTGAACCCAAGCCGCTGCCAACAAAGTTACCGCGGCACGCTTGGTTCCAAAGTGCAGTCTGCCCATGGCGGCGCAGTTTAGGTGCCCTGTGTCGACCCACGGGCAACTGGGTTGTTGTTTTTAGTTGACTGTAGTTTGGCTACAAAGCGAGGGCTTCCGAATGGACGACCGGTCCTAAGAGAGGCTGCGGGGCGCCGTCTCAGCAGGAGTTTGCACCAGCAGATCCCAACTCAAGCCAACGCCAGCTGCCGCACAAGCACGCGACATTAGGGTTTACGAAGGGTATGGCTTCATCTAGTTTTGGTACAAAGTTCGGGTTCCCCGCCCTTTTCCCCTCGCCGATCGGTGCTGGCCAACGTGCTGCCACCGACGTGCCATTCGTCGATCAAGTGAGTCACAGGAGACATCCATGAACCGATCATTCCCTACGAGCCGCCGCTCGCGCACGATGCTGCAGGCCACCCCGGTGGCTGCAGCCGTGGCCGCCATGCTGTTGTCCGCCAGCATGGCGCACGCCCAACAAGCCGGCGCCGCTGCACCTGAAGTAGTCACCATCACCGGCATCCGGCGCGGCATTGAAAGTGCCATCAGCGTCAAGAAAAACGCCGACGGTGTGGTTGAAGCCATTTCCGCCGAAGACATTGGCAAGTTGCCCGACACCACCATCGCCGAGTCGCTGGCCCGCCTGCCGGGTGTGACCACGCAGCGTGACCGCAACGGCAACGCCACCAACATCAACATCCGCGGCCTGGGCCCGGACTTCAACGGCTACTTGCTCAACGGCCGTGAGCAGACCAGCACCGGCGACAGCCGTGGCGTGGACATGAGCGTCTACCCGGCAGAGCTGATTGGCGGCGCCACGGTGTACAAGACCAGCGACTCCAGCCTGATGAGCTCTGGCCTGGCCGGCACCCTGGACACCCAACTGATCAACCCCTTGGCCTTTGGTAGCCGCGTGATTTCGGCCACCGTCGGGCAAACCAAGAACGGCGTAGGCCTGCCCGTTGAAGGCAAAGGCACGCGCTACAGCTTGGCCTATGTCGACCAGTTTGCCGATCGCACCTTGGGAGTGGCCATCGGCTTTGTCAGCAGCAAGAGCGACAGCAACTCACTGTCCAGCGGCGGCTGGGGCAACAACGCCAGCGTGACCACCACGGGCGGGGTGACGGCCAACTACGACATCCCCTTCGGCGGTGGCATTGACGTGTCACACAACGTCAACAAGGACGAGCGCACGGGTCTGGCGGCCATCTTGACCTACAAACCCAACAAGAACTTCCAGACACAGCTGGACGTCTACTCGGCCAAGATCAAGACCGCTGTCAAGAAGAACGCCATCAAGGGCGGCACCTTCGGCGGTGCGGTGACCAACGCCACCGTCAGCAATGGCATCGTCACGGCCGGCACCTTCAACATGGCCCCGGGCGACCTCATCGTCTACAGCGAAAACATCTTCACTGATGACAAGATCGACTCATTGGGCTGGAAAAGCAGCCTGAAGTTTGGCACCGGCTGGACGGCCACAGTTGACCTGAACAGCAACAAGGCCAAGCGCATCGAGAAGGACATCGAGGTCTATGCGGGCATCACCACAGCCGACACGCTGAGCTTCAGCGGCTACACCGGCAGCGGCACGCCACAGCTGACCGTGGGCAACCCCAGCGCCTATACCAACCCGGCCACCTTGCAAGTGCGTGACCAGTCGGGCTGGAGCGGCGTGAACTACCCGGTTGGCAGCGCTTTTGCAGGCCAGACCGTGCCGCAGGCGGGCTACAACAAAGGCCCGACCATCACCGACAAGCTCGACGCATTGCGTTTTGACCTGCGCAAGGACCTCGACGGTGGCCTGTTCACCGACGTGCAGTTCGGCGCCAATTACTCCAAGCGCAGCAAAGATCGCATCACCGACGAAGGCTTGGTCGTGTCCACCCAACCGGGTGGTTATGGCCGCATCCCTTACCCGGCCGATGCCTACGTGTTCAACAACTTCGGCGGCACGGGTCTGAACCTGCTGACCTTTGACCCGACAGAAAACCTGTGGCCGGGTGCCACGGTGCTGCGCAAGTACAACGACGACATCCTGTCCAAGACCTGGACGGTTGAGGAAAAGGTGGTTACTGCCTTTGCCAAGGCCAACATCGACACCAAAGTAGCGGGTATGCCTGTCACTGGCAATGCCGGTGTGCAGATCGTCAGCACCGACCAGTCCTCCGCGGGCTATCGCTCGGCGGCCACGTCGTCGGTGACGCTGAACAACCCGGCGGGTTCCCTGAACACCGCCGGCACCACCTACACCGACTTCCTGCCCAGCCTGAACCTGCGCGGCGACCTGGGCGGTGGACACGTGCTGCGCTTTGGCCTGGGCAAGCAGATCGCCCGCGCCACGCTGACCGACATGCGCAACTCCTACGGCATCGGTCTGAACAACACCACCAACCAGTTTGTGGCGTCATCGGGCAACCCGAACCTCAAGCCCTTCAAGGCCACGGCGCTGGACCTGTCGTTCGAGAAGTACTTTGCCAGGAACCAGGGCAGTGTGTCGGTGGCCGGCTTCTACAAGAAGCTGGACACCTACATCACGCAAACCACCGTGGTCACAGACCTGCGGGCGTCGGCCGCGCAATACGGCTTGACGCCGGGTGTTGGCCATGTGGTCGGGCGCGATGTGTACACCGCGCCGGTCAACGGCCAGGGCGGCAGTGTCAGCGGCGTGGAAGTGGCCGCGTCCATTCCGTTTGGCATGTTCGCGCCGGTGCTGGACGGCTTTGGTATCCAGGGCAGCTACTCGTCGACCAGCAGCAACATCGAGCTGCCTTACCAGATTGGCTTGAACCCGACACAAGCGGTCAACGGCAGCATCACGATGCAGTTGCCCGGCCTGTCCAAGGTCAACACCAAGCTGATGGTGTACTTCGAGCGTTGGGGATTCAGCGCCTTTGTGGCACAGAACAAGCGTTCGAGCTACATCGGCTCGGTCACCAACAACACCACGGGCGGCTACCCCTCGCTGGCCCAGATCGACCCGCAGACCTGGGTGTCGGCGCAGATCGGCTATGAATTCCAGGCCGGCCCGCTCAAGGGTCTGGGGCTGCGCTTTGAGGGCAACAACACCAACAAGCCGGTCTACCGAGACTTCAACGGCAGCACCACCAACGAAAACAAGACCGGTGCCACCTACGGCTTGAAGCTGACCTACAAGCTGCAGTAATCCTGCGGCCCACAGACCCCTTGTCGGCGCCGAGCTGGTAAGGGGTCTTCCCTTTGTGGACTGCCCGATTCCGGCTTGCCCGTTGTTGGCAGCCTGTGTCGATAATCCCTTTTCCTACCCGTCCTTGAACCGAGGCTCCGCCATGGAACAGCAGCAAGCGCTTCGTGTCGTCATCGTTGGCGGCGGCACTTCGGGCTGGATGACGGCCGCCGCGCTGGCCCGCGTGCTGCAGGGCAAGTACGCCATCACGCTGGTGGAGTCCGACGACATCGGCACCATTGGCGTGGGTGAGGCCACCATTCCCATGATCCAGCTGTTCAATCGGCTGCTGGATCTGGACGAAGACGAGTTCGTGCGCAAGACGCAGGGCTCGTTCAAGCTGGGCATCGAGTTCGTCAACTGGGGCCGCCTGGGCGACCGCTACATCCACGGCTTTGGCGTGGTGGGGCAAGAAAACGCCACGGTGGACTTTCACCAGTATTGGCTGAAGATGCACCAGGCCGGCAAGGCCCGTGAACTGGAGGCCTACTCCATCAACACGGCAGCCTGCCGGTCCAACAAGTTCATGCGCCCGCGCTTGGACATGCCGGATTCGCCGCTGTCGCAAATCGCCTACGCCTTCCACTTCGACGCGTCGCTGTACGCCAAATTCTTGCGTGGCTTCAGCGAAGAGCGCGGTGTGCAGCGCGTGGAAGGTCGCATTGCCCGCGTCGAAACACGAGAGGCCGACGGCCACGTCACCGCGCTGCACCTGCAGTCGGGCCAGCGGGTGGAGGGCGACTTTTTCATCGACTGCTCGGGCTTTCGTGCGCTGCTGATCGAAGACACCTTGAAGACCGGTTTTGAAGACTGGTCGCACTGGCTGCCCTGTGACCGGGCGGTGGCCGTGCCTTGCGCTTCGGCGCCGGAATTGACGCCCTACACACGGTCGACCGCACGGCAGGCGGGCTGGCAATGGCGCATCCCGCTGCAGCACCGCATCGGCAATGGCCACGTTTTTTCCAGCCAGTACATCAGCGAAGACGAAGCCACCGCGGTGCTGATGAGCAACCTGGATGGCGAGCCCCTGGCCGACCCGCGCACCATCCGCTTCACCACCGGCAAGCGCAAGCGCGCCTGGAACAAGAACGTGGTGGCCATCGGCCTGGCCGGCGGCTTCATCGAGCCCCTGGAATCCACCGCCATTCACCTGGTGCAGATGGGCATTGCGCACCTGCTGACCATGTTCCCGGCGGCGGGTTTTGCCGACGCCGACCGTGACCAGTACAACCGCCTGATGGCGCAAGAGTACGAGTGGGTGCGGGACTTCATCATCCTGCACTACAAGGCCACCGAACGCAGCGATTCGCCATTCTGGAACTACTGCCGCACCATGGAGGTTCCCGCCACGCTGCAACAGCGTTTCGACCTGTTCCGTTCACATGGCCGGGTTTATCGAGAAGGCAACGAGCTCTTCACCAAGCTCAGCTGGTTGCAGGTGATGAGCGGCCAGCGGGTGCAGCCGCAGTCTTATCACCCCTTGACGGACCTGCGCACCGAACCAGAAATCACCGAGTACCTGGCCGAGGTCAGTGGCGTGATCGCAGCCTGCGTCAACGCCATGCCCAGCCACGCCCGCTTCATCGCCGACAACTGTGCGGCAACGGTCATGCCATCACCCTCGCTGACGGCAGCGGTGGGATGAAAGGAGAACCCCACCATGAAGAGACGACACCACCTGTACGCCGCCCTGTTGGTTGCGCTGTCCCTGGCCAGCTGCGCGACCGCCCCGCCGCCGACAGCCGTGACCTTGACCTACGAAACCCAGCCAGAGGGCGCAATGCTCTTTGAAGCCGGGCAGTCTCTGGGCCTGGCGCCGATGACACGAACCTATGCCAGCGACGGCAAGACCAGCACCGTGCGGACGCCGCTGGTCACGGCCGTCTGGCCCAGCGGTGCCAAAGAAAGCTACTACACCATCCTGCCAGTGGGTTCGGACCGCGTGGCCACCATCAACCGCCCTGCCGGCGTGCCTGGGTTGCAGGCCGATCTGGACAACGCAAAACAGGGCGCCCAAGCACGAGAACAGGCCCAGCGAAGAGCCACGGAAGCGGCCCTGCGGGACCAAAAGCGCAGCTCTGATCGATGCAAACGCCAACAGGCCGGCGCCAGCCTGGCTGTGCAGGATGACTGCTGAGCATTGGTCAGACCCTGGCCGGGCGATGCCAGCTCTGTTCGGGTGCGCCGTTGCACCGGGCAAGCACACGCCCGCTGGGCCAGCACCGAGGACCTCTCAAACACGGCAAACACCACAAACGCCTCAGCGTGAGACGCGGCGGCAGGTGATGAAGCTGTTCAGCGTCAAGCGGCCTTGCAAAGGGTCAGACTGCAGCCGCGCAGGGTTGGCCTCGGCCGAGTGGAACGCACTGCCGTCGTAAAAGATGAGCCGATTCCATGCTGCGGGGACTCGTGCAGTCCGCTCGAAATACGCATTGCTGTCGGCCATGTACGCCGGCTGCACGCCGTAACGCTGGCTAAAGTGATGGGCGCTCAGTGCTTGGCTGTCAGCCACCAGTTGCTCGGTTGTTGCAATCGATTGCCTGGGCTCGTAGAAGGCCGTTCCGCCCAGGGTCGCGTCCTCAAACAAGTACAGCACACTGGCGGCGAAGAGCAAATTGCTGCCCTGCTCGGCCAAACGGTCGCGGTGGCACAACCACTGCACCGGCCGCAGTTGCTCAGGCGGTGTGTCAATGACCGACAGGCGGGTCGTGGCGTCCACCACACGCCGCGCGCCCAGGTGCGTGCGCAGGTGCTGGCTGAAGAAGTCGACGATGCGCGCGTTGAGCTCATCCGGCACGCCGCAGACTTGGCCCGGATAGGGATATCCAAGCGGCGGCATGAAGCGCTGCTCAGCGGCCCAGACGCGCAGGCCATGCGGGTTGGCCAGCGCGTTGTCCACCACCACACAGAGCCGGTTGGTGCCAATGTCCACCACCCGCACTTGCGCTGCCGGGCTGAAAAAACGGCCTTGACTGTCCAGCCAAGGCGGTGTCGATGGGGCTTGCACGAGGGGGCTGTTTCTTGAAGTCTCAATCCATCATACGGCGGCGGTTTCTACAGGCCGGGGCCGCCGCTGCAACCTTGGGTGTCAGCCACCACGTAAGGGCTCAGACGCCCCCGCCGTTGGTGGTGTGGTTCACCGTCGAAGGCGCCAAGGGCTTGCGCGCACTGGGTGATCGCTTCACCGACGCCACTGGCGTGCCGCTGCGGGTGGAAACGCCCGACCCGCTGGAGGTGACCGCGCGCTTTCAACAAAGCGCCGCTGCCGGCAAAGGACCTGACCTCTTTGTCTACGCGCACGACCGGTTGGGCGAGTGGGTGGCTTCGGGCTTGCTGCATGCAGTCAACCCCAACCGTGCGATGGCGGCCGACATCGACCCGCTGGCCTGGAAAGGTTTCACCCAACGCGGCAGAACCTGGGGCTACCCCTATGCGCTGGAAGCCATCACCCTGATTTACAACAAGGCGTTGGTTCCGGTGCCGCCCAAGACATTTGACGAGGTGGTCGCCCTGCACGGCCAGCTCAAGGCTCAGGGCAAGGCCGCCATCCTCTGGGACTACACCAACCCCTACTTCACGTGGCCGCTGTTGGGCGCCCACGGCGGATATGCATTCAAGGCCCGCGCTGACGGCACCTTTGATGCGCGCGACTTCGGCGTCAACCACCCGGGGGCACTGGTCGGCGCCGAGTTGCTGCAGCGCCTGCTGCGCGAAGGTGTACTGCCCATGGGCAGCGGTTACGCCGAAATGGAAGCCGGCGTGTCGCAAGGCCGGGTGGCCATGATGATCAACGGCCCATGGGCCTGGGTGAACCTGCGCCGCATGGGCATTGACTTTGGCGTGGCGCGCATCCCGGCGGTAGGCAACAAGCCCGCCGCGCCGTTTGTGGGGGTGAAGGGCGTGTTTGTCAGCCGCGCCACGCGCCAAAGGGAAGTGGCGTTGGAATTTGTTGAGCACCACATGCTGTCCTTGGCCGGCTTGCGCAGCATCGACCGCGCCGAGCCCATCGGTGCACCGGCCAGCCTGGCCTATCGGCAAGAGCTGCTGGCCGACCCGGTTGCCGGCCCGCGCATTGCCGGCATCGTGGCCTCGGCCAGCGACGGCGTGCCCACGCCCAGCAACGCCGAGATATCGCGCTTCTGGTCGGCCATGAAGTCGGCCCTGGCCAACCTGAGCGAAGGCCGCCAGACCCCTGCGCAGGCCCTGGACGCGGCGGCGCTGCGCATGAAAGGCCCTTGAGATGGACACCGCTGCCAGCGCTCTTTTGCCCAGCCCTTCGCCAGCCCAACAGCGCTCACCTTGGCTCGGCCGCGGCCTGGCCGTGTTGGCCATCGCGCTGTCCCTTTGGGCTGTTTTGCGGGTGCACGCTGCAGGTGAAACCCTGTTGGCCACGACCTTGCTGGTGGTGCTCGCGCTGGCGACCTGGACCTACACATCAGCCCGCACCCAAGCTTTGCGCTACCTGCTGCCGGGCGTGGCCGCGGCGCTGTTGTTTGTGGTCTTCCCGATGGTCTACACGGTGGGCATCGGCTTCAGCAACTACAGCTCCAGCAACCTGCTCGACAAAGCTGCCGCAAGCACCTACCTGCGTGAGCAAGCCGTGCAACAGCCCGGCAGTGGCCGGCCCTATGCCGTGCACCGCGATGGCGAGCATTTGCGCCTGTGGCTGCCCGCCGACGCGGGGCGCGCCGCGCTGCTCAGCACCCCGCTGGTGGCGCAGAGCAGTCATGCGCAAAGCGCTGGGTTGAGCATGGCCGCCGCCGCGCCGGGTGCAGCCCTGACCATGGCTGAAACCGTTGCGCTGCTGCCCGTCTTGCGCCAGCTGAGCTTGACGCCGGCCGAAGGCCCCCCGCTGGTCGTGACCAGCTTGCGAGAAGCGGCCCACATGCAAGCGCTGTACCGCGCGCAGGCCGACGACGTCTTGCAAGACGTGTTGACCGGCAACACCTACCGCGCCAACGACGAGACCGGTTTTTTCACCAGCGACAGCGGCGACCGCCTGACCCCTGGATACCGGGTGGCGGTGGGCTGGGCACACTACCGTCAGATCTTCACCGAAGAAAAATTTCGCGATCCCTTTGCCAGCGTGCTGGTGTGGACGGTGCTGTTCGCCGCACTCAGCGTCGTTGGTGCCGCAGGGCTGGGTTTGGTGCTGGCGGTGCTGCTGAACTGGGACGCTCTGCCCTTCAAGGGCATGTACCGCCTGGTGCTGTTCCTGCCGTATGCCGTGCCCGGCTTCATCAGCATCCTGGTGTTCAAGGGTCTCTTCAACCAGAACCTGGGCGAAGTCAATCTCATCCTGGGGCAACTGTTTGGCATCCAGCCGGCCTGGTTTTCAGACCCCTGGCTGGCCAAGCTGATGCTGGTACTGGTCAACGTGTGGTTGGGTTTCCCTTACATGATGGTGCTGTGTTCGGGCCTCATCAAGTCCATTCCAGCCGACTTGTATGAAGCGTCGGCGGTGGCCGGTGCCAGCGCCTGGGTCAACTTCAAGGCCATCACCTTGCCCCTGATCTTGAAGCCGCTGACGCCGCTGCTCATCAGCGCCTTTGCCTTCAACTTCAACAACTTTGTGCTGATCAGCCTGCTCACGGGCGGCAGGCCCGACCAGCTCGACGCCACCACACCCGCGGGCACCACCGACATCCTGGTCAGCTACACCTGGCGCATCGCTTTTCAGGACAGTGGCCAACAGTTTGGCCTGGCCAGCGCCATTTCCACAGTGATCTTCCTGATCGTGGCGGCCATCACCTTGCTGCAAATGCGCGCCACGCGCATCGCCGACGACGACAGCCGCCGCTAGCCGGCGCGCGCAACCCCAGCTACAGGACCGGGCACATGGCCATCGTTCAATCCAAAAAACAACGCTGGAAGCTTCTGCTGGCTCACCTGTTCTTGTTGACACTGTGTGCGGCGGTGCTGTTTCCCTTTTTGGTGGTGCTCAGCGTGAGCCTGCGGCCCGGCAACTTTGCCAGTGGTTCGCTGATCCCCGCCACCATCAGCCTGGAACACTGGCGTTATGTACTGGGCCTGCCCTACCCTGGCCCCGACGGCCAGCCCATCTTGCCCGACCTGCCGGTGCTGCGCTGGTTGTGGAACAGCGTCCTGGTGGCCCTGGCTTCGGGCCTGGTGACGCTGCTGCTGTCCACCACCGGCGCCTATGCGCTGGCGCGGCTTCGGTTTCGTGGCCGACGCCAGGTGCTGACCGGCTTGATGTTGATGCAGATGTTTCCCGCCGTGCTGGCCTTGGTCGCCATCTACGCCATCTTCGACCGCCTGGGTGCGGTGTTTCCCGGCATCGGCTTGAACACGCACGCCGCCTTGGTGCTGGCCTACAGCGGCGGCGTGGCCGGTCATGTCTGGACCTTGAAGGGCTACTACGACACCTTGCCGGTGGAAATTGAAGAAGCTGCGCGGGTGGACGGTGCCAGCCCCTGGCAGACCTTCTGGCGCGTGCTGCTGCCCATGGCCTTGCCGATCCTGGTGGTGGTGTTCATGCTGGCCTTCATCGGCGCCATCATTGAGTACCCGGTGGCCAGCGTGCTGCTCAACGATCAACAAAAGCTGACACTGGCGGTGGGCGCCAAGCTCTTTGTGCAAGAGCACAACTTCCGCTGGGGCGACTTTGCCGCCGCAGCCATTCTCAGTGGCGCCCCGATCACCGCGGTCTTTCTGCTGGCCCAGCGCTGGATGATTTCCGGCCTGGCCGCCGGTGGGGTGAAAGGGTGATCAACCGCCGCCACGCCAGCCTGGCGCTGTTGGGGGCCACGCCCGCTGCGCTGGGCACCCTTGCCGCGTGCGCCAGCCCCGAACCCAAATCCACCCGAACCATGAACACGCCAACCCACACCGGTTTCCATCACGTCGCCTGGTCGCACCAGGCCTCCATCTACGCCGTGAACGTGCGCCAGTTCACCGAGCAAGGCACGCTGAGCGCCTTTGAAGCCCACTTGCCTCGCCTGCAAGCCATGGGCGTGGGCATCCTGTGGTTCATGCCCATCCAACCCATCGGCGCCAAAAACCGCAAGGGTGGGCAAGGCAGCTACTACAGCATTCGCAACTACACCGAGGTGAACCCCGAATTTGGAACCTTGGCCGACTTCCAGCGCGTGGTGCAGCGAGCCCACAGCCTGGGCATGAAGGTCATTCTGGACTGGGTGGCCAACCACACCGCGTGGGACCACCCGTGGGTGCACAGCCACCCGCAGCGCTACAAGCTCAACAGCCAGGGCGAGGTCTTCGCGGTGACCTTCAAGGCCGGCACACCCGATGTTGAATACTGGACCGACGTGGTGGGCCTGGACTACACAACCAGCGCCGCCCAACAAGACCTGTGGCCTGCCATGACCAGCGCCATGGCCTTTTGGCTGCAAGAGGCAGACGTGGACGGCTTCCGTTGCGACGTGGCCAGCTTGGTGCCCACGCCGTTTTGGGAGCAAGTCCGCGATCAACTGGACCGCATCAAGCCGGTCTTCATGCTGGCAGAGAGCGACGCGGTGGACCTGCATGCCAAGGCCTTTGACATGACCTACGACTGGGATTTGTTCGACCAGTTGCGCGCCATCGCCAAAGGCAAGGCCGACGGCACGGCGCTGAAGGCCTGGTGGGCGCGCCGCCAGGCCAAGTACCCGACCGACGCCTACCGCATGAACTTCACGGGCAACCACGACAGCAACAGTTGGCATGGCAGCTGCAAGGAATTCTTTGGTGATGAGAGCTGCTTCAAGGCCATGGCGGTGCTGGCCGCCACACTGCCGGGCATGCCACTGGTTTATGGTGGACAGGAGAGCTTTCTCGAGAAGCGTCTGGCGTTCTTCGAAAAGGACCCCATCGCCTGGCGCGAGTACCCCCTGGCGACTTTTTACGGCCAGCTGCTGGCCCACAAACGCCAGCACACCGCCTGGGCCAATGGGCTGCATGGCGGCGATCTGCAGTGGCTGCAAACTGGCAACGCACGGGTCCTTGGCTATCGCCGCCAAGGTGGCAGCGGCCGGCTCGATGTGTGGGTCAACCTCAGCGCTCTCGAGCAGTCGTTCAAAGCTGCCGAGGGCGCGCCGTTGCACTTGCCGGCTTGGGGTTGGCACATCCAGAACAGCTGAGCGCAGCTCGCTGCCGACGCGCTGCACCTGCCGCCCCGCATCTACCGCCCTGCCCCTACCATTCAGCAGGGGGCGAACTTCATGAATTCAAAATTGAACATGCACCGCAGGCTGTGCGTAGGCCTGCACACCTTGACGGCCATGCTGGCGGCCACGTTGACGGCCACGTTGACGACCACATCGCTGCATGCCGCCGGCCCACCAGCCGAGGCCTTCTTTCAGGAGCCGCTCTTTCAACAGGCGCGCCTGTCGCCCGATGGGCGCAAGGTGTCCATGCTGATCGGCGCCAAAGACAAAACGCGCCGCCTTGCCGTGCTTGACCTGGACACCATGAAACCCAGCGTGGCGGCCAGCTTTCACGAACGTGATGTGGCGTGGCACCGCTGGGTCAACAACGACCGCCTGGTGCTCAGCCTGGAATGGGATGTTGACGAACAGGGCCTGGCTTACGCCAGGCCGGGCCTCTTTGCCGTCAACGCCGATGGCAGCGACTTCCGCCAACTGGTCGAGACCCAGCGGGCCTGGATATCCACGCCGCAGTCAGGGGTGCCGCTGCTGCGTGGCAACACCTTTGTGGTGGCCGTACCAGGACACCACACCGACCACAGCATCTACGTTGGCCGAGTGGGCGAAGCCAGCCGCGAAAAGATCGACTACATCGATGTCGAATTGTTGGACACGCGCACCGGGCGGGCCGCGCCGGTTGACTTGCCATTGCACGCGCGCAATTGGGTCATGGGCCATGATGGCAAGCCGCTGGCCGTGCGGACGGTCAAGGCGGGCATCCACAGCTGGCACCTGCTGCAGAGCGACGGGCGTTGGCTAAAGGGCTCTGACTTCGACCCTGTCAAACAAGGCGGGTACGCGCCGCATTGGCAGGGCCCGGACGGCAAGCTCTATGGTCTGGCTGGCCACCAGGGCAAGAACGCGGTGTACGAATTCAGCACCCTGACGGGCAAGCCCTTGGGCAAACCCGTGGCGGCGTCGCCGCACTTCGACATCGCTCCAACCTACGTGGCCAACAGCCAGCGCCTGCTGGGCTTGCGTTACATCGTCGACGCCGAAGTCACGCAGTGGCTGGACCCGGACATGCAAACGCTGCAAGCCCAAATCGACAAGCTTCTGCCCGCCACCAGCAACCGGCTCAGCGTGCCCTGGCACGGCGACTCGCCCTGGGTTTTGGTGCAGGCCTTTGCCGACGTGCAACCCACGGTCAGCTTTGTCTTCAACCGCGAAACGGGCAAGCTGGTGCAGCTGGGCTCCGAGCGGCCCGCCATCAACCCCCGGCACATGGGGCAGACCGACTTTTTTCGCATCCCCGCGCGCGACGGTTTGCCCATACCCACTTATCTGACGCTGCCGCCCGGTGGGGGCAAGAAGTTGCCCATGGTGGTGCTGGTACACGGCGGCCCTTGGGTGCGCGGCGGTCACTGGGCTTTCAACCAAGAAGTGCAATTTCTGGCCAGCCGCGGCTATGCGGTGCTGCAGCCTGAGTTTCGCGGCAGCACAGGCTTTGGCCGCCACCACTACGAGGCCGGCTTCAAGCAGTGGGGCCTGGCCATGCAAGACGACGTGGCCGACGCCACCCGCTGGGCCATCGCGCAAGGCCATGCCGACCCGGCGCGCATCTGCATAGCCGGCGCGTCCTACGGCGGCTACGCCGTGTTGATGGGGCTGGCACGTGACCACGACCTCTACCGCTGCGGCATCAACTGGGTTGGGGTCACCGACCCCACCTTGCTGTTCAGCCGCAGCTGGAGCGACATTCGCGGCGAATACAAAACCCATTCCATGCCCCAGCAGATCGGTGACCCGGTGGCCGACGCAGCGCTGCTCAGGGCCGCCTCGGCACTGGAGCACGCCGGCAAGGTCAAGCGGCCCTTGCTGATGGCCTACGGCGGCCTGGACAGCCGCGTGCCAGTGGAGCACGGCAAGCGCTTCCTGGAAGCCGTCCTGCCCCACAACCCCGATGTGGAGTGGGTGGTGTACCCCAACGAAGGCCACGGTTGGCGAAAGCTGGAGAACCAGCTGGACTTCTGGAGCCGTGTCGAGCGGCACCTGGCCAAGCACCTGAGCCCACCATGAACCGCAACGAAGCGCACCGCCCGCAGTTTCACTTCTCGCCCGGCAAGAACTGGATCAACGACCCCAATGGCTTGATCTGGTTCGAAGGCGAATACCACCTGTTCTTCCAGACCAACCCCTTCGGCGACCAGTGGGGCCACATGAGTTGGGGCCACGCGGTCAGCACCGATCTGGTCAACTGGCAAGAACTGCCCGTGGCCATTGCCGAAGACGAACGGGCGTCCATCTACTCGGGCAGCGTGGTGGTGGACTGGCGCAACAGCAGCGGCTTTGGCGACGGCACCGCACCGCCCCTGGTGGCCATCTACACCGGCTGCCTGCGGGTGCCCGAAGGCGGCCAGGCCCAGGAGCTGGCCTACAGCACCGACCGCGGCCGCAGCTGGGTGAAATATGCCGACAACCCGGTGCTCGACCTGGGCCTGCGTGACTTTCGCGACCCCAAGGTGTTTTGGCACGAGGCCACGGCGCGCTGGGTGATGGTGGTGGTGCTGCCCGACGATCGCAAAGCCTGCTTTTATGCGTCGGCGGACCTCAAGTGCTGGCAATGGCTGAGCGACTTTTCATCACCCTTCCCAGGCGAAGGCATATGGGAATGCCCCGACCTGATCCCCTTGCCTGACGGCGAGGGCCAAACGGTGTGGATGTTCAAGGTGGACGTGTTGGCCGGTCACCCATCGGGCGGCTCGGGCGCGCGCATCTTCTTTGGCACTTTTGACGGAACACGGTTTGTTGCCCAGCCCGAAGATGCACCGCGCTGGGCCGACTGGGGCGCCGACTTCTATGCCGCGCTGAGTTGGTCCGGCCTGCCCGACGCGCCGCAGCGCCAGGTTTGGCTGGCGTGGATGAACTGCCACCGCTATGCCAAGCACCTGCCCAGCCAACCCTGGCGCGGCGCGATGAGCGTGCCGCGCCAGTTGTCGGTGCGGCGCAGCGGTACGCGCTGGGACTTGCTGCAACAGCCCGTGCCCGCCCTGCACGCTTTGCGCGACCGCCCATTTCGCTGGCCTGCCACCGCGCTCGAATCCGACGAGCGGACGCTGCTCCCGTCCAACACCCGGCACCGCCAACTGGAGCTGACCCTCCAGGTGCTGGACTGCAAGGCCCAGCACTGCGGGTTGCAGTTGCGGTCCGAGCTGGGTGAAGTGTTGCGCATGGGCTACCACCCGCAGCAGCGCGGGGTGTTTGTCGATCGGTCCCGGTCCGGCTTTTGCCCCCCTGACGATGCCCACTACCCGCAGCTGCGCTGGGCGCCCGTGGTGCCCCCAAGCCCCGATCAGCCCCTGCGCCTGCGCGTCTTGGTGGACTGGTCGTCTGTTGAGGTGTTTATCGGTGACGGTGAGCAGGTCGTCACCGAGCAGTTCTACGCCCGCGGGCAAGCTTGGTCTCTCAGCCTCTATGCGGACCAAGGCTTGGCTCAATTTGGCGCCCTAGAGGGCTGGACGCTGCACAGCGCGCGCATGACGGGAGTGATGTGAACCGCGCTGGGCTGCGCTGAGTTCGGCTCAACCCACTCGCAAGCGACGTCGCGCTTGGCGCGCGTGAGGAACCCACTTCAGCCGCGCCCAGCGCCGCCACATCAGCAAGCCGCGCAGCCATTCGTCAGCCGCATACGCGATCCACACACCCACCAGGCCCAGGCCGAGTTGCACGCCCAGAAACCAGCTACCGCCGGCCAGCACGATCAGCATGCTGGCGGCCCCGGCCAACACGGGGTAGCGGGCGTCGCCGGTGGCGCGCAGCGCGTTGATGACCACCAGGTTGAAGGTGCGGCCCGGCTCCAGCAGCACCGTCCACCACAGCAGCGTCGTGGCCGCGGCCACGATCTGCGGGTCTTGCGTGAACAGGCGCAAAGCCCAGGGCGCCAACAGCGCTGCCAACGTTGCCACACACACGCTGACCAGCAAGCCACGCGCCAAGGCACTGCGCACCAGCAGGTGGGCGCGCCGCAACCGCCCGGCGCCCACGTGGTGGCCCACCACAGTTTCCACGCTCAGGCCCATGGCCAGGCCCGACAGCAACACCAGGTGGATGATCTGCATGGCGTAGGCGTGGGTCGCCAGCGCCCGCGCGCCCAGCAAGCCCGCCACCGCCACACTGACGGTGAAGGCCATCCGGTAGGCGATGTTTTCCGCCGCGCCGGGCAAGCCAATGTGGGCCAAGGCCGCCAGCTCTTGGCGGCGCAAGCGCCACCAGTCAGCAGCTTGCGGCACCAGCCCCAGGCGGGTGCGCCACAGCCACAGGTGCAGCACCAGGCCGAGCGTGCGCGACAGCACCAAGGCCAACGCGAATCCCGGCAAGCCCAAGCCGGGCCAGGCGGCCACACCCCACATCAGCGGAACAGCCAAGCTGAGGTGGGTGGCGTGCATCACCAACATCACTACCAGCGTGTCGCGGGCGCGCAGGTGGGCCCGCATCACGGCGCCCATGGACGCGTTCCAGGCGTCCAGCAACAAGGCCGGCGCCAGCCACTGCAACAGGGGCAGCGCCAGTGGCAAGACCTCGGCGGGCGCGTTCAGCAGCCGCAGCAAGCCCGGCGCGCCCAGCAATGCGGTCAGAGCCACTGCGCCGCCAACCCAGGTGCTGGCGCCCAGCGCAGCCCGGGCCACGGCGTCGGCGGCGTCACGCCGGCCCGCGCCCAGGCCCTGGGTTACCACCACCACCACCCCGGCCCCGACCACGCGGAACAAGACAAAGAGCATGCCCACCACGTGGTTGGACAGCGCGAAAGCCGCCCCCGAGGTGTCTGACAAGCGCGCCGCCAGCACCGTGCCCACCACGCCGACACCCATGCCCAGCAGCAGTTCCAGAAACAGCGGCCAAGCCAGGGCAAAGAGCCGCGGCGCCGGGGTGGCGGCGTGGCCAGGCTTGTCAGGTGGCGGCAAGTGCGGGCTTTCGCTCGTTCGGGTTGGGCTTGGGCAGCACGCGGCGGTGCAACACCTCAGGCGTTAGACAGACATCAACGATCACCATCAGGCCGGGTCCAGCCACTGCGCGATCTGGTCCAGTGGCTTCTTCACTCCCCCGTGCACCGGTACTTGGCACCCGGTCTGCGGATAGCCCACCACCAACAGGATCACCGGCTTCTCTTGCACAGGCCGCTGGCATATCTCGTTCAAGAAACCCATGGGGCTGGGGGTGTGGGTCAACGTGGCCAGGCCTGCGTGGTGCAAAGCGGCAATCAGGAAACCCGTGGCGATGCCCACCGACTCTGGCACGTAGTAATGGCTGAAGCGTTCGCCGTCAGGGCGCACGCCGTACTTTTGCGCAAAGATGGCGATCAGCACGGGCGCTTCTTCCAGAAAGGGCTTGTTGGGGTTGGTACCCAAGGGGGACAGCGCGTCCAGCCACTCTTGTGGCGCGCGGCCGCTGTAGAACTCGCGCTCTTCCAATTCAGCGGCCTGGCGGATGCGCTGCTTGCGCGCGGGGTCGGTGATGACGCTGAAAAACCAGGGCTGCTGGTTGGCGCCCGAGGGCGCGGCACCGGCGGCCAGCAGGCACTGGTTGATGACCTCCCGCGGCACGGGCCGGGTGTCGAAGTCGCGCACGCTGCGGCGGCGGGCGATGTCCTGCCGAAAGTCATGAGCACGTTGCAGCATGTCGCTGGGCAGGTGCTCACGGTAGGCCGGCAGTGGCTGCAATTCAAACGGTGGTGGGGTGTGGGCGGCGCTCATGTTCATTCGGCGTTGAAGAACCAGACCTTGCTGATCAGCCCGCCCGTCACTTCAAACACCACGGCGGCTTCAAAAGCTTGGTCACGCAGACCGGTGATGCGCTCATGGTCCACCACCTTGTTGCCCAACACCATGCGGTTGACCAACTCGGCGTGCAGTGCGGGCAGGTTGAAACGGTGTTCGGCGTAGTGGGCCGCCATGGCCGCCTTGCCGTTCATCACCGGCTCGGCCTGGGGCGGGCGAAAGAGTTGAACGTCGTCGGTGTAGCAGGCCACAAAACGCGCCAGGTCGTGGTCGTTGTAGGCGTCGAGCTGTCGTTGGACGGGGTCAGCAGCGTTCATGGCAGGGGCAGATTTGTGAGGGCGCTAGTCTGCCTCATGAAGACTGGCCACCGACGCTGACCCGGCCCACACCTGGCCGCGCCCACACCGCGCCATGTTCTAGGGTCTGGCCGATCGCTGGCAGAGCGTTCATCATCCAGCCACCTTGCGCCGTCACTGCGCACCACCCCCAACCAGGACATGCCCATGGCAAGCACAACCCGACCCAGCCCCAAGCCCAAGGCCTTGTCCTTGCACCTGGGCCTCAACACCGTCAACCCCAGCGCCTATGAGGGCTGGGACGGTCCCTTGGCGGCTTGCGAATTTGACGCCAACGACATGGCCGCCCTGGCCCGCAGCCAAGGCATGAAACCCAGCGTGCTGCTGACCAAGAAGGCCACCCGGGCAGCCCTGCTGGCGGGCATGCGCAGCGCAGCCAAGGCTTTGAAATCAGGCGACCTGTTTTTCTTGACCTATTCCGGCCACGGCGGCCAGGTGCCCGACACCAACAAAGACGAGCCCGACCGCAAGGACGAAACCTGGTGCCTGTTTGACGGCCAGCTGATTGACGACGAGCTGTACTTCGAGCTGAGCCGCTTTGCCGCCGGTGTGCGCGTGGTGGTGCTCAGCGACAGCTGCCACAGCGGCAGCGTGACCCGCGAGCGCACACCGCCGCCACCACCCCCGGGCCAACGCGCCAAGCTGATGCCCGCCGCCGTGGGCACGCGCGTCTACGCCGCACACAAAGCGCAGTACGACAAACTGCAGGCCGACGTGGCCGCAGCCGCGCGCAAGGTGGCAATCGACCCCGACGCCGCCTTGGCCCAAGTGGCCGTGACAGGCGCCGCAGCACAAGCCAGCGCGCTGATCGGGCCCTTCAAGCCCGCGGTGTTGTTGATCTCGGGTTGCCAAGACAACCAGACCAGCATGGACGGTGAGCACAACGGTGCCTTCACCGAAAAGCTGCTGCAGGTGTGGAACCACGGCGGCTTCAAGGGCAGCTTCAGCAGCTTTCACGCCCGCATTCGCGCGGCCATGCCGGCCAGCCAGACGCCCAATCTGTTCACCTTGGGGCCGGCGGCCGGATTGCTGGCGCAACAGCCTTTCAAGGTCTAGCAGTCTGCTCGGGGCCTGCGCGCGGCAGGCCCCGCGATGCCTTCAGGCCAGCGCTTCGCGCACAAAATCCAACCGGTCCTGGCCAAAAAACATCTGCTGGCCAACAAAGCAGGTGGGCGCGCCAAACACACCACGCGCCACGGCTTCATCGGTGGCCTTGAGCAGCGCTGCTTTCACGTCGGCGTCGCCCACCAAGGCCATGAAGGCTTCGGGCGACAGGCCCAGCGGTGCCAGCACGGCGGCCACTTCAGCAGGCTGACCCAGGTCACGCGGCTGCACCCACAGCGCCTTGAACACCGCGTCCACATACGGTGCAAACAGCTCGGGGTGTTGCAGTTGCAGGCCCACCGCGCCGCGCATCAAGGTCAGCGTGTTGATGGGGAAGTGCGGGTTGAAGATAAACGGCACACCGTAGCGCCGCGCCCAGCGCGCGATGTCCTGGCCCATCCAGGCGCCCTTGGCCGGCACGCTGACGGGGCTGGCATTGCCGGTGGCTTTGAACACGCCGCCCAGGAGCATTGGGCGATAAATCAGCTGTGCACCTGTCTGGGCTGCCAACTGGGGCAACTGGGTATGCGCCAAGTAGGTGGTGGGGCTGCCGAAGTCAAAGTAGAACTGGATGGTCTTGCTGTTCATGTCTCAGGTTCTCTCTTGTGGGCTGCTGCTGGAAAACACCGGGCCAAGCGGATTCTTGCTGATGCACCTGCGTTGGCGGCCGAGCAAGGTCAGCCCATCGCAGACTTTCCGACTATGTTCAACGGGGTGTCGACAAAGCTTACAACCGGCCCGACGGCCAGCTTCGCGCGGGCTTGGACTTATCACGCCCACTGGAGCCAAGCCGTTGATACACAAAGGGCCTGTGACAGTTCGTTTCAAACTGGCCCCGAATTTGCTTGCTACTGCAACGAGAAGCCCAACCCCAAGGATCGCGCGATGAAACTCCGTCTGAGCCAAGTGTTGCTGGCAACCTCGATGGCCTGCCTTGCCAGCACATCGTTTGCCGCGCCCGTCACAGTGGTTGACTATTCGATGGCCAATGGCAGCGGTCAAGCCAGTGGCGGGTCTTTCAACTATTGGGACCGCAACTACAGCGGCTCGGGCAGCACCACCACCGACGGCGCCGCGCTCTCGGGTGGGCTTGGCAAGCTCACCGACGGCATCATCTCCACCTCGCAATGGAATCTGGTGTCCAACAACGCCGGCACGGGCGAGTACGTGGGCTGGTGGGTGAACACAACGCCCAGTCCGACCGTGACCTTCAACTTCGGCGCTTCGGTCTCCATCGACAGTATCAGCATCCAGCTGGACAACAGCGGCGTGGGTGGCGTTTTTGCGCCCACCTCGATCCTGATTGACGGCGTCAGCCAGAGTTTTACGGCGCCCAGCTTGGGCACCGTCGGCTCGGTGGTCTTTGGTGGCTTGGGCCTGACCGGCAGCTCACACACGGTGCAGTTCGTTCAACGTCCGGGCACCTGGACCTTTGTCAGCGAAGTCAGTTTTGACAACGGCACTGGTCGCGTGCCAGAACCCGGCAGCTTGGCCTTGGCGGGCCTGGCGCTGGCAGGACTGCTGATGACCGGCAAGTGGCGCAGCTGAAGGACCGTATCCCCGCACAACAGCGCAGCCTAAGGGCTGCGTTTTTCATTTGCAGGGCCTGCCCCAACCGCAGCCCTACACTGGTCGTGCGTTCCGGGTTGGCGCCCAAGCCCTTGCAAGCCCAGGGGCTGCGCTTTCACCTGCTCGGCGGCCTGACTCCGCGACGTCAACCTGAACATGGGGCCAACTTGGAAGGTTTTCTGGTATCCACCGGCGTGGTCGCCCTGGGCGAGATGGGCGACAAGACGCAGCTGCTGGCGATGCTGCTGGCCGTCAAGTTCAAGCGCCCACTGCCCATCATCCTGGGCATCCTGGTGGCCACCTTGGCCAACCACGCGCTGGCCGGTGCGGTGGGGGCCTGGGTGGCGCAAGCGCTGGGCCCCGAGCTGCTGCGCTGGGTCATTGGCGTCAGCTTCATCGCCATGGCGGTGTGGATGCTGGTGCCCGACCAGGTGAACGGCGACGCGGCTGGCGGACACCAGCGCTTCGGCGTATTCGGCACCACGGTACTGGCCTTCTTTCTGGCCGAAATGGGCGACAAGACCCAGATCGCCACCGTGGCACTGGCCGCCCGCTACGCCGACCTGCTGGCCGTGGTGGCCGGCACCACGCTGGGCATGATGCTGGCCAATGTGCCGGCGGTGTTCTTGGGCGACGCCATCGCCAAGCGGGTGTCGATGCCGCTGGTGCATGGTGTGGCGGCGCTGATCTTTGCCGTCCTGGGCTTGCTCACCTTGTTCAACGTGGGCCGCTTGTTCTGACAAGCTCGATCTGACACACACTCTGGCCACCAAAGGCCATGCGTTGACCTCGCCGACGCCCGGCCCCAAACTGCAAACATGACCTCCATCGAACAATTCTTGCTGCTGGTGGCCGCCCCCACCGTGCTGGGCCTGGCCCTGCTCGAAGCCGTGGTGCTGGGCTTGCGCGGCGGCTACGACTGGCGCGCGCTGGGCGTGTCGGTGTTTGACTATGTGATGCGCATCGTGATCACCGTCGCGGTGCCCTACTCCATCGTGCGGCCCTTGGTGCCGGTCATCGAAGCGCACCGCCTGACCACCATCACAGTCAACAGCGTGGCCACCGCCTTGCTGCTGTTCATCACGCTGGAGTTCTTCTACTACTGGTTGCACCGCGCCGGCCACCGTGTGCGCTGGTTCTGGTGCAACCACGCGGTGCACCACACGCCCAACCAGCTCAACCTGGGGGCTTCGCTGCGCATCGGCCTCTTGGGGCGCCTGACGGGCAACACCGTCTTCTTGTTGCCCATGGTGTGGCTGGGTTTCGACCTGCGCCTGCTGGCCAGCGCGTTAACGCTGAACCTGCTCTACCAGTTCTGGATCCACGCCACCTGGATTCCCAAACTGGGTTGGCTAGAAGGCATCCTCAACACGCCGTCGGCACACCGGGTGCACCACGCCGCCAACCTGGAGTACCTGGACGGCAACTACGGCGGCGTGCTGCTGGTGTTTGACCGCCTGTTTGGCACCTACATCCCCGAGCGCGACGATCTGCCCTGCCGCTATGGCCTGGTGCACCCGCTGCACAGCTACAACCCATTGAAGGTGGAGTTTGCGCAGTGGGTCAGTTTGGTGCGCGACCTGGTCAGCGCGCGCAGCCTTCGCGCAATATGGGGTTACCTTTTGATGCCGCCGGGATGGGCTCCACATGGGCCGGGCACCACCACCGAGGCGCTGCGGGCAACCAATGCTCAGCACAGGGCAGCCGGGAAGCGCTGTGCGACTGACGGTCGAATGCCGGTTGGATGACGACCGCTTTCGCCCCCAACCCAGCCCACGTCAGTCCTGCCGAGCCACACCGCCAGCGCTCAGCGAGCCAACGCCGCTCGTACAGCCGCCAACAAGTCGGCATTGACGAAGGGCTTGTCCAGGCTGGCGCAGCCCGACTCTTCCAGCACCTGGCGCGCCTGCGGCGACAAGGTGTCGCCGGTGACAAACAACATCCGCCTGGCCAGGTGAGGATGGCGTGCCCGCACCGCGCGCCACAGCGCTGCACCATCTAAATCAGGCATGCGCACGTCGCTGACGATGGCGTCAAAGCGGGCCTCGGCCAACAGCTCCAGGGCCACGGCGCCGGACTCGGCGGTGGCCACGTCGTAGCCCGCGCCCTCCAGCACGGCGCGCATCAGGTCGGCGATCTCGATCTCGTCGTCCACCACCAGCAGGCGTGAATGCAGTTCCCCGCTGACGGTGTCCAGCGGCAGCGGCGCGCTGGGCGTGGAGGCTTCGCCGCTGATGGGCAGGCTCAGGCGAAACGATGCGCCCGATGCAACCAGGCCCGTACCTGCAACGGGCGCTGACTCCAGCATCAGCTCGCCGCCATGTTCACGCACGATGGAACGCGACACCGACAGCCCCAGGCCCGTGCCAAAACCAGCCTCTTTGGTGGTGAAGAAGGGCTCAAAGAGCCGGTCGCGCGCGGCCAGGGGCACGCCTGGCCCGGTGTCGCTGACACGCAACCACACGCGAGGTTCGCGTGAAGACGGGGTGGGTCGCACAGCCTCCACGCCGGTGGTCAGGATCAAGCGGCGCGGGCCCTCGACATTGGCCATCGCCTGCTGCGCATTGACCACCAGGTTCAGCACCACCTGGCCCAGTTGGTCGGGGTCGGCCTGCACCTCGGGCATGCCATCGGCCAGCACCAGGTCCAGCTGCACGCCGTGGCTGCGCAGGGTGTAGCCCAGCATGTCGGCCGCAGCGCGAACAATGTCATTGAGCAGCACGGGGCTGCGCGACGGCGGCTTTTGCCGTGCCATGTTCAAGAAGGTGCGCACGATGCGGCCGCAACGCTCAGCGGCTTCGCGGATGCGCCGCGAGTCGTCCTCCAGCCCACTGCCTTCGGCCTTTTCTTCCAACAGGCTGGCCCGCCCCATGACGATGGCCAGCGGGTTGTTCAACTCGTGCGCCACCCCCGCCAGCAGCGTGCCCATGGCGCTGAGTTTTTCGCTCTGGCGCAGGGCCTCGCGCTGGCGGTCAATCTGCGTTGCGGCTTCACTTTGTGAGGACAGGTCGGTGATGAAGGCGGTGTCAAACGGTTCACCGTCGATCTGCACCCGAAACATCATCAGTTGCATGGGGAATTCGCGGCCACTGGCGTGATAGCCCTGCATGGCCCCAGCGGCGCCTTCTACGCGCCGCGGCTCGCCACGGCGTGAAGGCGGCAGGATGACCTCGGCCAGCGCCACCCCCAGAGCCTGCGCCCGCGTCAGGCCAAACATGGCCTCGGCCGCCGGGTTGAAGTCCACGATGCGCCCGTCTCCATCGGTGGTGACGATGCCGATGGGCGCATGGTCGACCATGGCCGACTTGAAGATTTCGTGTGAGCGTTCGCGCCGCTGCAGCGTGCGCTGCACCGAGAAGGTCTCGGTCACGGCGTCGACCCAGCCGCGCCAGCGCTCGCCCAGCTGAGGGGCTGGTGTGGCAGGGTCGGTGGACAGCTGCCGCAAATAGCTCAGCACCGCCACCGAAGGGGTCACAAACCAGCGCGCAAACAACCATTGCCCAGCCACAAACACGGCCAGCAAGGCCAAACCCAGCACGGCATTGGGCAGCAGCGTGGGCAACACCAAGGCCCGCAGGGCCGACAGCGGCACGGCCTGCACAAAGAGCCATGGTGAACCTTCGCGGCCTGCCGAGGCCAACACCCAACCGCTGTCGTGGTGCAAAACGGCGCGTCCACTGGCCAGGGCTTGGCGCTGTTCGGGCGGCAAGGTCAGTGGAAGGCGCTCCAGCAAGGGCGCCTTGACGGGCGTATCGGCCAAACCCTTGCCGGCAGGCACCTGCAAGGGTTGGGTGGCGTCGGCCAGCACGTTGAGCGAACGGTCAACCACCCACACCCGCGCTGGCCCTTCTTGCCAGCCTGTGGCGATTCGTTGCAGCGCGTCGAGCCGAAAGTCCAGGCTGACTTCGCCTTGGTAGCGCCCGTCCACCACCACCATGGCGCCGTGCGACTGCACCAGCTCGCCGTTGAGCTGGCTGACATAAGGCGGGCCCCAGAAGGTGATGTCACGCGGGTCTCGTGCCAGATCGGCCTCGGCCCGGGCCACGCCCTCCAGGCGTCGCGGGTCGATGGCCAGCAGACTGCCAACCCCCATCGAAGCCAGCATGCGCGGCGTCTCCACCCAGGGGTAACCAAAGCTGGTGTTGGTCTGGGCGGCGGCAAACCAGGTGGCTTCGAAGCCTGGCGCGCGCTGGTGCACCGAGCGCGCAGCCTCCAGAAACATTTGCGCCCGGCGCAGCCACTCGGTGTCGGGCTTGCGACCATCCAAGGGCGCCCACCAAAACTGACCAAAGCGGCTGCGGGCGGGCAAGGGTGCCTGGTCCAGCGACCAGCCATCCGCAGCGCCGGCCAAGCGGCGCTCGGTCAGCGCCGACAGCAAGTCGGTGCCACCGTCGGGCGGGTCGTTCCAGCGCGATTCGAGCGCCTTGCGCAGATCGTGCACATGGGCCATGGCCGGGCTGGCGATGGCAGCCAGTTCCTGGGCGTGTTCGTTGGCCTGACGCTGCAGGTCGCGCTCGGCGTCGTCGATGCGCTGCCCGTATTGCAGCAGGGTCAGCACCGCCAGCAGCGCCATCACCGGCACCACCAGCCACCAGACAAAACGGCGCGCATTGCTCAGCGTGCCCGAGGGGGTGCTGGCTGGAAAGCGCAACGGCGGCGACGCAGCAGCTTTAGGCTGCCCCATGCGGTTCTCGCCTTCAGGGCGGCCGGGCTGGCTCATGCCCCAGGTTCAGTGCGGTGGCACGTAAACGTAACCCACGTTGCGCACGGTCTTGAGCACCTCGGGCTTGTCGGGGTTGGTTTCGATCTTGCGACGCAGGCGCATCACGCGCAGATCAATGGACCGGTCAAACACGTCCCAGCCCCGGTTGTGCGCCTGTTCCATGATCTGGTCACGGTTGAGCGGGCGGTTGGGGTGGCGCGCAAACAAGGCCAGCAGGTCGTATTCGGCAGCGGTGATTTCAATGTCGCTGCCGTCGGCGGCGAGCAAACGGCGTTGGTCGAGGTCAAGCACGCGCTCACCAAAACGGACCTGGCGAGCGGTTGAAGCAGCTTCCGCTGTTCCGACACCAGCGCTGGTGCTTGAAGCGGCGGCCGTGCTGGCCGCGGTCAACTGCGAGCGCCGCAACACCGCCCGCACACGCGCCAACAGTTCGCGCAGTTCATAGGGTTTGCTGACGTAGTCGTCTGCACCCAATTCCAGGCCAACGATGCGGTCGACCGACTCGCTGGCGGTGGTGAGCATGACGACCGCCACCTGAGGGTGAGCCGAGCGCAGCCAACGGGCCAGAGACAGGCCGTTTTCGCCAGGCATGTTGATGTCCAGCACCGCCAGGTCGGGGCGGCAGGCGGCCACCTGTTCGCGGGCCTGGGCCGCATCTGAAGCGGTTTGCACGGCAAAACCGTGGCGGCCGAAGTACTCGGCCAGCAGCCCGCGGAGTTCAGGCTCGTCGTCAACCACCAGCAGCGTGGGTGCAGTGGCGGTGGTGGTCACGGTCGGTGGAATGGGCAAGGCAGCACGGTCGCCCGAATCATATCGACTGGCGGCAAGCCAAAGCGGTGCGGGAAAAAGGGCAGCGTCCATACCCCCAATGGTGGGATATCGACGTATCGGTGTTGCATCAGACCAGCCCGCCTTGCGTTGCAAATGTTTCGGCGGCGGTCGCACCGGCCAACAAAGCAAACACACACCCGACGCCCCGGAAACCGCTGCGATACCTCAGTTGCGCACAGTACGGCCTATACCGCAGCACAGCACCCATCCCCACCAAAGGTCTGAACCATGAACAGCATCGCACCCCAGGACATCTGGCGCAGTGAGGCGTTTGCCGAAGACCTGTTTCAGGAGTCCAGCTTTGCGCCCGCTGCATCCAGCGAGTCACCGCGACGCAACCAGCTCAGCAGCAGCGTGTTGTGTGCCGTGCCGGTCTTGGTGGCTCTGCTGGGCGGCATCGTGGCCTTCTTGCACACGATGGGCTGAAGCGGCCCTGGCAACCTCACTGTTTCGAAGAAAGACGCCATCAAGGCGCGGGCATTGGCTCAGGGAAGTGGTTGACAAATCAAGAAGTCCGCCCGCTGGGCGGCCTGAAGGTCACCACGGCCCGTTCTATCAAGCCCAGCAGACCGCCCTAACGGCGCACCAGAACAAGACCAAACAAGGGCGGCACGTCCAAGGTCAACTCGCGGCCAGTAACCATCACCCTGCCGTCACTCAAGGCATCCCGCAATTCACCGGTCGTCAGGTCTGCAGGTAAGGGCACCGTCACCTGGCGGGTCTTGGCGCTGTTGTTGGTGGCGGTGATGGCCCAGCTGTCACCCAGGCGCCGAGCAAGAACTAACACGTTTTCATCCGCGAACAACGGCGCCTGAAGGCTGCCGCGGCGCAACACTGGGTGGTCGTGGCGCATCTTGATCAGTTGCTTGAAGATGGCGAGCAGCTTCAGGTCGGGCTGACCGCCTTCGTCGGCCCACGGGTAGGGCGCACGGTTCATCGGGTCATCACCGCCCGTTACGCCCACTTCGTCGCCGTAGTAGACCGTGGGCGCACCGGGGTAGATCATCTGGAAGAACACGGACAGCTGCAAACGCTGCTTGGCCAGCGCCACCACGGCTGGATCGCGGGTGTCGTCATGCCAGCCGAACACATGCAGCGCACGCGCCTGGTCATGGCTGGACAGCAGGTTCATCAGCGCGTGGTGCGCAGCCGTTGGATAGGCCTCGCGCAAGTGTTCGAGTTGCCGCACGAGCACCGCCGCATTGCCACCGGCCGCGTAGTCTTGCACTGTGTTGCGGAAGATGTAGTTCATGGTGCTGTCGAACATGTCGCCCAGGAAGTACTTGGACGCATCAAACCAGGTCTCGGCCACCGTCAGCGCATCGGGCTTGTGCGCCTTGAGATGGCTGCGCCATTCGCGCCAGAAGTCGTCGGGCACCCAAGGCGCCACGTCCATGCGCCAACCGCTGGCGCCGCGGTCCAGCCACAGCTTGGTAACCGAGTCGGGCTTGCGAAAGGCAAAGTCGCGCCAGCCGGGGCTGGCCTTGTCGAGTTCAGGCAGGTCGGTCACGCCCACCCAGCCCTTGAACTGTTTGTCGGGGCTGCTGGGCTTGGGGTCCAGGGTGTACCAACTGGCATAGGGTGACTGAGCCTGAATGCGGCCGCCGGCAAACGCACCCGTTCCACCGTAGTTGCCGAATCGATCGAAGTAGATGGAGTCGGCCCCGGTGTGGTTGAGGCTGGCGTCCGGTATGACACGAATGCCGCGTTTGGCAGCTTCGCGGGTCAGGCGCTCGAAGTCGGCGTTGCTGCCAAAGCCCGGGTCGATGTTTCGGTAGTCGGCGGTGTCGTACTTGTGGTTGCTGGCGGCGCGAAAAACCGGCGTCATGTAAATGGTGTTGGCACCCAAGTCCCGGATGTAGTCCAGCTTGTCAATGATGCCGGCCAAGTCGCCACCGAAGAAGTCATTGTTGTAGTGCTCGTCGCTGCCGTCGCCGCTGTTGGGAAGCCAAGGGCGGTCCATCCACTTGGTGTGTTTTTCGATCGTGTGGGCGTGGTAACGCGCCTTTCCTGGCTGCGGGTCGTTGCGCTTGTCGCCGTTGCGAAAACGCTCGGGGAAGATGTAGTAATAGACGACGTCGGCGGCCCAATCGGGCACCTTCAAGTTTGGCGAATAGACGGTTTGCCGAAAGCGCCGGATGGGCCCGGTGTTGGCTGGGCGTTCGCCTACCGCGCCCAGGCCACCGGTGCCTTTTTCTCGCGTCCAGTACAGCGGCTCATTGTTGTTTTGATAGGCGTAGAGCTTGCCGTCAATCTGCGCTTCAAACCAGTAGCCGTAGACGGCAACGTCCTTGAAGACGTGCTGTGCCGTCCAGCGGTCCGCGCCAGCCGCGCTGGTTTTGAGCATCGGCACGCGGGCCAAGGGCTGGTAGTCCAGCACCTCCTGGTTGCCTTCCATGCGGCGCTTTTCCACCACCAGGTCGACCCGGGTGACCCCGGGCGCGGACGTGAGCGCAAAGTCCATCGCGGTGCCAGCAGGTACCGCGCCAAAGGGCTGCTTGTGCGCGGTGTGCCGCGAATCAAAGCGCAGGCTCAGCGCTAACGCGTTGTCGACCACCACCGCCCGCGGGTCTGCAAAAGTCTTGGGGCCAATGTCCAGTTGCGGTCGGTGGCCAGCCCAAGCCAGGCGCAGCGTGTGTTCACCGCTGAAGGTGTGCACGATGTTGCCGCCGCCCAGGGCGACGTTGGCACCGTCTGCGCCTATGCTGCTGGCTTCTTTCCACGAAGCGTCGGCGATCTTGAATTCGTGGCGACCCTGCAGCTTGACGTTCAGGTAGTAGGCGTCGCAGCTGTACTGAAAAGCAAAGTCGTCCAGCGACGCCCAGTTGTTGGGCGTGCCGCGCAGAAAGAGCGTGGTGGCGCCCAGCGGCGGCGCTGCGTCGGCCGGGCAGGTTTCGAAGTTCAGTTCAGGCTTGGAATCGGCCATGGTGATGGTGATGCGTTGCGCGCCGGCAAAACGGCGTTGAATGTCGGGCCCGCGCGCCAGCAAGCGGCGGCCGTCGGTAGAGCCGAAGTCGGCATCAGCGCTCCAGCCTTCGTCGCCCACCTTGAAGCGGTGTTCGCCCTGGATGCGGGTGACCAGTTGCCAGCGGTTGCAGGCCCAGGTGAAGCGCTGCGCGTCGGGTGTGCTCCAGCCATTGAAGCTGCCGCGCAGGTAGATCGCGCGGCCGGCCAGTGGGTCTGGCTTGCAAGGCGCCTGCTGCGCCCAGGCGCTTGGAGCAAATCCAGCCAGCGCCAGAACTGCTGCGGCCCATCGGCGCATCAGGGCACGCGCTTGTAGCGGCTGTAGCCGCCCAAGGCCTTGGGCTGAGGCTGCAGCACCAGCACGCCTTGGGGTGGCACTTCGACGGTGATGAAGCCGGGGCCAAACGACATGGGCATGCCAGCCGGCACCAACTGCAGCACATCCACCATGGGCGTGTCGTCCATCAGGCTGGGGTTGGTGACCAGCAGCCGTTCACGCACGGTCTGGTTGCTGGGGTTGACCACCACGATGCGCGTTTCCAGGGCTCGGTCGGTGTGGCGCTCAAAGGCAAACAGGCGTTGCGCTTCCACGGGCCGGTAGTCGCCCACACGCAAGGCGCGGTGGGCCTTGCGCAGGCCGATGAGGTGCTTCATCCAGACCCACTCGGGGTTGTCGCTGCGCATCAAGTCCCAGCGCATGGGGCCGCGGTTCTCGGGGTCTGCGCCGCCGGTCATGCCCAGCTCAGCACCATAGTAGACATTGGGGGCGCCCGGCAGCGTGAACTGCAGGGCCTGCACCAGCCGCCGCTGCGCAAGCTGCGGCAGCTGCGTGGCGATGCGGGGGATGTCGTGGTTGTCGATCACCACCCAGGACTTGAGCAAGGGCTCAACCCCTGCGTCCAACACCAGGCGATGGGCCATGCGCGCGGCGGTCTGGGGTTCGATTTCACCTTTGGCCAAACCCAGCACCAGGTCGCGCAGGGTGAAGTTCATCACCGAGTCCATCGACTTCAGCCACTGGGCCGGGTAGTTGACGATTTCGCCCACCACCAACGAACCAGGCTTTTCGCGGTGCGCCGCATCGGTCAACTCGCGCAGGTAGGCGTGGCCCAGCTCATAGGCCGTGTCCAGGCGCCAGCCATCGGCGCCGTCGCGCAGGTAGCCCCGCACCACCGAATTGGCGTCGCCCCACAGGTGGCGCCGCACGGCCGGGTTCTCCAGGTTCAACTCGGGCAGGTTCTGGTAGCCGGTCCAGACGCGCGCACCACCTTCGTACTGCGGGCCCATGGCAAACCAGTCGCGCCAGCGGCCCTTCGGATCGGCCAGCGCTTCCTTGAAGATCGGCGCATTGCGGCCCATGTGGTTGAACACGCCGTCCAGCACCACCTTCAGGCCGCGCCGCTTGGCGTCAGCGGCCAGGCGCTTGAAGTCCTCGCGGGTACCGTATTCGGGGCTGATGGCCTTGAAGTCGAAGGCGTCGTACTTGTGGTTGGTGTAGGCCAGGTGGATGGGGTTGAGGTACAGCACGTCCGCGCCCAGCTGCTGGATGTGGGCCAGCTGCGTGGTGGCGCTGGCCAGGTCACCGCCCCAGAAGTCGAGCTCATGCGCCGCCAGCTTCTCGGCTTGCAGGTAGGGGCCGGGCTTGGGCGCTTCGGTCCAGGGGCGCAAGGTCTTGGGCGCTGGATACAGCGCGCGTTTGGCGTCCAGGTTGGCCGCCGGAACAAAGCGGTCGACGATGATCTGGTAGACCACGGCACCGTTGCGCCAGTCGCGCTCGCGGTCCTCGAATGGACCGGCCTGGGCGACAGAGCCCACCAACGTGCCGACAGCGGCGGCAACCACCCAGGACTGCTTCATCCCTTTACTCCCCCAGCCGTCAAACCACTCACGATCCAGCGTTGCGCCAGCAAAAACACCAAGGTGATGGGCAGACCGCTGAGTACGGCTGCGGCCGCAAAGTCACCCCACAGATACTTTTGCTCGTAAAGGTAAAACTTGCTGCCCACTGCCAACGTGAGGTTGGGTTCTTCGCGCAGCAGGATGCTGGCCACCGGGTACTCGATGATGGTGCCGATGAAGGCCAGCACAAACACCACCATCAGGATCGGCACCGCCATGGGCAGCAGCACAAAGCGAAAGGCCTGCCAGTGCGTGGCGCCGTCGACCTTGGCGTTTTCTTCGATCTCCAGCGGGATGGTCTCGAAGTAGCCCTTGATGGTCCAGATATGCATGGCCACCCCGCCCAGGTAGGCCACGATCAGACCCGCATGGGTCTCAATGCCCAGCCAGGGGATGCTCTGGCCGATGCCCTCAAAGATGGCGTAGATGGCCACCAACGCCACCGCCACCGGGAACATCTGCAAGAGCAGCATGCTGTTGAGCACGGCCTGCTTGCGCGCAAACTTCAGGCGCGCAAAAGCATAGGCCGCCGTGGTGCTGATGGCCACGATCAACAGCGCCGAGATGAAGGCGATCTTGATGCTGTTCCACAACCACAGCAACACGGGGAATGGCGGCTGCACCAACGTGCCGTCGGGCTGAGTCACCGGGATGCCCAGCGCCAGCTGCCAATGCTCGAAGCTGATGGTGGTGGGGATCAGCGAACCGGTGGCGAAGTTGCCCGGGCGCAGGCTGATGCTGACCACGGCCAGCAGCGGGAACAGCGTCAACGCCAGCAGCAACCACAGGCCCGCGTGTGCGGCCCAGACGCGCCAGCGTTGACTCTTTCCGGTGACGATGGGCATGGCGGTCTACCTCTTGTGCTCTGAACGCTGTGTGATCTTCAGCTGCACCAGCGCCATGATCGCCACCATCACAAAGATCAAGGTGCTGATGGCTGCGGCCAAGCCAAAGTTCTGCCCACTGTCGGTGAAGGCGATGCGGTAGGTGTAGCTGACCAAGATGTCGGTAGTGCCTGCCGGCAGCTTGGTGTTGAGGAAGTCGGGCCGCCCGTCGGTCAGCAGCGAGATCAACACGAAGTTGTTGAAGTTGAAGGCAAAGGCGCTGATCAGCAGCGGCGTCAAGGGCTTGGCGATCAGCGGCACCGTGATCTTGAAGAAGTTCGTCAGCGGCTTGGCACCCGCAATGGCACTGGCTTCATACAGGTCGGCAGGAATGGCCTTGATGAGGCCGCTGCACAAAATCATGATGTACGGGTAGCCCAGCCAGGTGTTGACGATGAGGATCATCGCCTTGGCCAAGGTGGGGTCGGCAAACCAGGCTGGTCGCACACCAAACAGCGCATTGAGAATGGCGTTGATCTCGCCAAAGTTCTGGTTGAACAGACCCTTGAAGACCAGGATGCTGATGAAGCCCGGCACGGCGTAGGGCAAGAACAGCAGCGTGCGGTAGATCGCGCGGTACTTCAGGCCTTCCCACTCCAGCAGCACCGCCAAGGTCATGCCCAGAGCGGTCGAAAACAACACCGTCAGGCCAGCAAACAGCACGGTCCAGATGAAGATGCTGACAAAGGGGCCGCGGAAGTCGGCGTCCAGCAGCATGCGGGCGTAGTTGGCAAAACCGATGCCGACCTTGAAGCCCGGCTGAATGCGTTCGCCCTGCTCGCTCTCAAAGAAGCCGCTGCTTCGGTTGGGCTTGAAGGTGGTGCCACTGGACAGCTGCGTGATGCCGCCGTCGGCACCGGCTTTCCACAGCGGGTCGATGGGGCCGAACTCGCGCAGGCCGGCGTAGCGGATGCGCTGGCCGTCGGGCAGGCTCAGCTGCAGCGGCAGCAGGAGGTCACGGCGCTGGATCAATTCACGCAGGTTCAGCGCCGGGCCCAGGGTGGTGCTCCCCAGTGGCTGCATGGCCACGGCACTGCCTTCGGGGGCACCCGCCGTCGGCAGTGGCGGCGACACCAGGACATCGCCCGCGCTACCCTCTTCGGGCATCAGTTTCAGACGCAGCGAGGCGCCCTCGGCATGCAGCGTGAATGGCCGCGCGTGCGCTTCGTCGGCCACGGTCTGCTCCAGCAGGTAGCTGCGCGCGCGCGCTTCGTCCAGCAGGTTGCTACTGGAGTAGTTGGTGAAGCCGATCTGCACCGTGTACAGCAGCGGGAAGGCGACAAACACCAGCATGCCCGCCACGCCCGGGAACAGGTACTTCCAGGCCACCGACTGTGCGGTGCCGTAGACATAAATGGCACTGCCGCCCAGCGCCAGGATGCCCACCGCCACCAGGGGCTGGCCAGCAGCCCACAAGCTGAACACCAGCCACAGCAGCGCCAGCGCAGCCGTGCCCGCCACGGCCCACTGCAGCCAGGGCGGCGACGCCGCGGCCTTGAGGGGAACGCCGAAGGCGCTGCGCGGGGGCGTCATTTGGTCAACATGCGCGCGGCGGCACCGTCCATGGCTTCTTTGGCAGCTTGCCGGCCGTTGGTGATGGCCTCCAACGCAGCGTCCACGGCTGGAAAGAAGCGGCCCATCTCCGGGATGTTGGGAATGGGCTCACCGGCGCGCGCGTTGTCCATCGTGGCCTTGATGCGCGGGTCAGTGGAGAGCTCGGCGTAGTAGGTCTTGTTGGCCGGCACGCCCAGTGGCACGTCGGCGCTGATGGTCTTGAGCGACTCCACCTTCAGCAGGTGGTTTTCAATGAACTCGCGTGCCACGTCCTTGGCCTTGCTGGGCGCGGTGATCATGCAGCCCAACACGCCCACAAAGGGCTTACCCGGTTTGCCAGCCACCGCAGGAATGGGTGCCACGCCAAAGTCGATGCCCACCTTGCGCACGTTGTCCCAGGCCCAGGGGCCGTTGATCATCATCGCCACCTGGCCACGGGCAAAGGCACCTTCCATCTCGGAGTAGCGGGCGCCCTTGGGCATGTGGCCTTCTTTGACCAGGCGTTCGATCATCAGCGCGCCTTGCAAGGCGCCGGCGTTGTTGACGCCCACCACTTTGGGGTCCAGGTCGCCTTTGGCGTCACGCCCGAAGACAAAAGCGCCCGGCCCGGCCAGCAAGGCCCAGCTGAAGAAAGACTGGTTGTAGGCCCACAGGATGGCGCCCTTGCCTTGGGCCTTGAGCTTCTTGTCCAGCTCGATGACCTGCTCAAAGGACTCGGGCGGTGTTGGCACCAGCGCCTTGTTGTAGATCAGGCCCACGGCTTCGATGGCCAATGGATAGCCCCAGGTCTGGCCGCGGTAGGTGAAGGCACTCCAGGCCGTGTCGTCGATCTCTGCCTTCAGGCGCTTGGCTGGCCGCACTGGAACGATCAAGCCGGACTTGGCCCATTCGCCCACGCGGTCGTGGGGCCAGCACATGATGTCAGGGCCTTTGCCGGCGGCGGCGGCGGCCTGGAACTTGTCGGGGGCACCTTCGGGGTGCTGCACCACTACTTTCACGCCGCTGAGCTGGGTGAAGGCGTCGCCCACCTTTTGCAGGCCGTTGTAACCTTTGTCGCCGTTGATCCAAACCAACAGGCTGGGCGGCGCTGACTGCGCCTGCGCCGCGGCGCCAGCCAGCAGGCCACAAGCTGCCATCAGCGTGATGGCCGCGTGCCGTTGAAGTTCAGGCCGCATGGGCTTGTGGCTGCCCCGTCAAGCGGCGCAAGGCTTGGCCTTGGGCGTTGAAGAGGTAGGTCTTTTCCACCGGCACCGACAGCGGCAGCGCCTCACCGCTGACCACGCGGCGGTCGCCTTCAACGGCACAGGTGATCACGTCGTCCAGCCCAGCGTTGGCACAGTAGGCATAGGTCATGCTGCCCAGGCTTTCGACAAATGTCACCGTGGTGGAAAGTGCGTTGTGCGCGACGCCGGCGCGCAGGTGTTCAGGCCGCACACCCAGCTTGACGGCGTCGCCCACCCGGGCCGTGGCCGCGTCCACTGCGCAGCGGATCAGTTCACCACCCGCGAGCTTGACGGTGGCCCCGGCAGCGCTGGCCTCGGTGACCACGGCGTCAATGAAGTTCATGCCCGGGCTGCCGATGAAGCCGGCCACAAACAGGTTGCAGGGGTTCTCGTACAGGTTCATCGGCGCGCCCACCTGTTCGATGCGGCCGGCATTCAGCACCACGATGCGGTCGGCCAGCGTCATGGCCTCCACCTGGTCGTGGGTGACGTAGACCATGGTGGTCTTGAACTGCTCGTGCAGCTTGGCAAACTCGTAGCGCATCTTCACTCGCAGCGCGGTGTCCAGATTGGACAGCGGCTCGTCAAACAAGAACACCTCGGGCTGGCGCACGATGGCGCGCCCAATGGCCACGCGCTGGCGCTGGCCGCCCGACAGGTCTTTGGGCTTGCGCTGCAAGAGGTGCTCGATGTGCAGGATCTTGGCCGCGTTGTTCACCGCCAGGTCAATCTCCGCCTGCGGCAACTTGGCCAGCTTCAAACCGAAGGCCATGTTGTCGAACAGGTTCATGTGCGGGTACAAGGCGTAGCTCTGGAAGACCATCGAGATGCCACGCTCGGCCGGCGGCAGGTCATTGACCACACGCCCGCCAATGCTCAGCGTGCCTTCGGTGATGTCTTCCAGCCCAGCGATGGTGCGCAACAAGGTGCTCTTGCCACATCCGCTGGGGCCGACAAAGACCATGAATTCACCGTCGCGAATCTCCAGGTCGATGCCTTTCAGGATCTTCACGTCGCCGAAGGCCTTGCCAACCCCGGACAGTTTGACGTCCGCCATGCCGTGTCTCCGCAGATTGCTGAGTGTTTGTAGAGAATATACAGGCACGGATACCCAAGAACAACCCGATCCGCGCGTCGTTTCTCCCGCGTAAACCCTTGAAAATCAACTACTTGGAAGTTTCCTGCCTTTCAGGAAAGTAGTATTACTACAACGGCAGTTGACTCTTTAAACCCTTCATACCATGTCACTCTCCCGCAGAAGCTCTGGTGTTGTCCTGCACATCACATCCCTCCCTGGCGACCACGGCATAGGCGACCTGGGACTGCCCGCAAAGCGCTTCATCGACGTGCTGGCCCAAGCCAGGCAGTCGGTCTGGCAGGTGCTGCCGGTCAACCCCATCGGGCCGGGCAACTCGCCCTACCAATGCCCCTCGGCATTTGCAGGCAGTGGCCTGATGGTGGCATTGCAGCCCCTGGTTGACCAAGGCTGGTTGCCGCAAACCGCGTTGAGTGAAGTGCCCGACTTCGACACCGCGCGGGTCGACTACGACCGGGTCATCCCTTGGCGCTGGAAACTGCTGCGTCAAGCGGCCGCGGGTTTTGCACAGCTGGCTACGGATCAGCAGCGCGCTGAGCTGGCCGACTGGTGCGCAGGCCAGTCCAGCTGGCTGCCGCAGTGGGCGCTCTTTGCAGCCTTGAAAGACGAGCACGCAGGCCAGCCCTGGTGGCTGTGGGCGCCAGCGCTGGCCCGCCGCGAATCCAGCGCGCTGGCCGCGGCAAGCCTGCGTCTGGCCCAGCCCATCGCCGAGCACAACTTCGTGCAATGGTGCTTTGAGCAACAGATGAACGAGCTGCGGGCCTACGCCCATGAACATGGCGTGCAGCTGATGGGCGACCTGCCTATCTTCGTGGCCCATGACAGCGCCGATGTGTGGTCACGGCCCGATCTGTACTTGATGGACGAGCAACACCAACTCGCCTTCGTTGCCGGTGTTCCCCCGGACGGCTTTGGCCCTGACGGCCAGCGTTGGGGCAACCCGCTGTACCGCTGGGACCGCATGGCCGACGAGGGCTTTGCCTGGTGGGTGGCGCGGGTGCAACGGGCCTTTGCCCACGCCGACATCTTGCGCATCGATCACTTCCGCGGCTTTGCGGGCTACTGGGAGGTTCCAGCCAGCTGCCCCACTGCACGCGAAGGCCGTTGGGCACCAGGGCCTGGCAAGCCGCTCTTCGCGGCACTGGAGGCAGCGCTCGGGCGCCTGCCCATCGTGGCCGAAGACCTGGGCACGATCACACCCGACGTCATCGAACTGCGTGACCACTTCGGCTTTCCCGGCATGCGCATCGTGCAAGAAGCCTTCGGTGGCGACGCCGAGCATCCGTTTCTGCCGCACCACCACGTACCGGCGTGCCTGGCCTACAGCAGCACCCACGACAGCAACACTGCCGTTGGCTGGTGGGCCACGGCCAACGCCCAAACCCGTACCTTTGCGCGTGAGTACCTGCAGTGCACCGACGAGCAGATGCACTGGGCCTTGATCCGCAGCACCAGCCAATCGGTGGCGCAGATGGCGCTGTTCCCCATGCAAGATGTGCTGGGGCTCGACGGCTCGCACCGCATGAACCTGCCTGGCACGGCCCAAGGTAACTGGAGCTGGCGTGTCCAGCCCCAGATGTTGCAGTTGTCCTGGGCCGACGCGCTGGCGCGCATCACCGTGGCCAGCGGCAGGGCCAACTTGCCAAAAGCCACCGCGAACCCCCTTTCTTTGGGTTCATAGCCCCCACCCGGACGTGGGAGACTTTCGACCCTTGTGACCTTTGTGTCTGGCTTGTTCCTGCCAGAACCGACCCCTTGGGAGACGCCATGCTGGCACGCACCTCAAAACGCCCTTTCGCAAGCTGGGCGCTCTGCGCCTTGATCGCCGCCTTGGCGGCTTGCGGCGGCAGTGACGACAACAACAGTTCGAGCACCAGCAACAGCGGCGGCACGGGCAGCACAGGCGGCAGCGGCGGCACAGGTGGAACCGGCAGCACCGGCTCAGGCTCGGGCACACCGGGCGCAACACCCTTGTCAGCCAACTACGACAGCTTCAGGTTGCGGGCCAGCGAAAGCGCGCAACTGCTGTCCAACGACCGCCTCAATGGCGCCATCCCCAGCGCAGGCTCGGGTGGCAACGTGGCCTTCAGCCTGGTTTCAGGCACCTTGCCCGCCGGCGTGACCCTGGTGGATGGCCTGGTCAGCGTCAGCGCCGCCGCCGCACCCGGCGTGATCCCACTGAACTACCGCATCTGCGAAACCGCCAACACCAACAACTGCGCCAGCGCAGACGTTGTCATCACCGTGCCGCCCGCGGTGATTCTGGCCTTGGGCGACTCCTTCAATTTCGCCACCATTGGCAGCGGTGATCTGCTGACCAACGACACCTTGGGCGGCGTGGCTGCCACCGCCAGCACCGTGCGGGCCCAGGCCACCTCGGCCTTGCCCACGGGTGCCAGCTTGACGGCGGCGGGGCTGTTGACGGTTGACGCCACCGCACAGCCTGGCACTTATTCGTTTGCCTATCGCATCTGCGAGGCCGCGGCACTGACCAACTGCGCCTACGCATCGGCCAGCTTCAGTGTGGTGGGCGTGGGATCGGTGACTGGCCGTGCAGTTGACTCGGCCACTGGACAGGCGATTTCTGGCGTGACGGTGACCTTGGGCAGCCGCACCGCCATCACCGACAGCACGGGCGCCTTCAGCTTCCCCAACCTGTCCCCCAACCCACGGACCACCGTGCGCTTCAGCATCGGCTCGCACGCCGAAATGGTGCGGGTCATCGCTTTGCGGGGCGGCGCCACCACCGACGTGCAGGCGCGCCTGGTGTCCCTGGCCGTCAGTGGCAACCTGGCTGCAGCAACAGGCGGCACGGTTGCTGTGCCGGGCAGCGCAGGGCAAATCACCTTGCCGGCCAATGCTTTGGAAGACAGCACAGGCACCTTGGCCTTGGGCACCGTGCGTCTGCGCATGACCCCGGTCAATGCCGCCACCGACACCACCGTGCTGTCCGGTGACTTCAGCCGCTTGGTCAGCGGCCTGCCTTCGCTGGTGGAGACCTTTGGCGCGGCCGAGCTGCAGTTCAGCACCGCTGCGGGCGCGCCCCTGGTGTTGCGCGCCGGCCAACTCGCCACCGTGCGCTTCCCTGTGGGCACCCGCAGCGCGGCGCCGCCTGCCACGGCAACGCTCTATGTGCTGGACACCACCACGGGCCGCTGGGTGCAAGACGGCACCGCGGTGCTGGCGGGCACCTCGCCCAACCGCTACTACCAAGGCGACGTGTCCCGCGCTGGCCTGTGGGCTGTGGGCACACCGCTGGATTCGGTGCAGGTCAACGGTTGCGTTGTCGACAGCTTGGGCACCCCCGTCAACAACGCACGTGTGACCAGCGACGGCATTGACTACACCAGCGCAACCTCTGCCACCACCAACAGTGGCGGCAATTTCAGCATCCCGTTGCGGCGCGCCGCCTCCGCCACCATCGTGGCCGAAGCCGGTGGGCCGCTGTCCAACACGCAGCGCATAGGCCCCTTCCCGGCCGATGGCAACGTGCCGACCTGCCTGGTCATCAGCCAAGCCGGGGCTGGTGTGACGATGAAGCTGACGTGGGGTGAATTCCCGAGCGATCTGGACTCCCACATCGTCACCCCCAGTGGCGCTCATGTGTACTACGCTGCACGGGGCAGCCTCACCGCAGACCCCTATGCCGGCCTGGACGTGGACGACGTCAGCAGTTATGGCCCTGAAGTCATCACGCTCACGCGATTGATGGTGGGCACCTACAAGTACTACATCTACAACTTCTCGGGCTACAACGCGGGGCCGATCGCTGCGGCCAGCGCGCGCGTGGAACTGAACATCCCTGGCCGCGCACCCGAACTGTTCACGCCCCCATCAGCGGGCGAACTGCCGACCACGCGCTCGTGGCTGCTGTTTGAACTGGACGTGGACGCGCAGTGCACAGTCACCGTGCGCCGCCAAGGCACCTACAGCAACACCGAGCCCACCTCAGCGGCGGGCGCACCCACTTATTGCTCGCGCAACTGAGCGCCGGAGTTCAAGGCGCCCACACCCGCACATCGGCAAAGCCCATCATCTTGAAGATGACGTAGTTCATCGCCGCGTCGCCCAGCTGGTCGGCAAACAGCACCACACGGGCGTAGCGCGGCACACCGGCTTTGTTGATGGCCGCCCAGATGTCCTTGGCCGCGCGGGGTTGGCCGTCGGCGGTCAGCAACGCGGTGGCCGGCAGGTGAACCGCCGTGCCTGGGGCCTGCCGCTGGGCTGCGGCGCTGCCCGATGACACGTAGACCGTTGGGAAGGGGCCTGAAGGCTGGCTGGGATCGGCCACCAGCACGTCCGTGCGCGGCTGCCAGGCACTGGCCTGTGCCGGCGCCGGCACAGCAGAAGGTGCAACAGCCGCAGCGGGGCGGGCGACATCCAGCCCCCGGTCCACCCATCGCTCAAAGCCTTCTAAATGGATGGAGACTTTCTGCTGCCCCATCTGGTGCAGAAGCAAAAATGCCAGCGCCGAACGTGGGGTGATTCCGCCATCCGCGGTGACCACGGCCTCATGCGCGGGGTTCAAGCCTGAGGCCCGAAGCCTGGCCAACAGCGCCTGCGGCTGATGCGCCAAGTCAGCCAACTCTGTTGAGGGCAGGTTCAGTGCCGTGGGCACATGGCCGAGTCGGAAGTTGTCGGCGGGCCGCACATCAACCGCCGTCACCTGCGACAGCCCAAAGGACTTCAACATCGGGCTGGCCCAGGCCTTCAGCCAGTCGGTATCGCGGGTCAGATGGGGGTTGCCGTAGGTCCACACGGGCAGATCCCGCGGGTCTTGCAGCCAGGCCCGCTGCGATCCCTGAAACATCTGGACCTGGGGGTAGTTGAGCAAGAACCTCAGCGCAAAGAAGGGCACCGCCGCGGCACCACCGCCACCGCAGTAGGTCAGCACGCGCTGATCGGGGCGTACACCCAGGTGTTGCAGCATGGCCTGAAGCTCGCTGGGCGACTTGTAGGTTTTGTCGGCTCTGAAAAAGTCGTCTGCCGGCATCAAGGTGGCATGCGGCACATGCCCACCGCGACTGAAAAAGGCCGCGCCACCGAAAAAGTACTCCGGGTCCAAGGCCTCCAACAAAACGTGCCGCTGCGGGTCGGCCGTGGCGGCCAGAAACTCGGGCAGCTTGATCAGCACATCAGGCACGAGTGCACCCAGGTTCACCTCACTCGGTGCGCGCGGCGCCGTCGGCTGGTCGGACACTGCGCCACCCGCCGACACCCACTTGGCCATGCCACCGTCCAGGATGCTCAGCTGGTTGACGGGGTAGCCCACCAGCAGCAAATCCCAGAACAAACGGGCGGCCATGTAGGTGGCGCCCGGGTCGACGATGACGATGTGATGACCGGGCCCCACACCCCAGGCGCGCAGCCGGTTCTGCACCTGCGCCGGCGCCACATCGCCCGCGCCAAAGGGAAAAAACCCGGTCGGCACGGCGCCCGCAATGTGCTGCTTGCGGTGTGCAGGCATGGGTGACGTGTCCAGCACGATCACGTCCGGGCGGGTCAGGTTGTTTTGCAACCACTGAACACTGACCAGACGCCCTGGTGGGTCGTTGCGGCCGGCGGCAGCCGCCGTGGTGGCCATGGCCGTGGCGGTCACCTGCAGCAACAGCACCAGCACAACAGACTGCAACCCGAGTCGGATCTTCGAATACAACGGCATACCGTCCTCCTGAGCTCTGCGAGCCATCCAGTGGGGTCGGACGGTAATTTCAGAGCCGTTGTTTGCTGCGCTGAAACCGACGAGCTGCTGTTTGGCATGACCCAGTGACGCTGCACAGCAAGCCAGTCACGTCAGAGCGATTGCTCATACCCGAGTGCGCTCATTCGCAACAACCCGGGTTGGTAGGCCCCGCCGGCTTGCGGCGCATAGCAGTCGTTCTTTGGCATGCATGCATTGGCGTGGCAAAGGGCCGCAACGGACATCAACGCCAGGTGGCTCGCGGCAGGCGGTGCCCTGTGGGGGCTCATTGTGGGTCGCCGAGGAGCGCAGCGGGATGGGCGGCGCGCCGCAGGCGCGCATCAAGAACTGACTTGCCGCAGCCTGTTTGAGCGAAACGAACGCAGTGAGTGCAGCGAGTTCTGCGGCACGCCCATCACGCGAGCACCGATCGGGATAGGGGCCGCCGAAGCGGACCCCTCCCACACCACCCGGCATGCGGGTCCGCACCGGGCGGTTCGAGAAGTTGAGGTCAGG